>JBFMGV010000020.1:0-63193 GCA_040752615.1 Pseudomonadota bacterium | reverse complement strand
CGCCATGGACCAGGGCCTGCGCTTCGCCATTCGCGAAGGTGGCCGCACGGTCGGTTCGGGCGTCGTCTCGAAGATCCTGAAGTAAGCCTCACCGCTTACCGAAGACCCTAAGCGAAGGGCCGCCGGACAACCCGGCGGCCCTTTTGCTTTGCGCGCGAGGCGTGCCAGTCAGCGACCGCCGGGGCGGGCAGGGGCCGTCGCGAATGACATCCAAGTCATGACCCCGATTTAAGCTGTGGTCCCGTGAGGGCCCGGCTAGCTTCCCGTCACGATGTTTCCGAGACGGGAGATGAAGATGCGTCTGCAGATGGTTCTACTGGCGGCGGCCGCGACCCTGAGCGCCGGCGCGGCGCAGGCGGGTACGGTGGAGATCCGTGACGCCGTGGCGCGCGTCACCGTCGTGCCCTCCGACCGCAGCGACGTGAAGGTCGAGATCCTGAAGGCCAACCCACGTACGCCGCTGACGATCCGCACCCTGCCTGGCGGCCGCACCATCGTGGACGGGGACCTGGATCGAAAGATCCGCAACTGCCGGGGTTCGGCCGGCAAGGCGGTCGTCACGGTCCGCGACGTCGGCGACGTGTCGTGGGACGAGATGCCCCGGGTGGTGATCCACACGCCGCGTGACGTGGACGTGGAGGCCGGCGGGGCGGTGTTCGGCTCGGTGGGGCGCTCCGCCAGCCTCAAGCTCGACAACGCCGGCTGCGGCGATTGGACCGTCGCCAATGTGGACGGCGCCGCCAAGGTGAATGTGGCCGGTTCGGGCGACGCGCGCATGGGCTCGGCCGGCGGGCTGAAGGTCCGCGTCGCCGGCTCGGGCGACGTGGCGATCGGCGAGGTCAAGAGCGGCCTCGACATCAGCATCGCGGGGTCCGGTTCAGCCGCGGTCCGTTCGGCCTCGGGGCCGATCGAGGTCTCCATCGCAGGCTCCGGTGACGTGGAGATCGGCGGCGGCCGCGCCGGGGCCGTGAAGGTCTCGATCGCCGGCTCAGGCGACGTGGACTTCCGGGGCAGCGCCGACAGCCTCAACGCAAGGATCGCCGGCTCGGGCGACGTCCACGCGACCGAGGTCCGTGGCGAAGTCTCGAAGAGCATCATGGGCTCGGGCTCGGTCCAGGTCGGCAAGTAGCCGCGGCGGGCAGGGGGCGACGTCGCATCTGCGGCGCGCCCCTTGACGGAGCCGAGTCGCATCGGTATTACCGCGCCTCCTGTTGGACCGGCTGTGTGCTTCGAAGTGATTTGAAGCACAGACGCGGCCCGCGGAACGATCCGGGGCAGTGCTAGCGATAGCGCCCTGGAAGTGGCCCTCGCGGCATACGCGCGGGCCGATGTCGTTTGTGCGGACTTTCGCGTACGGACGCCTCTCACGAGGGGTTCGGGCTGGTCTTTGAAATGGTCGAGATCACGCGGGCGCCCGCCGTCTGTAGGGAAACGTAAGAGCAATATGGCTCAAAACATTCGCATCAGGCTCAAAGCCTTCGATCACCGCGTGCTGGACCATTCCACTCGCGAGATCGTGAACACGGCGAAGAGGACCGGCGCTGCCGTGCGCGGGCCCATTCCGCTGCCGACGCGCATCGAAAAATTCACCGTCAACCGTTCGCCGCACATCGACAAGAAGTCGCGCGAGCAGTTCGAAATCCGCACGCACAAGCGCGTGCTCGATATCGTTGACCCCACCCCGCAGACTGTGGACGCGCTGATGAAGCTCGACCTGTCCGCCGGCGTGGACGTCGAGATCAAGCTCTAAGGGGATCGGTCCGATGCGAACCGGCGTGATCGCCAAAAAGCTGGGTATGGCTCGCTTCTTCGATGAAGCCGGCGCCCACGTGCCCGTGACGGTCCTCAGCCTCGAAGGCTGCCAGGTCGTCGCTCACCGCACCAAGGACAAGGACGGCTACGTGGCCCTCCAGCTCGGCGCGGGCAGCAAGAAGCCGAAGAACACCTCCAAGGGTCTCCGCGGTCACTTCGCCAAGGGTGAAGTCGAGCCGAAGGCCAAGGTCGTGGAGTTCAAGGTCTCCGAAGACAACCTCATCGACGTGGGCGCGGAAATCACCGCCGACCACTTCGTGGCGGGCCAGAAGATCGACGTCACGGGCGTGACCGTCGGTAAGGGCTTCGCCGGCGCGATGAAGCGCTGGAACTTCGGCGGTCTGCGCGCCACGCACGGTGTGTCCGTGTCGCACCGCTCGCATGGTTCGACGGGTAACCGTCAGGACCCGGGCCGGACCTTCCCGGGCAAGAAGATGGCTGGTCACTACGGCCAGGAAACCGTCACCACCCTCAACCTGACCGTCTGGCGCGTGGACGCCGAGCGCGGCCTGATCCTGGTCAAGGGCGCCGTCCCTGGCTCGGAAGGCACGTTCGTGAAGATCCGCGATGCGGTGAAGTCGGCTCTGCCGGCCGAGGCCCCGAAGCCGGGCGCCTTCCGCAAGTCGGGCGAAACCCCCGCCGCTGCCGCCGCCGAAACGCCTGCTGAAGAGCCGGCCGTGACGGAAGCGCCGGCTGAAGAGGCCCAGGCGACCGAAGCTGGGGATCAAGCGTAATGAAACTCGACGTCATCAAGCTCGACGGCGGGAAGGGCGGCCAGATCGATCTGGCCGACGATATCTTCGGCATCGAAGAGATCCGCGCCGACATCCTGCAGCGCGTCGTGACCTGGCAGCTCGCCAAGCGTCGCGCCGGCACCCACAAGATTCAGGTTCGTAACGAGGTCTCTCGTACGAGCAAGAAGATGTACAAGCAGAAGGGCACCGGCGGCGCCCGTCACGGTTCGCGCCGTGCGGCCCAGTTCGTCGGCGGCGCCAAGGCCCACGGCCCGGTTGTCCGCAGCCACGCGTTCGACCTGCCCAAGAAGGTCCGCGCCCTGGCCCTGAAGCACGCTCTGTCTTCGAAGGCCAAGGACGGTTCGCTGATCGTCGTCGACACCGTCGCCCTGAAGGAAGCCAAGACGGCCGCCCTTCGCGACCAGCTCGGCAAGATCGGCGTGACCCATGCGCTGGTGATCGCCGGCGCCGAGGTCGACAACAACTTCAAGCTCGCCGCCCGGAACATCCCGAACGTCGACGTCCTGCCGAACGCCGGCCTGAACGTCTACGACGTGCTGCGTCGCCGCACCCTCGTCCTGACCAAGGACGCGGTCGAGGCGATCCAGGCGCGCTTCCAGGAGGCTGCGTAATGGCTGTCGAACCGACCATCCGTCACTACGACACCATCCTGTCCCCGGTGATCACCGAAAAGGCCACGCTGCTCTCGGAGCAGAACAAGGTGGTCTTCCGGGTCGCCGAGGACGCCACGAAGGACGAGATCGCCGCTGCGGTCGAGGCGCTGTTCAAGGTCAACGTCACGAAGGTCAATACGGTCAACGTGAAGGGTAAGACCAAGCGGTTCCGCGGCATCATGGGCCGACGCTCGGACGTCAAGAAAGCGATCGTGACCCTGGCCGAAGGCCAGTCGATCGACATCACTACGGGGCTCTAAGTCGATGGCTCTGAAGCAGTTCAATCCGACTTCGCCGGGCCGCCGTCAGCTGGTCCTGGTCGACAAGTCCGAGCTCCACAAGGGCCGGCCGGAAAAGTCACTCGTCGAAGGCCTGACCAAGTCGGGCGGTCGCGGCGGCAACGGCCGGGTCGCGGTCCGCTTCCGCGGCGGCGGCGCCAAGCGCCTGTACCGCATCGTGGACTTCAAGCGCCGCAAGTTCGACGTGCCCGGCACGGTCGAGCGCCTGGAGTACGACCCCAACCGTTCGGCCTTCATCGCCCTGGTGAAGTACGAGGACGGCGAGCTGGCCTACATCCTGGCCCCGCAACGCCTCAAGGCCGGTGACACCGTCATCGCCGCCGAGAAGGCCGACGTGAAGCCGGGCAACGCCATGCCGCTCCGTGGCATGCCGATCGGTACGATCATCCACAACGTCGAGCTGAAGCCGATGAAGGGTGGCCAGATCGCCCGTTCGGCTGGCGCCTATGCCCAGCTCGTCGGTCGTGACGCCGGCTACGCCCAGATCCGCCTGAACTCGGGCGAGCTGCGGATGGTGCCGGACGGCTGCATCGCCACCGTCGGCGCCGTGTCGAACCCGGACCACATGAACGAGAACCTCGGCAAGGCCGGGCGCGCTCGTCACAAGGGCCGTCGTCCGCACGTCCGCGGTGTCGCCATGAACCCGATCGACCACCCGCACGGCGGCGGCGAAGGCCGCACCTCGGGCGGCCGTCACCCGGTCACCCCGTGGGGCAAGCCCACGAAGGGCCGGAAGACCCGCAAGAACAAGGCGACGGATAAGTTCATCATCCGCTCGCGTCACGCTCGGAAGGCTCGCTAAGCCATGACCCGTTCCGTCTGGAAAGGCCCGTTCGTCGACGGGTACCTGCTGAAGAAGGCCGAGGCTGCCGCCAGCTCCGGCCGCAAGGACGTCATCAAGACCTGGTCGCGCCGCTCGACCATCATGCCCCAGTTCGTGGGCCTGACGTTCGGCGTGCACAACGGCCAGAAGCACGTCCCGGTGCTCATCTCGGAAGACATGGTCGGCATGAAGCTCGGCGAGTTCGCGCCGACCCGCTTCTTCCCCGGTCACGCGGCCGACAAGAAGGCCAAGAGGAAGTAAGATGAGCAAGCAAGCCAAGGCTCGCCGTTATACGGACGCCGAAGCGGTGGCGAAGGTCCGCACCCTGCGCACCAGCCCCCGCAAGCTCAACCTCGTGGCCCAGTCGATCCGCGGCCTGAAGGTGCAACGCGCCCTCAACGAGCTCGAGTTCAGCCCGAAGCGTATCGCCCAGGACGTCCGCAAGGCGCTCTACTCGGCGATCTCGAACGCCGAGAACAACCACAACCTCGACATCGACTCGCTGGTCGTCGCCGAGGCCTATGTGGGCAAGAACCTGGTCATGAAGCGCTTCCATGCCCGCGCCCGCGGTCGTGCGTCGCGCGTCGAGAAGCCGTTCAGCGAGATCACGATCGTGGTCCGCGAGTTGGGTGAGGCCGCCTAATGGGTCAGAAGATCAATCCGGTCGGGCTTCGCCTCGGCATCAACCGCACCTGGGACAGCCGCTGGTTCGCCGACGGCGCCGAGTACGGCAAGCTGCTGCACGAGGACATCAAGGTCCGTCGCGCGCTGAAGAAGCGCCTGTATCAGGCCGGCGTCTCGCGGATCATCATCGAGCGTCCGCACAAGAAGTGCCGCATCACCATCTATGCCGCGCGCCCTGGCGTGATCATCGGCAAGAAGGGTGCGGACATCGAGAAGCTGCGCAAGGACATCGCGGCGATGACGGACGGCGAGGTTCACCTGAACATCGTCGAGATCCGCAAGCCCGAGACCGACGCGCAGCTGGTGGCCGAGAACATCGCCCAGCAGCTCGAGCGCCGCGTCGCGTTCCGTCGCGCCATGAAGCGTTCGATGCAGTCCGCCATGCGCCTCGGCGCCAAGGGCGTCCGCATCAACGTGTCGGGCCGTCTGGGCGGCGCTGAAATCGCTCGGATGGAGTGGTACCGCGAAGGCCGCGTGCCGCTGCACACCCTGCGCGCCGACGTGGACTACGGCTTCACCGAAGCCAAGACCACCTACGGCATCATCGGCGTGAAGGTCTGGGTCTTCAAGGGCGAGGTCCTCGACCACGACCCGATGGCTCTGGACAAGCGTCTGGCCAGCGAGAGCGGTCCGGCAGGTGAGGGTGGTGGCCGCGAGCGCGGTGATCGTCCCGACCGCGGCCCCCGTCGCGATCGCCGTGAAACGGCGAACGCCTAAGGATCCGAAGAGATGCTTTCTCCGAAGAAAACCAAGTACCGCAAGCAGTTCAAGGGCCGCATCCACGGCCTGGCCAAGGGCGGTTTCACCCTCAACTTCGGCTCCTACGGCCTGAAGACGGTTGAACCCGAGCGCATCACGGCGCGCCAGATCGAAGCGGCCCGCCGCGCGATCACCCGCCAGATGAAGCGCCAGGGCCGGGTGTGGATCCGGATCTATCCGGACGTTCCCGTGACCGGCAAGCCGGCCGAAGTGCGGATGGGTAAGGGCAAGGGCGCGGTCGAGTACTGGGCCGCCCGGGTCCATCCCGGCCGGATCATGTTCGAAATCGACGGCGTGCCGGACGATGTGGCCCGTGAAGCTCTGCGCCTCGGCGCGGCCAAGCTTCCGGTGAAGACCCGCATCGTCACCCGCATCGACGCCGCCGTCGCGGAGCACGCGTGATGAAGATTGACGAAATCCGGGGTCTGACCCCCGACCAGCTCACCGAGCAGCTCGTCTCCCTCAAGAAGGAGCAGTTCAACCTGCGCTTTCAGAAGGCGACCGGCCAGGTCGAGAAGACCCACCGCGTAGGCGAAGTGCGCAAGGACATCGCGCGCATCAAGTCCGTCCTGCGCGCCAAACAGGCCCAGGCCTGAGGAGCCCTGACAGATGCCTAAGCGAATTCTGGAAGGCGTGGTCGTTTCCGACAAGGGCGACAAGACGGTGGTTGTGAAGGTCGAACGGACCTTCCTGCACCCGGTGCTGAAGAAGACCGTCCGTCGGTCGAAGAAGTACCACGCCCACGACGAGGCCAACGCCTACAAGACCGGCGAGACCGCCCGCATCATCGAATGCGCGCCCAAGTCGAAGACGAAAACCTGGGAAGTGCTGCCTAAGGGCGGCGCGGCCCAAGCGTAAGGATCCGGATCCATGATCCAGATGCAAACTAACCTGGACGTCGCCGACAATTCCGGCGCCCGCCGGGTCATGTGCATCAAGGTGCTGGGTGGCGCGAAACGCCGCTACGCCAGCGTCGGCGACCGCATCGTCGTTTCCGTGAAGGAAGCGATCCCGCGCGGCCGCGTGAAGAAGGGCGACGTCCTGCAGGCGATCGTCGTGCGCACGAGCCAAGGCATCAAGCGCAAGGACGGTTCGATGATCCGCTTCGACAAGAACGCGGCGGTCATCGTGAACAAGCAAGGCGAGCCGATCGGCACGCGGATCTTCGGCCCGGTTCCCCGCGAACTGCGCGCCAAGAACCACATGAAGGTCATTTCTCTCGCGCCCGAGGTGCTGTGATGGCTGCGAAGATCAAGAAGGGGGACCGCGTCGTGGTCCTCACCGGCAAGGACAAGGGCCGTCAGGGCGCCGTCCTGAAGGTTCTCCCGAAGGAAGAACGCGTCGTGGTGGAAGGCCTGAACATGGTTCAGCGTCACACCCGTCCGACGCAGAACGACCCGCAGGGCGGCATCAAGAACAAGGAAGCGTCGCTCCACCTGTCGAACGTGGCCGTCGTGGATTCCAAGGGCAAGCCGACCCGCGTCGGCTTCAAGGTGGAAGGCGACAAGAAGGTCCGTATCGCCAAGACGACCGGCGAGGTGCTCAATGGCTGATCAGGCTTACGAACCGCGGCTCAAGTCCGAGTATCGCGCCCGCATCCGTGCGAAGCTGAAGGAAAAGTTCGGCTACACCAACGAGATGCAGATCCCCAAGTTGGACAAGATCGTCATCAACATGGGCGTGGGTGAGGCTGTCGCCGACTCCAAGAAGATCAACTCGGCGCTGGCCGACCTTGCGAAGATCGCCGGCCAGAAGCCGGTGGCCACCAAGGCCCGCACCTCCATCGCCGGCTTCAAGCTGCGCGAAGGCATGACGGTGGGCTGCAAGGTCACCCTGCGCAAGGATCAGATGTACGAGTTCCTCGACCGTCTGATCACCATCGCGCTGCCGCGCGTGAAGGACTTCCGGGGCCTGAAGCCCACGTCGTTCGACGGTCGCGGCAACTATGCCATGGGTCTGAAGGAACACATCGTGTTCCCGGAGATCAACTACGACCAGATCGACCAGATCTGGGGCATGGACATCATCGTCGCCACCACTGCGAAGACCGACGAGGAAGCTCGCGAGCTCCTCCGGGAATTCCAGTTCCCGTTCGTTCAAGCGTAACGGCGGGGAAGGAAGAGACACATGGCCAAGAAAAGCGCCGTCAACCGCAACGACCGGGTCAAGAAGCTCGTCAAGCAATATGCCGCCAAGCGCGATGCGCTGAAGGCTATCGCCAACGACGAGAGCCTCCCGCTCGAAGAACGTTTCGAAGCCCGCCTCAAGCTGGCGGAACTGCCCCGCAACTCGTCCAAGACCCGCATCCGTAACCGGTGCGAAGTCACGGGCCGTCCGCGCGGCTACTACCGCAAGCTGAAGATGAGCCGTATCTCCCTGCGCGAACTGGGTTCGCACGGGCTGATCCCCGGCCTCGTCAAGTCGAGCTGGTAAGGGGGATCTCATGGTCAACGACCCCATCGGCGATCTGATCGCCCGTCTGAAGAACGCCGCCCAGCGCGGCCGCAACAAGGTTTCGACGCCCGCGTCGAAGATGCGCGCGCGCGTCCTCGATGTGCTGCTCGATGAAGGCTACATCCGCGGCTACCACCTGGTGGAAAAGCCCGGCGCCTTCCCCGAGTTCGAGGTCGAGCTGAAGTACTTCGATGGCCAGCCGGTCATCGTGGAGATCAGCCGCGTCTCGAAGCCGGGCCGTCGCGTCTATTCGTCGATCAAGGACCTGAAGCCCGTGAAGAACGGCCTCGGGATCTCGATCCTGTCGACGCCGAAGGGCGTCATGTCGGACACGGCGGCTCGCGAAGCCAACGTGGGCGGCGAAGTGCTCTGCAGGGTCTACTAAGATGTCCCGTATCGGAAAGAAGGCGGTTGCCGTCCCGAGCGGCGTGACGGTGACCATCGACGGCCAGACCGTGACGGTGAAGGGTCCGAAGGGCCAACTGTCGTGGACCGTGGCCGAAGAGGTCGAGGTCAAGCAGGAAGGCTCGGAGCTCACACTCTCGAAGCGCCAGGACACGACCCGCGCCCAGGCGATGTGGGGCCTGTCCCGCACGCTGGTGAACAACATGGTCGTGGGCGTCACGGCCGGCTACGAGGAAACCCTCGAGCTGGTCGGCGTCGGCTACCGCGCCGCGATGAAGGGCCAGGCCCTGTCGATGCAGCTCGGCTTCAGCCACGACGTGGACATCCCGCCGCCGGCGGGCATCAGCTTCGCGACGCCCAAGCAGACCGAGATCAAGATCTCGGGCATCGATAAGCAGCTGGTCGGCGAAACCGCCGCCCGGATCCGCCGTATCCGTCCGCCGGAACCCTACAAGGGCAAGGGCGTGCGCTACCAAGGCGAGACGGTCCGGCGCAAGGAAGGCAAGAAGAAGTAAGCCATGGCGCTCTCTCCCCGCGAAACCACCCTGCGCCGCGCGCAACGCGTCCGGAACCGTCTGCGTACGGTTGCGAACGGCCGCCCGCGGCTGTCGGTCTTCCGTTCGGCCAAGAACATCTACGCCCAGATCATCGATGATGAGCGCGGCGTGACGCTGGCGGCCGCTTCCTCGCTGGAAGGCGAGAAGAAGGAAAAGGGCTCCGACAAGGACGCCGCCGCCCGCGTGGGCGCCCTCGTGGCCCAGCGCGCGATCGAAAAGGGCGTCAAGGACGTCGTCTTCGATCGTGGCGGTTACCTGTACCACGGCCGGGTCAAGGCCCTGGCCGACGCCGCGCGCGAAGCCGGCCTGAACTTCTAAGGATCGATCATGGCTCGCAGGAACGAAGAGCGCGGCGACCGTCGCAATCGCGAAGAAGAACGCGACAGCGAAATCGTCGAGAAGCTGGTCCACATCAACCGCGTCGCCGCCACCGTGAAGGGTGGTCGTCGCTTCTCGTTCGCCGCCCTGATGGTGGTCGGCGATCAGAAGGGCCGCGTGGGCTTCGGTCATGGCAAGGCGCGTGAAGTGCCGGAAGCCATCCGCAAGGCGACCGAGGAAGCCAAGAAGTCCATGATCCGCGTGCCGCTGCGCGAAAGCCGCACCCTGCACCACGACGGCAACGGCCGTTGGGGCGCTGGTAAGGTGATGGTCCGCGCGGCGCCTCCCGGCACCGGCGTCATCGCCGGCGGTCCGATGCGCGCGGTTCTCGAAACCCTGGGCGTCCAGGACGTTGTCGGCAAGTCGGTCGGCTCGTCCAACCCCTACAACATGGTGCGCGCGACGTTCGAAGCGCTGAAGGCCCAATCCTCGCCCCGCCAAGTGGCGGCCAAGCGTGGCAAGAAGGTCTCGGACGTGATCGGCCGCCGCGCCGACGGCGCCTCGGCTCAGGCCGCGGCCGCCGACGCGGAAGGTTAAGCACATGGCCAAGATCACCGTTCGTCAGACCGGCAGCCCGATCCGCCGGACCAAGGACCAGCGCGCCACGCTCGTGGGCCTGGGCCTGAACCGCGTGGGCCGCGTTTCGACCCTGGAAGACACCCCGGCCGTCCGCGGCATGGTGGCCAAGGTCGCCCACCTCATCGAGGTGGTGGAATAGTCATCCTGTTCGTGCCATAGGCACGGCGTTGCGGGCGGGGCGCGAGCCTCGCCCATCGGCGTTTCTGCGCCAGAGTTTTCAAAAGCCGAGTCGGGGCAGGGCCCCGGCGTCAGATCTCCAAGGAGAGGCACATATGACCAAGCTGAACGAACTCGCTCCTCGCGAAGGCTCCACCAAGGGCCGAATGCGCGTCGGCCGCGGCCCGGGCTCGGGCAAGGGCAAGACCGCCGGTCGCGGTGTGAAGGGCCAGAAGGCGCGCTCGGGCGTGTCGGTCTACGGCTTCGAGGGCGGCCAGATGCCGCTGCACATGCGCATGCCGAAGCGCGGCTTCAACTCGCGCAACCGGAAGGACTTCGCCGAGGTGAACCTGTGGCGCATCGAGCAGGCGATCGAAGCCGGCAAGCTCGACGCCAAGGCGACGATCGACGCCGAGGCCCTGGTGAAGGCCGGCGTGATCCGTCGTGAGAAGGACGGCGTGAAGCTGCTGGGCGAAGGCGAGCTGAAGTCCAAGCTGACCCTCACCGTCTATTCCGCCACCGCCTCGGCCCGCGCGGCTGTCGAAAAGGCCGGCGGCGCCCTGACCACGACGAAGCCGGAAGCGGCTGCCGCCGAGGCCTAAAGCCCATTCGATGCGCCGGCCTCGCTAAAGCGGCCGGCGCGTCCTATGTGAGCACGACTACCGAGTCAGGGGATTTGCTGAATGGCTTCGGCCGCTGAACAGCTCGCCGCCAATCTGAACTTCGACGCCTTCCGCAAGGCCACGGAGCTTCACAAGCGTATCTGGTTCACCATCTGGGCGATGATCATCTATCGCCTGGGGACCTACATTCCGATCCCCGGCATCGACCCGGTGGCCTTCCAACAGGCCTTCCAGGGACAGGCCCAGGGCATCCTCGGGATGTTCAACATGTTCTCGGGCGGCGCCGTCGAACGGATGGCCATCTTCGCCCTGAACGTGATGCCGTACATCTCGGCCTCCATCATCGTTCAGCTGCTCGGCACGGTGTATCCGCCGTGGGAGAAGCTGCGGAAGGAAGGCGGGGAGGCGGGCCGCAAGACCCTCAACCAGTACACCCGCTACCTCACGGTCGTCCTGGCCGTGGTGCAGTCGTTCTTCATCGCCAGCGGCATGGTGCAGAACCCGGGCCTCGTCGAGACGCCTGGCCTGTTCTTCATCGTCTCCACCGTGGTGACGCTGACGGGCGGCACGATGTTCCTGATGTGGCTGGGCGAGCAGATCACCAGCCGCGGCGTGGGCAACGGCGTCTCGCTGATCATCTTCGCGGGCATCGTGGCGGTCCTGCCGCAGTACATCTTCCAGGCGCTGCAGCTGACCCGCACGGGGTCGATGAACCCCGGCGCGCTGCTGCTGATCGCCGTCCTGGTGGTCGCCGTGACCGTGGCGATCGTCTTCATGGAGCGCTCGCAGCGTCGTCTGCTGGTGCAGTATCCGAAGCGCCAGGTGGGCAACCGCATGTTCGGCGGGGACACCTCGTTCCTGCCGCTGAAGATCAACACCTCGGGCGTGATCCCGCCGATCTTCGCCTCGTCGCTGCTGCTGCTGCCGGCGACGGCGATGGCCGCCTTCGCGACGGCCGACCTGCCCGAATGGCTGCAGTGGCTGCCGCTCGCGGTGGGCCAGCTTCAGCACGGCCAGCCCCTGTTCATGGTGCTGTACGGCGCGCTGATCATCTTCTTCTGCTTCTTCTACACGTCGGTCGTCTTCAACCCCGAGGACACGGCGGAGAACCTGCGCAAGTACGGCGGCTTCCTGCCGGGCATCCGCCCCGGCAAGCGCACGGCCGAGTACCTGGACTTCGTGCTGACCCGCCTGACGGTCATCGGCGCGGCCTACATCACGGCCGTCTGCCTGCTGCCCGAGGCCCTCATCAGCATGACCGGCATGCAGTTCTACCTGGGCGGCACCTCGCTGCTGATCGTCGTCAGCGTGACGATGGATACGGTGGCGCAGATCCAGTCCCACCTGCTGGCGCACCAGTACGAGGGCCTGATCAAGAAGTCGAAGCTGCGGGGCCGCGGGCGCTGAGCCCCGGTCCCCTTGGCTGACGTAGGGCGACGGCGCCAACAGAGCGTCGGGGCGAGGGGAGAGTCGGACTAATGAACCTGATCCTTTTCGGACCGCCGGCGGCGGGCAAGGGCACCCAGGCCAAGCGCCTGGTGGACCAGCGCAACATGGTGCAGCTCTCCACCGGCGACATGCTGCGCGCGGCGATCGCGTCGGGCTCGGAGCTGGGCCAGCGGGTGTCGGGCATCATGCAGCGCGGCGACCTGGTGTCGGACGAGATCGTCATCGAGCTGATCGAGAACCGTCTGCCCGAGGCCGAAGCGGCCGGCGGCGCCATCTTCGACGGCTTCCCGCGCACCCTGGCCCAGGCCGAGGCCCTGGATGCGATGCTGAAGCGTCGCGGCAGCCAGATCGACCTGGTCCTGCGCCTGAAGGTCGACGACGAGGCGCTGAAGCAGCGGATCGCCGGCCGGTTCGCCGAGAGCGGCCGTCCCGACGACAATCCGGAAAGCTTCGGCGTTCGTCTCAACGCCTACAACACCCAGACCGCCCCGCTGCTCCCGTACTACCAGGGCCAAGGCAAGCTGGTGGAGGTCGACGGCATGGGCGCCATCGACGAGGTGGCCGCGGCCATCGACGGCGCGCTGAAGGCCAAGGCCTGATCCACAAATGAAAAGCGCCGCCGGACTGGTGAGGTCCGGCGGCGCTCTTGTTTTCGGCGTCGCGCGATCAGGCGAGCGCGGTGCGGCGACGGCGCATGGCCGCGCCGGCCAGGCCGAAGCCCGCGATCATCATCGCCCAGGTGCTGGGCTCGGGCACGCCGCCCGGCGACGGCGCCCCGCTGAGGGTCAGCTTCCAGGCGCCCAGTTGGCCCGCGTCGGCGCCGGCGTCGTCCACGATGCGCAGGGTCCAGGTCCCGGCCGCCGAACGGCCGTTGAAGGCCGACAGCGCCTCGAGCGGGCGGAAGACGCCGCCGGTCGTGTTGAGCGAGGTCAGATCGAGCGCCGCCTGGTCGTCGAAGGTGAAGTCACCGTTCGGATCCGAGCTGCCGCCCGCTTCATTGACCAGCGCGATCGAGATGTCGCCGTTGATCAGGTAGATGTCCAGGTCGGCCCAGAAGGTGTGCTGCAGGCCTTCCAGGGTCACATTGACGTCGCTGACCTGGAAGGTGTCGGAGACGACGATGCCGCTGTTGAAGACCACCAGGTCGGGGAGGGGGCCGCCCGCGCCGACGTAGGTGGCGGCGCCGGCGCTGCCGGCGAAGGCGAGGGTGGCGATCGCGGCCGCGGTCGCGCTGAGATGCTTCACAAGGTACTCCACTGAGAGCTCCGCCGGACGTCGGCGTCGGCGGGCGCTAGCCCGGTTCGCGCCCGGGTAAAACCCGCTGCGCTTTTCAGGCGAATCCCCTGCTCGCGAATCTGCCCGTTCCTGCGCCATCGAGTCGCGCGGGCCCTCCCGGAGGGACCGATTCCATTGCGCAGGCACGCCGCTCATGCTTTCCTTTCCTCAGCGCCGGACGCTTCCGGCGGCGGGAACGGAAGAGGCGGGCAGGGCCGAACCCCTTGCGCGTGCAGCATTTCGTTCACATTTGGGCGTTTCCGCCATTGACGGCGACCCCCCTATCCATATAACGAAGCGCTTCCGCGAAAGAGCGCGAGGGACGCGCCGGCCTATGCCTATGGCGATAGGGGCCGGGGCGCCGTCTGCGCTTCATTTGCGTGATCCAGGAGATTACCTCACGTGGCCCGTATCGCTGGCGTCAACATTCCCACGAACAAGCGCGTCATCATCGCGCTGCAGTACATCCATGGCATCGGCGAGGCTAAGGCCCGCGAGATCGTCACGAAGGTCGGCATCGAGGACGCTCGCCGCGTCAATCAGCTGACCGACCAGGAAGTCCTGCAGATCCGCGAAGCGATCGACCGCGACTATCTCGTCGAAGGCGACCTGCGTCGCGAGACGGCGGTCAACATCAAGCGTCTGATGGACCTGGCCTGCTATCGCGGCCTGCGTCACCGTAAGGGCCTGCCGGTCCGCGGTCAGCGCACGCACACCAACGCCCGTACCCGCAAGGGCCCGGCCAAGCCGATCGCCGGCAAGAAGAAGTAAGAGAGCTAGTCGATGGCCAAGGAACCGGCGCGCGTCAAACGCCGCGAGCGCAAGAACATCACGTCGGGCGTCGCCCACGTGAACGCCTCGTTCAACAACACCATGGTGACCATCACCGACGCTCAGGGGAACACCATCTCCTGGTCCAGCGCCGGCCTGATGGGCTTCAAGGGTTCGCGTAAGTCGACGCCCTACGCCGCCCAGATGGCGGCCGAGGACGCCGGTCGTAAGGCCGCCGAACACGGCGTGCGCACGCTGGAAGTCAACGTCTCGGGCCCCGGCTCGGGCCGTGAATCGGCTCTGCGCGCCCTGCAGGCGGTGGGTATGACGATCACCACTATCCGGGACGTGACCCCCATTCCGCATAACGGCTGCCGCCCGCCGAAGCGTCGGCGCGTCTAGTCGAACGACTGAATATCCCTGACGCCGGCTGCGTTTCGCGGCCGGCGATCCTGCGTTTTCGAGGGACACCGTGATCGAAAGAAACTGGAACGAGCTTATCCGTCCCGAGAAGCCGCAAATCGAGACCGGCGCCGACGCCAGCCGCAAGGCGCGTCTGGTGGCTGAGCCGCTCGAACGCGGGTTCGGCGTGACGCTGGGCAACAGCCTGCGCCGCGTGCTTCTCTCCTCCCTGCAAGGCGCGGCGGTGACCGCGGTGCAGATCGACGGTGTGGTTCACGAATTCTCGTCGCTGGAAGGCGTGCGGGAAGACGTCGTGGACATCGTCCTGAACATCAAGCAACTGGCCCTGCGCATGCATGCGGAAGGCCCGAAGCGCATGACCCTGCGCGCCACGGGCCCCGGCCCGGTGACCGCCGGTCAGATCGAAGCGCCGTCCGACATCGAGATCCTGAATCCCGATCACGTGCTCTGCACGCTGGATGACGGCGCCACCGTGCGCATGGAATTCACGGTCAACACCGGCAAGGGCTACGTCCCGGCCGAGATGAACCGTCCGGAAGACGCCCCGATCGGCCTGATCGCCGTCGATGCGCTCTATTCCCCGGTCAAGCGCGTCGCCTATCGCGTCGAGCCGACCCGCCAGGGCCAGAGCCTCGACTACGACAAGCTGATCATGGAAGTGGAAACCAACGGCGCTGTCACGCCGGTGGACGCGGTGGCCTACGCCGCCCGTATCCTCCAGGACCAGCTGCAGATCTTCATCACCTTCGAAGAGCCGAAGAAGAAGGTCGAGGGCGAGGCCAAGCCGGAACTGCCGTTCAACCCGGCGCTGCTGAAGAAGGTCGACGAGCTCGAGCTGTCGGTCCGTTCGGCCAACTGCCTGAAGAACGACAACATCGTCTACATCGGCGACCTGATCCAGAAGACCGAGGCGGAGATGCTCCGTACCCCGAACTTCGGCCGCAAGTCGCTGAACGAGATCAAGGAAGTTCTCGCCGGGATGGGTCTCCACCTCGGCATGGACGTGCCGAACTGGCCGCCCGAGAACATCGAAGAGCTCGCGAAGAAGTTCGAAGACCAGATGTAATCCGCTACCGCGCCGACTCCGGGCCGCTCCCTTTCGGGGCCGCGGCCTGGGCCCGCAGAAGCCGCAACAGCGGTGGAGGGCCCCGGCGCTTCGTGTTGACCCGGACGGGAGCTGTCCGGGACTTGGTTAGGCAAGGACGTCCTTCCGCAGATCGGAGGCGTCCGGCGGGCCAGAGGCCCAGGAGATTGAGATATGCGTCACGGTAAAGCCCACCGCAAACTGGGTCGTACGACCGCCCACCGCACCGCCATGTTCGCCAACATGTCGGCCAGCCTGATCAAGCACGAGCAGATCGTGACCACCCTGCCGAAGGCGAAGGAACTGCGTCCCTTCGTCGAGAAGCTGGTGACGCTCGCCAAGCGTGGCGACCTGCATGCTCGCCGTCAGGCGATCAGCCAGGTCCGCGACGTCGAGCAGGTCGGCAAGCTGTTCGCCGTCCTCGGCCCGCGCTACGCGGAACGCGCCGGCGGCTACATCCGCGTCCTGAAGGCCGGCTACCGCTACGGCGACAACGCCCCGATGGCCGTGATCGAGTTCGTGGACCGCGATCCGTCCGAAAAGGGCAAGGACTCGGGCCCGACCGCCGAAGCCGGCTTCGGCGCCGAAGACTAATTTCCCGCCGAAAGGTGGAATGAAAAACCCCGGAGGCCCAGCCTCCGGGGTTTTTCTCGTTTATGGCGAAACCGCGCCCCTGCAGGGGGAAGTGGCTTGAGACTTGCTCGGTCGGGCCTGAGAAGCGGATCGGGTGTGCCATCCTGGCGCGCGCGTGACCGCCCATCGGTCAAATCGGGGTAGACTACGGTGTCCAGGCTCAAGACGGCTCTTCTGACGTTCTCCATAGCGACGTCGATCAGCGCTTCCGCGCAGGCGGCGACCGTGATCCTCGACGTCGGCACGATGGAAAACGCCCGCACCGTGACCATCGCCGGTATCGGCAATGTCCAGGCCGCCCCGATGCAGTTCAAGGCGTCGATCGACGGCAAGCCGACCAGCCTGCTGGCCTGGTGCGTGGACGTCTATCACACGATCCAGGCGAAGGATTACTCGCCGAACCTCGTCTACGAGGACACCAAGGATCTGACGACCGACTTCAACGGCCAGACGCTGGACGACGGCGACGTCTACAAGGTGGGCCTGCTGGCCAACTACGGGCAGTACGTGTTCGACAACGTGCCGGAAGCCCCGGACGCCTTCACGCTGAAGGAGCCGAAGCGCAACCAGTACCCGAACGGCTCGGCGGGCACGGCGGCCTACAACAAGGCCAAGTCCGACTACAACGCCGCCAAGACCGCCTACAACAACGCGGTCTCCGCCTTCAACGCGGCCAAGACCAAGCGCAACACGCTGCTGTCGGCCGTCCAGGGCGCGATCTGGCAGGTGGTCTCGAACCGCAACGTCTACAGCAACGACAACGCCTTCGATCAGCTGGTCGACAAGCTGTCGGCCGCGCCTGCCGCGAACTTCGACGCGGGCTACACCGTGCGCTTCGCCGGCATCGACCTGATCACGCCGGTCCAGCAGTACGGCGGCAAGTACGGCAAGACGCCGCTGCCGCTCACCCAGTCGTTCGTGTTCGGCACCGGCGCGGTGCCCGAGCCGGCCACCTGGGCCCTGATGATCAGCGGCCTCGGCCTGGCGGGCGCCGCCCTGCGCCGCCGCCGTACCCAGATCGCTTGCGCCTGAGATCCCGTTTCGCCTGAAGCCCGACAGCTCAGACGTCAGAAAGGCCCCGGAGGTTCGCCTCCGGGGCTTTTCATTTGCAGGACTGTCGCGCGGCTCGCCTATTGAGCGGCGATGTTCCGGATCCTGCTCGCCGTCTTCACGCTCGCCCTGGCCGGCTGCGCGACAACGCCCCAGACGGCCAAGCCCGCCGCGGCCCGCCCGCCAGTCATCCTGATCTCCATCGACGGCTTCCGGCCCGACTACCTGGACCGGGGGCTGACCCCGGTGCTGGGCGGCCTGGCCGCCGGCGGGGTCAGGGGCGCGATGCGCCCGTCGTTCCCGTCGAAGACCTTCCCCAACCACTACACGCTGGTCACCGGCCTTCGGCCCGATCGCCACGGGATCGTCGAGAACAACATCGAGGATCCCGCCATTCCGGGCGTGACCTTCAAGATGGCCGACCGCCAGGCGGTGCGGGACCGTCGCTGGTGGGACCAGGGCGAGCCGATCTGGGTGACCGCGGAGCGCGCGGGCGTCGCCGCCGCGCCGATGTTCTGGCCCGGCGCCGAGGCGGAGGTGCGGGGCGTGCGGCCGGCCCACTGGCTGACCTACGACGAGGCGATGCCGATGGAGGAGCGGGTCGACTGGCTGCTGGCCCGGCTGGACGGCGGCGAGCGCAGGCCGGGTTTCCTGACGCTCTACTTCCACCACATCGACACGGCGGGCCACGATTTCGGGCCGGATTCGCCAGAGGTCGACGCGATGCTGCCACGGGTGGACAGCGCGATCGGGCGGCTGGTCGCGGGGCTCGGCGCGCGGGGGCTGGACGCCAACATCCTGATCGTCGCCGACCACGGAATGGCGCCGCTGTCCGACGCCCGCCGGATCTTCCTTGATGACCTGCTGCCCGCCGGGGCCTATCGCTATCTCGGCGCCGGAGCGATCCTGACGCTGTATCCCACGCCTGGCCGGGAAGGGGAGGTGGCGGCCGCCCTGCTACGCCCGCATCCGCACATGCAATGCTGGCGCAAGGCCGATATCCCCGCGCGGTTCCACTATGGCCGTAATCCGCGTGTGGCCCCGTTCTTCTGTCTGCCGAAGACCGGATGGGTGGTCACCACGCGCGGCTACAAACCCAGGAAGCCCGAGCGCGGTGCTCACGGCTACGACCCGGCAAGCCCGGAGATGGCGGCTGTCTTCATCGCCAGCGGTCCGGCGTTCCGGAAAGGCGCGGTCCTGCCGGCTTTCGACAATGTCAGCGTCTATCCGCTGCTGGCGAGGCTGCTGGGCGTGAAGCCGGCCGCGAACGACGGCCGGAGCGCAGACACCGAGGCCGCACTTGCCAGATAATTGCTGTTTAGGTTAAATATTGTCCAAAGTCGCAATCAAGCGACGTGGGAGGACGATATGGCCGACTGGCGTGCGCCCCTGATCTCCGCGATCTGCTACCGCGATCCCAAGACGGCGTTGAAGTTCCTGGAGGCCGCGTTCGGCTTCGAGCTGGTGATGCTGATCGAGGACGACCAGGGAAACCTGGCTCACTCCGAGATGCGCTTCGGTGATGCGGCCATCATGGTCGGCAACGAGTGGAGCGAGGATCACAAGAGCCCCGCATCCATCGGCGGCAGGAACACCCAGACGGTGCACATCCAGATCGCCGAGGGCATCGACGCCCATTGTGAGCGGGCCCGCGCCGCCGGGTTCGAGATCCTCATGGAGCCGCAGGATCAGTTCTACGGCGACCGCACATATCGCGCCCGCGACCCCGAGGGGCACATCTGGACGATCGGCCAGACGGTCAACGCCGTCAGCCGGGAAGAGGCCGAGGCCGCCAGCGGCCTGAAGATCACGGGTTGGATTTGAGCGCTGCGGCCGTCCCGGTCGACCGCACCCTGGCGGCGCTGGCCGACCCGCACCGGCGGCGGGTCGTCGACCTCCTGGCCGAGCGTCCGCGCGCGGCGGGGGAGCTGGCGCGCGAGCTGGAGCTCAGCGCGCCGGCCATGAGCCGCCACCTGAAGACCCTGCGGGCGAGCGGGCTCGTGGAGGAATCGCACCCCGCGTTCGACGCGCGGGTCCGCATCTACGCGCTGAGGCCCGAACCGATGGTCCACCTGCTGCGTTGGCTGGAAGAGAGCGAGCGGCTCTGGAGCGCCCAGCTCGCCGCCTTCAAGGCCCACATCGAGAAGGACGCATGACCTCGAAGGTCTATGTCGCCCTGCGGGTGAAGGCATCGCCCGCGCGGGCGTTCGAGGTCTTCACCCGGGAGATCGGCGACTGGTGGCGCCCCAATGGCCTCTTCCAGACGACGCCGCGCGCGCCCGGGCGGCTGTCGTTCGAACCCGGGGAGGGCGGCCGGCTGATCGAGACGCTGGCCAACGGCAAGGTCTTCGAGATCGGACGGCTCCTCGCCTGGGAGCCGCCCGAGCGGCTGGTGTTCTCCTGGCGTCAGGCCAACTTCCCGCCCGACATGACCACCGAGGTCGAAGTCCGGTTCGAGGCGGTGGGCGAGGAGACGCGGGTCAGCGTGGAGCATCGCGGCTTCCACCAGGTTCCGGCCGACAGCGCCGCGCGCCATGGATTCCCCGACGCCGCCCTGCTGGCGCGGCTGGGCGAATGGTGGCGCGACCTGCTGGCCTCGGCGGCGGCGCGCGCGGGCTAGCCCCCGTCAGCCGGGGCGGCCTATTGTAGGAATGGGGGAAAGACACGGAATGGGCATCGAGACCTCGGGCGCCAGCGGGCGCAGGGCCAGCTTCGGATTCATCTTCGCCCTGGCGCTGATGAACTCGATCTCGTTCGGGATCATGATCCCGATCCTGCCCAACCTGATCAAGCAGTTCACCGGCGGCGACACGGCCGCCGCGTCGGAGTGGAACCTGGTCTTCGGCGCCACCTGGGGCCTGCTGCAGTTCGTCACCGGCCCGATCCTGGGCCTGATGGCCGACCGATGGGGCCGGCGGCCCGTGCTGCTGATCTCGCTGTTCGGCCTCGCGATCGACTTCCTGTTCATGGCCTTCGCGCCCAGCCTCTGGTGGCTGTTCATCGGCCGCATCCTGAATGGCATGACGGCGGCCAGCTTCTCGACCGCCAACGCCTATCTGGCCGACGTCACGCCCCCGCAGGAGCGGGCGAAGGTGTTCGGCTGGATGGCCTCGGCGTTCAGCTTCGGCTTCATCTTCGGGCCGTTCATCGGCGGCTGGCTGGGAGAGGTGAGCCTGCGCCTGCCCTTCGTCGCCGCGGCCGGGCTGACGTTCCTGAACTGGCTCTACGGCCTCTTCATTCTGCCCGAGAGCCTGCCGGTGGAGCGCCGCGCCGCGAAGTTCGACTGGAAGAAGGCCAATCCGCTGGGCTCGCTGGCCCTGCTGCGCTCGCATCGCGACCTGCTGCCGCTGGCCAGCGTGGGCTTCCTGTTCCAGCTGGCCCACGTGGTCCTGCCGACCATCTTCGTCCTCTATCTGGGCTACCGCTACGAGTGGACGCCCAAGGTGCTGGGATCGATCTTCCTGGCCACCGGCGTCTCGGGCGTGATCGTCCAGACCCTTCTGGTCGGCCCGATCGTCAAGAAGGTGGGCGAGCGCAACGCGGTGCTGATCGGCACGGCCGCGGGGGCCGTGGCCTTCGCCTGGTACGGCACGGCGCCGACCGGCGGCCTGTACCTTATCGGCATCCCGATCTTCGCCTTCACCGGCCTCATCATGCCCGGCCTGCAGGGGCTGATGACCCAGCGGGTGACCCCGCAGCAGCAGGGCCAGCTGCAGGGCGCGAACCAGGGCCTGATGGGCCTGGCGTCGATCTTCGGTCCGCTGATCTTCGGCGAGACCTTCGCCTGGTCGCTCCGGCACGAGTCGTTCCATCTGCCCGGCCTGGCGATCTATGTGGCGGCGGCCTTGATGGCTTCGGCGTTCCTGTTGGCCTTCGCCGGGGCCCGTGCGCGCGAGCGTCTGGCCCAACCTGCGTGAGCTTCGCCTTTTTTGCGCCGGAAACGTCGGTAGCGTTCCGCCGTTTCGTCTATCCGGAGACCCTATGCGCGCCGATCGCGTCCTGATTTCCACCGCCTGCCTGATGATCGCCGTCGGCGCCCCGATGGCCGGCGCCGTGGCGCAGCCCCAGACCCAGGCCCCGGCGACCTTCGCCGAGCCCAACCGCGCCCCGCCGTCCAGCGCGGCGGCGATGAAGAGCTCGTTCGCGCCCGTGGTGCAGCGCGCCGCGCCGGCCGTGGTCAACATCTCGGCCCGCCGCGTGGTGCGCCAGCAGGTGGATCCCTTCTGGCAACTGTTCGGGCTGGGCGTGCCGCAGTCCCGCGTGGCCCAATCGCTGGGTTCGGGCGTCTTGGTCCGCTCGGACGGCGTCATCGTCACCAACAACCACGTGGTGGAGGGCGGCCAGGAGATCACCGTGGCGCTCAACGACCGCCGCGAGTTCCCGGCCAAGATCCTGCTGGCCGATCCGCGCACCGACCTGGCGATCCTGAAGATCGAGGCCCCGGCGGGGGAACGCCTGCCCGTGCTGCCGATGGACGATTCCGGCGACACCCAGGTCGGCGACCTGGTGCTGGCCATCGGCGACCCCTTCGGCGTCGGCCAAACGGTGACCAACGGCATCGTCTCGGCCATGAACCGCTCGGCCGACCCCTCGGGCGAGAGCGGGCTCGCCTACATCCAGACCGACGCGGCCATCAACCCGGGCAACTCGGGCGGCGCGCTGATCGACATGGACGGCAACCTGATCGGGGTGAACAGCTTCATCCTGTCGCGCTCCGGCACCTCCTCGGGGGTGGGCTTCGCGATTCCCGCGGCCGTGGTGCGCAGGGTGGTGGAGACCGCGGCCGGCGGCGGCCGATCCGTGGTCAGGCCCTGGCTGGGCGCCCGGCTGCAGAGCGTGAACTCCGAAATGGCGCGCAGCATGGGCCTGCCCCTGCCGCAGGGCGCGCTGATCGCCGACGTCTGGAAGGGCGGCCCCGCCGATCGCGCCGGCCTGCGCCAGGGCGACGTGGTGCTGCAGGTCGAAGGCGGCCAGGTGGTCGATGCGGCCGGTCTGAACTACGCGATCCAGACCCGTCGGCCCGGTGTCGCCATCCCGCTCTCGGTGCGCCGCGCTGACGGCAAGACCGAAACCCTGACCCTGCGCGCCGAAGCGCCGCCCGCCACGCCGGCCAAGGACGAGCGCGCCCTCAGCGGTCGCCATCCCTTCGACGGCGCCACGGTGGCCAACATCTCGCCGGCCGTGGCCGAGGAGGTCGGCATGGACCTCTTCAACGCCTCCGGGGTGCTGGTGACGAACGTCCAGGGCGGCCTGGCGCGCGGCATCGGCCTGCGTCGCGGCGACATCGTGCGCGAGGTCAACGGGCTGAAGATCGGCGCCGTGAAGGACCTTGCCGCGGCGGTGGCCAATCCGGCCAAGTCCTGGCGGGTGACCATCGAGCGTGACGGCCGTACGGTGACGGCGACCTTCGCGGGCTAGCGTCGGCGGAAGTGTGCTAAGCCCCGCGCCATGGCCGATCTCTTCGAAGCCGCGGGGCTGACCCCCAAGCCGCCGACGCCACTGGCCGACCGCCTGCGGCCCCAGCGGCTGGATGAGGTGGTCGGTCAGGATCACCTGTTGGGGCCGGAGGGCCCGATCCGCCGCATGGCCGAGGCCAAGCGGCTGTCGTCGATGATCCTCTGGGGGCCGCCAGGCACCGGCAAGACCACCATCGCCCGCCTCCTGGCCAAGGAGGCCGGCTACGAGTTCCAGCAGCTCTCGGCGGTGTTCTCGGGCGTGGCGGACCTGAAGAAGGCCTTCGAGACGGCGCGCGCCCGCCGGCTGGCCGGGCAGGCGACCCTGCTGTTCGTGGACGAGATCCACCGCTTCAACCGCGCCCAGCAGGACGGCTTCCTGCCCTTCGTGGAGGAGGGGATCGTCACCCTGGTGGGGGCGACGACCGAGAACCCCTCGTTCGAGCTGAACGGGGCGTTGCTCTCCCGCAGCCAGGTCTATGTCCTGAAGCGCCTCGACGACGAGGCGCTGGAGACGCTGCTGACCAAGGCCGAGGCGCACGAGGAGACGCCGCTGCCGCTGGAGCCGGACGCCCGCACCGCGCTGATCGCCCTGGCCGACGGCGACGGGCGCTACATGCTGACCATGGCCGAGACCCTGTTCAACATCGCTTCGGCCAAGCCGCTCTCGGTCAAGGAACTGGGCCAGGTGCTGCAGAAGCGCAGCCCGGCCTACGACAAGGATCGCGAGGAGCACTACAACCTCATCTCTGCCCTGCATAAGTCGATCCGGGGCTCGGACCCCGACGCGGCGCTCTACTGGCTGGCGCGCATGCTGACCGGCGGCGAGGACCCGCTGTTCATCGCCCGCCGCCTGATCCGGGCCGCCGCCGAGGACATCGGAGAGGCCGATCCGCTCAGCCTGCTGCTCGCCAACGCGGCCAAGGACACCTACGACTTCCTCGGGTCTCCCGAGGGCGAGATCGCCCTGGCGCAGCTGACCGTCCACCTCGCCACGGCGCCGAAGTCGAATGCGGTCTACACGGCCTACAAGGCGGCGATGAAGGCGGCGAAGGAGACCGGCTCGCTCATGCCGCCGGCGCACATCCGCAACGCCCCGACCAAGCTGATGCGCGAGCTGGGCTACGGCCAGGGCTACGCCTACGATCACGACACGGCCGACGGTTTCTCGGGGCAGAACTACTTTCCCGAAGGCATGGCGCGGCGGACCTTCTACCAGCCGAAGGGCGACGGGGCCGAGGCGCGGATCAAGGAACGCCTGGAGCGCTGGGCCGCCATGCGCGCCTCCCGAGAGGGTTGAATTCGCGGAGCATTGTTCTTCGTTTCGGCGCGGCCTAGGCTTCCTCCCACAACATCCCTGGGGAGGGGATCATGACGGCTACTGCTGAAACGCCCGCCGCTCGTCCCAGCGTGCCGGTGCAGTTCTGGATCGTGAGCGTGGTGTCGCTGCTGTGGAACGGCTTCGGCGCCTTCGACTATTCGATGAGCCATCTGCAGGGCGAGGCCTACTACCGCGCCGCGGGGATGAGCGACGCCCAGATCGCGCTGATGGCGAGCTACCCCTCGTGGATGCACGGGGTCTGGGCGATCGGGGTCTGGGGCTCGTTCCTGGGATCGGTCCTGCTGTTGCTGCGCTCGAAGTGGGCGGTGCACGCCTTCTCGGTCTCGCTGCTGGGGGCGATCGGCAACCTGGCCTACACGGCCCTGACGCCGGCGGTGGCCAAGGCCATGGGCGTGGCGATGCCGTTGGTGATCGTGGCGATCATCCTGCTGCTGATCGGTTACGCGCGGGCGATGGCGAAGAAGGGCGTGCTCCGCTAAACCCCGCCGGGTGAAGGTCCAGGTTCCGGTTCAGCTCTCGCCCGAGGAGGTCGCGTTCGTTCGCGGCCTGGTGCTCTATGAGGACGCCGAGATCCTGGCCCTCAACAAGCCGTCCGGCCTGTCCAGCCAGGGCGGGCGAGGGCAGGTCCACACCCTGGACGAGTTGCTGTGGGCGTTCGCCAAGCCGGGCAAGGCGCGTCCGCGGCTGATCCATCGGCTGGACCGGGACACCTCGGGCGTGATCCTGACCGCCAAGACCAAGCCTGCCGCGGGCTCGCTGGGCAAGGCGCTGATGGCCCGGCGCTTTTCCAAGACCTACCTGGCCATCGTCACGCCCGGCGCGCCGGAGCCGACGGGGGGCGTCATCGACCTGCCGCTGCGCCGTGACGAACAGGGGCGTGAGGCCAACATGCGGGTCTGCGCGGCGGACCATCCCGACGCCGAGACGGCCCGTTCGCGCTACCGCACCCTGGCGGCCACGCCGCAGGCGGCGCTGCTGGAACTGGATCCAGAGACCGGCCGAATGCATCAGTTGCGGGTCCATCTGGCGGCCATCGGACGCCCGATCGCCGGCGATCCCCGCTATGGCGGTGCGCTGATGGTGGGGGGACAGCCCGTGCCGCGCCTGATGCTGCATGCGCGGGCGCTCGGTTTTCCCCATCCCGCCGGCGGAACCAAACGCCTCGAGGCGCCGCCGCCGCCCGACATGGCCGAAATGATCGCCAAGCTCGGCCTGGGATAGAGGAACAGCGCTGCTTCCTGTCCGTTTCGGCGTACAAGACGCGGAAGGGACACGTCTTTCGCGCGGGAACGTCACGTCATGAAACGCCTGATCGTCAGCCTTCTCGGCGCCGCCAGCCTGGCGGCCTGCGCCACCGCCCCGACGCTGTACCAGCCAGCCGCGCGCCCCAACGCGGTCGGGTTCTCGGAGTATCGGATCGAGCCGGGACGCTTCCGCGTGACGTTCCGCGGCGGCCCAGGCGCGCCGGTGCAGCAGGTGAGCGACTACGCCCTCCTGCGCGCCGCCGATCTGGCCCTGGCCGAGGGCTATGACTGGTTCCGCGTCGCGGACCGGATCACCGAAGGGCGACCCGACAACGGCCCGCGCATCGGTCTGGGTGTCGGCGGCGGCGACTTCGGACGCGGCGGCGGGGTCAGTGTGGGGACCGGCGCCTCGTTCAGCCTGGGCGGCGGGCCTTCGGTGGTTCAGACGATCGAGGTGGTGATGGGCAAGGGCGAGCGTCCGCGCGGCGCCGACGTCTATGACGCCCGCGCACTTCGCGCGAACCTGGGCCAGCGCATCTAGGGCGTCGGCGGCGGGCGCGTCCCTGGGGCGCTGGCAAACGTCGGTGCGCCGTCGCATAAGCGTCGAATGCAGAATCTTCTCCTCGTGGCCGCTGGCGGCGCGACGGGCGCGGTGGCGCGCTACGTCCTCGGCGCCCAGGCGCTGCGCGCGTTCGGGCCGGGCTGGCCCCACGGCACCTTCGCGGCCAATCTCATCGGCGGCTTTCTCATGGGCCTGCTGGCGGGCAGCCTGGCGCTGCGCGGCGTGGCGGACGCCGAGAAGTGGCGGCTGCTGCTGGGCGTGGGCGTCCTGGGCGGCTTCACCACCTTCTCAGCCTATTCGCTGGAGACGGCGCTGATGATCGAGCGGCGGGAATGGGCCTCGGCCCTGGCCTACAGCCTGGGGTCGGTCGTCCTGTCGATCGGCGCCCTGTTCGCCGGCCTCTTCCTGGCGCGCCGGGTGTTCGCATGAAGGAAGTCCGCACCCTCTACGTCGACAAGGGCGAGGACGGGGTCCGACTGGACCGCTGGTTCAAGCGGCGCTGGCCGCACCTCAACCACATCCAGATCCAGAAGCTGACCCGCTCGGGCCAGATCCGGGTCGACGGCGCGCGCGCCAAGCCCGACACCCGCCTCACCGCGGGCAGCCAGGTCCGCGTGCCGCCGCTGCCCGACGCGCCGCCGCCCGAGGACAAGGGCAAGCTGCCGGCCCGGGACGTCGCCTATGTGAAGAGCCTCGTGATCTACGAGGACGAAGAGGTGCTGGCCCTGAACAAGCCGTCGGGCCTTGCGGTGCAGGGCGGCACCAAGACCAGCCGCCACGTCGACCGCCTGCTGTCGGCCTGGGGCGAGGGGCTGGAGCGGCCACGCCTTGTCCACCGCCTGGACCGGGACACCTCGGGCGTACTGGTTCTGGGCAAGACGCCCGGCGCGGCGGCCAAGCTGGCCGGGGCGTTCGCCAAGCGCAAGGCGCAGAAGATCTACTGGGCGATCGTCGCCGGCTTCCCGAAACCCGGGGAGGGCGTCTTCAATCAGCCGCTCGCCAAGAAGGGCATCGGCGACCGCGAGATGATGGTTCCCGCCGACGCCAAGGACGAGCGCGCCGAGTCGGCCGAGACCGAGTTCGTCACCATCGCCCGGGCCGGCCCTCGCGCCGCCTGGATGGCCCTTTGGCCGCACACCGGCCGCACGCACCAATTGCGGGCGCACATGCTCGCCATGGGGCATCCGATCCTCGGGGATCCAAAATATAACAATGAAACCTCGACAGCGTTATCCGAAGGCCTGAAGCTGCAGCTTCATGCCCGGCGACTGGTGCTTCCGCACCCATCGCGGGGAACCCTGATCCTGGAGGCGCCGATCAGCCCAGAGCTGCGCGGCGGCTTTGATCGCTTCGGCTTCGACGAACACGAGGCCGATCCCGAGCCCTTCAAGAGACGACGTTGAATCAAGAGCCTCTCGACCGCGCCAAGGCCCTGCTGGACCAGGGGCGCATCGAAGAGGCTCTGACATTCACCACCCCGCTGGCGAGCGTGCAGGAAACCAGCCTGCGCGCATTGGCCATGCACTCCACGGCGCTGAAGGGGGCCGGACGCCGCGACGAGGCGCTGGCCTATGACCAGCGGGCCGTGAAGCGGTTCCCCACCAACGGCGTCGCCTGGCACAACCTGGCCGCCACGCTCGGCGACCTGGGCCGCGGCCGCGAGGCGGTGGAGGCGATGCAGAACGGGCTGCGCCTGGGGCTGGACGGGGCGCTGAGCTATGGCGTCCTGGCTCGCGCCCACGCGGCCGCCGGAGACCTGGACGGGGCCGAGCGCGCCTATCTCGAGGCCTTGAAGCGCGCGCCCGGCCGCCCCGAGACCGCCGCCGAGTACGCCGACGTGATCTGGATGCGCCACGGCGACCTCGCCGCCGCCCAGGTGGTGCTGGACCGCTGCGCCCATGCCGGCGGCGCGCCGGCTCCGTTGCTACTGTCGAAGGCCAAGCTGTACGAGGCGGCCGGAGAGGCGGGGAAGGCGGCGGAACTGCTGGCCATGGCCGCCCAGCGGCTGCCGGACGATCCGGCGATCCTGATGGCAGCGGCCCAGGCGGCGCTGGAGCAGAACCAGCTGGCCGAGGCCGAGCGCCTGGCCCAGGCCGCCGAGCGCCTGCTGCCGTTCGGGCCGGGGGTCCTCAACCAGCTCGCGATCGTCTACCTGGCCAACGGCAAGGCCGACCTGGCGCTGGAGAAGGCCCGCGCGGGGCTGGAGATCGATCCCGAGAACCAGTCGCTGTGGGGATGGGCCGCCACCGCCGCCCGGGCTGTCGGCGATCCGCTGCATCGTCGCCTCTACGACTACGAGGCGATGGTCGGCGTCCACGACATCGACACGCCCCCCGGTTGGCCCTCGCTCGCGGCCTATCTCGCGGATCTCGCCGCGTCACTGGACCGTATCCACCTCTACACCCGCCATCCGGCGTCGCAGTCGCTGCGCCATGGCAGCCAGACCACCTATCGGCTGACCGGTTCGGACGACCCGGTGATCCAGGCCTTCTTCCGCGCCATCGACGCGCCGGTCCGCCGGCACATCGCGGGCCTGGGGCAGGGGAGCGATCCGCTGCGCCGACGCGTGGCCGACGACTACCGGGTGGAGGGCGCCTGGTCGGTGCGGCTGAACCCCGGCGGCTTCCACAAGGATCACTTCCATCCCGAGGGCTGGCTGTCGTCGGCCTTCTATGTGGAGACGCCGGACCAGGCCCTGGACAGCCAGGAGCGGCAGGGGTGGCTGCGCTTCGGCCAGCCGCCGTTCCGGACCGATCCGTCGTTGCTGGCCGACCACTACGTGCGGCCCAAGCCCGGCCGACTGGTGTTGTTCCCGTCCTACATGTGGCACGGGACCGTGCCCTTCGTGACGGATGAGCGCCGGATGACCATCGCCTTCGACGTGGTTCCCGCCTGAAACCCGCCCTTGCGGGCCGCGCGTTTCGTCCCCATTGCACTGCGCGCCCATTGCGCGGAGAGACGGGCGTCGCGCGCGGAGAGACGAACTTGGACTTGCGGAAGGGTTTCCACGAACCGGCCGAGAAGCCGAAGCGGTTCTACAAGGCCGTGACGGTGGTCGAGGGCGAGGGCGGATGGCAGATCCAGCTCGACGGCCGCACACTGCGCACGCCCAAGGGCCTGAAGATGGCGCTGCCCACGCACGCCGTGGCCGAGCAGGTGGCCGGCGAATGGGACGCCCAGGTCGGGATCATCGAAATGGCGACGATGCACGCCACCCGCCTCGCCAACACCGCCATCGAGACGATCGGCGGCTCGCGCGAGGGCGTCGCCGATCAGGTGGCGCAGTATGCCGGCTCGGATCTCGTCTGCTACTTCGCGGATGATCCGGCCGCCCTGGTGGCGCGCCAGGAGGCCAGCTGGGGCCCGGTCCTGCGCCAGGCCGAAGCGGACGAGGGACTGAGGTTCGAACGCTGCGTCGGCATCGTCCACCGTGACCAGCCGCCCGAGACCCTGGCGCGCGTGCGCGACATCGCCCTCGGCCTGGACGACTTCGCCCTGGCCGGCCTGGCGTTCGGCACGTCGTTGTTCGGCTCGGCCGTGCTGGCCATCGCCCTGCAGCGTGGCTGGCTGGGCGGTGAGGACGCCTACGACCTGTCGCGGGTCGATGAAGCCTTCCAGGAAGAGAAATGGGGCATCGACGAAGAAGCCGCCGAGCGAGTCGAGCGACTGCGGGGCGAGGCGGCCATGCTGGACCGCTGGTTCCGCGCCCTGGAAACCTGAGGCGGCTCAGTCCCGCGGCACGATCGGCAAGATCTTCATGCGCGTGCTGCTGGCCGAGAGCTCGCGCGCCTGGCGCATGAAGGCGTTGGCGTGCGGGTCGGCGAAGTGGACATCCAGAGCCGCGCGGTCGGTCCACTCCTCGTAGAACACCAGCCGGAGCGGGTTCTCGCAGTCGACATGCACCGCATGGCTGATGCAGCCCGGCTCGGTGCGCGAGCGTCGGGTGTGGGCGAGGCACGCTTCCCGCAACGCCTCGAACGTCTCGGGCCTGGCGGTCATCGAACCGGTCACGACGAGCATGGGAATCTCCGTTCCATCGGACCCTAGCGCTGGGGGAGGGCTGTGCGAGGCCTTTCCGCGCCCTACATAGGCGGCATGGTTCCGCTCTCAGTCCTCGATCTCTCGCCCATCGTGCAGGGCGGCAGCCCCGGCCAGTCGCTCCGCGCCAGCCGCCACCTGGCCCAGGCGGCCGAACGGCTGGGCTATCAGCGCTACTGGCTGGCCGAGCACCACAACATGACCGGCATCGCCAGCGCGGCCACGGCGGTGGCGCTGGCCTTCGTGGGCGACGGCACCTCGACGATCCGCCTGGGCTCGGGCGGCGTGATGCTGCCCAACCATGCGCCGCTGATCATCGCCGAGCAGTTCGGCACCCTGGAAGCGCTGTATCCCGGCCGCATCGACCTGGGCGTCGGCCGCGCGCCTGGCACCGACCAACTCACCGCCCGCGCCCTGCGCCGCAACCTGGCCGGCAGCGTCGACCAGTTCCCGCAGGACGTCATCGAACTGCTGGCGTTCCTGAAGGACGCCGAGCCCGGCCAGCCCGTTCGCGCCGTGCCGGGATCGGGCTCGAACGTGCCGGTGTGGATGCTGGGCTCCAGCCTCTTCGGCGCCCAGCTCGCCGCGATCCTGGGCCTGCCGTTCGCCTTCGCCTCACACTTCGCGCCCCAGATGATGGACGAAGCCGCCGAGATTTACCGGCGGGAGTTCAGCCCGTCTGAGTATCGCTCCAAGCCGCACCTGATGCTGGGCCTGAACGTTGTGGCCGCCGACACGGACGACGAAGCCCGCTACCTCTTCACCTCGTTGCAGCAGGCGTTCGTGAACCTGCATCGTGGGATGCCGGGCCCGCTGCCGCCGCCGATCCATGACGCGGAAGGGCGCCTGGCCGGGACGGTCGCCGCCGGCTCGCCGCTGTCCAAGGCGGTGGTCGGCGGTCCCGAGACCGTCCGCGCGGGGCTGGAGGCCTTCATCGCCCGCCACAAGCCGGACGAGATCATCGTCACGGCCCAGGTGTTCGATCAGGAGAAGCGCATCCGCTCGCTGGAGCTGATCGCCGCTGCGCGCGACGCTCTGGTGATGGCGGCCTGACGAGAGGGGCGGATGCGCGCCGGATAGGCACGCATCCTAGTGTCCGTTCTCAGGCATATCCGGGGGTGCGCCGTCTCCGCAGCGACGCGCCCGCCAGGCCGAACCCCGCGATGAGCAGGGCCCAGGTCGTCGGTTCGGGGACTATGGCCGCGGCCACACCCACCAGCCCCGAGTTGTAGGCGTCCTGGCCGGTCGCGGCTCCGTTGTTCACCACGGCCTTCGCCGAGAAGCCGTCCAGCCGCACCGCGCTGTAGATCGACCGCGCGGTCAGCCCGGAGAAGGAGACGTCCGCGAACGGGCCTCCCGAGGCGTTGAAAGGCGAGCCCCTCCACGTGAACACGAGGTTCTCGATGAGCGGGTCGTCGTCCTGTCCCGGTTGCGGGGTCAGTGTCGAGGTGAACTCGACCGTCGCGTCGACGTCCGCGGCATAGATGCCGGCGTCGATCGAGCCGGTCACATAGCCCGCGAAATCGAAGATCACGAGCTGTGAGCCGGGCATCAGGCCCTGGTCGCCCGCCAACGTGCCGCTGTACGAGAAGATGTACGACGACCCGTTCAGGGTGACGGTGTCCAGCACCGGGATGATCGCGGCGTTCGCCGTCGTGGCCACGCCGCACAAGACGGTCGCGGCGATGAGCAGGTTCTTCATCAGCCCTCCTTTCGCGCCATGATCGGCGCTGCATGCGTCCCGTCTCGCATACCTATGTTCGATCTCACGACGGCGGGGTGAGAGCAAGGGGAGGTTGCTGTGTAGCTTGTTGATTCATCTATAGGTTTCAGCGCGATGCCCCTGGTTGGGGAAATCGCTGCGCCCGAGCCTCACGGGGCGTCAGCTTGCCTCGCGCTCGAAGCGCCTCTACGCCTTCGCCTTTCGTCGATACGAAGGCCTGCGCGCGTGAAGCACATCCTGGAAGAACTCGAGAAGCGTCGCGAAGAGGCGCGCCTGGGCGGTGGCGAGAAGCGCATCGCGGCTCAGCACGCCAAGGGCAAGCTGACCGCCCGCGAGCGGATCGACCTTCTCCTGGACGAGGGCTCGTTCGAGGAGTTCGACATGTTCGTCGAGCATCGCGTCAGCGAGTTCGGCATGGACAAGCAGCGCATCCCCGGCGACGGCGTCGTCACCGGCTGGGGACGGATCAACGGCCGCGTCGTCTTCGTCTTCTCCAAGGATTTCACGGTCTTCGGCGGCTCTCTGTCGAGCGCCCACGCCGAGAAGATCCTCAAGGTGCAGCGCCAGGCCCTGAAGGTCGGCGCGCCGGTGATCGGCCTGTTCGACGCCGGCGGCGCGCGCATCCAGGAGGGCGTCGCGGCGCTCGGCGGCTATGCCGACATCTTCCTCGAGAACACCCTGGCGTCGGGCGTGATCCCGCAGATCAGCGTGATCATGGGCCCCTGCGCCGGCGGCGACGTCTATTCACCGGCCATCACGGACTTCATCTTCATGGTGAAGGACACGTCCTACATGTACGTGACCGGGCCCGACGTGGTGAAGACCGTCACCCACGAGGACGTCAGCCACGAGGACCTCGGCGGCTACCGCGTCCATGCCATGAAGTCGGGCGTCGCCGACGGCGCGTTCGAAAACGACCTCGAGGCCCTGACCCAGGTCCGCCGGCTGGTCGACTTCCTGCCCCTGAACAACCGCGAGAAGCCACCGGTCCGCGAGAGCTACGACGACGCCAAGCGCGTCGAGATGAGCCTCGACACCCTGGTCCCGGCCAATCCGAACAAGCCCTACGACATGAAGGAGCTGATCCTGAAGGTCGTGGACGAGGCCGACTTCTTCGAGATCAGCCCGGACTTCGCCAAGAACATCGTCGTCGGCTTCGGCCGCATCGACGGCCAGCCGGTGGGCATCGTCGCCAACCAGCCGCAGACCCTGGCCGGGGTTCTGGACATCGACTCGAGCCGCAAGGGCGCGCGCTTCGTCCGCTTCTGCGACGCTTTCGAGATTCCGATCGTCACCTTCGTCGACGTGCCGGGCTTCATGCCGGGCACGAAACAGGAGCAGGGCGGCCTGATCCGCCACGGCGCCAAGCTGCTGTTCGCCTATGCCGAGGCCACGGTGCCCAAGATCACGGTCATCACGCGCAAGGCCTATGGCGGCGCCTATGATGTGATGAGCTCCAAGCACATCCGCGGCGACGTGAACTACGCCTGGCCCAGCGCCGAGATCGCGGTGATGGGCTCGAAGGGCGCGGTGGAGATCATCTTCCGCAGCGAGATCGGCGATCCGGATGCCATCGCGGCCCGCGAGGCCGAGTACAAGGCCCGCTTCGCCAACCCGTTCGTGGCGGCCTCGCGCGGCTACATCGACGACGTGATCATGCCGCACTCCACCCGCAAGCGGATCGCCAACGCCCTCAAGAACCTGAAGGGCAAGCAACTCACCAACCCCTGGAAGAAGCACGACAACATCCCGCTCTGAAAAGGCCGGAACCTCCCGCGCCGCCCTTTGTTCTGGCCGCTGGAGGCGGGTTCGCCCGCCATCAGCAGAAGAACGAAGGAGAACGGACATGGCGGGTCGCTGGAACGACGAATGGCGCAACCGTGGCGCGCGGACCGAGCGCGACTGGCGTGACGAGGACCGCGAGCGCTACTCGGGCTCGGAAGGTCGGTCCTGGGACCGCAACGACCGGGTCTTCGGAGAGCGCGAAAGCGGCGTCGAGTACAATCGTGGCGGTGGCGACTACGGCCGCGGACGCTATGGCGAGCGGCCGGATGACGACTGGGTGAGCGGCGGCGCGACGCGCGGGACGACCGGGCGACGCTATGGCGAGTACGGAGGCGCCAGCCGCCACGCCGAGAACCACCCCGACCAGGGCTGGCAGGCCGCCGACTACGGCGGGGTCTCGCCCGCCATGCAGCGCGGTGACTATGACACCGGCTATCGCTCGAACCCGCGCTTCGATCGCCCGGACCACCGTCGCGACGGCGGCCGCTACTACGGCGACGATGGGCGTCAGCGGCTCTACGGCTCGGAGTGGGACCACGGCCGCGACGAAGGTCGCCGTTTCGCCACGCGCGACGCCGACGCGCGATGGGCTCGCGAAATGCGCCGGCCGGTCGCCGGCGGGACCGGCGGCTACGACTACGACGAGCGCGGCTATGGCGATGGTGGTCGCTACGGCCGGGATCGCGACTTCGAGGACCGCGCCCGTGAGGCCGGCGATTTCTTCCGCCGCACGGGCGAGCGGGTGAAGAACTGGTTCAACGACGCGACCCGCGACGATGATGACCGTGGCTACTACGAGGCCGGTCACCGGGGGCGCGGCCCCAAGGGCTACAAGCGCTCGGACGAGCGCATCAGCGAGGATGCGCACCAGCGCCTCACCGACGATCCGTGGCTCGACGCCTCGGCCATCAATGTCGCGGTCTCCGGCAGCGAGGTCACCCTGACCGGCACGGTGTCGAGCCGCGAGGGCAAGCACCGCGCCGAGCGGATCGTCGAGGACATCTCGGGCGTCGATCACGTGCAGAACAACCTGCGGGTCGACAGCGGCAGCTACTTCACCAGCGCCGGCCGCGGCTACGGCCACAGCGTCCAGGAGGCGCGGCTGGCGGGCAACGATCCGGTGAAGGACGTCACCGACGGCAACGCCACGCCGCCGGCTCAGAAGCGCAACTAACCCGGCGGGACTGACGCGCGACAGACGCCGCCCGGCCTCCTAGGCTGGGCGGCGTCATGCTGTCCGACTTCCAGCCCTGGATCGAGCGGTGGGGACTGGCGACCGACGGCCAGCCTTTCACCACGCCCTATGCCGCAAGCCGCCTGCTGCCGGTGCGCCAGGCGGGTCGGGCGCTGATGCTGAAGCTGGCCGCGAGCGACGACGAGCGCCGCGGATCGACGATGATGGCCTGGTGGAAGGGGCAGGGCGCGGCGCCGGTGGTGGCGCATGCCGACGATGCGTTGCTGATGGTTCGCGCGGAGGGCGGCGGCGGCCTCGACCGCGAGCCGGACGCGGTGGCGATCCCGTTGATCTGCGCCGCCGTGTCGAGACTGCACGCTCCGAGACCGGATCCGCCGCCGACACCGCCGCTGCGGACGCTGTTCGCCTCGCTGCTGGACAGTGCTGAACCGCGTCTCGCCGGGCCGGCCCGTGTCGCCGCCGAGCTGCTGGCCGATCCGCGCGACGAGACGCTGCTGCACGGCGACATCCACCACTTCAACATCCTGGATTTCGGGGAGGCTGGCTGGCTGGCCATCGATCCGTGGGGGTTCCGCGGCGAGCGCGCCTACGACTACGCCAACATCCTGCGCAATCCCGATCCCGAGCGGGTGATGCGCCCGGGCCGGTTCGACGCGGGGAGGGCGCTGATCGCGCATCACGCCGACCTCGATCCTGGCCGCCTTCTGCGCTGGATCTATGCCCACGCCGGCCTGGCCGCCGCCTGGGAACTCGCCGACGGACACGATCCGGCCCGATCGATGGCGGTGCTCGACCTCGCGGAGGCCCGCCTCTAGAGGGGCGGCGCGGGCCTCGCCAGGTCCTCGCGCGGCGCCACCGGCTGGCCCGCGGCGAACTGGCCGCAACGGGACCAGTTGAAGGCCTGGACGCCGAAGGTCGCGATACAGGCGCGGATGTCGGCGCGGCCGATCCGCCCCTGCTGCTCCAGCCATGTGCACTGGGCCACGGCGCCGATCAGGTAGCTGGCCACCGGCGTCGAGGGATCGCGGCGATCACGGATCTGTTCCCGCGAGCCGCTGGTGTCGGTGAAGGCGACGCTGAACGCGACAGGCAACAGCGAGATCGTGTGGCTGTACTCGTGGGCCGCCACATTGATGGCGCAGGACCGCTCGACCGCGTCGGGCGAGGCGTACCTCGCCAGGACGTCGCGGCCGATGACGATGTCGGCGTAGCGGCCCGAGCCCACGCCTTCGCCCGCCGCGCCCAGGGCTCCGGTGAGGTCGTCGGTCACCTCCACCTGCGCGGGGGTGAAGCGCGCGCCCGGCCGCTCCAAGGCCACGATCGCCGCCACCTCGGCTGGGGTCGCGGCCTGGTCGGAGCTTCGGGCGTAGACGGCCGGATAGTCGGCGGCGGTGGCCTCCAACGCCTCGCGGAAGTCGGACGAGCGCAGGACAGCGTATGCCTCTTCCAGCAGCTTGCCCAACTGGGCGCGCTCGGCGTCGGATCGCGCGCCGATCAGCCGCTGGTGCGCCGACTGCAGGGCCGCCTGATCCTCGTCGAAGTTGCGCCAGGCCACCCAGCCGAGCATGGCGACAGCCGCCCCCGCGGCCCAGAGGCCCGAGGCGCGGAACGGGGCGCGCGGTGTGTCGGTCAGGCGGGGACCGCGTGCTCGTTGTCGCCGCGATCCAGCGGATCGGGCAGGGGCTCGCCGTCGGCCACGAACTGCAACGACACCGAATTGATGCAGTAACGCAGGCGCGTGGGCGGCGGGCCGTCCGGGAAGACGTGGCCCTGGTGGCTGTCGCAACGGGCGCAACGGGTCTCGATCCGCACCATCCCGTAAGTGGTGTCGCGCACCCCGATCACGTGCGCCTCGTCGATCGGCGCCCAGAACGAGGGCCAGCCCGTGCCGCTCTCGAACTTGGTCTTGTGCTGGAACAACGGCAGGCCGCAGAGACGGCAGCAGTAGACGCCGCTGTCCTTCTGATCGAGGAGGCCGCCGCAGAACGGCGCCTCGGTGCCGTGATGCAGCAGGACATCCGCCTCCTCCTGCGACAGCGACGCTTCCAGTCGCTTGCGTTCCTCAGGGTCAGGCGGCGAGAGAGAGAATCCGGAAGGGGAGACCGCTGGCGTGCTCATGGACGTCAATCTAAGGTCGCCGACCTCCGGGCGGAAGGCGTCAGGTCGTGCGAAGTTCGCACCCTGGCTTCCGCTGTAGTGGAGACGGAAGCTCAAGGGCCCGCATGTTCTCGAAGATCCTGATCGCCAACCGTGGCGAGATCGCTGTCCGCATCATCAAGACCTGCCGCCGGCTCGGCATCAAGACGGTGGTCGTCTACTCCGAGGCCGACGCCGATTCGATGGCGGTGGAGATGGCCGACGAGGCCGTGTTCATCGGCGGCGCGCCGGCGTCCGAGAGCTATCTGGTGGCCGACAAGATCGTCGACGCCGTGCGCCAGACGGGCGCCCAGGCGGTGCACCCCGGCTTCGGCTTCCTATCGGAGAACGCCAGCTTCGCCCGCCGCCTGGCCGCCGAGGGCATCGTCTTCATCGGCCCGAACCCCAAGGCCATCGAGGCCATGGGCGACAAGATCGAGTCGAAGAAGTTCGCCGCCAGGGCCGGCGTCTCGACCGTGCCCGGCCATGTGGGCGAGATCGACGACACCGCCCACGCCATCAAGATCGCCGAGGAGATCGGCTATCCGGTGATGATCAAGGCCTCGGCCGGCGGCGGCGGCAAGGGCATCCGCGTCGCCTGGAACCGCAAGGACGTGGAAGAGGGCTTCCCGGCCGTGCGCGCCGAGGCCAAGGCCAGCTTCGGCGACGACCGGATCTTCATCGAGAAGTTCATCGAGAGCCCGCGCCACGTCGAGATCCAGGTGCTGGGCGACAAGCACGGCAACGTGGTCCACCTGTTCGAGCGCGAGTGCTCGATCCAGCGCCGGAACCAGAAGGTCATCGAGGAGGCGCCCAGCCCGTTGCTGGACGAGAAGACCCGCAAGGCGATGGGCGAACAGGCCGTCGCCCTGGCCAAGGCCGTGGACTACGACAGCGCCGGCACGGTGGAGTTCGTCGCCGGCCAGGACCGCAGCTTCTTCTTCCTGGAGATGAACACCCGCCTGCAGGTGGAGCATCCGGTCACCGAGATGATCACCGGCGTCGACCTGGTCGAGCAGATGATCCGCTCGGCCTACGGCGAGAAGCTGCCGTTCGCCCAGAAGGACCTGAAGATCAACGGCTGGGCCATGGAGAGCCGGATCTACGCCGAGGATCCGTACCGGGGCTTCCTGCCGTCGATCGGCCGCCTGGTGCGCTACTCGCCGCCGGTCGAGGGGCCGCTGAACGACGGTGTGGTGCGCAACGACGCCGGCGTCCGCGAGGGAGACGAGATCTCCATGTATTACGACCCGATGATCTCGAAGCTGTCGACCTGGGGGAAGACCCGGGACGCGGCCATCGACGTCATGGGCCGCGCGCTGGAGGACTTCCACATCGAGGGGCTGGGGCAGAACATCCCCTTCCTCGCCGCCGTGATGGACCAGCCGCGGTTCCGGTCGGGCAAGCTGTCGACCAACTACATCAAGGACGAGTTCCCCGAGGGCTTCCAGGGGCTGCCGCCCACTGATGAGCAGCGCGACCTGATGGGCGCCGTGGCCCTCGCCATGCACCGGATCCTCACCCGCCGGGCCGCGCCCGACCTGCTGCGTGACGACTGGGTCGTCGTGACGGGGCATCACCAGCGCACCGTCAAGGTCACCGCCAGCAACGGGGACGTCACCGTCGAGGGAGACGGCCGCACCGGCCGGCTGGAGGGCGTCCACTGGCGGCCGGGCCAGCCCGTGTTCCGCGCCAGCTACGACGGCAAACCCTTCACCGCTTCGGTCAAGCCGGCGGCCGAAGGCTTCGTGATCCGCCACCGCGCCACGACCCTGCACGTCCTGGTCCTGACGCCGCGTTCGGCCGAACTGCACGAGAAGCTGCCACCGAAGAAGGCGGCCGACACCTCCAAGATGGTGCTGTCGCCCATGCCGGGCCTGGTGGTCTCCATCGACGTGGCCCAGGGCCAGGAGGTGAAGACCGGCGAGATCGTGGCCGTGCTCGAAGCCATGAAGATGCAGAACATCCTGCGGGCTGAACGGGACGGGACGATCAAGACCGTCAATGTGAAGTCCGGCGACAGCGTCGCGGCCGACGAGGTTCTGGTAGAGTTCGCCTAGACGGACTCAATCCAGCGCCGGGGGCGGCATGAACCAGATGGGCTTTGCGGAGCTGTTCCTGTCGGCCCAGGGGCGGGCGCCGCGCCTGCCGTCGCTGCTGGCGGCGGCGGTGCTGCTGGTGCTGGCCGCGCTCTATGAGACCACCGTCACGCCGACCCTGCACTGGATCACCGGCTGGCTGGTCTATCCGGCGCTGTTCTACCCGGGGACCTGCGTGCTCTCGAAACGCCTCCACGACCGCGGCCGCTCGGGCTGGTGGGCCGCGCTGATTCTCGTGGCGGTGGTGGCGGTGTGGCCGCACCCGGCCGGCTTCCTCGACTTCCTGTTCTTCGTGGTGCTGATCTGGGCCGGCGTCGAGCTGGCGGTCATGCCGGGCGAGCAGGGCGCCAACCGCTACGGCGTCAACCCGCTGAACTCTCCGCTGGCGGCCTAGAGCGGCGGCGGCGCGTCGGCCACCTCGCCGAAGACGCGCCGGAAGCTGGCCTTCAGTGCCGCGTCAGCCTCGTCCATGGTCACCGGCAGGCCCAGGTCCACCAGGCTGGTGACGCCGTGCACGGTCTGGCCGCAGGGCACGATACCGCTGAAGTGGCCGAGGTCCGGCTCCACGTTCAGCGAAATGCCGTGGAACGACACCCAACGGCGCAGCTTCACCCCGATCGCGGCGATCTTGTCCTCGCGGGGCGGCGCGCCCGGCGCGCGCCGTTCCACCCAGACCCCCACGCGGCCTTCGCGGATCTCGCCCTTCACGTTGAAGTCGTCGAGCGCGCCGATCACCCAGGCTTCCAGCGCTGCCACGAACGCGCGCACGTCGCGTCCGCGCCGGGTCAGGTCCAGCATCACGTAGGCCACCCGCTGGCCGGGGCCGTGATAGGTGTACTGGCCGCCCCGGGCGCTCTCGAACACGGGGAATCGGCCAGGATCCAGCAGGTCGTCCGCCCTGGCGCTGATTCCCGCCGTGTAGAGCGGCGGATGCTCCAGCAGCCAGACGAGCTCGCCGGCCGCGCCTTCGGCTATGGCCGCCGCCCGGGCCTCCATGGCGGCCACGGCCTCGGGATAGGCCACGTAGCCGGGGCTCACCGCCCAGCCGGCCGGGACACCGTCGGTGCGGCCGAACAGCGCTTCCGTGGCCGGATTTAACTCCTGATCAAGCATGTCAGCCCAAATGTGGGTCCTGGGCGCGCATCACGCAAAGCCCGTGGCCATTTCGTTCGTCATTCGAGGTCGTTCTTCGTGAGCCAGGTCAAGGCGGTCAATGTGGAAATCCAGGTCGTGCTTGGTCGAGCCAACCTGCCGATGGCCCAGCTGCTGCGCATGGGCCGCGGCGCGGTGATTCCCCTCGACACGACGGTGAACGAGGAGGTCTGGATCCTGGCCAACAACCACCCCGTGGCCCGCGGCGAGATCCAGATCAACGACGAGCGCATCGCCATCCTGGTGACGCGCGAGGCCAATGTTTACGACTACATGGCGGGGGCCGCCTGATCGGAATGTGAAATGCGCGAAACGCCGCGCTTCACAAACCGGATCGGGTTTGCTACCTGCCGCGCCTCACCACGAGCGGTCGTGGCGGAATTGGTAGACGCGCAGCGTTGAGGTCGCTGTGGGGCAACCCGTGGAAGTTCGAGTCTTCTCGACCGCACCATCCTGCTTCGCCCTTCGGGCTTCGCAGGACCTGTGGCAAACGCCGAGGCGAAGCAGGATGCCCTGCGAAGCCTCGGCGTAGCAGGGTCGGCCGCAGGAGGCCCCTTGCACTACGTTTATCTCATCCGGAGCATCAGCGACGCCGCGAGGCGCTATGTCGGTGTGACCTCGGATCTGCGTGAGCGTCTCCGCGAGCACGACGCAGGAAAGTCCCCGCACACGTCGAAGTATCGGCCCTGGGAACTGGTGACCTATGTCGCCTTCTCCGACCGGACGCAGGCCGAAGCCTTCGAGAAGTACTTGAAATCCGGATCGGGCCATGCGTTCGCTCGCAAGCGGCTTTGGCCGACCTGAAGGTCCTCGTGCTGGTTGCGATCCTCTCGACCGCACCAATGAATCAGGGCCTTAACCAGAGAACGAGCACAGCCGTCCACACATAGTCGAGGGAGGTCCGCATGAGCCGCGAAACGGACGACCTCATCGACGTGGCCGAAGACGAAGACCTCGAAGACCTCGCCCTCGAGGACGACTACGCCCTCAACCCTGAATTCGTGTCCGACGTAGCCGACGCGCTGGATCGTGGCGACGCCGAGCGCCTGCGCGAACTGCTGAGCGCGCTGCATCCGGCCGACGTGGCCGACCTGATGGGCTTCCTCTCCGCCGACGCGCGCGAGGAACTGGTCCCGCATCTCGATCCCGAGACCCTGGCCGAGATCCTCTCCGAGCTGGACAGTGAGATTCGCGAGGAGGTGCTGGAGCACGTTCCCTCGGCGACCCTGGCCAAGGCCATCGGCGAGATGGAATCGGACGACGCCGCCGACGTCGTCGACGATCTGGAGGCCGACAAGCGCGCCCAGGTTCTGGCGGCGATGCCCGAGACCGAGCGGGCGGCCATCGAGACCACCCTGGCCTACGGTGACGAGACCGCCGGCCGCCTGATGCAGCGCGAGGTGGTCGCCGCGCCGCAGTTCTGGACCGTGGGCCAGGCGATCGACCACTTCCGCAAGGATGCCGGCGAACTGCCCGAGCTGTTCTTCGACGTCTATGTGGTGGACCCCAGCTACAAGCCGGTCGGCGCCGTCCCGGTCAGCCTGCTGCTGCGCAACAGCCGCCAGACCCCGCTGGCCCAGATCATGGAGCCGGTGAACGAGATCGCCGTCGACCTCGACCAGGAAGAGGTCGCCTACATCTTCGACAAATACCACCTGATCTCGGCCCCGGTGGTGGATCCCGCCGGCCGGCTGGTGGGCCAGATCACCGTCGACGACATCGTGGGCGTCGTCCAGGAAGAGGGCGAGGAGGACATCCTGGCCCTGGCCGGCGTGTCGGACGCCGGTCGCGACGCCGACGTCTGGGGCATCGTCCGTTCGCGCCTGCCGTGGCTGTTGATCAACACCCTGACCGCCGCCCTGGCCGCCAGCGTCATCGGCGCCTTCGAGGGCGAGATCAAGAAGCTGGCGATCCTGGCCGCCCTGATGCCCATCGTGGCCTCGCTGGGCGGCAATGCCGGCACTCAGACCCTGGCGGTGGCCGTGCGCGCCCTGGCCAGCCGCGAGCTCTCGGCCTTCAACGCCACGCGGACGGTGGCGCGGGAGATGATGGTGGGGCTGCTGAACGGCGCCGCCCTGGCGCTGCTGACCGGCGGCGCGGTCTATCTGCTGTTCCACGACCCCCGCCTGACCACGGCGTTCGCCCTCGCCATGATGATCAACCTGTTCGTGGCTTCGCTGGCGGGCGCGATGATCCCGCTGGCCCTGGAGCGGATGGGCCGCGATCCGGCGGTTTCCTCATCCGTCTTCGTGACTTTCGTCACCGACTTCACAGGTTTCTTCGCCTTCCTGGGACTCGCGGCAATAATACTGCTGTAAGTGGCGTCAGGCTTGCGCGGGGGCTCCCAAGGCGCTCGCAGCCTGTGCCGATTTGGGACCATTGGGAGCCATGCTCTCGCGCCACCGCGTATCCCGGGCGGCCATCGAACTGATCAAGCGGTTCGAAGGCTACCGCCGACACGCCGCCCAGTTGCCCGATGGCCGCTGGATGATCGGCTATGGGCACACGCTGACCGCGCGCGAGGGGGCCGAGGTCGCCGAACCCGATGCCGAGGCGCTGCTGGTCTACGACCTGATCGCGGTCCAGCACGCGGTGAACGAGGCGCTGTTCGCGCCGCTCAGCCAGAACCAGTTCGACGCGCTGTGCAGCTTCGCCTTCAACATCGGCCTCGACAACTTCCGCCGCAGCCAGGTGGTGAAGCGCCTGAACGCCGGGGCCGCGGTGCAGGCCGCCTGCGCCATGGAGCTGTGGCGCAAGGCCGACTACGAGGGCGAACGGATCGTCGTCGACGCCCTGGTCCGCCGCAGGGCCGCCGAGAAGGCCCTGTTCCTGACGCCCGCCGGCGACGCCTGGGTTCCCGCGCCATCGCCGCTGCTGCGGCCGGTGATCGACCTGGACGCCCTCGAGATGGTGCCCATGCGCCGGCCGGTGGAGCTGGAGGCCTCGTTCGAGGGGCCGCAGGTCGCCGTTCGTCGTGAGGAGAGCCTGGAGAGCGTCCCCGCGCCCGGAGACCTGGAGGAGGGGGAGCCGTCTCCCTCGCCGACCGCAGCGGTGACCGCCGCCGCCGAAGCGGTGACCAGCCGGCTGGAGCGGCTGTTCGCCGATCCGGGCCCCGAGCCGGAGGCCGTGGAGGCCGAGAGCCCCGGACCCGAGGCGGATCTTGCCATCGAGGCCGAGCCGCGTCCGCAGGCTGATTTCGCCCCGCCGATCACCCCGGCCGTCGAGGAATTGGCCCCGCCCGAGCCTCCGCCCGCCGAAGCCGCTCCCGATGTGGAAGAGGTGGTCGCCGCGGTGGAACCGCTGGTCGCGCCCGAGCCGGCCGCCGACCCTGAACTGGACATCCCGCGCGCGCCCGTCGAGGACGAGACGCCCGAGCCGGTCAGCGCCGACGCCCTGGCCGAGTCGCAGCCCTACGAGTTCATCCCCGCGCGCCACCGGCCCGCGCCGCCGGCCAAGGAGCCGTCGGTGGTGTGGGACCTGCTGTTGGCGTTGCTGGGCCTGGCGTTCTTCGGCTTCGGTGTCTTCTGGGGGCTCAGCGCCCAACCGCCTACCGTATCGGGCCCGATCACGCCGATCATGGTGGCCTGGCCCGCCGGGCTGGCCGGCGTCGGCTTCGTCGTGGTCTCGGTCTTCCGCCTGCTCCAGCGCCTGGGTCGGGAAGCCGAACAGGACTGAAGCGGCCCTTCGCGGCGGCGGTCGGGGCGTGCTAACCACCCGCCATGATCCCGAACCACGGACCCAATCTCGAATTCGGCCTCGGCGAGTCGGCGGACATGATCCGCGACACCACCGCCCGCTTCTCGGCCGACCAGATCGCCCCGCTCGCCGCGGAGATCGACCAAACCAACACCTTCCCCCGCGACCTCTGGCCCAAGATGGGCGAGCTGGGCCTGCACGGCGTGACCGTGGAGGAGGAGTACGGCGGCCTCGGTCTCGGCTACCTGGAGCACGTCGTGGCGATGGAGGAGGTGAGCCGCGCCTCGGCCTCCATCGGGCTCAGCTACGGCGCCCACTCGAACCTCTGCGTGAACCAGATCCGGCGCTGGGGCTCGGAAGACCAGAAGCGCCGCTACCTGCCCAAGCTGATCAGCGGCGAGCACGTCGGCTCGCTGGCCATGAGCGAGGCCGGTTCGGGCTCCGACGTGGTCTCGATGCGCCTGCGCGCCGAGAAGAAGGGTGACCGCTACGTCCTGAACGGAACGAAGTTCTGGATCACCAACGCCCCGCACGCCGACACCCTGGTGGTCTATGCCAAGACCGCGCCCGAGGCGAACCAGCGCGGCATCACCGCCTTCCTGATCGAGAAGGACTTCAAGGGTTTCCGCGTCTCGCAGAAGCTCGACAAGATGGGCATGCGCGGCTCCGACACCGGCGAGCTGGTGTTCGAGGACTGCGAGGTTCCGGAAGAGAACATCCTGGGCCCCGAGAACGGCGGCGTGGGCGTCCTGATGAGCGGCCTGGACTATGAGCGCGCCGTGCTCTCGGGCGGCCCCCTGGGCATCATGCAGGCCTGTCTGGATGTGGTCCTGCCGTATGTGCGTGAACGCAAGCAGTTCGGCCAGACGATCGGCTCGTTCCAGCTGATGCAGGGGAAGATCGCCGACATGTACGTCGCGCTGAACTCGGCCCGGGCGTACGTCTATGCGGTGGCCAAGGCCTGCGACGCGGGGCTGACCACCCGTTTCGACGCCGCCGGCGCGATCCTGATGGCCAGCGAGAACGCCGTGAAGGTGTCGCTGGAGGCGATCCAGGCCCTTGGCGGCGCTGGCTACACCCGCGAGTATCCGGTGGAGCGGTTCCTGCGCGACGCCAAGCTCTATGACATCGGCGCGGGCACGAACGAGATCCGCCGCTTCCTGATCGGCCGCGAGCTGGTCGGCGGATGATGCGACTGGGGGCGCCCGTCCTGGCAGGACTCGTCCTGGCCGGGTGCGCGACGGCGCCTCGCCAGGTCGGGGGCTGCCCGGGCGGTCATGCCGAGTTGCGGACCGCCCAGCTCTTCCTCACCGCCCCGCCGCCGGCGCGGCTGTCCGACGAGGAGGTGCGCCGCTTCGTGGAGCAGGAGGTGACCCCGCGCTTTCCCCGGGGCGTGACGGTGATGGACAGCGCGGGCCCGGCGAAGGCGTCCGAAGCGCTCCTGGTCAGGGACGCGCCGAAGGTGCTGATGATCGTCCTGCCGCCCAAGGGCGACAGCTACGCCGCAGTGGAAGCGGTCCGCACCGCATATCGCGGGCGTTTCCGGCAGGAATCGGTCGTTGTCCTGCCGCCGCCGACCTGCATGGCGAACTAGGTCTCCAGACGGCCTTGTCCTGCGGGCTCCGGTGGTGAAGCTGGGGACGTATCGTCGGGGATCCGCATGAAGAGACTGCTGTTGGCCATGTCGGCCGCCTGCGCGCTTGCCCTGGGCGGGACGTCGGCCGCCGCGCCAAAGCCCTATGCGCCGCTGTTCGAGGAGGTCTGGGGAACGGTCGGGCGCGAGCTCTACGATCCCCATTTCGCCGGCCAGGACTGGAACGCGCTGGGCGCGCGCTATCGCAGCCGGCTCGGCGAGGCGAAGGATGACGCGACCTTCGCGCGGCTCGCCAACGCCATGCTGGCTGAACTCAGGCTCTCGCACCTGTATCTGAACATGCCTGACGCCTCGCGCGCCGCCGGTTCCACCGGGATCGGGGCCGAGGTCGAGGAGGTGGCCGGCGAGCGTGTCGTCGTGGAGGTGGCGCCCCTGAGCGCCGCCCAGCGTGCGGGGGTGCGCGTCGGCGACAGGATCCGCAATCCGAAGGCCCTGGTCGGCGCGCTGGGCGCCGAGACCGCGCTCGAGGTCGTCGGCTGCGACGGCGCCGTCCGCACGGTCACGACCCGCCACGAACGGGCTGCCTGGCCACCCGCGCGCCCGGCCTTCTCCTGGCGCCAGGTCACGCCCCGCAAGGGCGTCACGCTGGGCTACATCCGGATCGACCGCTTCGACGACGGCGCCGCAGGTTTCGCGGACCTCGCCATGGACGACCTGAAGGACACCCAGGGCGTCGTGATCGACGTGCGGCGCAACAGCGGCGGCAATCTCTCGGCTCTGCGCCTGGCCAGCTACTTCATCGACGGCAGCCGGCCGGCGGTGGCGCTGGTGATCCGTCCCTATCTGCAGGGCCTGGGCCGCCCGTTCTCGGCCGCCGACATGGCCGCGCTTGCCCCGGTGCGCGGCGCCTACACGGACGCCGGCGTCTTCGAGGCGATCGAGGCGGGGAAGGGGGCGGCCGCCTACTGGTCCGAGGACCTGGGCGCGAAGCGCTATCGCGGTAAGGTCGTGGTGGTGACCTCCGCCGCCACCGGCAGCGCGGGCGAGGGCTTCGCAGCCATGATGCGCGACCTGGCGAACGCGCCCAGTGTCGGTCAGCCGACCGCCGGCTACATCCTCAGCTCAGAGCGCTACAAGCTGTCGGACGGCTGGGTGCTGACCATTCCGACCAGCGGGGTGTGGGGCCCCGACGCGCGGGACTATGGCGACAAGCCGGTGCCGCCGACGGTCGCCGTGCCGCGCGCCGCCGCCGACTATTGCCGCGCCGACGATCCGGATCTGGCGGCGGCCGTCGATCTGCTGGAGCGCGAGCTGGCCGGCGCCAACTAGGAGCGGTCCCAAGCCGCTTTTAGAAGCGCCTTCACCTCGGCGTCCACGCCGGCCGGGGTGGTGAGCGGCAGCACCGACTTCAACCGCTCGCTCCAGCCCTCGTTCTTCGGCGGCTGAAGGCGAGGGGCGGCGTCGGGCTCCACGGCCAGGCCCAACCGCACGCCGCCGCCCTTCACGGGCCGGAGCGATGCGAACTGGAACGCCTTCGAAAACGCCGTGAACCCCTTGCGCTGGGCCGAGACCAGGCCCGGGAAATCGGCCACTGCCGCCTCCACCGCCTCGAGGATCGCGCGGGCGCCGGCGTCGGCCCAGAGCGTCTCGCGCAAGGCGTCGGGCTCGGCCCAGTGGGCGGTGTCGGGGAAGGCCTTGCCCAGGATCACGCTGGCCCGGTTCGTGCCGATGCCATGGTGCGTCTTGAACCACGCCTTGCGCGCGCCCGGCTTGGTCTCGGGGCAGGTCCTGGCGATGGCCACCCATTCGTCCAGGGTCTTGCCGGTCTCGCGCTCCATGCTCTCCAGGATCGAGGCGAACCACTTCTCCTGGCGCGCCGTCATGCTGCTGGGCTTGTCCGACATTCCCCCCTCACGGCCGATTTGCTAGGCGTGGCGCCTTCTTGAAGGAGCGCGGCATGAGCTTGGACGGGACCTACGACGCGGGCAACATCTTCGCGAAGATCCTGCGCGGCGAGGCGCCTTCGGTGCGTGTCTATGAGGACGACCACGTCCTCGCCTTCATGGATGTGTTCCCGCAGGCGCGCGGGCATACGCTGGTGATCCCCAAGCATTCGACGGCGCGCAACTTCCTGGAGGAGGCGCCCGAGATCGTCGGTCCGCTGATGCTGGGCGTCCAGCGGGTGGCCAAGGCGGTCCGCGCGGCCCTGAGGCCCGACGGCATCATGGTCAGCCAGTTCAACGGCGCCCCGGCTGGCCAGACCGTCTACCACCTGCACTTCCACATCATCCCCCGCTGGGAGGGCGAGCCCCTGGGGCGTCACGCCGAGGGCATGGCCGACATCGAGGAGCTGAAAGCGCTCGCGGCCAGCATCTCGTCGCAGATCAGCTGACGGACGACGCATCTTGCCTCGCCTGATGCGTGCAAATCTGTAGCTTGCCCGCGCGGGGCGCGTCGCCTCGCGAGGTGACCAGGTGACGTATCGTGTCGAGCATTGGGCGTTTGCGGTGGCGGCGGAAGCCGGACGTGCCGTGGTTCGAGTCGGATGAGCTGGAGCCCTATCTCGCCGCGTCGTCCTTCGACCCCACGACCGAGACCTTCATCCGCGACATGGCCCGGGACGGCGTGGCCGCGATCGACCTCGGCCCCGAGGCGCTGGCGCTCTGCGAGCAGGCGGTCGCAGACACCGAGGGCTACTTCCAGGGCGGCGTCACCCGTGTGCAGGACGCCTGGTATGCCAGCCCGGCCGTGCGCCGCCTGGCCGACTGGCCGCAGGTGCGGCGACTGCTGCGCGCCGCCTACGGCCGCGATCCGTTCCCGTTCCAGACGCTGAACTTCCGGCAGGGCAGCCAGCAGCACATCCACTCCGACGCCATCCACTTCCACAGCGCGCCCGAGCGGTTCATGTGCGGGGTCTGGATCGCCCTGGAGGACGTGAAGGTCGATGCCGGCCCGCTCGTGTACCATCCCGGCAGCCACCGCCTGCCGGTGCTGACCATGCGGGGGGCAGGGGTGAACCACGGCCAGCCCAGCCATGCGGACTACGAGCGCAGCTACGTGCCCCGCTTCGCGGCCGAGATCGCCGCCGCCAGCCTGCCGATGGCGCAGGCGACGATCCGCAAGGGCTGGGCCTTCGTCTGGGCGGCGAACCTGGCCCACGGCGGCTCGCCGATCCTCGACCCGGACTCGACCCGCCGCAGCCTGGTGGTGCACCACTACTTCGACAACTGCGTCTACTACACGCCGATGCACTCGGACGTGGAGGGCGGCCGCCTCAACCTGCGCCTGCCGCCGAACATACGGACCGGCCGCTGGGCGTGGCCCCGGCGCGGCGGATGGCCCGTCAAGGTGGGGCGCGACGTGGTGCTGGCCGCCCTGCACCGCGACCTGCAGCGCAAGCCACAGGCGATGTAGTCCAAACGAAAAGAGCCCCCGGGCGGACCCGGGGGCTCTCTCGTCTGTTGGGTGCGAAGCGGTCAGTCGACCGGTTCGGCCTCCTCGGCGGGGCTCTCGACCACCGGGGCGCCGCGCTCGCGTTCCTCGCCCTCGACCTCGAAGGCCAGCTTGCCGTCCTTGAGCACCACGCGCACGTGGCCGCCCTTGGCCAGCTTGCCGAACAGGATCTCGTCGGCGAGCGGCTTCTTGATGTTCTCCTGGATGACCCGGGCCAGCGGCCGGGCGCCATAGAGTTCGTCGAAGCCGTTCTTGGCGAGCCAGTCGGCCGCCTCGTCCGAGGTCTCGATCGTGACGTGCCGGTCCGCCAGCTGGGCTTCCAGCTGCATGACGAACTTCTGCACGACCTGCCGGATGATCTCGGGCGTGAGCGGGCGGAACTGCACGATCGCGTCCAGCCGGTTGCGGAACTCGGGCGTGAAGAGGCGCTTCAGAGCCTCCTCGACCTCGTCCTCGGCCTTGCCGCGGCCGAAGCCGATCGAGTTCTTCTGGGCGTCGGACGCCCCCGCGTTGGTGGTCATGATGAGCACCACGTTGCGGAAGTCGATCTTCTTGCCGTTCGAGTCGGTGAGCTGCCCGTGGTCCATGACCTGGAGCAGGATGTTGAAGACGTCAGGGTGCGCCTTCTCGATCTCGTCCAGCAGGACCACCGAGTGCGGATGCTGGTCGACCGCGTCGGTCAGCAGGCCGCCCTGATCGAAGCCCACGTAGCCGGGAGGCGCGCCGATCAGGCGGCTGACCGTGTGGCGCTCCATGTACTCGGACATGTCGAACCGCAGGAGCTCGATGCCGAGGGTGGAGGCCAGCTGGCGGGCCGTCTCGGTCTTGCCGGTGCCGGTGGGGCCCGAGAAGAGATAGCTGCCGATCGGCTTGTTGGCGTCGCGCAGACCGGCGCGGGCCATCTTCATGGCCGCGGAGAGCTGCTCGATGGCCAGGTCCTGACCGTACACCGCGCGCTTCAGGTCGCCTTCCAGCTGCTTCAGCGCCTCGGTGTCGGACTTGGAGACCGACTTCGGCGGGATGCGGGCGATCTTGGCCACCACGGCCTCGATCTCCTTCAGCCCGATGGTCTTCTTCCGCTTGCCCTCGGGCAGCAGCATCTGCGAGGCGCCGGCCTCATCGATGATGTCGATGGCCTTGTCCGGCAGCTTGCGGTCGGTGATGTACTTCGCCGACAGCTCCACCGCCGCCTTGATGGCGTCGTTGGTGTACCGGAGCTTGTGGAACTCCTCGTAGTACGTCTTCAGGCCCTTCAGGATCTTGATGGTGTCTTCGATCGTGGGCTCGTTGACGTCGATCTTCTGGAAGCGCCGGACGAGGGCCCGGTCCTTCTCGAAGTGCTGGCGGAACTCCTTGTAGGTCGTCGAGCCCATGCAACGCAGGGTGCCCGAGGCCAGGGCCGGCTTCAGCAGGTTGGAGGCGTCCATCGCCCCGCCGCTGGTCGCGCCGGCGCCGATCACCGTGTGGATCTCGTCGATGAAGAGCACCGCGTCCGGGTGGTTCTCCAGCTCCTTGACCACCTGCTTCACGCGCTCCTCGAAGTCGCCGCGATAGCGGGTGCCCGCCAGCAGCGCGCCCATGTCGAGCGAGAAGATGGTGGAGTTGGCCAGGACCTCTGGCACCTGCTTGTTGACGATCTTGCGCGCCAGGCCTTCCGCGATCGCGGTCTTGCCGACGCCGGGATCGCCGACGAGCAGGGGGTTGTTCTTGGTGCGGCGGCACAGGATCTGGATGCAGCGCTCCACTTCCTGAAGCCGCCCGATCAGCGGGTCGACCTTGCCCTGCTTGGCCTTCTCATTGAGGTTCACGCAGTAGGCTTCGAGCGCCTCGCCGCCGGTCTTCACCTGTGGCTTCTCCTCGTCCTCGGAGCCCTTCACGGGCTTGGACTCGGACACGCCGGCCTTCTTGGCGATGCCGTGGGCGATGTAATTCACCGCGTCGTACCGCGTCATGTCCTGCTCCTGCAGGAAGTAGGCGGCGTGGCTCTCGCGCTCGCTGAAGATGGCCACCAGCACGTTGGCGCCGGTCACCTCCTCGCGGCCCGAGGACTGGACGTGGATCACCGCCCGCTGGATCACGCGCTGGAAGCCGGCGGTCGGCTTGGCGTCCTCGCCATCGTCGACGACCAGCGAGCGCAGCTCGTTGTCCACATAGTTGGTGAGGGTGGTGCGAAGCGCGCCGAGTTCGACGTCGCAGGCTCGCATCACATTCGCGGCGTCCTCGTCATCGACGAGACTGAGCAGCAGGTGCTCCAGCGTCGCGTATTCGTGTTTGCGCTGGTTCGCGTAGGCGACCGCGCGGTGCAGGGATTCTTCGAGTTGGCGAGAAAATGAAGGCAAGAGCCTCTAATCCTTCTCCATGGTGCACTGCAGCGGGTGTTGATGCCGCCGCGCCGTATCAACGACCTGGGCCACTTTTGTTTCCGCCACTTCGTACGTGTAGACCCCGCAAACACCCACGCCGTGTTGATGAACGTGAAGCATTATGCGAGTCGCGTCTTCGCGCGATTTATTGAAGAACTGTTCGAGCACGTAGACGACGAATTCCATTGGCGTGTAGTCGTCGTTAAGCAACAGAACGCGGTACATCGACGGCTTCTGCGTCTTCGGCTTCGTCTGCGTGACAACCGACGAGCGAACGCCGGTGTCAGAACCGCCATCCTTCCGTTCGCTCATCTGTCCGTTCTCCAAGGGTGAGCAACCAGTGACCGGCCGCCAACCTGATTAGATATGGAAGATATCGCTCATTGGAAGGGTTGATTTCACGCTGACCACCCTGAGCCCTCAGTGATTACGAAAACTACAGCGCGGCTGCGGTCGAACGACGCAGGTTTGTCGGGGGTTTGCCGACTCGGCGGTTCGTGAGTCGGGCAGGGCGGCCGGGTCAGTCGTCGTCCGCGCCCGAGCGCACCCGCAGCATTCGTCCCGACGTGACGGCGTCCGCGCCGAACCTGGCGCGCAGGGTGTCGATGGAGCGCTCGCTGGCCAGGGCCTTGCGCTCTTCCTCGGCGAAGAAGTCCGCCGTCGCCTCGTGCCCCTCGACCAGGTCGGCGATGCCGATGCCGATCAGCCGCCAGGGCTGGCCCGTGGCCTCGCGCGCCAGCAGTTCGCGTCCGACCTTGAACAGGGTGTGCGCGGTCTGGGTCGCCACGGGCAGGGTCCGGCGCCGGGTGACGATCCGGAAGTCAGTGGTGCGCAGCTTCAGCGTCACCACCCGGCCGGCGACCTCGCCCGAGCGGGCCTGGCGGGCCACCCGCTCGCAGAGCGGCGCCAGCTTGTCCTCGAGGTCCGCCAGCCGGGTCAGGTCCTCGTTGAAGGTGGTCTCGCAGCTGATGCCCTTGCGGGCCTCGTTGGGGTTCACGGCCCGGCTGTCGCGGCCGTGCGCCAGGTCGAACAGCCGCAGGCCGTGGGCGTGCCAGCGCTCGGCGAGCCACTTGCGGTCGGCCCGGGCGATGTCGCCGACCGTGCGCAGGCCCGCCTTCTCCAGGCTCGCCACCATGGCCGGGCCGACGCCGGGCAGGATGCGCACCGGCTTGTCGGCGAGGAAGGCCCGGGCCTCGCTGCCGATCACCGAGAAGCCGCGCGGTTTGTCGAGGTCGGAGGCGATCTTCGCCAGGAACTTGTTGGGTGCGAGGCCGATCGAGACGGTGAGGCCGGTCTCGGCCTCGATCCGCGCCTGCAGCCGCGCCAGGGTGACGGCCGGCGGCGCGCCGTGCAGGCGCTCCGTGCCGGACAGGTCCATCCACGCCTCGTCCAGGCTCAGGTTCTGCACCAGCGGCGTCAGTTCCGCGGCCATGCCGAGGATCCGCTTCGACTCGGCGCGGTACTTGGGGAAGTCGGGCTTGATCACCACCGCCTGGGGGCAGGCCTTCAGCGCCTTGAACATCGGCATGGCCGAGCGCACGCCCGAGATGCGGGCGATGTAGCAGCAGGTCGTGACCACCCCGCGCTTGCCGCCGCCGACGATCACCGCCTGGTCGCGCAGTTCGGGCCGGTCGCGCTTCTCCACGCTGGCGTAGAAGGCGTCGCAGTCCATGTGGGCGATCGAGAGATCGCCCAGCTCGCCGTGAGCCACGATCCGGGGCGAGCCGCACGACGGGCATCGCCGCGCGGGCGCCTCGCCCGTCCAGAAGCAGTCGCGGCACAGCGCCTTCAAGATGCTCCTCCGCCTCCCGGGGTGTCATACCTGATTTGTTCCGCCCGCCGCACGCTTCAACCCGCGTAAACCCTCGTTTCACGCCGATACGGGACGATGAGGCCATGGTCGCGGCCTCCACCCCTTCGGTCTCCCGGCGTTCGGCGACGTCCGCGCTACGGCTCGACCCCTGGGCGATGGCGGCGGCGCTGGTGGTCTTCGCGACCATGGCGCTGCGGCCCGGCATCCTCGATGACGGCGACACCTATTGGCATCTGGCGGTGGGCGCCTGGATGCTGGAGCACCGACAGGTGCTGGACCACGACATCTTCTCGTTCACCGCCGCCGGCGTCCGCTGGATCTCGCACGAGTGGCTCTCCGAGGTGCTGATGGCCGGGGCGTGGCGCCTGGGCGGCTGGAGCGGCCTCGTCGTGCTGTTCGCAGGCGCGGCGGCCTCCGCGTTCGGCCTGCAGGCGCGAGCAATGGCGCGGTATCTGCCGCCGCTCAGCCTGGCGCTCGCCCTGAGCCTCGCCTTCGCGCTATCGGCCAGGGGGCTGCTGACGCGTCCCCACGTGCTGGCCTTGCCGCTGATGGTCGGCTGGACCGTGGCGATGATGCGGGCGCGTGAAGCTGACCGCGCGCCGCATCCGGCGCTGGCGCTGCTGATCGTGCTGTGGGCCAACCTGCACGGCAGTTTCATCTTCGCCTTCGCCCTGGCCGGGGCGTTCGGGCTGGAGGCCCTGATCGCCGCGCCGGCCGCAAGCCGCTGGCGCGTCGTCCGGCGCTGGGGCCTGTTCGGCATGCTCTGCGCCGTCGCGGCGGCGGCCACGCCCCACGGCGCGGCCGGGTTGATCCATCCGTTCACGATCACGGGCATGAAGACCCTGGGGGTCATCGACGAGTGGCGTCCGACCGCGTTCGGGAAGCTCGGCCCGTTCGAGATCGCCCTGCTGACCACCGTCTTCGTGTGCCTCTATCGCGGCGTGAAGGTCCCGCCCGTGCGGCTGGCCCTGCTCGTTCTCCTCACCCACATGGCGCTGCAGCATCAGCGGCACCAGGCGGTGCTGGCCATGGTCGCGCCTCTGCTGCTGGCCGAGCCGATCGCCGTCGCCCTGGCCGGACGCGCCGCGCGGCAGGTCCGAACCGGCGCGCTGGCGCCGCTGCTGGCCCTGGCGCTGCTGGGCGCGGCCACCGCGCGCCTGGCCCTGCCCATCGTCCGGGGGGATGGCGAGAACACGCCTGTGACCGCGCTGGGCAAGGTTCCGCCGCGGCTGCTCGCGCAGCCGGTGCTCAACAGCTACGGCTTCGGCGGCCACGTCATCCTGGCCGGCGGCAAGGTGTTCATCGACGGGCGGGCCGACATGTACGGCGATGCGGCGGTGGTCCGGTACATCGACCTCCTGGCCGGGCGTCCGGCGGCGGTCGAGGCGGCGTTCGCCCGGTATCCCATCGCCTGGACCCTGCTGGAGCCGGGTGCGAAACTGGTCAAGGTGATGGACGCCCGGCCGGGCTGGCGACGCCTGTACGCCGACCGTTACGCGGTGATCCACGTCCGCGAGGACGCCCCGCGCTAGGTCTCCAGCGGCCAGAGCCAGGCCGCGCCGCGCACGCCCGACGAATCCCCATGCCGCGCCTTGCGCACCGGCGTCGTGAAGACGTCCGAGAACACGTGCGGCGCGATGGCGGCGGGCAGGGTCTCGTACAGGCGCTCCACGTTCGACATGCCGCCGCCCAGGACGATGACGTCGGGGTCCAGGATGTCGACGATCACCGCCAGCCCGCGCGCCAGCCGGTCGGCATAGAGATCCAGCGCAATGTGGTCGCCGGCCGCCACGGCGTCCTCGGCGGGCCGCCCGGCCTCCCGGGCGAAACCGGTGCCCGACAGCCAGAGCTCGAGGCAGTTGATCCGCCCGCACCAGCACCGCACGCCAGGCAGCTCGTCGTCGCGTGGCCAGGGCAGGGGGGTATGACCCCACTCGCCGGCGATCAGGTTGCGTCCCTCGACCAGCCGGCCGTCGACCGCCACGCCCGCGCCACACCCCGTGCCGGCGATGACCGCGAACACCACGCCCGCCCCGGCGCCCGCGCCGTCCACCGCCTCGGAAAGCGCCAGGCAGTTGGCGTCGTTGGCGTAGCGCACCGGCCGCTCCAGCACCCGCTCCAGGTCCGCCGGAAAGGGCCGCGCGTTCAGCACCGTGGAGTTCGAGTTGCGCATCAGGCCGGTGACGGGCGAGGGCGATCCTGGCCCGCCGACGCCGATGCGCGCCGCCAGGGCGCCAGCCTGCCGCTCGGCCTCGGCGACAACGTCACGGGTGGCGGTCAGCCGATCCTCATAGGCGGCTGGTGTCGGGCCGCGCACCCGCGCCAGGAAGCGGCCATCGGCGTCCAGCGCCGCGGCCTCGATCTTGGTGCCGCCGAAGTCCACGCCGATCCGGATCATGCCGCTCAGCCGCGAACGGCCTGTTCGATCGCCTCGCCCAGCTCGCGCCAGTCGTCGATCCGGCGATGGCGGTCGGACCGCGGCGCATAGTCGCGCAGGCGCAGGTCCGCCACGTACTGGAAGGTCGCCGTCGCCGGCGAATGGTCGGCCACCGAGTCGAGGTTGGAGAGCAGGTCGTCGACGAAGGCGGTGCGATGCGGCGTCTGGCCGGTGAGCCCGGCGGCGATAGGTCCCTTCGGTCCCGAGTTCAGCACCAGGGGATGCTCCAGGCCGTGCTTGCGCAACCACTCGGTCCGGAGCTGCTCGGCGTCGGCGGGCGCGTTCGACAGGATCAGGATCTCGGCGTGCGGCGCGAGGCGATTCAAGGCGGCGATCGCCCCCGGCGCGGGCTCCAGGTTGTGACAGTGGCCGGCGAAGAACGCGTCGAACAGCTTCTTGCCCTCGGCGATGTCCAGGTGCTGCGACTCGCCCGGCCGATAGATGTTCTGGAACAGGGCGAACCGGTCGATTCGCATCTCCAGGCCCTGAGTCGCCACGTAGTCGCCGAAGCCCTGCATGAAGAGGCCGAGCACCTCGTCCACGTCGATCAGAACCAGGGGCCGCTCTCGGGAAAGACCCAGATCCTCGAGGGATGGGGCGGCGATGTTCGGGGGCTGAGCCACGCGCTCTCCGGATGGGATAACGAAGTTTAAGGATATCGCGGCCGATAAGCAGCGTCAGGGTGGGGAAGGCCGAGCATCGGCCACGCCCAGGGGAGTGTCGGTTCCTGAATGGCGAAGAAGGTCCTCATCGTCGAGGATAACGAGCTGAACATGAAGCTGTTTCATGATCTGCTCGAGGCCCAGGGGTACGAAACCCTCGAGACCCGCGAGGGTCTCGCCGCGCTGTCGCTTGCGCGCGAACACAAGCCCGACCTCATCCTCATGGACATCCAGCTCCCCGAGATCTCGGGCTTGGAAGTCACCAAGTGGCTGAAGGAAGATGACGACCTGGCGCACATCCCGGTGGTCGCGGTCACCGCCTTCGCCATGAAGGGCGACGAGGAACGCATCCGCGAGGGCGGGTGCGAGGCCTATATCTCCAAGCCCATCTCCGTCACCCACTTCCTCGACACGATCCGCAGGCTGCTGAACTAGCCATGTCCGCGCGCATCCTGGTCGTCGACGACATCGAATCGAACGTCCGCCTGCTCGAGGCCAAGCTTTCGGCCGAGTACTACGAGGTGCTGACGGCGCACGACGGTCCGACAGCCCTGGCGATGGCGGCGGCCGAGCATCCCGACATCATCCTGCTGGACGTGATGATGCCCGGCATGGACGGCTTTCAGGTCTGCCGCCGGCTCAAGGACGATCCTGAGACGCGGCATATCCCCGTGGTGCTGGTCACCGCGCTGGACGGCCGGGCCGACCGCGTCGCCGGGCTGGAGGCGGGCGCCGACGACTTCCTGACCAAGCCCATCGACGACGTGATGCTGTTCGCCCGGGTGCGCAGCCTGACGCGCCTGAAGGCGGTCATCGACGAGCTCCGCGACCGCGAGGCCTCGGGGCGCCGCATGGGCGTGATCGCCGGCGCCGCCTCGCGCCTCGGCGGGTCCGGCGGCCGCATCCTGATCGTCGACGACAATCCCCGGCAGGCCGAGCGCGTCTCGACCGAACTGTCGGTCGAGCATCGCCCCGTGGTCGAGACCGAGCCCTACAAGGCCGTACTCACCGCCCGGGGGCCGGTGGACCTGGTGATCGTCAACGCCAACGCCAAGGCGTTCGATGGCCTGCGCTTCGCCGCGCAGCTCCGCTCGGACGAGGCGACGCGCAACATCCCCGTGCTGGCCGTGGTCGATATCGACGAGCGCCCCAAGGCCGTGAAGGCGCTGGAGATCGGCGTCAACGACATCCTGGCCCGCCCGATCGATCCGGGCGAGCTGGCGGCGCGCGTGCGCACCCAGATCCGCCGCAAGCGCTACACCGACTACCTGCGCTCCAACCTGGACCACTCGCTGGAGCTGGCGGTCACCGACCAGCTCACGGGCCTGCACAACCGCCGCTACATGGCCGGACAGCTCGAGGCGCTGATGCGCCGGGCCTCCCAGGGTGGCGAGCCCGTGTCCCTGCTGGTCATCGACATCGACCACTTCAAGAAGGTCAACGACAGCTTCGGTCACGACGTGGGCGACGAGGTCCTGGCCGAGTTCGCCGTGCGCCTGGCGTCCAACGTCCGGGCCGTCGACCTGCCGGTCCGCCACGGCGGCGAGGAGTTCGTCGTGGTCATGCCCGACACAGAGCTGGAGGACGCCCGCCGTATCGCCGAGCGCATCCGCCTGCACGTGGCCGGCGCGCCGTTCCGCGTCATGGGCGGCCAGGAGCTGCTGTCGGTGACGATCTCGGTGGGCTGCGCCACCAGCGCGGGGGAGGGTGACACGCCCCACGCCCTGCTCAAGCGCGCCGACGAGGCCGTCTACGAAGCCAAGTCCGCCGGCCGCAACCGCGTCATCGCGCGCGCGGCCTGAGGGCCGCTCCCGCAAGGCTCACGCCAAGCGGTCGTTTCGAAGGGCCGGGAAGGGTGGGACGTCCGCCCTTCCTTTCCCACTGCGTGGGAGAGGGGGACCGCGCCAACGCCTGCAACGGTTGGTTAGCCGACTTCCGCGTCGGGCGCGTCCAGGACATGGGGAAAGTACCGCTGGTCCCATTCGTCGGGCCGGAACAACACCTTTCCCCACTCGATCACCTCGTCGCCCTCCTCGTAGGGACGGTTCCGCGCGGGGAGTTCGGGACGCATATCTTCGGGCATGATGTGAAAGTGGTCGTGCTTCTCGCTTAGCGCTTGAAGCTCCCGAACGAGAAGGTCGCGCCCATCCGGGTTCAGCCAGATTTGGAAGAAGCCGTCCTTGCCCCGGCTGATGGTGATGCGTGGGTTCCGGCTCATGTGTGCTCGCGTGCTCCCCACCCCTGTAGAGCGCAGCGGCTCACGGTCCGCAACGGGTCGCTCGCCGTCGGCGGCGTTCGGACAGGAAGCGGACTTCGCTGCGGCCATCGGGCGGACCGTGGGCTCGGTCGGCGGCCAGCCGCGGGTCTGCATGGCGTTCTGGCCGTCGCCAGAATCAAAAACGCCCGGCGGTGAGGCCGGGCGTCTTCGGTCATAAGCGGCTTTCGCCTGCTTACTTGATCTTGCCTTCCTTGAACTCGACGTGCTTGCGCACGACCGGGTCGTACTTCTTCAGCACCATCTTCTCGGTCTTGGTGCGGGCGTTCTTCTTCGCCACGTAGAAGTAGCCGGTGTCGGCCGTCGAGTTCAGGCGGATCTTGATGGAGGCGGGCTTCGCCATGGCACGAATCCTGGAAACAAATTGGCGGGGCCAAACGGATACGCACCGCTGGCGGGTGTTAGGAGGCGCGGAAAATACGAATCCGCGACCTAAAGTCAATGCCTGCTGACTAAAGGCTGGTGGGTCTCATGCCCTGTTCGCGGTCCTTGTAGCGCAGGAAGGGCTTCGGCCGCGACGGATCGTCCATCCGCAGGGCCGCTTCCTTGATCATCAGCCGCGTGACGGTCGGCAGGGGCAGGGCCATGGCCTCGTCGAAGTCGACCCAGGCGATCTCCTCCAACTCGCCGCAGTCGGGCTGGCGCTCCAGGCTGGTCAGCCGCTCGGCGTCGGCCATCAGGAACCAGGTGTCGAAGCGCTTGCCCACGGCCGGCGGCGTGATCGCGCGCGCGATGACGTCCATCGCCTCCAGGTCGGGCAGCACGCCCTGGTCGGCGAAGGTCTTCCAGGGGCCCGTGGCGCGCGCCTCACCGGGCTTGGCCAGCAGCAGGCCGGCTTCCTCCCAGGTCTCCCGCACGGCCGCCAGGGCCAGGGCCCGGCCACGCCCGGCGGGCAGGTAGCGGTCGAACAGGCCGCCCACGTCCGAGCGCAGGTCGCTGGCGAAGGGGGCGCGGTAGTCGGCGCGGTCGATCCGCCCGCCGGGGAACACCCAGCGGTCCGGCATGAAGCTGTGGCCGCCGTGGCGCTTGCCCATCAGCACGCGCGGCTTGGCCGCGTCGCGGCGGATGATCATCACCGTGGCGGCGTTCTTGGGGCGCACGGCCCGTTGGCCGGGCTGGCGGGGCGGGCCCTCGGGCTTGTGGACCACGGGTGCTTCGGTCGTCATGAAACAAGTGTATGACCCCGCCCACGGGCGAGGAAAGACTGCCGTGGCGGAAGCCGCGTGCGACGCTTCAGCGCTTCTTCTTCTTGCCGCCCATCTTCTGCTTGCGGCCGGTGCGGATGCCGGGCGGTCGTCCCGATGGCGGCCGGCGGTCGCCGCGGGCCCGGATTCCCAGGCGCGGGCGCGGCATCGAGCGGTCCGGCGGGGCCGGCTCGCTCAGCATCTCGAACAGCAGGCCGCCGGTGATCGGCGTGGCCTCCTCCAGGCGCACGCGCACCGTCATGCCCAGCGGCCAGCGCGCGCCGGACCGCTCGCCCACCAGCGCGTGCGTGCGGTCGTCGTGGACGAAGAACTCGCCGCCCAGGCGGCTCACCGGCACCAGGCCGTCGGCGCCGGTCTCGCTGAGCCGCACGAAGAGGCCGAAGCGGGTGACGCCCGTGATCCTGCCCTCGAACTCGGCGCCCACGCGGTCGGCCAGGAAGGCGGCGACGTAGCGGTCGGTGGCGTCGCGCTCGGCCGCCATGGCCCGGCGCTCGGCGAAGGTGATGATCTCGGCCGTGCCCTTCATCTGGCTGGTGTCGAAGTCCGACAGCCCGTCCGCGCCCAGCCCCAGGGCCGTCACCAGCGCCCGGTGGACGATCAGGTCGGCGTAGCGGCGGATCGGCGAGGTGAAGTGGGCGTACTTCGCCAGGTTCAGGCCGTAGTGGCCGATGTTCTCGGTCGAGTAGTGCGCCTGCATCTGGGTGCGCAGGACCACCTCGTTGACGATGTCGGCGTGCGGGCCGTCGCGCGTTTCCACCAGCAGCCGGTTGAACCGCTCGGTGCGCGGCGCCTCGCCCTTGGTCCACGGGATGCCCAGCGTGGAGAGAAAGTCCACCAGCGCCTGGACCTTCTCCTGGCTGGGCTCGTCGTGGATGCGGTAGATCAGCGGCGTCTTCTTCTGCTCCAGCGTCTCGGCGGCGCAGACGTTCGCCTGGATCATGAACTCCTCGATCAGCTTGTGGGCTTCGAGGCTGGCGCGGGGCGTGATGGCGGCGATCTCGCCCTCGCGGTTGATGGCGATCTTCCGTTCGGCGCTCTCGATGGCCAGGGGTGAGCGGGCGTCGCGGCCCTTCTTCAGCACCGCATAGGCGGCCCACAGCGGCTTCAACACCCCGTCCAGCAGCGGCCCGGCCTTGTCGTCCGGCTGGCCGTCGATCGCGGCCTGGGCCTGCTCGTAGCTGAGCTTGGCCGCCGAGCGCATGAGGCCGCGCACGAAGCGGTGCGAGCGCTTGCGGCCATCGGCCCCGAACACCATCCGCACGGCCAGGGTGGCGCGGTTCTCGCCCTCACGCAGGCTGCAGAGGCCGTTCGACAGCCGCTCGGGCAGCATCGGCTCGACCCGGTCGGGGAAGTAGACGCTGTTGCCCTTGTCGCGGGCGATCCGGTCCAGTTCCGATCCGGGGCGCACATAGGCCGCCACGTCGGCGATGGCGACCCAGCAGACCCAGCCGCCGGGGTTCTTCGGGTCGTCGTCCGGGTGGGCGTAGACCGCGTCGTCGTGGTCGCGGGCGTCCACCGGGTCGATGGTGATCAGCGGCATCTCCCGCAGGTCCTCGCGGCCGGCGAGGGTGGGGGGCTCGGCCGCCTCGGCCTCGGCTTCGGCGGCCTCGGAGAAGCCGGTGGGGATCCCGTGAGCGTGGATGGCGATCAGGGAGTAGGCGCGCGGTTCGTCCTCGCGGCCGACCACCTCCAGCAGCTTGCCGCGCTTGGGGCCGTAGCGGGGACCATGCGGCTCCACCTGGGCCAGCACGAGGTCGCCGTCGCGCACGTCCTCGCCCTCGGGCAGAATCAGGGTCTCCTTCGAGCGGCGGTCGACGGGCTCGACGCGGATCTCGCGGCGGGCCTTGCGGATCACGCCCAGGATGCGGTGCGCGCTCTGGCCCAGGCGCTTGATCAGCCGGGCCTCGAACTCGCCGTTCTCCAGAGGGACGAAGCGGACCAGGACGCGATCCCCGAGGCCGGGGGCCGGACCCTTCACGTCGGTGGCGGGCGCCAGAGGCACCAGAGGGGCATCCTCGGCGCGGGTCAGGCGGACCAGCAGGTCGCCGTCCGGGTCACGCTCGACCACATCGGCCACGCCCACCTCGGGCAGGGCGCCCGACTCGGCGAAGCCGCGCCGGCCCCGGCGGCTCAGGTCGCCCTTCTCCTGCAGGTCGGACAGCATCTCGCGCAGGGCGCGGCGATCATTGCCCTTCAGACCGAAGGCGCGGGCGATGGCGGCCTTGTCGGTGTCGCCACTCTCGCGGATGAACTTCAGCAGCGTGTCGCGGTCGGGGAGCCCCTGGGGAACGCGGGCGGGCTTGGGCTTCTTGGGTCGGGCCATTCCGGGTGCTTAGCACGGAACGCGGAGCGCGCGGCTCCGTCGCGTCACCCCTGCAGGAACTGGACGATCGCCGGATAGGCGGCGCGATCCTGCAGCATGAAGAGGTGCCCGCCCTCGAACCAGCGCAGCTCCGCGCCCGGAATGCGGCCAGCCAGGCGCTCCTGGGTCTCGGGCAGGGCGATTCCGTCGTAGCGGCCGGCGGCGATCAGGACCGGGCAGGTGATCCGCGGCAGGCGATCCCAGGTGTCATGCGCGGCCCGCGCTTCCAGCTGCCGGTGCGCGCCCTCGGCCCGGCCCGGCTCGCCGGCGAACGGATCGGCGGAGGTCAGCTCCACGAGCTTGTCGTACTCGGCTGCATGGGCCGCGGCCCAGGCGGCGTCGCGGCGCACGTCGCTGATCGGGATCATGTGGCGCGCCCGCGCCTCGCCCTTCAGATGTTCGATCTCGTGGAAGGGAAACGAGGCCCCGCCCGCGCCGCCCGGCGAGGTGCAGGCCAGCACCAGCCGCTTCACCTTGGCCGGATGCCGCAGGACCAGCTCCTGGGCCACCATCCCGCCGAACGAAACACCCAGCACCAGGGCGTCGTCCCATCCCAGGTGATCCATCAGCGCCGCCGCGTCGTCCGCGTATCGGGCCATGGAATAGGGGACATCGGGCTTGTCCGTCCGGCCCAGGCCCCGCTGGTCGTAGGCCAGGAGGTCGAAAGCCCTGGCCAGCGGTGAGGCGAAGACGTTCGGCTGCACGCGCAGGTCGCCGCCCGTGCCTGAGATGAACAGCAACGGCGGGCCGTCGCCCGCGCGTTCGAAATAGAAGTCCAGGCCGTCGATCTGTGCGTGAGGCATGGGCGGGAGCCTAGCGGCTCCCGCGCCTTACGCCACCGTACTTGCGGTCGGTTCGCCCTAGAACGGCGCCTCGTCGTCGTCGATCTCGTCGGTCGAGGCCGCTGCCTTCGCGGGTTTCTTGGCGGCGGTCTTCTTGGCCGTCGCCTTCTTCGCCGGCGCCTTCTTGGCGGCGGTTTTGG
>JBFMGV010000019.1:0-18201 GCA_040752615.1 Pseudomonadota bacterium | reverse complement strand
CGGCGGCGGCGGTCTGGGCCTGGACGGCGGCGAGCTGGGCGTCGTTGAGCGCCTTGGCCCGGGCCTCGGCCTCGGCGCGGTCGCGGGCCGCCAGCTCCACGGCCGTGCGTTCGCGGTGGCGGCTCGCCGTCTGGGCGCCGCAGACCCGCAGGTCCTGCAGTCCCTGCTCTGACCCGGCCAGCGACACGCTCAGCGGTTCCTCGGTGAGCCAGGCCACGCCCAGCAGACCGCCCTTGCGCAGCGCCGCCTCGGTCTCCTCGGACAGCACCAGCTCGCCCGAGCCGTCCGCTCCGCGAAGCATCAGGTTCGAGTAGCGGGCCTTGTCCACGCGGATCGGCAGGAAAGCCCGCGCCGGCAGGTCGGCCTTGAAGAACCGCAGACTGACCAGCTGGCCGTCCGAGATCAGGCTTATGGGAGTGACGGCGCCCGAACTGCCGACGAGCTCCAGCTCGACACGGCAGCCGGTGTCCGTGGGCGCCACCAGCCATGTGGGGCCGGCGGCTTTGGCGGCTGAAGGGGGGCGGGGAGCTGCTTGGGCTCCACCCGAAAGAAGCGCAGCAGCCACTGCGCCCCCGATGATCGACCTGATCACGACGGCTCCTGACTGACACGCGGTCGCAAAGATACGGCCTTTCCCCGCAGACGACTAGGGGACCGCCCGTCGCGGGTGTAGTCGAGTCGCTCGGATAACAGAGGGAGGCGAGGCATGGCCCGCACATGGATGATGGCCGCTGTGGCGGCGGTGGCTCTGGGCGCCTCGGCGCCCGTCTGGGCGGCGGTCTCGCCGCCGGTGGCGGCGGCGCTCGCCGACAAGGGCCGTACCGAGGACGCGGCCAAGGATGCGGCGCGCAAGCCGGGCGAACTGCTCGACTTCGCCGGCGTCAAGCCGGGCCAGAAGGTGGCCGATCTGGTGATGGGCGGCGGGTACTTCACCCGTATCCTGTCGGTGGCCGTGGGGCCCAAGGGCCACGTCTACGCCTATCAGCCGAACGAGTTCATCACCTACCAGGCCAAGTACGGTGAGGATCAGAAGAAGGTCGCCGGCGCCTATGGCAACATCACGCCGCTGACCACGCCGTTCGGCGCGCTGGACCTGCCCGACGGCCTGGATCTGGTGCTGACCGTCCAGAACTATCACGACTTCCACCTCGGCCCGTTCCCGAAGGATACCGCTCAGAAGGTCAACGCCGAGGTCTTCAAGTCGTTGAAGTCGGGCGGCCTCTACGTGATCGTCGACCATGTGGCCGTCACCGGCTCGGGTCTGGAGGCGGCGAGCAAGGTGCACCGTATCGATCCGGCGATCGTGAAGGCCGAGGTCGAAGCCGCCGGCTTCAAGTTCGTCGGCGAGAGCGCCCTGCTGAAGGATGCCGCCGACCCGCACACCGCCAGCGTCTTCGACCCGTCGATCCGTGGGAAGACCGACCAGTTCGTCTACAAGTTCCGCAAGCCGTAGCGAGCCGCGAAGGCGGGCGAGATCACTCGCCCGCCTTCAGCTTCCGATCGAAGAAGTCCCGGGTCATCAGCGCCCGGTGCATCCGGTTCGTCGGCGTCCAGCCGCCCCGGTGGCGCAGGCCCGGATAGACCATGGTCTCGAACGGCGTCCCGGCCGCCTGCAGGGCGAACAACACCCGCGTGGAGTGGTCGAAGGTGACGTTGTCGTCCGCCATCCCGTGGACCAGCAGCAGCGATCCGGCTTTCAGCGCGGGCAGCCGCGAGACCACCTCGGTCGCGCCGTAGCCTGCCGCGTTGTCGGCCGGCGTGCCCATGAACCGCTCGGTGTAGTGGGTGTCGTAGAGCTTCCAGTCGGTGACGGGCGCGCCCGAGACGCCCGCCTTGAACGGGCTGTCCGGCGCGGTCAGCATCAGCAGGGTCATGTAGCCGCCGTACGACCAGCCGGTGACCCCCAGGCGCGCGCCGTCCACGTAGGGCAGCGACTTCAGGTAGTTCGCCCCCGCGATCTGGTCTTCGACCTCCAGCTGACCCAGCTTGCGGTCGATGGCCGTCTTGAAGGCCGTCGAACGATAGCCGACGCCGCGGTTGTCGAGCCGGAACAGGATGTAGCCGGCGTCGAGCAGGATCTGGTCCTCCGGCGTGTGCCAGTTGCTGGCGACGCGCGGGCCCGAGGGACCGCCGTAGACCTGCACGATCACCGGATACTTCTTCGCCGCGTCGAAACCGGGCGGGGTGCGCATCGACCACCAGAGGTCCGACCCATCGGCGGCCTTGATCGTGCCGAAGGTCGGGGCGCGCAGGCGATCCACGTAGGGCCAGAACGGGTGCCCGGCCTTGAGGGCGTTCTCCTCGATCCATCGCACGCGCGTGCCGTCGGCCTTGTAGAGCGCGGTCTGGGCCGGGGTCTTGGGATCCTCATAGGTCCCGGCGAAGGCGCCGCCCTTGCCCGCGACAGTCACCGTCCACCAGCCGCCTGCCGAGGTGATCGCCGTCGGCGCGCCGGTCTTGGCGTACGAAGCGCGCCAGATGCGACGCTCGCCCGGCGTTTCGCGGAAAGCCGAGAAGATCACGCTCTTCGAGGCCTCGTCGACGCCCTCGATCTCATGTACGGGCCAGTCGCCCTCGGTGACCTGGCGGATCAGCTTGCCGTCGGCGGCGTAGAGATAGAGATGGCGATAGCCGGAGCGCTCGGACGACCACAGGAAGGTCCCGTCCGCCAGCGGCTTGAAATCGTCGGTCAGGTCTACCCAGTGGGCGCTGGTCTCGGTGAGGATGACCTTGCCCTTGCCGGTGGCCGGATCGACCGCCAGCAGGTCCAGCCGTCGCTGGTCCCGGGCTTCGCGCTGGACGTAGAGGGTCTTGCCGTCCGTCGCCCAGGCCACGCGGGCCAGGTAGATGTCGGCGTCGGCGCCCAGGTCCACCTTCACGCGCGGGCCGTCCAACGGCTGGACGTAGAGTTCGACCACCGCGTTCGGGCGGCCCGGTCGCGGATAGCGCTGCGGCACGACGCGGGCGCCGGTGGCGTTGACCTCGGGCCGCTCGACGATGTCGACGCCGGTCTGGTCGACGAAGGCGATGGCGACGGCCTTGTCGTCGGGGCTCCACCAGTAGCCGGTGGAACGGTCCATCTCCTCCTGGGCGATGAACTCGGCCGTACCCCAGCTCTTAAGCTCGGTCCCGCCTTCGGTCAGGGCGCGCTCGGCGCCGCCGGCCACGGGGGTGATGTAGAGGTTGTCGTCCCGGACGAACGAGACGTAGCCGCCCTTCGGCGAGACCTTGGCGTCGATCTCGTCGGACGGCGTCTTGGTCAGCTGCCGGGCCTGCCTGGCCGCCAGGTCATACACCCAGAGGTCGCCCTCGACCGGCGCCAGGATCACCTTGGCCTGACTGTCCCAGGCGTAGTCGACCACGCCACGGGTGGCGACGCCGGCCCGTTCGCGGCGGGCCTTCTCGGCCTCGGACAGCTCACGCTCGGGCGGCGCCAGCTTCTTGCCGTCCAGCAAAAGGCGCGGCGCGCCGCCGGCCACGTCGGCCACCCACAGGTCGCTGATCGTCAGGTCGTCGGCGCGGGTCTTGATGTAGGTGACCGACTTGCCGTCGGGCGACAGCTTCACGCCCCGGGCGCGCGGGCCGGAGATGTCGGGGCTCTCGAAGATGCGCTTGGCGGGAAGTTGCTCGGCCATGGCTGGGACGGTGGCGAGGAGGGCCGCGGCGGCGGCGATCGCGGATTTCATGGCCGCTGTTGAACAGGCTCCGGCGGCGCTTGGCAACCGGCGGGGGCGCTGGCTTAGTGCGGCCGGTTTGCGGATGACGCGGAGAAGTTCGGGTGAAGGTGGCGGGTCTGGCCGTGGGGTTGATCGCGGGGATGGTCGGTATGGCCGCCCTGGCGCAGGACGGCGGGCCGAAGCCGTTGTTGCCCGGCGACGTCGAACTGCGCCGCGCGCCCGACATCGAGGCGCGGTTCCGCTACTTTCCCGACGCGGCGCGTCAGCAGCAGATCGAGGGGCGGGGGACGGTGGTCTGCCGCGTTCAGGACGACGGCAAGCTGCGCGATTGCACGGTGAAGGCCGAGGCTCCGGAGGGGCACGGCTTCGGCGAGGCCACGAAACGTCTGGTCGAGGCCGAGATCCAGCTCGGCCGGAAGGCGCGTGACGGATCACCCACCGCCGGCCGGGAGTTCCAGGTCACGCGGCTGTTCGCTCTGCGCAATCCGAGGGAAACGGCCCAGACCGCGCCGCTGGACCCGGGCCGGGTGGGGGAGGACGGTCTGCGCCGGCGCTGGATCCGTCCGCCGGACAGCAGCCAGCTGTACGGATGCTTCCGCCGCGCGATCCCCAGTTCCGAGGACGCCCGGATCAAGCTGCAGTGCGTCAGCACCGCCGACGACCGGCTGGCGGATTGCAAGGCGGTGGAGAACAGCAAGGCGCCCGATGCCCGGTATGAGGCTGCGGCGGTCTGCGCTCTTGGCAGCGCCCGGTACCGGGTCGAGGACAAGGACGGCAAGCCCGTGACGGGGGCCGAGATCACCGTGCCCCTCAGTTACCGCAAGCCTTGAACCGCGCGCGCGGGCATGCGACCTCCCGCGAATGACCGAAAAGACCCCCGATACCCTGCCCGACCGCCTGAGCGTCAATCCGAACAGCCCGTACTATGACGAGGCCGTTCTGGCCCGGAACGTGGGCGTCCGCTTCAAGGGCCAGGACAAGACCAACGTCGAGGAATACTGCGTCAGCGAGGGCTGGGTGCGGCTCTCGGTCGGCGCGTCGCGTGACCGCCATGGCAATCCGCTGACCGTGAAGCTTCAGGGCCCGGTCGAACCCTACTTCCGCGAAGGCTGAGACCGGGCGTCACGTCCGTGTCCGTGGTGCAACACAACGCGCCCGCAATGACGGTTCGGTGACGGTGCGGCGAGCCAGAAGGCCGCCGCCCCCGACTGTCGGAACTCAATATTATCCAGAAAAATCAATGGCGAGATCGATCGGGATCTCGTCTGCGCGGGTATGCGTGAATCTCTCTCATGTAACTCCTGAATCGAACTCCCTAAGCCGCCGCAGGCCGCGTCCCTAGGAGGGGCGGATGGCTGTGGCTGGGGATGTGTTTCGGGGAAGCGTCCCTCTCCAACCGTGATTGCTGAGACCAACGCACGTCCTGCGGCCGCGCGGCCCGGGGCTATTGGAGGGATGGGATTTGAGGTTCTACTCGATGCGCCAGCGCCTGCTGGCCACTTCGATCATCTGCGGCGCGCTCGCCGCGGGTTACGCCGGAACGGCGTCGGCCCAGGACGCGGGCGGCGACGCCTCCGAACTCGGCGAGATCGTCATCACCGGCTCGCGCATCCGCCGCGACACCTTCACCGCGCCGCAGCCGATGTCGGTCGTGACCGCCCAGACCATCCGTGAGTCGGGCAACAGCTCGCTCATCGATGTCCTGCTCGACCAGCCGAACATCAACCCGAACCAGAACCAGCAGACCACCTCGGCGACCCTGTTCCTCGCGGGTCAGGCGCGCGCCGACATCCGCGGCCTGGGCGCCACCCGCACGCTGGTGCTGATGGACGGCCGCCGCCTGCCGTTCTCCGACGCCTCGTCGCCGGCCGTCGACCTGAACACCATTCCGTCGCTGATGATCGAGCGGGTCGAGACCATCGCCGGCGGCGCCTCGGCCGTGTACGGCTCGGAAGCCATCTCGGGCGTCATCAACTTCATCATGAAGAAGGAACAGGACGGTCTCGAGCTCGACCTGCAGGCCGGGATTGCCGAGGAAGGCGACGGCGAGGAAGTCCGCGTCGGCTTCAACTGGGGCAAGAAGTTCTTCGACAACCGCCTGAACGTGCTGGTCGGCGGTGAGTACGCCAGCCTCGACGTGATCATGCAGAAGGATCGTGACTGGGCCTACCCGGGCATCCGCCGCAACAGCGCGGCCGGTGTGACGGTGCAGGACGTCCTGCCGAACAGCCGCTCGAACAACTCGCCGTTCGGCGTGTTCCAGCTGGTGAACAGCAACACCGTCGGCACCGGCCTCGCCGTGGCGCGGGACTTCCGCAACAACGGCGCGGGGATCGTGCGCCTGTCGCAAGGTTGCGCCACCGCGACCGTGCAGCCGACCTGTCAGGACGAGAGCCTGGGCTACAGCAACGTCTACACGGCGCTGCAGGGCAAGGCGAACCGTGGCGTCCTGCGCACCTACGTCGACTACAAGATCACCGACACCTGGAAGGTCTTCGCCGACGCCTCGTATGTGAAGGTCTCGGGCTACGGCATCTTCCTGCCGGCGTTCTCGAACGCGGCGGGCGGCAGCACCATGCCGATCGTGATGCGGGGCGACAACGCCTACCTGAACGGCTCGGGCGCCAACGCCGCGGCGCTGCGCGCGATCTGGACCGCTCCGACGACGGGTCCGTTCGAGACCCGCGGCGCGGGCCTCACGCTGACCCAGGCCTCGGCGGTCAACATCGGCAAGATCTGGGACGAGTTCGGCGGCCGGGACGTGAAGACCGAGCGCGAGCAACTCCGCCTCGCCGTCGGTTCGGAAGGCGAGTTCGAGACCTTCGGCCGCAAGGTGAACTGGGACGCCTACGTCCAGCACGCCGAGCTGACCGGCTCGACCATCTCGTACAATGTGCCGAACCTGGCTCGCGTGCAGCAGGCGGTCGACGCCGTGCTGGTCAACGGCCAGATCGTCTGCCGTGACGCCGCCGCGCGCGCCGCCGGCTGCCAGCCCTGGAACCTGATCGACGGCCAGCCGTCGCGTGAGGCGATCCTTTGGGCCAACGCCCAGTCGGTGACCGACCAGAAGATCAATCAGACCGTCGCCGGCCTGAACTTCGCCACCGAACTGTTCGACCTGCCGGCCGGCCCGGTGGGCATCGCCTTCGGCGCCGAGTACCGCAAGGAGAAGAGCTTCTTCGAGCAAGACCCGCTCGGCGCCTCCGGCGCGCTGTTCTTCAACGCGATCGGCACCCGTGAGGGCTCGTACGACACCAAGGAAGCCTACGGCGAAATCCGGATCCCGATCCTGAAGGACATGCCGTTCGCCGAGGAGTTGTCGTTCGAGGCCGCCGGCCGCGTGTCGGAGTACTCGACCATCGGCGGCACCGACCAGTACCGGATCGGCCTGAACTGGACCCCGGTGAAGGACGTCCGCTTCCGCGTGTCGGAATCGACCGCGGTGCGCGCGCCGAACATCGTCGAACTGTTCTCGCCGCAGAGCCGCAACTTCACCGGCGCGGCGAACGACCCGTGCGACGCGGCCGTGTTCCGGGGCGCCACCGCGGCCCAGCAGGCCGCGCGCCGCGTCACCTGCGCCGCCGCCATCCCGGGCTGGAATTCGGCGACCTTCGTGTCGAACTTCGGCACCGGCCGCTCCTCGCTGGCCCTTCTGCAGGGCGGTAACCCGGACCTCGATGCCGAGACCGCGCACAGCTACCAGTACGGCGTCGTGATCCAGCCCCGCTGGGTCCCGAACCTCCAGATCTCGGTCGATTTCTTCAAGTACAACATCGACGGTCAGGTCGGCACGATCCCGCTGAACGTCCTGTTCCAGCAGCTCTGCTACGACGATGCGACCACCCCGTACGCGTCGAACCAGTACTGCCAGCAGATCCGTCGCGACCCGACCGGCGCCGCCACCGGCGGCCTGCAGGGCGGCGTCATCGAGGTCGTCCAGGTCAACCAGAACGTCGCCAAGGTGAAGGTCGAGGGCTACGACTACTCGATCGCCTACGGCTTCCAGACCGAGGACCTGCTGGGCAAGGACTACGGTTCGATCGCCATGCGCGTCGACGCCACCTGGATGTACGGCTTCCAGCTACAGGGCCTGCCCGGCCAGGCGTTCACCCAGCTGGCGAACACGATCAACAACGGCCTGCCCGAATGGAAGGCCAACGGTTCGATCCGCTGGTCGCATGACCGTATGTCGGTGGCCTGGAACACGCTGTGGATCGGGTCGATGATCTCGAACAGCACGTTCCGGCCGAACCAGCTCGACCCGTACTACACGGGTGACTACTGGCGTCACGATCTGCGCGTCACCTACAAGGTGCGTGACGAGCTGACCCTGCGCGCTGGCGTGATCAACATGTTCGATCGTCACCCGCCGGCCCTGCCCGAGACCTTCACCGGTATCGGCATCGGCGCCTCGCAGTATGACAACCGCGGCCGCTTCTTCTTCGTCGGCGCGGGCATGCAGTTCTGATCGACTGAATGCGAAGCGTCCCGCCGGTCCGCCGGCGGGACGTCTTGCGATGCGACAGGGGCCCGCCTCCAGCGATGGATGGCGGGCCTCCGCCGTTTGGGAACGGCTTCAGTCCTCGTCGTCGGCCGGCGGCAGCGGCTCGATGCGCAGGGAGGTGACCCGGGCCCCCTTGCGGGCCTCCACACGGAAGCGGTGGCGGTGGAAGGTGAAGGTCTGCCCCACCTCCGGGATGCTCTGCGCCTCGTGGATCAACAGGCCCGCCACGGTGACCGCCTCGTCGTCGGGCAGGTTCCAGTTCATGGCCCGGTTCAGCTCCCGGATCGTCACCGAGCCCTCGACCAGCACCGAACCGTCCGCGGCGGGCTTCACGCCCGGGGCCACGACGTCGTGCTCGTCCTCGATCTCGCCGACGATCTCCTCGAGGATGTCCTCCAGCGTGATCAGGCCCTGCAGCGCGCCGTACTCGTCGACCACCAGGGCGAAGTGGTTCTGGCGCTTCAGGAAGGCGGCGAGCTGGTCCTTCAGGCTGGTGGTCTCGGGGATGAACCAGGGCTCTCGCAGGATGGACCGGATGTCGACCGCGCCGATGTGGCCGTCGGCATCGGCGATCGCCTGCAGCAGGTCCTTGGCGTGAAGCACGCCGACCACGTTCTCCGGCTCGCCCGCGTAGACCGGCACGCGACTGTGCTGGCTGGCCAGGACGTCGGCGACGATCTCGCGGGGCGACAGGCCGCCGTCCACGGTCTGCATCGAGCGCCGGTGGACCATCACCTCCGAGACGTCCATCTCGGCCAGGTCCAGGACGCCGCCCAGCATGTAGCGGTCGCGGGTCTCCACCAGCCCTTCCGAGTGATGGTACTCAACCGCGCCCCGGATCTCCTCGTGCGCGGCCAGCACGTCCGTCCCGGCGTCCAGCCTGATGCCGAAGGGCCGCAGCGTCTGGCGCACGATCCACTGCGCGCCGTCAGCCAGCGGGCCGAAGATGCGCACCGTCCAGTAGGTCGGGATCGACAGGCCCCTCGCCACGTCGTCGGCCCGCGCGATGGCCAGGGTCTTGGGCAGGATCTCGGAGAACACCACCACCAGCACCGTCATGATCGCGGTGGCGAGCAGCGCGCCCACGGGCCCGGGAAAGGCGGCCGACAGCACGCTGGTGGTCAGGGCCGAGGCGCCGATGTTGATGACGTTGTTGGCCAGCAGGATGGCCCCGATCATCGTCTCCTGATTGGTCAGCAGGCGATTGATGCGACGGGCGGGGCGGTCACCCTCGCGCTCGAGCTGGTGCAGGCGGCCGCGGCTGGCGGCGGTCATGGAGGTCTCGGACGCCGACAGCAGCGCCGAGAGGGTCAGCAGGACCAGGAGGGAGGGAGCAAGCGTCGCGAGAAGCGCGACGATCACGGAAGCGCCCCCTCGTCGATGAGGAAGTCGCGCACCGCCGCCGCGTCCACGTCCTTGGCGGTGAAGGCCGCGCCGAGTTCGCGGGCCAGGATGAACGTGAGGCGCCCGGCCTCGGCCTTCTTGTCCTGGCCCATGTGCGCGACCAGGCGGCCGGCGTCGAACGGGTGGCCCGGCACGTCGGCCAAGCGGGTCGGCAGGCCGCTGGCGGCAATGGCGCGGGTGGCGCGCTCGGCGTCCTGGCCGCTGGTCAGTCCCTGTCGGGCCGAGAAACGGAACGCCTGGGCCATCCCGACGCCCACCGCCTCGCCGTGCAGCAGCGCCGCGCCGTAGCCGGTCTCGGACTCCAGGGCGTGCCCGAAGGTGTGGCCGAGGTTCAGGAGCGCCCGCCGGCCCTGTTCCTTCTCGTCCTCGGCGACGATCTCGGCCTTCATCTCGACCGAGCGGGCGACGGCGTGGGCCAGGGCCGCGGGCTCGCGGGCCAGCACGTCGGCGACATTGGACTCCAGCCACTCGAAGAAGGTGCGATCGCCCAGCAGGCCGTACTTGATGATCTCGGCGTATCCCGCCCGCATCTCCCGTTCGGGCAGGGTGGAGAGCACGTCCAGGTCGGCCAGGACCAGGCGGGGCTGATGGAAGGCGCCGACCAGGTTCTTGCCGCGCGGCGTGTCGATCGCCGTCTTGCCGCCGACCGAGGAATCCACCTGGGCCAGCAGGGTCGTGGGGATCTGCACGAAGTCGATGCCGCGCTTGTAGATGGCGGCCGCGAAGCCCGCGAGATCGCCGACCACGCCGCCCCCGAAGGCGGTGATGATGTCCCCGCGATCCAGCTCCAGCGCCAGCAGGCGGTCGGAGACGTCGGCCAGGCCCTCGAAACTCTTGGTCTGCTCGCCGGGCGCGACGATGACCGGCAAGGCCTCGATACCCGCGGCGGCGAGGGCGGCGGTCAGCCGCGCGCCGTGCAGGCCCCAGACCGTCTCGTCGCTGACCACGGCGGTGCGGCCGCGCTTCTGGAACGGCGCGATCAGCCGGCCGGCCTCGTCCAGCAACCCCTGGCCCACGAGTACGTCATAGGCGCGCGCGCCCAGGCCCACGGGAACGGTGCGGCTCATTCGGTCGGTTCGCCCAGATGTTCGGAGAGCGCCTGGATCACCTGGTTGACGGTGATGTGGTGGGCGGCGTCGCCCGTCTCCACGATGAGGTCGGCCTCGGCGTAGACCGGATAGCGCGCTTCGGCCTGGGCCTGGAGCACCTCCATCGGATCCTTGCCGGCGATCAGCGGCCGGTTGTCCTTGCGCCCGACCCGGCGGGCCAGGACCTCCAGGTCGGCCTTCAGCCAGACCGAGACCGCGCGCGACTTGATGAGCGCCCGGGTCTCGGCGTTCATGAACGCGCCTCCGCCGGTGGCCAGCACGTGCGGCGGACCCTCCAGCAGGCGGGTGATCACGCGCCGCTCACCGTCGCGGAACGCCGGCTCGCCCATCTCGGCGAAGATCTCGGGAATGGTGCGGCCGGCGGCGGCCTCCACCTCGGTGTCGGCGTCGCGGAAGGGCAGGCCAAGCGCGCTGGCGAGACGGCGACCGACACTCGACTTGCCGACGCCCATGAGGCCCACAAGCGCGATGGTGCGGCGGCGGAGCGGTTCGTAGCGGTCCATCTGAAGGCGCAGCCTTTACACGAGGCTGTGTGCTCGCGCCAACGGAAGGGCGTGGGTAAGGTGGCGCCATGCTGCGTTCCGTGCTCTTCGCCGCCGCCCTCGCCGCCGCCGGCCCGGCCCTCGCCCAGGTCGAGGTGGTCCAGCTCGCCGCGCCCGACGCCTTCTCCACACCCGGTCGCGAGACCGGTCTGCCCGCCGACCTCTGGGCGGGGACGCCGATCGAGACGGCGCGGTCCGTGCTGCCTCAACTCGCGGCCAAGCCCGTGTCGCCCGCCGCGGCGGCGCTGGCCCGGCGCGTGCTGGCGACGGGTGCGAAGGGGCCCGACGGGTCGGCGGGCGACCCCGTCCTGGCCGGACAGCGGGCCTCGGCCCTGATCGCCTTGGGCGATGTCGCCGCCGCCGGCCGGATCCTCGACCGCGCGCCGGGCCTGGATCGGAATGCCGAGCTGTCGCGCGCGGCGGCCGAGACGGCGCTGCTGGCCGGCGACACGCCTCGCGCCTGCCGGATCGCCGAGGGCCTCGGGATCGGCCGGGGCGAGGCCTATTGGCTGCGTCTGCGGGCGTTCTGTCAGGCCGAGGCCGGCCAGGGCGCGCAGGCCCAGCTCACCTTCGACCTCGCCCAGGCCCAGGCTCGGGACGCCGTGTACGGCCGGCTGATGGCCGCGAAGCTGACCGGCGCGCCAGCCGGCGCGGCCTCGCTGCGCAATGGTCTGGACCTCGCGCTGTCACGGGCGCTGAGCCTGGACCTCGCCGCCGCCAAGCCGGCGCCGTCGGTGGCGGCCGCACTCGCGGGCGCGGAACCCGCGCCGCCCGCCTTCGACACCTCGATCATCGATGGCCAGATCGGCGGCCTGGGCGCTTCCCTGCTGCAGGGGCTACCGCCGGAGGGCGCGCTTTCGGCCCTGATCGCGGCGGCCGCCGATTCAACCGATCCCAAGGCCAAGCCGCGCCTGCAGTCGGCCGCGCTGTTGCTGGCGGCGCTTTCCAATGATCTTCCGGCTCCGGACCGGGCCCGCGTCGCGACCTTCGCGGTGGCCGAGGGCAAGGCTCCGGCCGGCCGCAACCTCGCCCTGGAAGCGGCGGCCGATACCCGTCGCGTCGGCGAGGCCGCCCTGCTGGCGCTCTGGACCTGCGCCGAGGCCGGCGCGACGGGACCGGCCCTGGGTGACCGGGTCAGGATCATCCGCACGCTGGCCCGCGCGGGCCTGCCGGACGATGCTCGCCTGTTCGCGCTCGAAGGGCTGGCCGGCCTCAAATGAGCCGAGAGGCCGACTGGGTCGACGCCTTCCTCGAGATGATGGCGGTGGAACGCGCGGCGGCGCGCAACACCCTGGCCGCCTATGCGCGCGACCTCGCCGACGCCGGCGCGTTCCTCTCGGGGCGCGGCCGCGACCTCGCCGGCGCCACGGCCGAGGAGGTGGAAGCCTACTTCGCCGATCTCGGCGCGCGGGGGCTCTCGCCCGCCACGGCCGCACGCCGCCGCGCGGCGGTGCGCCAGTTCTATCGCTTCGTGCTGGGCGAGGGCTGGCGCGACGACGACCCCTCCCGCCGCGTCGAGGCGCCGAAGAAGGGCCGCTCTCTGCCCAAGGTGCTGAGCCGCGAGGAGATGGACAGTCTGATCGCGGCCGCCAGCGCGCGCGACGGCGCCCAGGGCCTGCGGTTCGGCTGCATGGTGGAACTGGCCTACGCCTCGGGCCTGCGGATCTCGGAGCTCACGGCCCTGCCGCTGGCGGCCCTGGCCCGCGACCCGGCCTATCTGATCGTCAAGGGCAAGGGCGGCAAGGAGCGCCTGGCGCCGCTGAACGACACCGCCCGGGCGGCGGTGAAAGCCTATCTGGAGGCCCGGCCGGTCTTTCTGCCCAAGGGGGACAAGGCCAATCCGTGGCTGTTCCCGTCACGCGGCAAGGCCGGACGCCTCACGCCCCGCCGCTTCGCCCAGGTGCTGGACGAGGCGGCGGCCGACGCCGGCATCGACCCCGAGCGCGTCAGTCCCCACGTGCTGCGGCACGCCTTCGCCACCCACCTGCTGGAGGGCGGCGCCGACCTTCGCGTCGTGCAGAAGCTGCTTGGCCACGCCGACATCGCCACCACGCAGATCTATACCCACGTGGCCTCGGATCGCCTGCGGGAGGTCGTGACCACCAAGCACCCGCTGGCGAAGAAGTAGGGGTCATCCCTCCCCGCGAGGGGAGGGATGCGCCGACTCAGCCGGTGATGCGATAGCGCCCGTCGGCGTCGGGGCAGACGCGCACGTAGCGTACGTCGCGCCCGTAGGCGTCCACCGGCGCGGGGGCCAGGCGGCACCGTTGGCGGTCGTAGTAGTTGGAATCGTAGGCGCTGGAGTAGCGCTGGCGGCCTTCGCGATACGGCACGGTCTCGTTGTAGCTGAAGTACGGGCCGCGGTTGTCGCACTTGTACTTGTCGTTGGCGTTGCCGACGGCGGCGCCGACGCCGGCGCCCACGAGGCCGCCCAACACCGCGCCTTCGGTCCGGGCGTTGCGCGCCGCCACGTTCGACCCCAGCACCGCGCCGGCCAGGGCGCCGATCAGGCCGCCGGCGACGGTCGAGTTGTTGTCGCAGCGCACGTTGGCCGAGACGTTGTTGCCGTAGTAGCCGGCGTAGGGCGGGGCTTCGTAGCTGCTCCACGCCGTCTGATCCCAGACAGGGCGCGGATACATGCGGGCATACGATCCGTAGCCGTAGCGACGGTCATAGATACCGCGGGCGCGATCCCATTCGGCCAGGCGGCGCTCATAGTCGCGGCGCGCCTCGCGGTAGTTGCGGCGCGATTCGCGATAGTCCTGCCGGGCCTCGCGGTAGTCGTCGCGGGTCTGGTCGTACTGGGCCCGCTCGCGGTCGTACTCGCGCTGCTGGCGCTGGTATTCCTCGGTCGGCCGGTACTGCTGGGCGACGGCCGGCATGGCGGTGGCCAGGGCCAGCGCCGACGCCATGGCGATCTTCAGTGTGCGGTCCATTTCTGGGCTCCCCTTCTGTGGGCTCCGGGTCTCCTCGATGGCCCGGGAAACGCCAGCCACGCTTGAGTGTTCCACCGGGCACGGAACCGTGTCGCAGCCCTGCCGCTTGTGACGGTGCCGGTTCACGCCTAATTTCCGCCGCTTCCCCGGGGCGGCAGCCTCTTACGGACGGACGCCTGATGGCCGCGCACTACCTCGAGTTCGAGCGCCCGATCGCCGACCTCGAAGCCAAGATCGAAGAACTCTCCAAGCTGTCCGAGGCGAGCCCCGGCTCGCTGGACGGAGAGATCGAGGCCCTGCGCGGCCGCGCCACGCAGATGCGCCGCGAGGCGTACGCGAACCTCGATGCCTGGCAGAAGACGCAGGTCGCGCGTCATCCCGACCGGCCGCACTTCATCGACTACATGGCCAACCTGATCGAGGAGTTCCAGGAACTCCGCGGCGATCGCAAGTTCGCCGACGACCAGGCGATCATGGGCGGCATCGGCCGGTTCCGCGGCCGTCCGGTGGTGGTCATGGGCCATGAGAAGGGCCGCGACACCGTCACCCGCGTGAAGCACAACTTCGGCTACGCGCGGCCCGAGGGCTACCGCAAGGCCGTGCGCCTGTTCGAACTGGCAGAGCGGTTCAAGCTGCCGGTGATCAGCTTCGTCGACACGCCGGCCGCCTATCCGGGTATGGCGTCCGAGGAACGTGGCGTGGCCGAGGCCATCGCCCGCTCCACCGAGAAGGCGCTGATGCTGGAAGTGCCGATGGTGGCGGTCGTGACGGGCGAGGGCGGTTCCGGCGGCGCGCTGGGCATCGCCTGCGGCAGCCGGGTGCTGATCCTCGAGCACGCCATCTATTCGGTAATCCCGCCCGAGGGCGCGAATTCGATCCTGTGGCGCGGCGCGCGCACGCCGGGCGAGGCGGCCAAGGCGATGAAGATCACCGCCCAGGACCTCATCAAGCTGAAGATCGTCGACCGGATCATCGCCGAACCGGCCGGCGGAGCCCACTCCGATCCCGAGGCGGCTATGACCGCGGTCGGCGACGCGGTGGAAGAGGAACTGAAGGCCTTGGAGGGCCTGTCGGCCGAGGAACTGAAGACCCGCCGCGCCGAGCGCTTCTACGCCATCGGCCGCAACGGGCTGCAGTAGCCCGCTAGGGTCGGCCGACGATCAGGCGCATCGAGCTCTCGAAGGTCGCCTGCGTGCGCAGGTGACCGTGGCGTTCGTCCCATGCTCCCGAGGCCAGATCCGCTGAAAACGCCTCGACGAACCGCGCCTCCGCGCCCTCAGGCATGAACCGCCACGACGACTGCGCCGCGCGCACCGCCGGGTCCAGCAGGCGCTCGGGTCGGCCGTAGAAGGCCTCGGTGAAGCCGTCGGTGCAGTCGAGGTGGAGCGGGATCGTGCTCACCTGCGCGCGCGTGCCGACCCGCCGCGCGATCCAGTCGATCGCGGGATAGCGGCGCTGTTCGGCCGCGATCAGGTCGGGCGCGTAGTCGTTGAGCCAGTAGCGGGGCAGGCTGTCGCCGTCGCCCGCCAGAACCACGACGGGCCCCCGCGATACACGCCGCAGCTCGGCCAGGCCGCGGGCGGTATCGGACCACTGGTGGACGGTCATCATCGCCATGACCGCGTCGACCGTGTCGTCGTCGAGAGGCAGCGCCTCGGCGAACGCCGCCACGGCCGGAACCCGCCCCGGCCCCCGCTGCGCCCGCATGGCGGCGGAAGGCTCGATCGCGATCACGTGCCGGTCGGACGGCTCGTACGAACCCGCGCCGGCGCCGACGTTGAGGACCGTTCGCGCGTCGCCGAGCGCGGCGTGGACCATGGCCTCGATCCGTGGGTCGGGCCGGCGGATCGCGGCATAGCCGTGGCCGTGGGCGTCATAGTCGAAGTCGCCACCGTGTTTCATCTGATACTCCAACTCACATTCGAACGATCTTTGAGGGAGGTCTCACGGGACGCGGCTCTGGAAAATCGAGAAGCGGTCGGTTCTAATGTGAGTGAAACTCACGAAGATCGACGCCATGCCCGGTCGGCTGCCTCCGCTCTCCACCCTGCGCGCCTTCGAAGCCGTGGCCCGGCTGGGGTCGGTCAGTCGCGCCGCGGAGGCGCTGGGACGGACACACGGCGCCGTGAGCAAACAGCTCCGTGCGCTCGGCGATCACGCGGGCGTCGCGTTTTTCGAGAAGGCAGGCACGGGTCTCCGCCCCACGCCGGCGGGGGTCCGGTTCGCGGCGGCCGTCGGCCAGGCCTTCGAGTCACTGTCCGTGGCCTATGAGGCGGTCGCCGCACCGGCCCGTGCGCCCAATGTCCACGTGGCCTGCAGCGTCACCTTCGCCACTCGCTGGCTGGCGCCGCACCTGGCCAGCTTCGCCGCCGCTCACCCCGACATTCGGGTGCGCATGGAGATGACCTCCGCCCGGGAGATGCGGCAGGAGACCGACGCCGACCTGCTGATCCTGTGGGATTGGTTGTCATACCCGCAGGAGGACCGCGCCCGGGCCGTGCGTCTGGGCGAGGCCTGCTTCGTGCTGGTCGCGGCGCCGGGGTATGCGGTCGGCTCGGACGGGCGAGGCGGCGTCTCCGCGCCGTGCCGGATCGAGCACGAGCATACCTCGCGGGCCTGGGATCTCTGGCGGGGGCAGGGGCGGTCGCTCGCCGCCGCCTCGGTGATGAGCTTTCCGCATTCGCATCTCTGCATCGAGGCGGCGGTGGCCGGCCTGGGCGTGACGCTGGTCGAGCGGCGGCTGGTGGCGGGCGAGCTGGCCGACGGCCGGCTGCTCGCCCTGGGTGAGCCGATGCGCCTGGAGGAGGGATTCGTGGCCATCCCGCACGCGACGCGGGCGCTTGGCCCGGCGGCGCGACGCTTCCTCGATTGGCTCGGCGCCGAACTCGGCTCGCCACCGTCTCTTGCCTGACGCCACGTCCGGGGCTTCACTCTCTCCCAAACAATCGTTTGGAGGATGTCTCATGGCGCTGAGGACCCGGTTCACCGAGACCTTCGGGATCGAGCACCCGATCGTACAGGGTGGGATGCAGTGGGTCGGCCGGGCCGAACTGGTGGCCGCGGTGGCCAACGCCGGCGGCCTGGGCTTCATCACGGCGCTGACGCAGCCGACGCCCGACGATCTGCGTCGCGAGATCGAGAAGGCGCGCAAGCTGACGGACAAGCCGTTCGGCGTGAACCTGACGATCCTGCCCGCGATCACCCCGCCGCCCTATGCCGAGTATCGCCAGGCGATCATCGACATGGGTGTGAAGATCGTCGAGACCGCCGGCTACAAGCCGCAGGAGCACGTCGATCACTTCAAGGCGCACGGCGTGAAGGTGATCCACAAGTGCACTGCCGTCCGCCATGCCCTCTCGGCCGAGCGGATGGGCGTCGACGCCATCTCGATCGACGGCCTGGAATGCGCCGGCCACCCCGGTGAGGATGACGTCGGCGGCCTGATCCTGATCCCGGCCGCGGCCGACAAGGTGAAGATCCCGATGATCGCCTCGGGCGGCTTCGGCGACGCGCGCGGCTTGGTGGCGGCGCTGGCGCTGGGCGCCGACGGCGTCAACATGGGCACGCGCTTCATGGCCACGGTCGAGAGCCCGATCCACCAGAAGGTGAAGGAGCAGATCGTCTCCAACGACGAGCGGCAGACCAACCTGATCTTCCGCACCATGCACAACACCGCGCGCGTGGCGAAGAACGCGGTCAGCGACCAGGTGGTGGCGATCGAGCGCGCCGGCGGCGCCAAGTTCGAGGACGTGAAGGACCTGGTGGCGGGCGCCCGCGGGCGGGTGGTCTATGAGGAAGGCGATCCGGACTACGGCATCTGGTCGGCCGGCCAGGTCCAGGGCCTGATCCACGACATCCCGACCTGCGCCGAGCTGATCTCGAAGATGGTCCGCGAGGCCGAGGAGATCATCACTGGCCGCCTCGCCAAGTCTGTGATCCGGAGCCTGCAGCCGGCGGAGTGATCCGCCGGCCTCGGCCACTCCCCGAAAAGACCAGTCGCTGAAACGAAAAGAGCCGCCGGGGCGACCC
>JBFMGV010000018.1:0-167392 GCA_040752615.1 Pseudomonadota bacterium | reverse complement strand
CGCCCCGGCCCCGCGACGGGAGGCGGGGGCCGGGGCGTACGGCGGCGGATGTCGGGGAACAGGGCCGCCACCGCGTTCTGTTGTCCGTATGTGTGGGAGATGCTCGGACGCAGCAGATACGGTGGCGGTTGCGGGCCGGATGCAGGCGGATGCATCCAGCAGTAGAATTTTTTCAGCGACGGGCGCGGGCCTGTTCGCGGAGGGTGTCGACCGCCAGCGAGAGGCTCCCGATCAGCAGCGGCAACAGGAAGAAAAACACGCGATATCCGAGGAAGGCCGCCGCCAGGGCGGCCGGCTGCACGCTTTTGATCAGGGTGGAAATGGAACCCTCGAAAACCCCCATTCCGCCGGGGACGTGCGACACCAGGCCTACAACCACTGATGGGGCATAGGCTCCGACGAACGTGAAGTAGCTGATGGCGCCGTCGGGCAGCAGGATCCAGAGGATGGCGGCCGCCACCGCGTTGTCCGTGGCGCCGATGCAGATCTGGGCGATGGCCACGCGCCAGGACGGCAGCCGCACACTGTGTCCGAACGCCCTGAGCGGACGGTGCAGCACCGCGCAGAGCACCACGTAGCCGAGCACGCCGGCGATCAGGATCACGCCCGCGGAGTCGGCGACCGAACTGGGAATGCGGCTGACGGCGGTCAACTCGCGGCTCCCCGCCAGCAGGAAGGCGAGGCCGGCCAGGGTCGCGATGCCGACGGTGAACGAGAAGCCGTGGAAGAGCGTCGCCGCCGCCACCTGGCGCAGCGTGATGCCGTGCCGGGCGTAGAAGCGGGCCCGAACGGCGCCCGAGACGATCAGATTGGCGCCCAGGGTGTGGGCGATGGAACTGGCGACGAACGAGCCCGCCATGGCGCGCGGCAATGGGACCTGCGCGCCGGCCCAGCGCAGCCCCATCCACTCCACGAACCCCATGATCAGGAAGCTGGACGCGGACAGGCAAATGGCGATGACGATGGAGTCCCAACCCCAGGCGCGGATGGCGGAGGCGACCTCCGCCGCGCTGATGTCATGGAATTCCCGCCAGAGGATGTAGGCGGCGGCGCCCAGCAGGACGAACGCCACAAGATGCCATACGAGCTGGCGCATGAGGGGGAAGAACCGTCGTCCCTGAGTGGCGGGCAGCGCGGCGGCCAGCTCCTCTTCCACGTCCTCGGGGGGCGGCTCGTCATTGGGGTCGGGTGCGAGCGGAAGCAAAGGCGGGATCCTGAATCGGCCAGCGCGCCATCGTCCCTGCCTGGAACCGAAGTGCAAGGCGTCGGTTTTCTGCCGCAGCTTCACGACAGAACCGAGGAGATCGTCATGCGGCGGGAAGATTGGCGCGAGGAAGAAGCGGATCGGCTGCGTCGACTGCGGGATCGCGACCGGGCCGAGGCTGACCGGGAAGACTATGGTCAGGCGGACTATTCCAACCTCTACGGCTACGATTCGCGCAATCGCACCGGCTATCGCGCCTACGACGACGGTCGCCGGGAGCCGCCTTCGGTGGGGCCGTACGCCGAGCGGCCCTACTATGACGAACGCGATCGCCGGGATGTCGAGCGCCACGAGCGGGACACCCGTCGGGCGCGTCGGGACGGGCCTTCGGATCGGGTGCTCTGGGCGGTGATCATGGAGCGCCTGGAGGACGAACGACGACTGGACCTGTCGGAGGTAGACTTGGACGTCCGTGACGGCGAGGTCTTCCTGAACGGCACGGTCCGACACAAGGCCGACAAGCGCCGGATCGAGGACGTGGCCGACATCGACGGCGTGCGCAATGTGCAGAACAACCTGCGCCTACGGGAACGGCGGCGCTGGACGTTTCTCTAGAATTCTAGTCGGGCTGGGGCGCGAAACGCCGCCGGAACCGCGCCACGGCGAACGGCGCCAGGGCCGCCGCCATGCCGCCGAGATCGGCGACCCAGTTGTCGACCACGGAGCCCAGCGCGGCTCCCCCGAGCAGGTGCGCCGCCTCCAGCAACGTGGCGAACAGCGAGATGCGGACTGCTACCCTCGGCAGCGAGGCGCGGGGAGAGGCCGCGAGGCCCAGCAGCGTGGCGACATAGTAGGCGGCGAAGTGCTCCAGATAGGACGAGCGCAGGAACTGCGGCACCCTGTCGGGCGGCAACAGCACCGCGAGCGCGATCGCGGCGAGCGCGGCGAGGAACATCACGCGCGCACCGATCGCGAGCGGGCCGGTGATGGGGTAGGGTCCGCTTCCAAAGAGGGTGCGGTCGGGTTCCATGACGTGCGATTCTATGGCGCAGCTTGGATATGAGGGAACCTTATCTACGGCGCCGGTCGTTGAGGCGCCATGAGCAAGCCTGTCGTGGTTTCCATTCCGCATGAACTGGGTCGCGCCGAAGCGCGCCGGCGGATCGAGCAGGGCGTAGGCCAGCTCACCAGCCAGATCGGCGCGGTGGGCGAACTTCGCCAGGCCTGGGAGGGTGACGTCCTGCGCTTCTCGCTCCAGGCCATCGGGCAGACCGTGACGGGGACCATAGACGTCGCCGATCGTGAGGTGCGCCTGGAGGTCCACCTGCCGGGGATCTTCGCCATGATCGCGAACAAGGTGAAGGGGCGCCTGCGCTCGGAAGGACAGATCCTGCTGGGGCCGCCGAAACGAAGTTGAGCCCACGGCCAAGGCAACCCGGTCGTCTGCTGGACGTTTTCCCTGCGGCACACAGGGAGTTGAAAATGCCCCATCGGCAAACCGAAGAGCAGGCCAAGCGCGCGTTCAGCCACGGTTCGAGCGGCGCGACCTCAGACCTCGCCTCCGACCCGAAGGTCGCGATCGACGAGCATCGTCACATAGACGCCCCCGCCAGCCGCCCGGCCGAGGCCGCGCCGGAGGGCGTCAAGGTGGACCACATGGCGGAGCGCGAGGCAAAGGCGGAAGACCGTCAGGAGGCCCTGCTGGACGAGGCCATCGAGGAAACGTTCCCGGGCTCGGACCCCATCAGCCCCAAGCACATCACCTGACGGCTTCGTAGGCCTCCTGGGCCTCCATCCATTCGAGTTCGGCGGCTTCCAGGGCCGCCTGGGCGGCCTCGCGGCGGCGGCTGAGTTCAGCGGCCTTCGCGGGGCCGCTGGCGCTCGTGGCGGCTTCCAGCAGCGCGCGATCGACCTCGGCCAACTGGGCGGTGGCGCGACCCAAAGCGGCTTCGGCGGCCTCGGCGCGGCGACGCGCGGGGCCGGTCGGCGTCTTCGGGCGCGCCGCCGGAGGGGGCGGGGGAAGGGGCGCCGGCGCGGCCTCGGCCTTGACCTGCGTCGGGCTCCGGGCGGCCTGCCGGGCGCGTTCCAGCACGTAGGCGGCGTACTGCTCCATGTCGCCGTCGAAGGGCTCGATGGTTCCGTCGGCGGCGAGCCAGAGGCGATCGGCCACCAGTTCCATCAGCGAACGGTCGTGGGTGATGAGGATCACCGCGCCCTCGTACTCGTTCAGCGCGTCCAGCAGGGCGCGGCGGCTGTCGATGTCGAGGTGGTTGGTCGGTTCGTCGAGGATCAGGAGGTGCGGCGCCTCCATGGCCACGAGGTTCAGCAGCAACCGGGCCCGTTCGCCGCCGGACAGGTTGGCGACAGTGGTCTCAACCTTCTCGAAGCCGATGCCGTACTGAGCCAGGCGGGACCGGCGTGAAGCCTCACTGGCCTCGGGCATGACGCGCCGGATGATGTCCAGGGGCGTGTCGTCCGGATCCATCGCCTCGATCTGATGCTGGTGGAACCAGCCGACCTTCATGCGAGGGCTGCGGTGGAACTTGCCGGCTTCCGCCGTCAGCGCGCCGGCGACCAGCTTGGCGAAGGTCGACTTGCCGGCCCCGTTGACGCCCAGCAGGCCGATGCGGTCGTCGATGTCGAGCCGCAGGTTGAGCCGCTTCAGGATCGGCGTGCCGCCATATCCCACCGTCGCATCCTCGAGACGCAGCAGCGGGGGGGCGAGGGGCCGTTCGGGCGAAGGCAGGACGAACGGTTGCACGTGCTCGCCGACGACGGCGGCCACGGGCGGCAGCTTGGCGATCATCTTCAGGCGGGACTGGGCCTGGGTGGCCTTGGAGGCCTTGGCCCGGAAGCGGTCGACGAACGACTGCAGGTGCGCGCGCTGGGCCTCGATCTTGACCCGCATGGCCTCCTGCAGGCGCAGCTTCTCGGTGAGCTGGCGCTCGAAGTCGTCGTAGCCGCCGACATACAGGTCGAGCTTGCCGTCCTTCAGATGCAGAATGTGGTCGATCGAGTTGTTCAGCAGTTCCCGGTCGTGGCTGATGACAATGGCGGTGTGCGGGTACTTCTTGAGCCGCGCCTCCAGCCAGAGGGCGCCTTCCAGGTCGAGGTAATTGGTGGGCTCGTCCAGCAGCAGCAGGTCGGGCTCGGCGAACAGGCTGGCGGCCAGAGCCACCCGCATCCGCCAGCCGCCCGAGAACTCGGCCATCGGCCGCGTCAGATCGGCCTGGCTGAAGCCGAGACCCGCCAGGATCTCGGCGGCGCGAGAGGGCGCGCGATCGGCGTCGATCTCGATCAGCCGGGCGTAGATGTCGCCCATTTCCTCGGGCTCGGCGGTGTCCAGCCGGGTGAGCAGCGTGTGCCGTTCCACGTCGGCTTCCAGCACCGTGTCCATCAGGGTGACCGGGGTGGCCGGATGTTCCTGGTCCACCGAGCCGATCCGGGCTTGCCGCGGGATGCCGACCTCGCCGCCGCCGGCGGTCAACTGGCCCAGGATCACCTTGAACAGCGTGGACTTGCCCACGCCGTTGCGGCCCACGAGGCCGACCTTGGCGTCCTTGGGCAGGGTGACCGTGGCGTGGTCGAAGAAGCGGCGTCCCCAGGCGTCGAGGACAAGGTCGTTGATCTGCAGCATCTGTAACCGTCGCGAAGGGGGCGGGTCCTAGCAGACGCGCGACGCTGCGTCATGGCCGCCGATGGGTTGCCTCGGCGCGGGTGATGACGATATAGACGCGCCCACCTCGCGAAGCCGACTTCGCGCACCTCCCAAAACCTGAGCCCAAGCGGAGCCCATGACCGAACGCACCTTCTCGATCATCAAGCCGGACGCCACGCGGCGCAACCTGACCGGTAAGGTCAACGCGGTGATCGAAGACGCCGGCCTGCGCATCGTGGCCCAGCGCCGCATCAAGATGACCGACGCCCAGGCGAAGAAGTTCTACGAAGTCCACGCCGAGCGCCCGTTCTACGGCGAACTGGTGGAGTTCATGACCTCGGCCCCGGTGGTCGTGCAGGTCCTGGAAGGCGAGAACGCCGTGGCCCGCTATCGCGAAGTCATGGGCGCCACCAACCCGGAACAGGCCGCCGAAGGCACGATCCGCAAGCTCTACGCCGTGAACGTCGGCGAGAACTCGGTCCACGGCTCGGACAGCGCCGAGAACGCCAAGATCGAAATCGCGCAGTTCTTCACCGACGCGGACATCGTCGGCTGATCTGACGCAACGAGTTGGGTCGGCGGGGGTTTCCCCGCCGGCCGATCAGTTATCCAGCAGTCAAAAAGTGAGCATGAGAGAATCCAAGGTTATGCCTGGCTTCTCCGATCGCCTCGCCGCGCAGGCCGAGGCTCGGAAAGCCCTCCTCGAGAAGTTCAAGCCCAAGCCGACCGTGCAGGCTGAAGGTGTCTTCGAGACCCGCGAACAGAAGAAGGCCCGAGAGCTCGAGGAAGTGCGCGCCAAGCGCGCCGCCGAGAAGGAGGCCGCTCGCGTCGCCAAGGAACAGGCGGAAGAAGACGCTCGCGTCGCTCGCGAGAACGACGAAGAGCTGATGCTCCAGCTGAAGCGCGACGATCGCAAGGCCCGCAAGGCCGCCGCGAAGGCCGAAGCCCGCGCCAAGCGCGAGCTGAAGTCGCAGATGCGTCGGGGCTGATCAGTCCTCGGGGCCGCCGGTCAGCCGGCGGCTCAATTCGCCATAGTACCCCTGGATCAGCAGTTCGACGGCCTCGCCGCGCGCCTCGGCCTCGAACGCGAGATCCTTTGCGAGTTGCACCGCCGCCGACCGCGAGAGCTGGTCGGCCATGGGCTCGCCGTCTCGGAAGACCGTCCAGGTCGCGTCCTTGAGCGTCACCGCGTACTGAACCATCCGATCTCCCTCGTTGAAGCTTGAGCGTGCGAAGCCGTCTCGGGTTCCGGCGCACGTCGCGCGTGACCCGCCGGCGCATCGCTGCGATTATCGCGCGGGAGGTGCTTCACGATGGATGGTCCGCACCTGATCTACTTCGCCGACCCGATGTGCTCGTGGTGCTATGGGTTCTCGCCGGTGATCGAGCAGATCCGTCTGGCCTACGGGCGCGCCCTGCCGGTCCGGGTGGTGATGGGCGGCCTGCGACCGGGAACCGAGACCGTGATGACCGCCGAGGCGAAGGCGCAGGTGGTCGGCCACTGGAAGCACGTGCGCGAGGCCTCGGGGCTTCCGTTCGATCCCGCGGTCCTGGATCGCGACGACTTCATCTACGATACCGATCCCGCCGCCCGAGCGGTCGTCGTGGCTCGCCGCGAGGGTGAGGAGATCGCCGCCCGTTACCTGGGTGCGGTCCAGCGGGCGTTCTACGCCGAGAACCGCGACGTGACCTCGGGCGAGGTCCTGGCCGACATCGCCGCCGAGCACGGCCTGGATCGGGGCGGCTTCCTGACCGCCTGGGCCTCGGACGCGGCCAAGCAGGACACCTGGCGAGACTACGCCATCTCCCAGGGGGCCGGCGTGACGGGCTTTCCCACCCTGGTCGGCGGTCCGAACGAGGCGGGGGCCTTCGGGGTCGTCACGCGCGGATACGCGCCGGGAGAGCAGGTGATGGCCGTCCTGCGGGCCTGGGTCTCCAGCATCGCGGCCTGAACCGCGCGGCGTCGCAGGCCTGTCACGGGCCATGGTTATCCAATGGGTGAAACTCTGGCGCCTGGCCCGTGCGGCCTAGGCGCCGGCGACCGATTCGCGCGCAGACTGTGGGCAAATCGGCCTCGGCCCTTGCCTAATGGTTAACGGGCGTTTCTGCTGGTCGGCCGGCCTCTGGGGAGGGGCTGGCGTGTGATGATTTCTGGGGGCTTTCAATGAGTGCTGTCTATTTCAACCTGGCCGGGGGCAACTTCAGCCAGGACTGGTCCAACGCCAGCCTGATCACCGCCGCCGACAATTGGGACAACGTGCCCAGCATCGTCGGCTTCCGGGGCGATGATCTGACCACCAGCACCGGCGTGGATCCGCGCACTCTGCTGAACGATCCGGCCACTGCCGTGATCGACGTGAACCACAACCAGACCAACCCCAGCACCTACAGCACGGGCGGCGTCACCGAGTTCGCGATCGCGAACCCGACCATCGGCCTGACCGGCTCGGGCACCGCCGACGCGCCCTACATCGTGCTCTACCTCAACGCCACGGGCCGCAAGGACCTGCACCTCAACCTCGACGTCCGGGACATCGACGCGTCGACCGACGACGCGGTTCAGCAGTTCGTCGTCCAGTATCGCGTGGGCGAGACGGGCGCCTGGACGAACGTCGACGGCACCTACATCGCCGACGCCACCGAGAAGGACCTGGCCACCAAGGTCACCTCGATCTCGGTCGACCTGCCGGCGGCCCTGAACGGCCAGTCACAGGTCCAACTGCGCTTCATGACGACCAATGCGGTCGGCAACGACGAGTACATCGGCCTCGACAACATCCAGGTCACCAGCGCCGTGCAGAGCGCCACCGCGCTCAGCGTGAACAACGTGACCATCGTCGAGGGCAACGCGGGCTCCAGCCTGGTGACCTTCACCGTGGCGCGCAGCGACGCCGCCAGCGCCTTCTCGATCGACTATGGCACGCAGAACGGCACCGCCAGCGCCGGCTCCGACTACGCGCCGACGTCCGGCACCCTGACCTTCGCGGCCGGCGGCGCGCTGACCCAGCAGGTGACCGTCGAGGTGTTCGGCGACGTCTCGCCCGAGCCGAACGAGGTCCTGAAGCTGCTGCTGTCCAACCTGCAGGTGACGAGCGGCCAGGTCACCCTCGTGGACGGTGAGGGGACGCTGACCATCACCAACGACGACCAGCCCGTGCCGATCTACACGATCCAGGGCGAAGGCCACATCTCGGGCTTCGAGGGCCAGACGGTCACCACCACGGGCATCGTCACCGCCATCGACACCAACGGCTCGCGCGGCTTCTGGATTCAGGACGCGACGGGTGACGGCAACACGGCGACCTCCGACGCGATCTTCGTCTTCCTGGGCTCCGACCCGACCGTCGTGGTGGGCCAGACGGTGACGGTCACGGGCACGGTCTCGGAGTTCGGCAGCGGCAACAACCTCACCGTGACCGAGATCACCAGCCCCACCATCACCGTGCTGAACGGCGGCGCGACCACGGCGCTGCCCGCGGCCGTGGTGCTGGGCGCCGGCGGCCGCACGCCGCCGACGACGGTCATCGACGATGACGGCAACACCACGTTCGACCCCACGACCGACGGGCTCGACTTCTACGAGACGCTGGAAGGCATGCGGGTCACGATCCCGAACGCCAACGCGGTGGGCGCCACCGACGGCAACTCGACCTGGGTCGTGGCGAACGACGGCGCGGGCGCGACCGGGACCAACGGGCGGGGCGGGGTGACCATCTCGGCCGGCGATTTCAACCCCGAGCGGGTCCAGATCTACTACGACGACGGCGTGGCCGGCGGCGCGATCAAGCCGAACGCGGTGATGGGCGACAACCTCGGCGACGTCACCGGGATCATGCACTACTTCGGCGGCAACTATGAGGTGCTGCCCACGGCGGTCGGCTCGGCCGGCAACGGAACGGCGCTGCCGCGCGAGGTGACGACCCTCGACGGCGACGCGAACCACATCACCGTCGCCAGCTTCAACGTCGAGAACCTCGATCCCTTCGACGACCCGGCGAAGATCCAGGGCCTGGCCCAGAACATCGTCACCAACCTGGGCTCGCCCGACATCATCGGCGTGACCGAGGTGCAGGACGTCGACGGCAACGACGCCGACAACAACCCGGCGAACAACACGGACTATTCCGGGGCCGCCTCGGCGGCGAAGCTGATCGCGGCGATCGTCGCGGCCGGCGGCCCGCAGTACGTCTATGTCGAAGTCGCCCCGACCTCGAACAACACCAGTGGCGGCGAGTCGAACGGCAACATCCGCAACGGCTTCCTCTACAACCCCGAGCGGGTGGGCTACGTGGCCGGGTCGGCCGAGCTGATCACCGACAACAACCCGGCGAACGGCGATGCATACGCCAACAGCCGCAAGCCGCTGGCCGCGGACTTCACCTTCCTGGGCGAGACCGTGACGGTCGTGGCCGTCCACAACACCTCGCGTCTCGGCAGCGAGGCGCTGTTCGGCCAGCATCAGCCCGCCACGAACGAGGGCGACCAGCGCCGGATCGACCAGACCGCGCCGATCAAGTCGTACGTCGACGCCATGCTGGCGACCGATCCCTCGGCCAAGGTCATCGTCCTGGGCGACTTCAACGGCTTCCAGTTCGAACAGACCCTGACCCAGCTCGAGGTGGGCGGCACGCTGACGAACCTCTCCTGGCTGCTGCCGGCGGAGGAGCGCTACAGCTACGTCTTCGAGGGCAACGCCCAGCAGATCGACCACATCCTGGCCACCTCGGACCTCCTGACCGGCGCGCAGTTCGACATCGTCCACCTGAACAGCGGCCAGCGCGAAGCCGACCAGACCACCGACCACGACGGCGCGGTCTCGCGGCTCTACGTGAACGCCGACATCAAGACGGTGACCGACACGGCGAGCGTCAACGAGAACGCCTCGGTGACCATCGACGTGCTGGCCAACGACATTGACGCCAACACCGGCGACACCAAGACCCTGCTCAGCGTCACCTCGACCACCGCGGCCGGCCGTGCGTCGATCGTGGGCGGCAAGGTGGTCTACGTGGCCGATGGTGACGCCGCCGACGCGCTCAAGCAGCCCAGCACCCTGGTCGACACACTGACCTACCAGGTCAAGGACAGCCATGGCGCGATCAGCACCGGTACGATCAACGTCACGGTGAAGGGCATCGCCGACGCGCCGGTCCGCAACGGGACGGCCAACGCCGACACCCTGAACGGCACGGCGCTGGACGACCGGATCAACGGCCTGGGCGGCGACGACAAGATCACCGGCACGACGGGCACCGACACCCTCGACGGTGGCTCCGGCGCGGACACGCTGTCGGGCGGGGTCGGCGTCGACCGGTTCATCTTCACCGGGACGTTCGGCAAGGACGTGGTCTCCGACTTCGAGAGCAAGGACGTCATCCAGCTGGATACCGCCCAGTTCACCGACTTCGCGGGCGTCCTGGCCAAGTCGGCCCAGGTCGGCGGCGACGTGGTGATCACCCTCGACGCGTCCAACAGCATCACGCTCCAGGGCGTGACGCTGGGCAGCCTGCAGTCGAACGACTTCCTGTTCGTCTAAGCGACAGGGCAGGGCGGCGCCCGCATAGCGCCGTCCTGCCGCCTTGCGCCGGAGCGCGCGGCACGCGATATCGGGAGGGAGCGTGGGCTCGAGAGCGCCCGCCCCGAGATTCTGGAAGGACTTCCCATGCGCGATCCCGTGACCACCGCCCTTGGCCTCGTGCCGATGGTCGTCGAGCAGACGAGCCGGGGCGAGCGGGCCTACGACATCTTCTCCCGTCTGCTGAAGGACCGGATCATCTTCCTGGCCGGCCCCGTCGAGGACGGCATGGCCAGCCTGATCTGCGCCCAGCTTCTCCACCTCGAGGCGGAGAACCCGAAGAAGGAGATCCAGATGTACATCAACTCCCCCGGCGGGGTGGTGACGTCTGGCCTCGCGATCTACGACACCATGCAATACATCAAGAGCCCGGTGATCACCCTCTGCCTCGGCATGGCGGCCTCGATGGGCTCATTCCTCTTGATGGCGGGCGAGAAGGGCCAGCGGATCGCGCTGCCGAACAGCCGCATCATGGTGCACCAGCCGTCGGGCGGCTATTCGGGCAAGGCGACCGACATCCAGCGCCACGCCGAGGACATCATCAAGACCAAGCGCCGTCTGAACGAGATCTACGCCCGCCATACCGGACAGCCGATCGAAGTGGTCGAGGAGACGCTGGACCGCGACTTCTTCATGACCGCGCACGAGGCGAAGGACTGGGGCCTGGTGGATCACGTCTGGGAAAAGCGCGACGGCGAAGACGACTGATCGTCTCCACATCGCTTGCGAGGGGCGTCGGCCGTGGCCGGCGCCCTTTTCGTTTGGGGCCGCTACAGTCTGGCGCGGGTCGCCTCCAGCAAAGCGTTGCGGCCGGGCTCCGTGCTGACCTCGATCCGCTCGAAGTCCGAGCCATCCGCGTCGCGCACGTCGGCGAAAAGGCCCCTCGGGTCCTCGTGGAAGTGCAGGAAGGCGCGGCCCTTCCGGTAGAAGACGCCACGCGACCGCTCGACCAGCCCCGGCAGCGCCCGCAACTCCGCGAGCAAGGGCTCCAACTGGTCGAGGGCGGCGGGCGTCGCGTGCTTCATGGCCGGCCCGTGAAGACCCTGAAGTATGGCTCCTCGGCCGCCGCCAGCATCTCGGTGTCGCCGCTGGTGTCGCCATAGGCGGCCCGGATCCGCACGTCCTCACCGAATGCCGCCCGGATGCGGGTCACCTTCTCGCCGGCCCGGCAGTTGGGGGATGCGAACCCGCCGGTCAGCCGGTCCCTCTCGTCGAACGCCAGGGCCGTGCCCAGCAGGTGATGCGCTCCGAGCCCGCGGGCGAACGGGGCCACGACCGCGTCCGGCGAGGCCGTCACGATCACGAGGCGCACCCGTTCGCGCTGCCAGCGCTTCCAGGCGGTGACGGCGTCCGGGCGCAGCAGGCTGCGGGAGTGGAGTTCGGCGAACCGGCGCGCGTCCGCCTCCAGACGCTCGCGCGAGACGCCGGCGAGGTACACCTTGGTCGCCGCCGCCTTTATCCGGCCGCGATCACGGTGGAACAGGTAGGCGAGGGCGGCCGGGATCAGCCGCAGTCCGCCCTGCAGCCAGGCGCCGCGCGGCGTCCGCCATTTCAGGAAGGCCGTGTAGCTGTCCTTGGTCGTGAGCGTGCCGTCGAAGTCGAAGGCCACCAGGGGCGGTTCCTGGCCCGGCGCCGGGGTCGCTTCATCACGCTCTTGTGCCATTTCGGCGCGTTTCCCATTTGGTAAGGCGAGCCGTCCAACGATCGGGCTCCGCGTTTCACATTGTCGCTCTGGTGAGCGAAGGCTTGTGATCCCGGCGCGGATCGGGGAATGTCAAGACTTGGACAACCCGCGGCGCATATCCTGCACGGCTAGGACAATGGCGTCCCGGGCCGGCGCCGGTCTGACTATCGGCCGGTTCCGACTAGCGAGTGAGATGAGACCATGACCAAGGCGGCCAGCGGAGACTCTAAGAGCACCCTGTATTGCTCTTTCTGCGGCAAGAGCCAGCACGAGGTTCGCAAGCTTATCGCGGGCCCGACTGTGTTCATCTGTGATGAATGCGTCGAACTGTGCATGGACATCATCCGTGAAGAGCACAAGATCTCCTTCGTTAAGTCGAAGGATGGCGTCCCGACGCCGAAGGAAATCCGCGAAGTCCTCGACGATTACGTGATCGGCCAGGACCATGCGAAGAAGGTCCTCTCGGTCGCGGTGCACAACCACTACAAGCGCCTGAACCACGCGACGAAGAACAACGACGTCGAACTGGGCAAGGCGAACATCCTGCTGATCGGCCCGACCGGCACCGGCAAGACGCTGCTGGCGCAGACCCTGGCCCGAATCATCGACGTTCCGTTCACCGTCGCCGACGCGACGACGCTCACCGAAGCGGGTTACGTGGGTGAGGATGTCGAGAACATCATCCTGAAGCTGCTGCAGGCGGCCGACTACAACGTCGAGCGCGCCCAGCGCGGCATCGTCTACATCGACGAAGTCGACAAGATCAGCCGCAAGTCGGACAACCCTTCGATCACCCGCGACGTGTCGGGCGAGGGCGTCCAGCAGGCTCTGCTGAAGATCATGGAAGGCACTGTCGCCTCCGTGCCGCCGCAGGGCGGGCGCAAGCATCCGCAGCAGGAATTCCTGCAGGTCGACACCACCAACATCCTGTTCATCTGCGGCGGCGCCTTCGCCGGGCTGGAGAAGATCATCTCCGCGCGCGGCCAGGGCACGTCGGTCGGCTTCGGCGCCAAGGTGTCGGACCCCGACTCCCGGCGCACGGGTGAGATCTTCCGCCAGGTGGAGCCGGACGACCTGCTCCGCTTCGGCCTGATCCCGGAGTTCATCGGCCGTCTGCCGGTGATCGCCACGCTCGACGACCTGGACGACAAGGCGCTGGTGAAGATCCTCACCGAGCCGAAGAACGCTTTCGTGAAGCAGTACGTCCGCCTCTTCGAGATGGAGAACGTGGGCCTGACCTTCACGGACGACGCGCTGATGGCGGTGGCCCGCAAGGCCATCCAGCGCAAGACCGGCGCGCGCGGCCTGCGCTCGATCCTCGAGGGCGTGCTGCTCGAAACGATGTACGAGCTGCCCACCTACGACGGCGTCGAGGAAGTGGTGGTCAACGCCGAGGTCATCGAGGGCCGGGCTCAGCCGCTGATCATCTATGCCGAGCGCCGCGACAAGGGCGGCGCGGCCTGATCGGCACGACATGGACGTAGAGAGGCCCCGCAGGCAACTGCGGGGCCTCTTTCGTTTCGGCAGGGGCGTTTGGGGCGACAGCCCGGCTCGCCGGCGCTAACAGGGCCGCCTTCGACGGAGGTTTCCCATGCGCAAGATCGCTCTCTTCTCGATGGCCGCGGGCCTGTGCCTCGCCGGGCCGGCGCTGAGCGCCGAGCAGGTGGACCTCCTGATCCGGCATGCCAACATCATCGACGTGGCGACCGGCAAGGTGGCCGCCGACCGGATGGTGGCGGTGCGCGGCGAGGACATCGTGGCGGTCGGGGCGGACAAGGACGCCGCCGGGTTCACCGCGAGCCGGACCGTCGACGCCACCGGCAAGTTCGTGACGCCAGGGCTCTGGGACATGCATGTCCATTTCGGTGGCGGCCCAGAACTGATCCAGGAGAACAAGGACCTGCTGCCCCTGTACCTCGCACACGGGATCACCAGCGTCCGGGATTGCGCGGGCGACCTGGCGGAAGAGGTGCTGGCGTGGCGCGGGCAGATCCAACGCCGTGAACTGCTCGGCCCGACGCTCTACACATCGGGCCCGAAGCTCGAAGGGTACAAGCCGATCTGGAAGGGCGTGCTGGAAGTCGGGACCGAAGCCGAGGTGAATGCCGCGCTCGACCGGCTGCAGGCGCTGAAGGTCGATTTCGTGAAGATCACCGACAACACGCTGAAGCCTGAGCTCTTCCTCTATGCCGTCCGCGAGGCGACGCGGAGGGGCCTGCGCACCTCGGCCCATATCCCCGCGGCGATCACGGTGGAACAGGCCAGCGCCGCGGGCCTCACGTCCATCGAGCACATGAGCTACGCCCTCCGACCCGGTTCTCCCGAAGAGGCTGAGCTCGCGGCCGGTGTCGCGGCGGGGAAGGTGACGCCCGCCGAGGCGTCCGCCCGGATCATGGCGACGTTCGACGCCGCCACCGCGCGGGCGGCATACAAGGGCTTCGCGGCGCGGGGCATGTTCATCACCCCGACGCTGAATGGCTCGAAGGCGACAACCTATCTCGATCAGGACGACCACAAGCACGACGCCTACCTCGCCTACATCGGGCCAGGCCTGAAGAAGACCTATGAGTGGCGCGTCGAGCGTGCGGCGAAGGATGATGCGGCCGCGATCCAGCGCCGGCACCGGAACTATGAGAAGGCCGCCGACCTGCTGCCGTTGCTCCGCGATTCCGGCATGACGATCATCGCGGGCACCGATGCGGGCTTCCTCAACTCCTTCAACTATCCGGGCGTGGGACTTCACGATGAACTGGGCATCTTCGTCGCTCACGGCCTGACGCCGCTGCAGGCGCTGCAGGCGGCCACGCTGGCCGGGCCGAAGTACTTCGGGACCTCGGCGCGTTATGGCGCCGTGGCCAAGGGGAAGGCGTCGGACATCCTGATCCTGGATGGCAACCCGGTGCAGGACATAGCGGCGACGCGGACTGTGAGAGGGGTGGTGCTGCGCGGGTGGTACTTCGACCGCGTGGAGCTTGACGGCATGCTGGCTGCGGCAAAGGCCAAGGTGGCGGAGGCGGAAGCGACGGCGCACTGAGGGCTTGCCTTCATATGATGATGATCATCTAATCTGGCCATGACCGGATCCGTCATCGTCATCGGCGCGGGCGACGCCTTGGGCGGCGCCATCGCCCGCCGATTCGCCCGCGAAGGCCTGGAGGCGGTGATCGTCCGTCGCCATGCCGACCAGCTCGAACCCCTGGCGGCGCAGATCCGCGCGGAGGGCGGAACCGCCCACCCGTTCGGCGTCGACGCCCGCGACGAGGAGCAGATGGTCGCCCTCTTCGAGCGGGTCGAGGGTGAGATCGCACCGATCGAGGCCTGCATCTTCAACATCGGGGCGAACGTCCGTTTCCCGATCGCGGAGACGACCAGTCGGGTCTTCCGCAAGGTCTGGGAGATGGCCTGCTTCTCCGGCTTCCTGACCGGCCGCGAGGCGGCGATCCGCATGACGCCACGGGGCAGGGGGACCATCATCTTCACCGGCGCCACGGCCAGCGTGCGGGGTCGGGACGGCTTCGCGGCCTTCTCGGCGGCCAAGCATGGGGTTCGGGCGCTGGCCCAGAGCATGGCGCGGGAACTGGGGCCGCGGGGAGTCCACGTGGCCCACACCATCATCGACGGCGCCATCGACACGGCCTGGATCGCCGAGAACTTCCCGCAACGCTATGCGCTGAAGGACCAGGACGGCATCCTCAACCCGGATCACATCGCCGACGCCTACTGGACGCTCCACGCCCAGCCGCGCGACGCCTGGACCCACGAGCTGGACCTGCGCCCCTGGATGGAGAGCTTCTGATGGCCGGCACGATCGAGTTCCTGTTCGATGTCGGCAGTCCCGCCAGCTACGTGGCGTTCAAGCGGCTGCCGGCCATCGCGGAGCGGTCCGGCGCGCAGGTCGACTATCAGCCCATGCTGCTGGGCGGCGTGTTCAAGGCGACCGGGAACCACTCGCCCGCGGAGATCCCGGCGAAGGGCGCGTGGACGAGCCAGGATCTTGCGCGCTTCGCGGCGAGGTACGCCGTGCCCTTCACGCGCAATCCGCATTTCCCGATCAACACCCTCCACCTGATGCGCGGCGCGGCCGGGCTGCTGGGTGATCCGCGGTTCATGGCCTATCTGGAGGCCGTGTTCGACGCCATGTGGCGCGAGCCGCGCAACCTCGGAGACCCGGCGGAGATGCCAGCGGTCCTGGCTCGCGCGGGCGTGAGCGGCGACGAGTTCCGCGCGCTCATCGAGGCTGACGAGACCAAGGCGCGGCTCAAGGCCGCAACCGAGCGGGCGGTGGCGCGCGGGGTTTTCGGTGCGCCGACGTTCTTCGTGGGCGAGCAGATGTTCTTTGGGCAGGACCGGTTGGACTGGGTCGAGGCGGCGCTGGCCGCCTAGCCCCTGAGCGGCAGACCGCGCAGGGCCGTGGTGCAGGCGGCCCGCGAGGCGCGCGGGTTGCGGTAGAGCTCGGCGAAGCCTTCGTCCCGCACCAGTTGCAGCTCCCGCGCCGGGACGCTCGTGGTCGGCGCCGGCGCGACGTCAGCGTTCAGCACCAGGACGTAGTCGAAACACGAGCGCCAATGGCGCATGTACTGCGGATCGCGCGGTGAGGGCCGAGCGAGCGCGGCGACGCCGGGTGGAGCGCCGAAGGGGGCGCTGATCGGATCCATCTCTCGCCCCACGCGCAGCGGCTGTTGCCCCGACTGGGTGAAGAGGTTGGGTACGAAGGCGTGGCGCCAGCGTACCGCCAGACTGGGGTAGTTCCAGTACATGGGATGACCGCGGAGATAGCGCCCGAACGGGGCTTCGGAGCGGTCGGCCGGGTCGTCGGCCACCGTCACCATGCGGGAGCCGACCGGCATCGAGGCCACGGCCATGCGGATGGAGCCGAGGTCCCGCGCAGTGCCCGCCCAGGCTGCGGCGACTTCCCCGCTCCGAACGAGCACGAGGGAAAGCAACAGGCCCGCCAGGACGCGAAGGGCGGGTGTCGGCGCATTGAGCTGCGGGCGCACGGCCGCGACCAGCACCAGGACGGCCATCACCGGCAGGCGGCGGTCGACCCATCCAGCCCCTCCGATATGGGCTGGGACGATCGGGGAGACGACCAGGAACCCCAGGCCAAGCAGGAACAGGCCGGCATGGACCTGCAACCTGCGTTGCCAGGCGGCGACCGCGACGATGCCGCCGAGCACCGCCATCGTCAGGAGGTCCAGCGAGGGCACATAGCTCTGAAAGCCCGTGGTCATGACATTGTAGCGGCCGACCAGGTCCATCCGTCCCCACGACATCAGGGTCTCGGACGGCGGCACCGGGTTGGGGGCCAGCGCGATGATGACCGCGCAGGGCGCGGCGACTGCGAGGACGGCGAGAGTCGCCGCGACGATACGGGTCTTCAGCACCCGCGCGTCCCGCAGCCAGGCGAGATCGGGGCCGGCCGAGAAGCCGAACACCAGACCCGCGTACATCAGCGCCGCGAACGGGTGGAACAGGAGGATGACGCAGCCCGCGCCCGCTCTGACCAGCAGCTTGAGCCACACCGGCCGTGAGGCCATCGCCGGCTCGGCTGCCGCCGCGAGGAGGGCGAGCCCGAGGCCGAGCTGGAAGTTCATGAAGCCGGCGAGGGCGGTCCGCTGCCAGGCGACGACGAGCGGCGCGCCATCACGTCAGACGGGACAATTCGCAACCTCTAGGGGATTTAGGGCCAAGCTTGCCGACGTCATCACTAGGCGCCGGACGCGGATCATGGTGAGGCGCTGTGTCACGCACTGGGGCGGTGACGCTTGAAAGCGGCCTTAAACCGTCCACATAAACATACATCAAGCCGCCGACGTCCGGCGGACGGGTCGTCCGACTCAGGCGCATCGTCTGGGTGACCACGATCCGGTCGGCGAGGTCGCCACCAAAGGGGCCCGCCAGGAGTTAGAGCATCATGTCAGAGATCAAAGTCCTGCCGATCCTGCCCTTGCGGGATATCGTGGTGTTCCCACACCAACCGGTGCCGCTGTTTGTAGGCCGGGAAAAGTCCGTGCGCGCGCTCGAAGAGGCGATGCGCGGCGAGGGAAAGCAAATCCTGCTGGCCACCCAGAAGGACAAGGACGACGACGATCCGTCGCCGCAGGCCATCTACGACGTCGGCGTCGTGGCCACGATCCTTCAACTGCTGAAGCTGCCCGACGGCACCGTGAAGGTGCTGGTGGAAGGCAAGGCGCGCGCCGGCATCACCCGCTTCACCGGAAGCGGCGACTACTATGAGGCCGAGATCGCCTTCGTTCAGGAGGACGGCGTCGGCTCGCCCGAGGCCGAAGCGCTGTCGCGCGCGGTCGTCGAGCAGTTCGAGAACTACGTCAAACTCAACAAGAAGGTCCCGCCCGAGGCGCTGGCTGCGATCCCGCAGATCGACAACCCGTCCGAGCTGGCCGACCGCATCGCTGGCCACCTGAGCGTCAAGATCGCCGAGAAGCAGCAGCTTCTGGAGGTCTTCAACGTCGTGAAGCGCCTGGAGAAGGTCTACGCCCTGATGGAGGGCGAGATCTCGGTCATGCAGACCGAGAAGAAGATCCGGAACCGCGTGAAGCGGCAGATGGAGAAGACCCAGCGCGAGTACTATCTGAACGAGCAGATGAAGGCGATCCAGCGCGAGCTGGGCGAACAGGACGACCATCGCGACGAGCTGATCGAGCTCGAGAAGCGCATCAAGAAGACCAAGCTGTCGAAGGAAGCGCGGACCAAGGCCGAGGCGGAGCTGAAGAAGCTGCGCAACATGAGCCCGATGTCGGCCGAGAGCACCGTCGTTCGCAACTATCTCGATTGGCTGCTGTCGATCCCGTGGGGCAAGGCCAAGCAGAAGACCATCGACCTGCAGAAGGCCGAGGACATCCTCAACGAGGATCACTACGGCCTGGAGAAGGTGAAGGAGCGGATCCTGGAATACCTGGCGGTGCAGAGCCGCGTGGGAACGCTGAAGGGCCCGATCCTGTGCCTCGTCGGCCCGCCCGGCGTCGGCAAGACCTCGCTCGGCAAGTCGATCGCCAAGGCCACCAGCCGCGAGTTCGTCCGGGTTTCCCTGGGCGGCGTGCGCGACGAGGCTGAGATCCGTGGCCACCGCCGCACCTACATCGGCTCGATGCCCGGCAAGGTCATCCAGTCGATGAAGAAGGCGAAGACCACCAACGCGTTCTTCCTGCTGGACGAGATCGACAAGATGGGCAGCGACTGGCGGGGTGACCCGTCCTCGGCGCTGCTCGAGGTGCTGGACCCGTCGCAGAACACGACCTTCGCCGACCACTATCTGGAGGTCGACTACGACCTCTCGCCGGTGATGTTCGTGACCACGGCCAACTCGCTCAACATGCCCCAGCCGCTGCTGGACCGCATGGAGATCATCCGCATCCCCGGCTACACCGAGGACGAGAAGGTCGAGATCGCCAAGCGGCACATCCTGCCGAAACTCACGAAGGACCACGGCCTGAAGCCGGAAGAGTTCGTGGTGCCGGAAGAGGCCATTCGCGGCCTGATCCGCTACTACACGCGTGAGGCGGGCGTCCGGAGCCTGGAGCGTGAACTGGGCAACCTGGCGCGTAAGACGGTTCGGGACCTGGGTCGCGAGAAGCTGACCTCGATCACGGTCGACGACGCGCGGCTCGAGAAGTACGCGGGCGTGAAGAAGTATCGCTATGGTGAGACCGACGCCGAGGACGCCGTGGGGATCATCACGGGCCTCGCCTACACCGACTTCGGCGGCGACATCCTGACCATCGAAGCGGTCAAGATGCCGGGTAAGGGCCGCATGTCCATCACGGGCAACCTGAAGGACGTGATGAAGGAGTCGATCGCGGCGGCGAACAGCTACGTTCGCAGCCGGGCCACGAAGTTCGGCATTGAACCGCCGTCCTTCGAGAAGACCGACGTCCACATCCACGTGCCGGACGGCGCGACGCCCAAGGACGGTCCGTCCGCCGGCGCCGCGATGGCCACGGCCATCGTCTCCGTCCTGACGGGCATTCCGATCCGGGCCGACATCGCCATGACGGGCGAAGTCACGCTGCGGGGCCGGGTGACGGCCATCGGTGGCCTGAAGGAGAAGCTGCTCGCGGCCATGCGCTCCGGCGTCAAGACCGTGCTGATCCCGCAGGAGAACGAGAAGGACCTCGCCGACATTCCTGAAAACGTGAAGTCGGCGATGGAGATCATCCCGGTCACCACCATGGACGAGGTCCTGGCCAAGGCGCTCACGCGCCAGCCGACCCCGATCGAGTGGGACGAATCGGCGCCGGTCGCGGTCGCGGTGGACGACACCGCGGAGGGTGATCCGAGCGACGCGATGGTTACCCACTAATTTCGAAGGGGCGGTATCCACGCCCCTCGGATCAAAACTTGTGACAACGAGGCGGCGCGGGAGAGATCCCGCGCCGCTGGCGTTTGACGGCGCCGCTTCCTTTGGGCCTAATCCCCTCAAGGCGTAGGCGGGCGCAGCCCAGACCCACCACGCCAACAATGAGAAATGGGGCTGGGAGAAAACGCAGATGACGAAGGCCGAACTGGTCTCGGAGATCGCTGACCGCGCGGGATTGAACAAGGCCCAGGCCAAGGAGGCGCTGGACGCCTTCATCGCTTCGGTCTCGACCTCGCTGAAGGACGGCAAGGAAGTCCGCCTCGTGGGCTTCGGGAGTTTCGTCCCGGTGAAGCGGGCCGCCGGCACCGCGCGGAATCCGCGGACCGGAGAGAAGGTGAAGCGGCCCGCCAGCCAGACGTGCCGGTTCCGCGTCGGCGATGCGCTCAAGAGCACCCTGAACAGCTGAGGCCAAACCCAGGCGCGGGAAGCGGCGGCCGTGTGACGCGGCCGCTCTTTTCGTTTGTGCGTCAGCGCGGCGCCGGGTAGGGGAGGCGCGTCTTCGGGGAGTAGCCGTCCGCACCGCAGCGGAGCCTCGCGTCAACAGACTTGGCCCCTCGGGGCCATGGCGCAGGCGGCGGACCTTCAAGGTCCGGATTGGCGAGACCGGCGATGCGGCTCCTTCAGCCCACGGGCGCGGCGGGAGTTTGCGTCGTCGTGTCCTTCGCCGCGTCCCGAGTGTGTGCTTCCCTTGGAACCCTTCCTGATTTCCACCGGCCTGGTGGCGGTCGCCGAGATCGGCGACAAGACCCAGCTCCTGGCCATGATGCTGGCCGCCCGCTTCCGAAAGCCGGTCCCGATCATCCTCGGGATCCTGGTCGCGACCATCCTCAACCACGCGGCGGCCGCGGGGCTGGGCTTCGTCGTGGCCAAATGGCTGAGCGGCCAGGCGTTCCAGTTGCTCGTCGCGGCGGGCTTCATCGCCATGGGGCTGTGGGCGCTGGTCCCCGACAAGGAGGATGAGGATGCCGCGACCAAGTCCGCCGGCGGCATCTTCCTGACCACCCTCGTGGCATTCTTCCTGGTGGAGATCGGCGACAAGACGCAGATCGCCACGACCCTGCTGGCGGCGCGGTTCCAGAACCTGCTGCTGGTCACGGCCGGCACGACCTTGGGCATGATGCTGGCCAACGTCCCGGCGGTGCTCCTGGGCGAGGTGGCGACCCGGATCGTGCCGCTGAAGTACGTGCGCATCGTCGCGGCCCTGGTGTTCGTCGCACTAGGGGCGTCGGTCCTCGTGGCGGCCTTCCTTAAGCCGGGTTTTTCCTTCTAAGGTCCTGGCGGGGGTGGAGAATCCTATGACCACAAAGCCCGCCGGCGACGGCGATACGGCCTTCCTCGGCCATCCACGTGCGTTGGGCTACCTGGCCTTCACCGAAGCCTGGGAGCGGTTCTCGTACTACGGGATGCAGGCGTTGCTGGTCCTCTACATGACCAAGACGCTGCTGCTGACGCCGCACGTGGATCAGATCGTCGGCTACGCCACCTTCGAGCGGGTGATCCAGTTCGTCTATCGGCCCGGCGCCTCGACCCAGGCGATCGCCTCGTCGATCTTCGGGCTCTACACCAGCCTGGTCTATCTGACGCCCATCCTCGGCGGATTCCTCGCCGACAAGGTGCTGGGCAAGACGCGGACGATCCTGATCGGCGGCCTGCTGATGGCGGCCGGCCACTTCCTCATGGCGTTCGACGCGAGCTTCCTTCTGGCGCTGCTCTGCCTGGTGCTGGGGACCGGCTGCTTCAAGGGCAACATCGCGGGCCAGGTGGGCTCGCTCTACGGAGAGAAGGATCTGCGCCGGGCCGACGCCTTCCAGATCTTCTATCTGGCCATCAACGCCGGCGTCATCGCCGCGCCCCTGGTGGCCGGCACGCTGGGCGAGAAGGTGGGATGGCACTACGGCTTCGGGGCCGCGGGGATCGGGATGCTGATCTCGCTGGTCATCTACCTGTGGGGGCGCCGGCACCTGCCGCCCGATCCGCCCCTCCGCCGTAGCGAGAAGGTCGAGAGGCCCAAGCTCAAGCCGGGCGAAGGGCGGACGGTGGCGCTGCTGGTCCTGTTGCTGCCGGTGCTGACCGCCTCGGTGCTTTGCAACCAGCAGATCTTCAACGCCTACCTGCTGTGGGCGGACAAGAGCGTGAACCTGACGTTCGGTGGCGAGACCGTGCCGACCACCTGGCTGGTGACGCTGGACAGCGTGGTCTCGGTCTCGTTCCTCGCCCTCATGGTGGTGTTCTGGCGCATCTGGGCCAAGCGCTTCAAGGAACCCGACGAGATCGGCAAGCTGACCATCGGCGCTTTCATCTCGGTGACCGGGGTCCTGGCGCTCGCGGCGGGCGCCTACCTCGCCGAGACGACGGGCACGAAGGTCAATATCTGGTGGTGCGTGCTGTTCCACGTGCTGAACAGCATCGCCTTCGCCAACATGCTGCCGGTCTCGCTGGCGCTGTACGCCCGCGCGGCCCCGGCGGCGCTCGGGGGCACGATCATCGGCGTCTACTATCTGCACCTCTTTGCCGGGAACCAGACGGTGGGCATCCTTGGGCGCTTCCTCGAACGCATGCCGGCCAGCCAGTTCTGGCTGATGCATGCGGCGATCGCGGGCGGCGCGGCCGTGGTGTTCCTGATCGTCGGCCGGTTCTTTTCCTCATGGCTCAGCCACGAGAACGTCGGCAAACCTCTCGCCAATCAGGCGTAGGCTGCTCTAGAAGCGGCCGAAAGGGCGGCTAGCTCAGCTGGTTAGAGCACCTCGTTTACACCGAGGGGGTCGGGGGTTCGAATCCCTCGCCGCCCACCAGCCTGGAGGATCGCGTGAAGCGATGGCTGTTGGCCTTGAGCATCACGGTCGCTGCAGGTCCCGCCATGGCTGAGCCAGCCACGGTCGAGGCCTACATGGCCCAGTCACAGGTTCAGCCGGATGCCCGGGTCGCCTATGGCGACGCGCCGGCCCAGGTCGTCGAGCTCTTCCTCCCGAAAGGCGGCAAGGCGCCTTACCCGGTCGTCGTGATGCTGCACGGCGGCTGCTACCTCGCCGAGTACCAGGGGCTGACCCAGACCAGCGGCATCGCGGCGGACCTCGCGGCGCGTGGCTACGCGGTCTGGAACGTCGAGTACCGCAAGCTCGGCGAAGCGGGCGCCGGGTTCCCGGGGACCTACCTAGATGTCGCGGCCGCCGTTGACCGCCTGCGGACGGAGGCGCCCAAGTACGGCCTGGACCTGAACCGCGTCGTCGGCGTGGGCCATTCCGCCGGCGGACATCTGGCGCTGTGGGCGGCCTCACGGGCGAAACTGCCGAAGGACAGCCAGCTCTGGCGCTCCGATCCGTTGAAGATCCGCGCCGTGGTCAGCCTGGGCGGCATCGGGGACCTCAGGCCTCACGCGGGTGTGTTCGCCGGGGCGTGCGGCCCCTCGATCGCTCAGGTCGCGCCGCCGTCGACCTATCCCGAGACCTCGCCCGCCGAGCTGCTGCCCACGGGCGTCGCGGTCACCATGATCCACGGCGAGTTCGACCATGTCATGCCCCCGGACACGGGCGAGGCCTATGCGGGCAAGGTGAGGGGCGCGGGAGATGCGGGCCGGGCCATCGAGATCAAGGGCGTCGGCCACTTCGACCCGGTGATGCCGACGACAGACGCGTGGAAGTCCGTCGTCGCGCCCGCCATCGCCGCCGCCTTCGACACGGCGCGCTGATGCGCCACCGACCGCTCGGGCGAACCGGGCTCACCGTCTCCGAACTCGGCTTCGGCTGTGCAAGCTGGTGGGGCAAGCCGCGCTTCGACGAGAAGATCGCCGTGGGCCTCGTACATCAGGCGCTCGAGGGCGGGGTCACCCTCTTCGATACCGGGGCCAGCTACTCGGCGGGGGAGGCTGAACCGAGGCTGGGGCGCGCCCTGAAGGGGCGGGACACGTCCGGCCTGGTCATCGCCACCAAGGCCGGCACCTATCACGCGAGCGGCGGTCGCATCGCCCGCGACATGAGCCCGTCGGCTATCGTGGCCAGCGCCGAGCGCAGCCTGCGGAACCTCGGTCTGGACAGCCTGGGCCTGCTGCAACTGCATGGGCCGTCAGCAGGCGAGCTGGACGCGCTGCTGCCGACGCTGGAGACCCTGAAGACCAGGGGACTCGCCCGGGCGGTGGGGCTTAACAGCTTCGATCCCGCCGTCATCGAGCACGCGATCGGGCTCGCTCAGGTCGACGTCGTGATGGTGGACTACAACGTGCTGCGCCCGGAGCGTGAACCGCTGATCGCCAGGGCGGCTGCGGCGGGGAAGGGCGTTCTGGCCGGGATGCCGCTGGCCATGGGGCACACCCGGCCGCTGCTGGCGCGCCTCAGGGGACCGCAGGACCTCTGGTACGCCGCCCGGGCCCTCGCCAAGCACCGCGGCGAGCTGGCCAGGGGGCGGCGCTTCGGCTTCCTGCACCACCTCGACGGGATGACCGGATCGCAGGCCGCGCTGGCCTATGTGCTGAACAATCCCGGTGTGAGTGCGGCGGTGTTCGGGGCGACCCGGGCCGCGCACCTGAAAGAGAACCTCGCCGCCTCCGGCATGGCGCTGGCTCCGGATGTCGCGGCGCGTATCCATACGTCACAGGCCTAAGCCACTGACGTAGCGTGAGGACTTCCGCCGCTCGCCGTCGGGAGTCATTCTGCCCCCAGAACAACGATAACCTATGGGCAGGAACGCATGGCGCAGATCCCCTCGAACCTGGAAGAGGTGCTGAAGGACGCGCACTTCCCGGCGCTGATGACGGCCATGGTCCACATGACCGGCGACACCAGCTGGCTACGGCCCGAGTGGGCGCCCGTCTACAACCCGCTGGACCGGCTGGACATCGGCATTGCTCCAGAGGTGCAGGACGAGGCTCGCAAGGCGGCGGCGGAGGCGATCCGCGCCTATCTGGGCGGCAAGCCGCTGCAGATGGAGAAGACCGACACGGCGACCCTGCGCCGGCAGATGGACTTCGTGTCGGGCGCGCCGATCCCGGAGGAGTACGTCGACTTCCTGGTCGATGAACTCACCTTGGCCGGGAAGTCCACCAAGGATCCGCAGTTCGATCAGCCGCAGCTCCAGGAGGCGGCGCGCAAGCTGAACGTCCTGGTGATCGGCGCCGGGATGACCGGCCTGCTGGCCGGCATCCGCCTCGCGCAGGCCGGAGTGCCCTTCGAGATCGTCGACAAGAACGCCGACGTCGGCGGCACATGGTTCGAGAACACCTATCCCGGCTGCCGGGTCGACAACTCGAACCACATGTACAGCTACTCGTTCGAGCCGAGCCATGCCTGGCCCCAGCATTTCTCGCCGCAGCCGGTGCTGCTGGAGTACTTCCGCGGCATCGCCGCCAAGTACGACCTGCGCAAGCACATCCGCTTCGAGACCCTGGTCGAGACCGTCGCGTGGGATGAAGCGCGCAGTGTCTGGCGCGCCACGCTGAAGGGGCGTGACGGCAGGACCGAGGTGATCGAGGCCAACGCGGTCATCACCGCGGTGGGCCAGCTCAATCGGCCCCGCATGCCCGATATCGAGGGCCTCGGGACTTTCGAGGGGCCGGCCTTCCATTCGGCCGAGTGGCGACACGACGTGGACCTGCAGGGCAAGCGCATCGGCGTCATCGGCACCGGGGCGTCGGCCTACCAGTTCGTGCCCGAGATCGCCCCGGACGTGGCGCAGCTGACGGTGTTTCAGCGCTCGCCGCCCTGGGGCCTGCCCGCGCCGAACTACCACGACAGCGTGCCGGACAGCATGAAGTGGGTGCTGGAGCACGTGCCCTACTTCGACAAATGGTACCGCTTCTACCTGTTCTGGACGACCACCGAGGGCTTCCTGCCGATGGTGAAGTCCGATCCCACCTGGAACGGCGGCCCGGGCGCGGTGAGCGCGGAGAACGCCTTGCTCCGCGAGCAGGTGCTCGAGAGCTATCGGGCGCAGATGACCATCCGGCCGGACCTGCTCGACAAGGTGACGCCGAACTATCCGATCGGCGGTAAGCGGGCGGTGCTGGACAACGGCGTCTGGTTGGCGGCCCTGCAGCGCGAGAACGTCGAGCTCGTGACGGACAAGATCACCAGGATCACGCCGAAGGGCATCGTCACGGCCGACGGCGTCGAGCACGAGTTCGACGTGCTGATCTACAGCACGGGCTTCCAGGCCTCGAACTTCCTGTCGTTCCTGACTGTGAAGGGCCGCGGTGGCCGCGACCTGCACGATACCTGGGGCGGTGACGCCAAGGCGTATCTGGGCATGACGGTGCCGGGCTTCCCGAACTTCTTCATCACCTACGGCCCGAACACCAACATCGTGGTCAACGGCTCGATCATCTTCTTCTCGGAGTGCTCGATCCGCTACATCGTAGGCGCGCTGAAGCTGCTGGCCGAAACGGGCGCCCAGGCGCTGGAGCCCAAGGTCGCGGTCCACGACGAGTTCAACGCCAGGGTCGATGCGGCCAACGCCGGCTGGGCCTGGGGCTCTCCCAATGTGTCCAGCTGGTACAAGAACAGCTTTGGCCGGGTGAGCCAGAACTGGCCCTTCGGCCTGATCGACTACTGGAAGGCGACGTTGGCGCCCAACCCGGACGATTTCGTGCTGGAGAAGGCGGCCGAGCCGGTAGCCTAAGGCCCGATCCAGGAGGGGGAGACGACATGAGCGACATCGAGGGCGGCTGCGCCTGCGGAGCCATCCGCTTCAAGATCGCCGGGCCTCTGGCCGGTGTCGGGGTGTGTCACTGTCGGGCCTGTCAGCGGGCGACGGGCGGCCCGCCGAACTACGTCGCGCTGGCCATGAAGCCCAGCTTCGAGGTCACCAAGGGCGAGCCGAAGATCTACACTTCCACGGCCGACAGCGGGAACGAGGTCGGGCGCGCCTTCTGCGCGGAATGCGGCTCGCCGCTCTATACGGTGACGGCCGATCCGACCCCGTTCTACCCGGTGAAGCTGGGCGCGCTGGACGAGCCGGGCGGCTACACGCCGAACCTGCACCTCTACATGGAGGATGCGCAGCCCTGGCACCTCACCCACGAGGGACTGCCGCAGTTCCCCAGGATGCCGCCGCGCTAGGCCAACAGGGCCAACAGGGCGAACGACGCCAGCCAGTGCTCGCCCATGTAGTCGCCGGCCACGTGGGGCAGGGCCGCGGCGAGGTGGCGATCGGCCGCTTCACGCATCGCCGCCTGGGCGGGGTGCTCGGCCGGCAGCGTCGCCGAGAGCTCGCGCCAGCACCAGGCGCGCGAGAGGTTCAGGCCGTCCAGGTGGGCGATCTTGCCATCGCTGCGATCGGTGGGCGTCACCGGAGAGAAGAGGCTGGCGGGCGCCCGCTGTGTCGCCTTTGGCAGGAAGCCCTCGAACCAGTCGGAGAAGCTGTCGGGTGATGTCAGCCGCGCCATGCAGGCGGCCTCCATCAGCGTGGGCGAGAGGAAGTCATCCAGCGACGGCTCCCACGCGGCGGCGTCCCGGTCGTTCGCGTACCAGTCGGCGGCCCGGCGCTTGAAGAGCGCGAGCAGGGCCTCATCGCCGCACGCCTCGGCGTAGTCCGCCGACAGGCGCAAGGCGAAGGCCGTCGAGGAGTGGACTCCCGTGCGGATCGGATAGGCCGCGATCGGCAGGAAGTCGCGGAAGCGCTGGGCGAAGGCGTCGGCCAGTGGCTGCAGCGCCGCCGCCCAGGGGGCCTCGTGCCGCAGGAGTTCGGCCTGCAGCTTCAGGAGCCAGCCCCAGCCGTACGGGCGCTCGAACCCGCGTGAGGCGGGCCGAAGGACATAGGCGGTCTCCACCGCCACCTTGTCGGCGGTGAAGCTGTCATCGAACAGCGCACGGATCGAGGCGGCCTCGGCGATCTCCGGAAAGAGGCGTAGGACGGTCGCGAGTGTCCAATAGCCGTGGACGCAGGAGTGCCAGTCGAAGCTGCCGAAGAAGATCGGGTGCTGTCCGCGCGGGCTCTTCACGTCACCGGGACCGGTCAGCACCGTGTCCATCTTGTTGGGATACTCGCGCCCGACGTGACCCAGGGCGATGCGGGCGAAACTGGACGCCAGTTCCGGCGTCAGCCGGGCGTCAGAAGGCGAGGACATACATCAGCACCAGATTGGCGATCAGCAGGGGCAGGGCGGTGGGAATCTGCGCCTTGATGACGGCGTAGCGGTCGGGCAATTCCAGCAGGGCGGCCGGCACCAGATTGAAGTTCGCGGCCAGCGGCGTCATCAGCGTGCCGCAGAACCCCGACAACATGCCGATGGAGCAGACCACGGCGGGGTCTCCTCCGAACTGCTTGATCAGGATCGGCAGGCCGATCCCGGCGGTCATGACCGGGAAAGCCGCGAAGGCGTTGCCCATGATGATCGTGAAACCGGCCATGCCCAGGCAGTAGACCGCAACGGCGGTCAGGCGCGCGTCCATCGGGATCCAGTCGGTGACGAGCTGGCCGATGAGGTCTCCGACTCCGGCCAGCGCGAAGACGGCGCCCAGGGCCGCCAGCATCTGAGGCAGCAGCGCCGCCCAACCGACGGTGTCCATCAGGCGCCGGCCTTCCTGGAGTGGGCTCATGACCGGCTGGCGCAGCAGGATGAGGCCCACGCCGACGGCGATGACCGCCGCGAGGGCGAGCGACAGGAGGGTCGCCTGCTTGGGGTCCAGCAGGGGCTGACCGCCGAACTCCAGCGGCTTCAGCACCAGCACGCCGAAGGCCACGACGACGGGAAGCGTGAGGGCCGGGACGAACAGCTTCTCGCCGAACCGCTCGGCGAGGAGGCGACGCTCGTCGGGCGATGTCGTGGCGGGCTGGCCACGGCCCAGCAGACCGAAGCCGGCGATGGCGGCCAGCCCGAGCACGAGGACGCCGTTGCCGAGATCGCCCAGGATGTCGCCCGCCAGGAAGCTGGTCGAGACCAGCGCCCAGAAGGCGGCGTTCCCGAAGCGCTTGCCGTTGTTCCGGTCCAGCGCGCTCAGCACGGCGAAGGCAGCGAAGACCAATCCCGCCAGGACATAGACGGCGCCCAGTTTGATCACGGCGCGGAACTCCGGCGGATGCGCCGGTCGAACAGCACCAGGCGGGCGGCGTGCAGGACGAAGGCGACGATGGCCGTGGGAATGGCCCAGAGCGACAGGTGGATCGGGTCCATGGTGATGCCGCTGGAGGCCAAGAAGCCGACCATGAGCAGGATCGAGCCGATGGCGATGAAGATGTCCTCGCCGAAGAACAGGCCGATGTTGTCGGTGGCCGAGGCCATGGCGCGCGTGCGCTGGCGGGTGTCGTCGTCCAGGGGGCCGGTCCTGGCCTCGACCGCGCCCTCCGCCATCGGCGCCACCATCGGGCGGATGCTCTGGGCGTGGCCGGCAATGGAGGTCAGCCCCAGCGCCGAGGTGATCTGGCGGAAGGCGAGGTAGCCGATGAGAAACGGCCCTACCGACACGCCACGGAACTTCGCGATGAGGGCCCGCGCGCGTTCCTGCAGGCCGGCGCGCTCCACCACCCCGATCACCGGCAGGACGAGGTAGGCGGCGCTGACGAAGCGGTTCTCGTTGAACGCCTTGCCAAAGGCCTTCAGCACGTCGACGGGTGAGAGACCGGCGGCAAGGCCGGTGACGAAGGCGGCGATCACCACGACCAGCAGGGGATTCAGCCGGACGGCGAACCCCACGACCACCGCGGCGACGCCCAGAAGCGTCAGCATGCCCCGTCCCCCTTCGAATCCGCGGTCATGGGACCCGCTGGATCAGCGGCGCGCAAGCCACGCGTCGGCCAGCGCCATGAACCCGTCGACGGGAATGACCTCGGCGCGCGCCTGCGGGTCCAGGCCCGCTGCGACGATCAGGTCCTCGCCACCCAGGACCTTCAGACTGGAACGCAGCATCTTGCGACGCTGGCCGAACGCGGCGGCGGTGATGCGTTGCAGGGCGTCCAGGCGCTCCGCGCTGGGCCGCGTCGCCAACGGCTCCAGGCGGACGACGGCCGAGTCCACCTTGGGCGGAGGGGTGAACGCCCGGGCCGGCGCATCCAGCACCCGTTGGGCCTTGCACGTGGCCTGGACGATCACGCCCAGCCGGCCGTAGGCGTCCTCGCCGGGGCCCTCGGTGATCCGATCCACCACCTCGCGCTGGAACATCAGGGTCAGGGACGCGGGCGTCCAGGGCCCCGTCAGCCACTTGATCAGCAGCGGTGTGCCGACGTTGTACGGGAGGTTCGAGACGAGGTGCGCCGGCGCGACGCCAGCGATGGACGCTTCGTCGACCTTGAGGGCGTCGCCGAACACCAGCTCCAGGTTCGGCGCGACGGCCGACACCTCTTCCAGCAAGGGGCGGAAGCGCTCGTCCTTCTCGACGGCGGTGACCCGCGCTCCGGTCTCCAGCAGCGCCCGGGTCAGGCCTCCGGGGCCCGGGCCGACCTCGATCACATGATCGCCTTCGCCCACCTGGGCCAGCCTGGCGATCTTGCGCGTGACGTTGAGGTCCAGGAGGAAGTGCTGGCCGAACGCCTTCTTCGCCCAGAGTCCGTGGGCCTCGAGCGCTTCGCGCAGGGTGGGCAGGGTGTCGAGGCTCATGGGCGGCGGCGGGCGATCTCGTCCGCCAGGCGGATGGCGGCGACCAGGCTGTCCTCGCGCGCGATCCCACGGTCGGCGATGTCGAACGCGGTGCCGTGGTCGGGCGATGTGCGCACGATGGGCAGGCCGAGCGTGACGTTCACCCCACCCCAGAAGTCGATCATCTTCACCGGGATCAGGGCTTGGTCGTGGTAGAGGCAGACCGCACCGTCGTAGCGGCTGCGCGCCTCGTCGTGGAACATGGTGTCGGCGGGGTAGGGGCCGCGCGCGTCCACGCCCAGGTCGACCAGGGCCCGGATCGCGGGGGCGACGATCTCGACCTCCTCCCGCCCGATGGAACCGCTCTCGCCGGCATGGGGGTTGAGTCCGGCCACCGCCACGCGCGGGCTGGGGATGCCGAAGTCTCGGCGCAGGGCCTGGGCGGTCACGAGGCCGGCGTTGACGATGGCCTCGATGGTGAGCTTCCCCGCCACCTTGGCCAGCGGCTCGTGGACCGTGACCAGCGTCGCGCGCAGGTCACCCGCGGTCAGCATCATGATCGGCCCGCGCGCGCCATCGTAGCGCGCGGCGGCCGTCAGTTCCCCGAGGAACTCGGTGTGGCCCGGAAACTTGAACCCGGCCTCATAGAGCGGCGCCTTGGCGATCGGCGCGGTGACTACGCCCGCCACGGTGCGCGACAGCGCGAGGCCGACGGCGGTTTCGATCCACTGGATGATCGCTCCCGCGGAAGCGGGGCTGGGCTGGCCGGCCACCACCGGCGCGCGCAACGGCAGGTCGAGAACGGGGATGGCCTCGCTGAACGCGGCCTCGGCCTCGGCCGGCGTCGCGATGGCGCGGATGATGCCGGCGCTGGACGTCGGGGCTGACGCGAGCGAACGCGCGTCGCCGACGACGAAAAAGGCCGGGCCCCGATCCTTCAGCGCCCGCCATGCCTTGACGACGATTTCCGGGCCGACGCCGGCCGGGTCGCCGAGGGTCAGGGCGAGGGGGCCGGGCTTCACCGGGTCTCGATGGTCGCCGAGTTGCGCAGGTCGCGCATGTAGCGGCGGGCGATCATGCTCAGCTGCTGGCTGAACAGGCGCGCCTCGATCTGCTCCTTGTCCATCTGGCCGCCACCGGCCGTGCGTCGGGCGCACACGGCGACCAGGTGCAGGCCCGCGTTGGTGCGGATGGGATCGGAGATCTCGCCGACCTTGAGGTTTTCGGAGGCTTCCCGGAACGGGGCCGCGAGGTCGCCGACCTCGGCCTCGCCCAGATCGCCGGCCACCACGCCCTGCACCTTCTGGGCCGCGGCCTCGAGGCCGGCGCAGTTCGGGATCTGGGGCTTCAGCGCCACCAGCTTTGCGCGAGCGGCGGCTTCATCCTCGGCGGACGCGCCCTGCGGCAGCGGAACGGCCGCCTGCTTCAGGCTGACCAGGGTGGTGTTGCCCCCGGCGCGCTTGTCCTTGAGGTAGATGATGTAGACGCCGTCGCGCACCGCGATCGGCTGGGAGAGCTGGCCGGGGCGCAGCTGTTCCAGCACGGGCGCCACCTCGGGCGGCACCTCGCTGGCGCTGACCCAGCCGGCGTCGCCGCCGGTGGCCGCCGTGGGCAGCGACGAGAACTGACGGGCGACGGCCGGGAACGGCGCGCCTTGCTGCATCTGGGACACCAGCTGCTGAGCGCCGGCCATGGCCTGCTGCATGCCGCCGACGCGGGTGGCGTCCAGCAGCACTTCGCCGATGTTGTATTGCGGCTTGGCGGCTTGCGCCGCGAGGCGGGCCTGGGTCGCGGCGATCTGGTCGTCGCCGACGCGCAGACGGCTGCCGTAGCGACCGCGGATCCAGCGCGCCCAGCTGATCTGCGCGCGCAGCTGCTGACGAAGGGTGTCCACGCCGATGCCGCGCGAGCCCAGGAAGCCCAGGAACTGCTGGCGGTTCATGTTGTTCTGCTGCGCCATGCCGTCGATCTCTTCGTCGACTTCCGTGTCGTCGGCGAGGATGTCGATCTTCTGCTCGCGCTCGACCCGGCGCAGTTCCTGGAACTGCAGGCGTTCGTCCACCAGCGAGACCAGGGCCTCGCGCTGGAACTGTGGCAGGTTCTCCTGCGTGGGTTGGACGCCCGAGGTCGCGATCAGCAGGCGCATCCGCTGACCCAGGTCATAGGTCGAGATGATGTCGTCGTTGACGACCGCGGCGACCGACTCCGACAGACCTTGCGGCGCGCGTGCGGCCTGAGGCGCTTCGGTCTCGGCCGGAGTGGTGCCGACCGGGGCGTCTGATTGCTGTGCGGCAGAGGTCTGGACGCCCAGGGTGGCGAGCACACAGGCCAGCGCGGCGCTCCGCGCGGTCGGGCCCGTCAGGTAACGCATCATGGACGAAAGTCTTCCTTCGTGGAGCCGAACGGGGCCCATTTTATCTGCCATTGAATGACCCGCCCAATGTGGCGAGCGTTAGGCGTACAGAGACGGACTCGCTGGGTAGCAGACGCCCGACGATGGTGTCTTCGCGGCGATAGATCACATCAACCCGCAGGCAGTCGTCGCGATAGAACACGCCGACGTCCCGGATGACCCAGGAATCCTGGCGCAGGTCGCGGTTGCCATAGAAGCTGACGCCGTAGCTCTTGCCCAGATAGACCTCGCCGCCGAGGTCCAGGTTCTCGCGCTTCTGGCCATTGATGTCGAAGTCGTCGGTCAGATAGCGGACGAAGCCCGAGCCGTACTTGTTGTACGCGTTCGCGCCGGCTTCCAGGCGGTGGATGTCCAGGCTGTCGCTGTCGAGGCGGGCGCGGGCGAACATCGAGACGCCGCGGATCGGCTGGGCGTCGGCCGCCACGATCCAGTCCGAAGACTTGTTGCGCAGACCCGAGCGGTCGGTGAAGACGTCGTTCGTCTCGGTGCGGAAGCTGCGGCCGACCAGCAGGTTGGCGCGGCGGCCGTCGTCCCACATCACCGTGGCGCGACCGGCCACGTTGAAGCGCACGCCGTCCTCGTAGAGGTCGTAGCCGGGGAACTTGTTGGCGCGGAACAGGGTGGATTCGTCGAACTCGAAGGCCACGCTGTCTTCGTTGAGGTAGATCGGATCGCCCGCCGAGGTGCGGCCGATGACGATCTGCTTGGCATTGGGTGACGCCGCGACCTGGGCCACCGGCTCCAGCACGATGGTGGAGTTCCCCGACCGCTTGAAGAACGGATAGCTGACGTCGACGCCCCCCGTGGCCAGGAAGCGGGTCATGTCGTCCTTGCGCGTGGCCGAGCCGACGCCGGTGAGGATGTCCCGGATCGCGTAGGCGTCGGTGCGCACGTTCACGAACGGCGAAACGCGGATGCCCGAGGTGGTGGTGTAGTTGCTGCGCCAGTCGAGCTCGCCGGTGGCCCGGGCGCTGTCCAGGCCGGGAAGGCGCTGGGTCAGGTCGGTCTGCGACTGCTCGCGGCTCAGCACGACGGCGCTGGTGTGCACGCGCAGGCGGCCCCCGGCGATCTTGGTCTCGGGCTGATAGTGTCCCTCGATCAGCGGCCCGATGATCGGGAAGACGCGATCGTTCTCGCCGGTGGCGAAGCCTGTCACCGGGTCGATGGCGCTGGGCCGCAGACCCTGGATCGTCATGGCGGCGGCCGAGAAGTAGGACCGTTCGTCCTGGCGGATCGTGTAGAGCTGCGAGATCAGCCGCCGGTCGTCGGCGACGTAGGGGCCGCGGCTGATGTAGACCTTGCCGATCTCGTACTTGTCGAAGATCAGGTCGTCCGAGGTGCGTTCGGCGGTGAAGCCCCACAGCCACTTCTCGTCGATCTGGAACGATCCGCGGCCCAGTATGTAGCTGCGGTCGGTTTTGGTCCCGACCAGCTCGTTGCCCTTCCCGTCGAAGTCGCGGGCGTGGGTGTAGCCGAACCGCAGGTCCACATCGCCCGAGTAGAAGCGCTTACGGACCTGGCCGTTCAGGAACGGCGCGATCTTCGAGTTGATCTGGGGGCTGATCGTGGCGTCGGCCGACGGCGAAATGGCCCAGTAGTAGGGCTGCTCGTACGACAGGCCGCGGCGATCCGAGACGGAGCCCTTGGGCACCAGGAAGCCGGAGACCCGCTCGGCGGCGGGGTCGGCGTGCCAGAACACCGGCAGGTAGGCGACAGAGACTCCGAACAGGCGGAAGCGGGCGTTCCGGTAGTAGACGATGCGCCGCTTCTTATCGCGCACCACCCGATCGGCGGCCACGGACCAGCTGGGGGTCTTGGGAGACCCGTCGGCGGCGCAGATCTCGCAGGGCGTGTAGATCGCCTTGTTGAGTTCCTGGACCGTCTCGCTGCGCTGGGCGGCGGTGGCCGCGGCGATCTTGACGTTGTCCTGGAGGCGCGCGGAGAAGCCGAGGGCCACGCCGGCGCGCATCTTGTCGTCGAGGACCATTTCCTCGGCGAACTCGAAGGTGCCGTCGGAATTGACCACGACGATGTTGCCGTAGGCGCGGATCACGCCGCTCTTGTCGTCGTAGACCAGCTTGTCGGCGCGCAGCGTGCGGCCGTCGTAGCGGATCTCGATGTTGCCCTGCGCCGTGGTGATTCCGGCGTCGTCCTCACGGATGACCTCGTCGGCCTCCATGTACATTTCGTCGGGCTGCAGGCCGTCGCGGGCGAGATCGGCGGCGGGTTTCGGCTTTGCCGCCATGGCGGCCTCGGCCGCAGCCGCCTCGGCCGCGCGCCGGCCTTGCTGGGCAAGGGCGGGCTCGGCGCAAAGCACGGCCAGGGCCGCGCCGGCCAGGAGGGCGCGCTTGCCTGCGGCTCGCGGCGGACGCCGACGCTGACTCATCAACCCTCTCTCGTTCCCCAGTGGCGCCGGGACTTCACGGCGCCGGTCGTTGCGGCAGCTTCAGCGCGGACGCGCCTATTTTATGTCAGGCCTGCGATGCATAGCGCTGCAGGCCGGCGATTCAACCGTCTTCGGTATAACAGAGCAGAGTGACGCCGAAGAGGAGCGCCAGCACGGCGGGCGCCCAGGCGGCGGCGAAGAGCGGAATGATGTCGGCCTTCGCCAGCGCGCCGGCGAACTGGTTCAGGAAGAACATGACGAAGCCCAGGGCCACGCCGGCGCCCGCGAGCCCGGCCAGGCCGCCGAGTCGCGCCAGGCGCAGCGAGAAGGCGGCGGCTAGAATCGACATGGCCGCGAAGAGCAGCGGCGTCGACAGGAGCTGCTGGAAGCGTAGCCGGTAGCCCGAGGCCGAGAAGCCGGCCTGTTCGGTGAGCTGGATCGCGCGCGGCAGGCGCCAGAAGGCGATGGCCTCGGGCGAGGCCAGGCTCTCCATCGCGGCCTCCGCGTCCAGCGTCGAACGGATCGACAGCGTGGCCGAGCGGATCGAGGAATCGCCGGCCGTGGCCTCTCGAACGTCCTTCAGACGCCAGAAGCCGGGCATCAGGGTCGCTTCCGCCGCTTCGAGACGCCGACGAAACTCAGGCTGCCCCGCCGGGTTCTTCTCATAGATGAAGAGCGAGACGCCCTTCAACGTGGGCACGCTGCCGCGCAGGTCGCGGTCGCGGGCGTGGATCACGATCTGGCTCGTGTCGTCGCCCTGGCGCAGCCAGATGTCCTTGGGCTGGTCTCCCAGGTAGTTGTCCATCAGCCGCGCGCGCTGGGCCTCGAACTGGGCGTTCAGGGCGGCGGCCAGCGGGTTCAGGCCGCCCACCGCGACCACACCGAGCACGAAGGCCCCCACGGCCGACGGCAGGATGAACCGCCAGGCCGAGATGCCGGCCGCCCGCATGGCCACCAGCTCACTGCGCCGGTTGAGGCCCACGAAGGCTCCGATGCAGCCGAACAGGAAGCAGAACGGCAGCAGGATCTGCATCAGTGACGGGAGGCGCAGCAGAGTCAGCTGGAAGATGCTGTCCGCGCCCACGTCCGCGCGGGTGCCGACCTGGCTGGTGAGCTCCACGAACTGGATCAGCAGCACCACGGACGACAGGATGGCGAGCCAGGTCAGCACGCCCAGCAGCATGTAGCCGACCACGTAGCGTTCGATGCGGCCCAGGCCCATCATGCGCCGGCTCCCGCGGCCGCCGGCCCGATGCGTCGGACGCCCCGTGAAACCTTCGAGACCTTCTGGCGGAAGATCATCGCCATGCCGGCCCAGATCGCGCCCAGCGGCACCGCGTACTGCAGCAGGTTCAGCCAGGCGCTGTCCTCGGCGGCGGACTGGGCCAGGAAGCCGATCAGGCGCACGCCGGCGGCCACCGCGCCCATCACCATGATCCGCCGGCCGTACCCGAGGCGCGAGAAGCCGCCGCCGATGATGGCGGCCAGGGCCAGGGTCATGAAGGCGATGTTGTAGAGCGGCGAGGCGATCCGTGCGTTGCCCTCGGCCAGCAACTCGAGCCGGTTGCGCCGCTCCCAATCCTGCTGGAGATCGGGGAAGAACAGCTCGTGTAGCCAGCGATCCGAGGGCTTGTAGTGGATCAGCTCGTCCGAGTTCGCCATCGGCGACAGGTCGAAGATGTATTCCTTGAACGTCAGGTAGTTCAGCACGCCCCGGCTGGAGAACTCCTGGTTCGAGCCGTTGGTCATGAACAGCACCGGCCGGCCCTGGGCGCGGCCCACGCGACCCTTCTCGGCCGTGTAGGTGGTCGTGCCGCCGTCCGGTTTGGTCTGGTGGATGAACAGGTTCCGCAGGTTGCCCTGGCCGTCGACGCTCTGGGCATAGACGGTGAGGCCGGGAGCCGGTTCGGTGAACTCGCCCTCACGGACGAGGGTCGCCGCCAGGTCGGTTCGGACCTGGAACAGTTCCTGGCGCAGGGTCCGGAAGGCGGCCGGCTGGACGAAGACGTTCATGACCAGCGCCATGAAGGCGATGGTGCAGGCCAAGCGGATGGCGGGCGAGATCACCCGCCAGCGGCTCATGCCGCCGGCGAAGCAGACGACGATCTCCTGCTCGGTGTGCAGCCGGTTCAGCGCCACAAGCGCCGCCACGAACACCGCGACGGGCAGGATCAGATTGATGAGCTGCGGCATGTAGAGCAGCGTGACCTTCAGGAACACGAGCGCGCTCTGGCGCTGGTTCACGATGAGGTCCAGCCCGGCCAGGCTCTGCGAGAGCAGGGCGACCGCCGTCAGCGCCAGGGTGGCCAGGGCCACCGGCCCAAGCAGCTGGCGTAGGAGATATCGGTCGATCAGGCGCATCGGTCTTGCGAAAAGCAGCTAGCCCGGAGTTTTAGACGCGCCCCGGCCGCGGAGGTGTTCTAAACCATGCGTCGCCGGTCCCGGCAACCAGACGCCGGGGCGACCAGCCTAGACCCCAAGAGAGTGTGACTATGGATATCCAGTTCGTCGCGGCCGGCGCCGCGGTTCCCGCAAAGGCCGCGCTGGCCCGCATCGTCTTCGAGGGCGAAGCGCAGGACGGCGCCATCGGGCAGGCCGTCGCGGCCAGCCGCTTCACGGGCGCCAAGGGGCAAACCCTGGACATTCTGGCGCCGCAGGGCGTCGACGCCGGGCGACTGGTGCTGGTGGGTGGCGGCAAGCGCGCCGCGTTCGACGCCATCGCCGCGGAGAATGCGGCGGCCTCGGCCTATGCCGCGGTGAAGACCTCCGGCCTGGAGGTGCTGCGCATCGAGGGCGCCGGGTCGGCCGACCTGGCCGCGCGCGCGGCGCTGGGCGTGCGCCTGGCCAGCTATCGCTTCGACAAGTATCGCACCAAGGAAGCCGCCGACAAGAAGCCGTCCATCCAGAAGACCGAGGTCGTGGCCGATGCGCCCGACGCGGCCCTGGCGACGTTCCCGCCGCTGGCCGGCCTGGCCGATGCGATCAGCTTCACCCGCGACCTCGTCTCTGAGCCGCCGAATGTTCTCTACCCCGCCGAGTTCGCGCGCCGGGTGAAGGAGCTGGAGCGCCTGGGGCTGGAGGTCGAGATCCTCGGCGAGGCCGAGATGACGGCGCTGGGCATGGGTTCGCTGCTGGGCGTGGGCCAGGGCAGCGTTCGCGAAAGCCAGCTCGTGGTGATCAAGTGGCTGGGCGCCGCCGACAAGTCGGCCCAACCCGTGGCCTTCGTCGGCAAGGGCGTCTGCTTCGACACCGGCGGCATCTCCCTCAAGCCGGCCGACGGCATGGAGGACATGAAGTGGGACATGGGCGGCGCCGGCGCCGTCGCGGGCCTGATGTACGCCCTGGCCGCGCGCAAGGCGAAGGCCAACGTCATCGGAATCCTCGGCCTCGTCGAGAACATGCCCGACGGAAACGCCCAGCGTCCCGGCGACGTGGTTACGTCCATGTCGGGTCAGACCATCGAGATCATCAATACCGACGCCGAGGGCCGGCTCGTGCTGGCCGACGCGCTCTGGTACTGCCAGGACCGCTTCAAGCCGAAGTTCATGGTCGACCTCGCCACCCTGACCGGCGCGATCATCATCTCGCTGGGCAACGACTACGCCGGCTGCTTCTCGAACAACGACGAACTGGCGGGCAACCTGCTGGCCGCGTCCGAAGCCGAGGCGGAGCCCCTGTGGCGGCTGCCGATCCCCGACGCCTACAACAAGCAGATCGACTCGGTGATCGCCGATGTGAAGAACACCGGGGGCCGGCCGGCCGGCTCGATCACCGCCGCGCTGTTCCTGCAGAAGTTCGTCAATGGCCTGCCCTGGGCGCACCTCGACATCGCCTCGACCGCCTGGAAGAAGCCGTCGTCCGTGCCGACCATCCCGGACGGGGCCACCGGCTACGGCGTGCGCCTGCTGAACCGCATGGTGCAGGACAAGTACGAGGGCTGACGTGACCGCCGGGGCCTGCGAGGTCTGGTTCTACCACCTGGAGCAGACGGGGCTCGACCAGGCCTTGCCTGAGCTGCTGGAGAAGACCTTGCAGCGTGGCTGGCGCGCGATCGTCCGTTCCTCCGCGGGGGAGCGGATCGAGCACCTGGACGGCTGGTTGTGGAGCTATCGCGACGAAAGCTTCCTTCCGCATGCCCCGGCCGACGAGCCGGGCGCGGCGCGCCAGCCGATCCTGCTGACGACCCGGACCGACAACCCGAACGCCGCCGACGCGTTGTTCCTGGTGGACGGCGCCGAGCCGGGCGACCTCGCCGGGTACCAGCGCTGCGTCGTCATGTTCGACGGGGCCGATGAGGGCCAGCTGCAGAACGCGAGGGGGCAGTACCGGGACGCGAAGGCCAAGGGGCTGCCGGTGTCGTACTGGCGGCAGAACGGCCGGGGATGGGAGAAGCAGGGATGAAGCGGATTGCATTGGCCGTGCTGGCCCTGGCCGGCGCCTGTTCGACCCCACCGCGTGAGGCGCCCGCGCCGCCGCCGCCCGTGACCGCACCGCCGCCCGCGGCGACGCCGGAGCCGGCCGCCGACACCTGCGGCGCGCGGGAGTATCAGCATCTGATCGATCGTCCGCGCAGCGAGATCCCTGTGCCGGTGAAGCCAGAGCTGCAGCGGGTGGCCTGTACTACCTGCGCCATCACGATGGACTTCAACGAGCGTCGCCTGAACTTCTTCTTCGACGCCAAGACCGGCCTGATCAAACAGGTCCGCTGCGGCTAGGCCGGGGGGATCTCGACCCCCAGTTCGCGCAGGACCGCCAGCCAGGCGTCGCGCCCCTTGTTGCGGTCGAACATCTCGACGGACGTCTCGCGGGCGGCCGCGCGTAGCGGCGCGGACGCGCCGGGATTGCGACAGGCGTCGATCATGGCGCCCGCCAGGGCGTCGACGTCGAAGAACGGCAGCAGGCGGCCATTGACGCCATCCCGGATCGCGTCCCGGACCGGCGCGGTGTCGGACGCGATGACATAGCACCCGCTGGCCATCGCCTCGCTGAGCGACCAGGAGAGCACGAACGGGTAGGTGTAGTAGACGTGGGCCACGCCCAGGCGCATCGCCGCCAGCATGCGCTCATGCGCCACCCGACCCATGAAGTGCACGCGCGAGGGATCGTAGTCGACGCCGTCGAAGCAGACGTCCTGCCAGCGGCGACCGTCCGGCGCCGCGCCGCCATAGGCCGGCCGGTCGGGGTCGCCGATCAGGATGACCTGGGCGTCGGGGACCTCGTCCAGCAGGCGGGGCAGGGCGCGGGCCAGGATGTGCAGCCCCCGCACCGGCTCCATGTGATTGTTCACATAGGTGATCAGCGGCGTGCCGGGCGCGATCACGCGACCGTCGTCCAATACGAACGGCTCGGCGGCCATCGGGCGTATGGCTTCGACATCGACGCCCTCATGGAAGATCCGCAGGTTCTGCCGGAACGCCCTGGGCAGGGTGTCGGCCTGGAAGCGGGTCGGGGATACGATGATGTCGGCTTCGGCGAAGGCCATGGCCATCACGGCGTTCTTGGCGTCGGCCTTGAAGATCGCCTCATCGTCAGCCGTGCCGAACTCGCTGTCGAAGTCCACGTCGTAGCCGCGACCGTGGTAGTAGAGCTCGGCGAAAGCGACCTTCCTGGCGTCGGGCCAGAGGTCGGACAGGAAGGTCATCTCCCCCCAGCCGGGGTGTCCAACGATCACCTGCGGATCGACACCCTGCTGCTTCAGGGCGCGGCCGGCTTCCAGCGCGTGCCGGGCGCGGATCAGGTCGGCCTCGGCCCGGATGGCGAGGCTGTAGATCCCAGGCGTGGTTCCGCGCTGCAGGTTGTAGCGCGCGGTCGGGACCCCGGGGACTGCGGCGGCGTAGTGCTGGCCGATCGCGGCGATGGGAACGTCCCGCTGCATGAGCGTCCGCGTCAGGTCACGGAACTGACCCGGGAAATTGTTGTGAACGAAGAGCACACCGCGCGGCATCGCCGCCTTTTGCCCGGCGTCGGCGGAGCTGTCACCTCTCGCCGCCCTCTCGTGTCGTCAACCCGCCGTCGATCTCGGTTGGCTACCCTACATGCCGACCTTCGACCAGCGCTACATGAAGGACAGCAAGAAGAGCCGCCAGGCGTGATTCTCACCGGAGGAGTACAAACGGCTCTACAACGCGACCGGGAAAGCCGCCGCTGCGCCTGCCCACCGCGACGCCGACCGGCGCTCCCATGAGGACCTGCATGACTTGGTGCTCTTCATGGCGAACACCGGCCTTCGCCGCGACGAAGCGGTAAAGCTCCAAGTCCGCGATGTGTCGGTCGAATACGACCGCGCGACGAAGGAGCCCCTTCTCGTCATCAACGTCCGCGGCAAGACCGACACACCTACATCAGCTTCCGCCTTACGGAGGGGGCCAACATCCACGCCATCGCCAAAAGCTGGCGGACGTCGGTCAAGAGGATCGAGGACCACTACGCATCCCACATCAAGGACCGTATCGAGGCCTCGATCATTAACGTGCGGCGGGCGAAGGGGGCGAAGAAGGCCAAGCCCGTCGATGAAGGGCCGATGCACCTTCCGGAAGGGCTCCTTGGCGCCAAAACGACCTGATTCTTCTATAAATTCCGTGGCGTGGAATTTTCGAGCGAACCGGCTATAAGGGGCGTCCGGAGCGGGTGTGGCGGAATTGGTAGACGCACTTGGTTTAGGTCCAAGCGCCTAGGCGTGGGGGTTCGAGTCCCTCCACCCGCACCACTCAAATCAGCGAAAAAGTCCGAAGGTCCGCTCCAGCGCAGCACGAAGGCGATGCGCCCGCGAAGGGATGAGCCGAACGGCGAAGACCGGTGGCCATAGAGTCCGCGAACGCGGACGGCCATCGCACCATGAGGCGAACGCCTCCACATCCTAGCCACTGACGAGAGCGGCGAATCTCAGGTTGTTTTCCGTGATGGCAGACGCAACAATCCACGCGAAGCCTGGGAGGGGGAATGCCGCTAGTTGTTGATATTGACCGCCACGATCGCGCGTCCCTCTCTAACCTTCCACCCTTCATTGCGATCCGTGAGATCGGTCGTTCGAAAGTCGAGCTGCTTTTTGCTGAGGATGCGGAGTACATCGCGGGACTGTTCGTCGGCCACGATCTTGGCCGCCCCGAATGGACCGATCCTGACTACTGGCGAAATTACGACCGGAAGTGCTGTGCGCGACTTTCTCCTCAAAAGGCGCTGAAGGCGATTTCTGGAGCTAGGCGGCGGCGCGGGTACTTCCACAAATACGACATCAACAAGATGACGAACTGTCCGCGTAGCCACAGGTGCTCGCACCCACAGATGGTTTGTCGGCCGGTCAACCGCTACCTATTTCCTGGCAAGTTCGCGTGCCAGTGCCGGCCGCCCTCCCGGAAGGACGGCAAGTACGACCTATGACGGACGAGTCGCTCCCCCGGATGGAGACGATCGAGGAGCCAGTGGGCCTGCCAAAAGCCGTCCAAGATCAGCCAGCCCCAATAAAGACAATCGACACGCCGCCCGGCCCGCCAACGTCGGCAGATGATCAGTCCGACGTGCTGAAAACGATCGATGAGGCCGTTTTCTCAGCGCTCTCGTCCCTATCAGACACCGAGGACGACTTGCGCGAGATCTATGCGCGTGAGCGGCGGTCAGACGACCGGTCAAAGTTTTGGCTTAGGTTTCTCTCTGGCTCGTCGGTCGTCATTGGCATCTGCTCATTCCTGTTCACGGCTCTCAAATCTGATGGAACGTTGACCGACGGGGTGGACATAATCCTTGCCACCCTGTCTCTGGCTCTTTCGGTATACATTCTGCAGGTTGCCAATTCGCGCCTGAGCGCTGACTTCGCGCGCCGATCCACATTTCTCGCGAAAGCGATTGAACAGACGTCTAGGCTGCAAGCAGCTCGTCACGTGGATTGGCAACGGCTCAAGCTGGATGCCAGAGCGTCCGGCGACCTAACTGAAATGTACCGCTTCTTGGAGGCGCTGCTTGCAGAAAAGCAAGAGGTTAGCCTGCAGGCCCACGGAGCAGGCCGGTCCTCAGACCCGTCGCCGCCCGCGAACTAAGACGCTTGGCCTATCCAGGATCCGGAGAATGCCGGACATCTGATAGAGCGTGGCGTGCTGGCGCGGCGAAATCCCATCGACGGAAAAGTCAGGATCCGCGCCCGCTCGAACAAGCCCCTCAACAAGCCGACCCTGTTCATCTTGGACTGCAGCCATCAGCAAGGTGTCGGCGCTAATCGTGGATGGTCGATTTAGATCTCCGACCCTGCGCGCACCGCGAAGTACCAGATCAAGCCGCCCGTTCAATATGTGACGATACAAATCGTCTATTATTTTCTGATCGCCCATACTGCATCACCCCGTGTGAATCGTAGAGCTATACTCAGCAGTTCGACAGGATACTTTCTGCAACAGATGTTAACTAGCTGGCGCGATTCTGTTAACGGCCTATTGCGGCAACTGCCCCGCCATGTGCGGCCATCCAAAGGAAGGCGAATTTTTGCGGCGAATCTGCTCACCATTGCCGCGCCGCTACGGAAGAGCTGCGGTCGCGGACCAGTCGCGAGGCGCAGCGCGCCACTGTTCGGTGCCCTGAAAACTGGGCGACCGGACACAGCTTCAGACATATGTTTCCGCCAAATATGCTGAAAACTATCGATTCATTTGAAGCTATGGGTCCTGTGCACTGGAACCTAAATCCAGTGCGTCTACCAATTCCGCCACATCCGCATGAGGCAGGCGCCTGCCATCGCGGGTGATGCCGCGGCCGTCAAGTGCCGAGCGGCGGAGAGGGGCTTTCACCTACCGGCGGGCCGTGACATAAGGGCCGCTTCGCGCCGCCGGGCCATGTCCGGCGGCCTTCCCAGTTTGACTTCAGAGGCGGACAAAGCGCACCTCGCGCCAGGTCCGGGAAACTAGAAAATGTCGCTGCAAATCGTTGAGAAGTCTGGCGAAGGTCTGAGCCGGGTCTATGGCGTCACGGTCCCCGTCGCCGATCTGGCCGAGCGTCTCGAGGCGCGGATCAAGGAAATCGCCCCGACCCTCAACGTGAAGGGCTTCCGCCCCGGCAAGGTGCCGGCGGCTCACGTGCGTCGCCTGTACGGCAAGGCGCTGATGAGCGAAGTGGTCCAGCAGACCCTGAACGAGACGACCCAGAAGGTCCTCGACGACAACAAGCTGCGCCCCGCCGGCGACCCGAACCTGACGCCGGAAGGCGACATCGAGGCCGTCATGGACGGCAAGGCTGACCTGGCCTTCGAACTGGCCGTCGACCTGATGCCCGAGTTCGAGCCGGTGGACGCCGCGACGCTCTCGCTCGAGAAGCCGGTCTACGCGCCGACCGAAGAGGAAGTGGACGAGGCCGTCGCCGATCTCGCCAAGCAGAACCGCACGTTCGAAGCCAAGACCGGCAAGACCGTGAAGGCGAAGGACGGCGACCAGGTCGTCATCGACTTCATCGGCCGCGTCGACGGCGATGCGTTCGAGGGCGGCACCGCCCAGGACGTGGAGCTGGTGCTGGGTTCGGGCCAGTTCATCCCGGGCTTCGAAGAGCAGCTGGTCGGCGCCAAGCCGGACAGCGACGTCACCGTGAAGGTCACGTTCCCGGCCGAGTATCAGGCCGCGCACCTGGCCGGTAAGGACGCCGAGTTCGAAACCAAGGTGAAGGAAGTCCGCGGCCCGGTCGACGCGCCGGCCGACGACGAGTTCGCCAAGCGCCTGGGCCTGGAAGGCCTGCAGAACCTCAAGGACCTGGTGAAGGGCAACCTCGAGGAACAGTACGCCGGCGCCTCGCGCTTCAAGCTGAAGCGCGCCCTGCTCGACGAGCTGGATTCCAAGCACGACTTCCCGCTGCCGCCGAAGATGGTCGAGGCCGAGTTCGGCTCGATCTGGCAACAGGTCCAGCAGGACAAGGAAGCCGGTTCGCTGCCGCCCGAGGACGCGGACAAGACCGACGAGCAGCTCGAGAAGGAATACCGCAAGATCGCCGAGCGCCGCGTGCGCCTGGGCCTGGTGCTGGCCGAGATCGGCCGCAACGCCAACGTCACGGTGACCGAGCAGGAACTCAGCCAGGCGATCCTGAACGAGGCCCGCAAGTACGGCCCGCAAGCTCAGCAGGTGTTCAACCTGTTGCGCGAGAACCCGAACGCCCAGGCCCAGCTCCGCGCGCCGATCTTCGAGGACAAGGTCGTCGACCTGATCATCTCGAAGGCCAAGGTCGAGGAGAAGCAGGTCTCGAAGGACGACCTCCTCAAGGAAGACGACCTGCCGGCCGGCTACGCCGAGTAAGCGGCGGCGAGACACGGAAAAGGGAAGGGCCCCGGGAGCGATCCCGGGGCCCTTCTTGTTTGATCTGCGATTGTGGTGGCCGCGGAAGAACCGCGGCCGGGTTCAGAGCGCGCGGATGCCGCGCAGCAGTTCGGGCTTCTCGACCTGGGCCCGGCGCTCGTTGATCGCGCGGTGCAGGTCGAGGGCTTCGGCAGGATCGAGCGGCAGCGCAACGGCGGCGTCGTCCAGCAGAGACGTCTTGGTTTCGGGCACGCGTTCAGTCGGCATGTCCATGCAGGCTCTCCCATCTACCCTGCGCCAGCAGGGCCTCTCCCGACGATTAAGGTATCATTTACCTGTCACAGCCGCCAACGGCCCTGTGCCCGAAATGGGTCGCGGTGCGATCACACTTCCGTTGGAAAGATCATGCCCCGGTGCTCTTCAGGAGAGCGCATGTTGCTGCATTGCGGCGAACAGAAATCGGTGAACCGCGATCAGGAATCGTTTGGCTTCCGCTGCGTACCGAGCCTAACCTCCACCCATGAACGCCGCGTCGGGGCGCGGAGCCATCTCTGCAGCACGCAGGGTTCGACTTCGCCGTCTCGGGAGTAGAGCGTCCCGGGAAGGAAGCGAGTTTTGCAGCGCACGCGTGAGCTTGAGTCTGACTACTTTCACAAGGTCGTCGATTGCCAGTGGGCCTGTCCGGCTCACACGCCAGTGCCGGAATACATCCGCCTGATCGCGGACGGCCGCTACGCCGACGCCTACATGATCAACTGGAAGTCCAACGTCTTTCCGGGTGTCCTGGGACGAACGTGCGACCGCCCCTGCGAGCCGGCCTGCCGGCGCGGGCGGGTCGAGGACGAGCCGGTGGCGATCTGTCGGCTGAAGCGCGTGGCCGCCGACAACAAGGGCGACGTGCTGGACCGCATGCCCGAGCCGGCCACGGCGCGGAACGGCAAGCGCGTGGCGTTGGTGGGCGCGGGGCCGGCGTCGCTGACCGTCGCCCGGGACCTGGCGACCCTCGGCTACGATCTCGTCGTCTACGATGGCGAGGCCAAGGCCGGCGGCTTCATCCGCAGCCAGATCCCGCGCTTCCGCCTGCCGGAAGAGGTGATCGACGAGGAGGTGGGCTACGTGAGCCGCCTGGGCGGCGTCGAGTTGCGCCTGGGGCGGCGGGTCGAGAGCCTGAAGGGCCTGCTGGCCGAAGGCTATGACGCGGTCTTCATCGGATCGGGCGCGCCGCGAGGCCGGGACCTCGACATCCCCGGACGCGGGGAGGCCGCCGCCAACGTCCACATCGGCATCGACTGGCTGGCCAGCGTCTCGTTCGGTCACATCGAGAAGATCGGTCGCCGGGTCATCGTCCTGGGCGGCGGCAACACGGCCATGGACTGCTGCCGGACCTCCCGCCGACTGGGCGGGGAAGACGTGAAGGTCATCGTCCGCTCCGGCTTCGAGGAGATGAAGGCGTCCCCTTGGGAGAAGGAGGACGCGATGCATGAGGATATCCCGATCCTCAACTACCGCGTTCCCAAGGCCTTCACCCATGAGGGCGGCCGGCTCACCGGCGTGCTCTTCGAGGTGGTCAAGGTGGAGTACGACGCGCGGGGACGACGCCGGCTCGTCCCATCGGGCGAGCCGGACGAGCACCACGAATGCGACGACGTGCTGGTGGCCGTGGGGCAGGAGAACGCCTTCCCCTGGATCGAGGACGACGTCGGCCTGGAGTTCGACGAGTGGCACATGCCGCGCGTGGACGCGGCGACGTTCCAGTCGAGCCTGCCTGGCGTGTTCTTCGGCGGTGACGCGGCCTTCGGCCCCAAGAACATCATCTGGGCCGTGGCGCACGGCCATGAGGCGGCCGTTTCCATCCACCGGTTCTGCCATGGCGAGGACGTCACGGTTCGGCCGCCGCCCGGCGCGACACTGGTCAGCCAGAAGATGGGTATCCACGAGTGGAGCTACGACAACGACGTCTCCAACGACCTGCGATACCGCGTGCCCATGCGCGACAAGGTCGAGGCTTTGCGCGACGTGCGGCTGGAGGTGGAACTCGGCTTCGACCGCGACCTGGCGCTGAAGGAGGCCCAGCGCTGCCTGAACTGTGACGTCCAGACCGTCTTCGCCGACAAGCTGTGCATCGAGTGCGACGCATGCGTCGATATCTGCCCGATGGACTGCATCACCTTCACCGAGGACGGCGAAGAGGCCGAGCTTCGTAATCGGCTGAAGGCGCCGGCGACCAACCTGACCCAGGATCTCTACGTGTCGGGCAAGCTCTCCACGGGGCGTGTCATGGCCAAGGACGAGGACGTCTGCCTGCACTGCGGCCTCTGCGCCGAGCGGTGCCCGACCGGCGCCTGGGACATGCAGAAGTTCTTCCTGGAAACGACGCACGCGGGGCCGCAATGCCTGACACGGTGAAGCCCCAGCCCGGCAAGGCGCGGATCAACGACTTCGTCGTCAAGTTCGCCAATGTGAACGGGTCGGGTTCGGCCAGCGCGAACGGCCTGTTCGCGCGCGCCATCATGCGCATGGGCGTGCCGGTGGCGGCGCGGAACATCTTCCCGTCGAACATCCAGGGTCTGCCGACCTGGTACGAAGTGCGGGTCACCGAGGCCGGTCATCTGGGCCGGCGCGGCGGCGTCGACCTGATGGTCGCCATGAACCCGCAGACCTGGGATCGCGACGTCGCCGAGATCGAGAGCGGGGGCTTCCTGTTCTACGACAGCACCAAGCCGTTGCCGCTGGGCCGCTTTCGCGAGGACATCACGGTCATCGGTGTGCCGCTGACGGCCAGGTGCAACGAGGCCTACGACCTCCCGCGAGAGCGGCAACTCTTCAAGAACACCATCTACGTCGGCGCGCTGGCGGCGCTGTTGGGGATCGATCCGGCGGCGATCGAGGGCTTGCTGGCCGACGACTTCGCCGGCAAGGACCGGCTGATCAAGGCGAACGTCGAGGCCCTGCACATGGGCTACGGCTATGTACGGGAGCGCCTGACGCCCCTGCCGCTGCAGGTGCGGCCCGCCGACGGGGTCGGCGACCGGATCTACGTCGAGGGCAACCAGGCGGCCGCTCTGGGCGCGGTGTACGGCGGCGCGACGGTCTGCGCCTGGTACCCGATCACGCCTTCGACGTCGCTGGCGGAAGCTTTCACCAGCTATTGCCAGGACTTGCGAAAAGATCCTGAGACCGGACAGTCACGCTACGCCATCATCCAGGGCGAGGATGAGATCGCCTCGATCGGCATGGTGGTCGGCGCTGGCTGGAACGGTTGCCGGGCCTTCACGGCGACGTCCGGCCCGGGCGTCTCGCTCATGACAGAGTTCATTGGTCTCAGCTACTTCGCCGAGATTCCTGCGGTGATCTTCGATGTCCAGCGTGGGGGGCCGTCGACCGGCATGCCCACGCGGACGCAACAGGCGGACCTGATCGCCGCCGCCTATGCCGGGCATGGGGACACAAAGCATCCGATGCTGCTGCCGGCCGATCCGGGCGACTGCTTCGAGATGGGAGCGCAGGCGTTCGACCTCGCCGACCGGCTGCAGACCACGGTCTTCGTCATGCTGGATCTCGACATCGGTATGAACGAATGGCTGGTCCCGCCCTTCCAGTGGGACGACAGCCGCCGCCTGGACCGCGGCAAGGTGATGACCGCCGAGATGCTGGAGGCCGGCGCCGACTTCGGCCGCTACAAGGAAGTGGATGGCGACGGGATCCCGTACCGCACCTATCCGGGCACGCACCCGACCAAGGGCGGCTATTTCACCCGCGGAACCTCCCGCAATCCGTATGCGCGCTACTCCGAGGAGGGCGCGGTCTACGTCGACAACATGGAGCGGCTGCTCCGCAAGTTCGAGACCGCGAAGACCCTGGTGCCGCAGCCGATCCTGCGCGCCGCCAAGGGCAAGGCGAAGGACGGGGTGATCTATTTCGGCTCCACGACCCCGGCCATGCATGAGGCGCTGGAGATGCTGGAGGCTCAAGGCCGGCGGCTGAACGCTCTTCGGGTGCGCGGCTTCCCGTTCGCGGACTCGGTGTTCGAGTTCATCGCGGCGCACGAGCGCGTCTTCGTGGTCGAACAGAACCGCGACGCCCAGCTGCGGACCCTGATCGTCAACGAGGGCGAGGTCGATCCGGGCAAGCTGGTCCCGGTGCTGCACTACGACGGAACGCCCATCACCGCCCGGTTCATCGCCGGCGCCATCGCCCAGCACATGGCGCTGGGCCAGATCGAGGCCGCCGAATGACCTACATCACCAAGCCGCAGTTGCATCACCCGGCGCTGGCGAAGAACGGCCTCGGCTACACCCGGCGCGACTACGAGGGGTCGGTCTCGACCCTGTGCGCCGGCTGCGGCCATGACAGCATCTCGGCGGCCATCATCCAGGCCTGCTTCGAGCTGGAGCTGCCGCCGCATCGGGTCGCGAAGCTGTCGGGCATCGGCTGCTCGTCGAAGACCCCGGACTACTTCCTCGGCAACAGCCACGGCTTCAACACCGTGCACGGGCGGATGCCCTCGGTGCTGACGGGAGCCAATCTCGCCAACCGCGAGCTGATCTACCTGGGTGTCTCGGGCGACGGGGATAGCGCCTCCATCGGCCTGGGCCAGTTCGCCCACGCGATCCGGCGCGGCGTGAACATGCTCTACATCGTCGAGAACAACGGCGTGTACGGCCTGACCAAGGGCCAGTTCTCGGCGACCTCGGATAAGGGCTCGAAGTCCAAGAAGGGCGTGGTGAACCACGACGCCGGCATCGACATGGTCAGCCTGGCCCTGCAGATGGGCGCGACGTTCGTCGGCCGTAGCTTCTCGGGCGACAAGGCGCAGCTGGTGCCGCTGATCAAGGCTGGCTTGGCCCACAAGGGCGCGGCCTTCATCGATTGCGTCAGCCCCTGCGTGCAGTTCAACAACCACGTGGGATCGACGAAGAGCTTCGACTACGTGCGCGAGCACAACGAGGCGGTGAACCGGCTGGACGTCATCACCCCGCGCGACCCGATCCACGTTGACTACAAGCCAGGCGAGACCGTGCGCGTGCAGCAGCACGACGGTTCGGTGCTGTCGCTGCACAAGCTGAACGAGCTCTACAACCCCAACAGCCGGGCCCAGGCGCTGGGCTACCTCCAGGCGCGTCAGGCGCGCGGCCAGATCGTCACGGGCCTGTTGTTCGTGGATCCAGAGGCGGGCGATCTCCACGACGCGATAGACACGGTCTCCACGCCCTTGAACCAGCTCGGCGAGGCCGAGTTGACGCCGGGACAGGCGGCGCTGGACCGGATCAACGCGTCGCTGCGTTAGGGCGCGACTGCCAGGCCGCATAGGCGGCCACGAGCACGGCGGAGGCGAGGGCCACGGCAGCAACGTCGCTCTTGGAGCCGTTCTCGGCCACCCACACGGCCGCGAGGCCCCAGGCGATGGGGATGGCGTGCGCCGACAGGCGTGGCGTGCGTAGCACCAGCAGGGCCACTATCAGCACCGCGACGATACCGGCGAATGCCGCCGCGCGAGGCGTGTCGGCCAGGAGCCCCTCCGCGGTCATGACGGTCAGGATGTTGATCGCGCTGGCAATGGTCAGCCAACCGGCGAGCAGGCACAAAGGCCACCAGACCAAGGCGCGTGCCGCCAAGCTTGGCCTGGGTTCCGTTCGCGCCGCCCTCACCAGTCCGAGTGTCAGCCAGCCCGCCGACACCACGATGATTCCAACGCTGGCCCAGCGCGCATCGAAGGCGGACGCCCAGATCCAGAGGCCCGTGCCGGTGATCGCCACGAAGGCCGGTCCCCAGATGGCGTCCAGCAACCGGTCGTCGCGCTGGCGCGGCAGGGCCTGGTGGATCGCGAAGGCCACCAGGCCCGCGTAGATCAGGCTCCAGATCGAGAAGGCGTAGCCGGCGGCGCGAAGAGTCTGGTCGCCGGAGCGGGAGAACTCCGAGGCTGACAGCCCGATGGACCCAGCCGCCTGCACGACCGGCGAGGCGATGGCGAAGGCCACGGCGGCGAGGAGGGCGATCTGACGCCCGGTCACTTGCGCGGCTCCTGACGGGCCTTGTTGGCCTTCGCCTTGCTGGCGCCGGGGATGTAGAGCCCGGTGGCGGCGCTGGCGAGCCATCCCTCCGGTCGGAACCGCGGTCCATACTCGGCGCAAGGGTCCGGCTCCTCGATCTTGCGCGACTTGCGGCCCTCGGGGGTCATGAGGGACCCGACGGTGTCGCCGAACGGCTCGGCGAACTGCAGCGCATCGCCGATCCGGCTCAGCGACGGGTCGTCGGTGCCGATGGGCGTCGCCGTGCGGTTCCAGACGAGCGCGGCGGTCTGCTTGCCGTCAGGAGCGATCATCTCGGCCTCCGCGCCGAGGCCGCCCACCGTGCCGGGAACACGCACGCCGATCGGCCCCGGAATGAAGAAGCCGCTGGCGGCCGATAGCGCCGACGCGGCGCGGCCCGTCGGCTCGACCCGCGTGACGATCACCCGCACGTCCGCGTCGGCGGCTGATCCCGTGGGCGCGAGGCTGAAACGTTCGGTGAGCTCGAAACAGAGCTGGGCGTCGACCTCGCGGAGCAGGACGGCCCGCTCGTCGGCGGTCAGCCAGCGGGTGTCATCGTTCTCAGCCAGGCGCGCCGGCTGGATCGAGACGCGGGTGACCGCCGACAGCCGATCCTTGTCGCTGCGGCGCACGACGCTGGTGCGCACCGTCCCGTCCTTGGCCTCCAGGCCGTGGTAGCTGGAGAGCTGGCCCGAGTAGCGGCCGGGCGTCGCGCAGGCGGCCAGGGGCAGCAGGAACAGGGCGAGGCAGGCTGACTTCACAGAGGGACCCATGCTGGTTCGTCGACGGAACGCGTCCTGCGCGCTCCGGTTGCGGATCCTGCCCCAGCGTCAGCGCCGGAAGGTTTCGGCTTCTCAGGCCTTCGCCAGTTCGCCGACCACGAAGGCTTCCTCGCCGTCGCGCACCAGCCCTTCCAGAACGTCGGGAAGGTCGTGCGGATCGACGATCAGGACGAGGCCCACGCCGCAGTTGAACGTGCGGCGCATCTCGTGCTCGGAAACTCCACCGGTCTGGGCCAGCCACTCGAACACCGGGGGCAGCGCCCAGGCGTTCCAGTCGAACCTGGGGACGAGGCCGTCGGCAATGGCCCTCGGCGGGTTTTCGATCAGGCCGCCGCCGGTGATGTGCGCCAGGCCCTTGATCCGGCCGGCCTTCAGGTGCGGCAGCACCGTGCGGATGTAGATCCGCGTCGGCTCCAGCAGCGCTTGGGCCAGGGTCTTGCCCTTGGCGAAGGGCGCGGGGGCGTCCCAGGTCAGGCCCGAGCGCTCGACGATGCGGCGGATCAGCGAATAGCCGTTGGAGTGCGGCCCGGAGGAGGCGAGGCCGACCAGGATGTCGCCCGGCTGCTGGTCGCCCAGTCGCGGGATGACCTTGTCGCGATCCACGGCGCCGACGCAGAAGCCGGCCATGTCGTAGTCGCCTTCGGAGTACATGCCCGGCATCTCGGCCGTTTCGCCGCCCACCAGGGCGCAGTTGGCCTGCCGGCAGCCCTCGGCGATGCCGGCGACGACGGCCGCGGCCGCTTCGACGTCCAGCTTGCCGGTGGCGTAGTAGTCCAGGAACATCAGCGGCTCGGCGCCCTGGGCCAGCAGATCGTTGACGCACATGCCGACGAGGTCGATTCCGACCGTGTCGTGGATGCCGGTCTCGATGGCGACCTTCAGCTTGGTGCCGACACCGTCCGTCGTGGTCACCAGCAGCGGATCGTCATAGCCGGCCGCCTTGAGGTCGAAGAGGGCCCCGAAGCCGCCCAGCGACGCTTCAGCGCCCGCCCGCCGGGTGGATTTCGCCAGCGGTTTGATACGCTCGACGAGCGCATTTCCGGCATCGATATCGACGCCGGCCTGGGCGTAGGTGAGACCGTTTGGCCGTTCGGACATTTACGAACCCGGGCTTGAAGTGCAGAGAGACGCGCTTGCGGCCTTGCAGAGTCGGCCGCGCGCGGGGCTATAGCTGATTTATGACGCCTATCACTACCACCGCCGAACTCGCCGCGTTCTGTGATCGCATCAAGGGCCAACCTTTCATCGCGGTCGACACCGAGTTCATGCGCGAGACGACCTACTGGCCGAAGCTGTGCCTGATCCAGGCCGCGACGCCCACGGACGAGGCCGTGATCGACCCGCTGGCCGACGGTATCGACCTGGAGCCGTTCCTCGAGATCCTCCGGGACGAGAAGATCCTCAAGGTGTTCCACGCCGCCCGGCAGGACGTGGAAATCTTCAACAACCTGCAGGCCATGCCCCGGCCGCTGTTCGACACCCAGATCGCCGGCATGGCGGCGGGCTTCGGCGAACAGATCGCCTATGACGCCCTGGTGCGTCAGATGCTGAAGATCGAACTCGACAAGAGCTCGCGCTTCACCGATTGGGCCCGGCGGCCGCTGACCGACAACCAGCTCACCTACGCCCTGGCGGATGTGACGCACCTGGCCCGGCTTTACCCGATGCTGCGTGAGCGGCTGGAGCGGGAAGGGCGGCTGGCCTGGGTCACCGACGAGATGGCCGACCTCACCGACGCCGCGAACTACGACGTGGAGCCGGAGAACGCCTGGAAGCGGCTGCGCCCGCGCCGGCACACGGCCAAGTACCTCGCCGTCTACCGCGCCGTGGCGGCGTGGCGCGAGCGCACGGCGCAGCTGCGCGACCAGCCGCGGGGCCGGATCCTGAAGGACGAGGCGATCGACGAGATCGCGACCCAGGCGCCCACCGACGCCGAAGGGCTGGACCGCCTGCGCTCCGTGCCCAAGGGCTTCTCCGGCTCGCGCTTCGGGCCCGACCTGGTGGCGGCGATCCGCGAGGCGCTGAAGGACCCGGAGGCCTACGCCCCGGTGATCGAACGCACCCGCCAGCCGGCCTCGCCGGCCGCCGGAGCCGTGGTGGAATTGCTGAAGGTCCTGCTGAAGGCCCGGGCCGAGGAAGCCGGCGTGGCGTCCAAGCTGATCGCGACGGTCTCGGACCTGGAGCAGATCGCCAACGACGACGAGGCCGATGTCGGCGCCCTCAAGGGCTGGCGGCGCGAGGCGTTCGGCGAGGACGCCCTGAAGCTGAAGCGGGGAGAGCTGGCGCTGGTGCTGGACGGCGCGCGGGTGCGCGTGGTCGAGGTGCGTCGTGCGCCGAAGGCCGCCAAGGCGGGCTGATCGCCCCTTCCTGAGGACAACCGGCAAGTCGCGGATATGGCGGCCGTTTTCAGCGGCCGTTCCCGGTTGTCCACAGGTCGCCCACCGGCGTTCTCCCATATCGCCCACAGGAGGCGTCGGGTGGGGCGTTGCGCGCCGCCGCCCCCTGCGAGAACCTGAACTTGCCGAGAGGAACTGCGGCGCGGCGGACCGGGCGACCGGGCGGCGAGCGGGCAGGAGGCTCTCCGGAGCGGACGGCGGCGGGGCGACCCGGCGCAGCGGACGCGAAGGAGTGGCAAGGGCGACAGGGCGACGTTCGGCTGGGCGACCAGCAGGGCCGGGCCGGTCTTCCACCTCGAAGGCTCAGGTCCCCCAACGGATCTGGTTCAGAGGGCGGTGTTCCGGGCGACCGGGGCGCCGCCCTCTTCATTTGCCCTCCGGCTTCACTTCCAGCACCCCGGAAACTTGCTGCCGAAGGCCACCTGAGGGGGACTGGCCGACCCGCCGCCCCCTTTCTCCTCAGCCGATCTCGAGCTTCAGCTTCAACGCCTGGGCCAGCGCCTGTGCGCGGCGCGTGGACTGTTCGCCGAGCAACATGTCCTCCCAGCCGCTGAGGACCGTGAGGCGCAGGCGCTCGCCGTTGATGGCGACGGCGGACTTCTCCAGCAGACCCGCGTTGTGGCCGGAGAGGTCGCAGCCGAGGCGGATGGCGGAACCCAGGGCGCGGGCCCGCTGCCGGCGCTCGGGCGAGAGCACACGGGCCAGGGGCGCGGCGCCTGGGGGCTGGTTGGCGGCCGAATGGCGGGAGAACGCCACGCAGGCCAGGAACGCCCGCTCGGGGTGACTGAGCCCCGCCAGCGGTGCGCGCAGCACCTGGTCGAAGGCGACATCCGCCCGATGATCCGGGTGCAGCCGCGCACCCATGTCGGCCAATCGACAGGCGGCGGCCGTCAGCGCGGGGTCGCGGCCGCCGAACAGGGGCGGCAGGCTCTCGAACAGCGGGCCGAGCCAGGCTTCCAGCGCATGGCCCAGTTCGGGCGAGATGCCACGTTGCGCTGTCAGCGCCTCGCAGCCCTCGATCAGGGGGTCGAGCTGGCGCACCTCGGGCGGCATGGCTTCCAGGAGCATACCTTCGCGAACCCCGTAGGCCGAGAAGACGAGCCGTTCGATGCCGAGCCGCTCGATCAGGCGCTCGAGGACGAGGGCCGAGTAGGGCAGGGTGTCGTAGCGCTTCTTGGACAGCCCCTCGATGCCCTCCAGCGACGAGCGTGACTGGCGCTGGACGAAGCGGGCCAGCTCCAGCGCCTCGCCGCGCGGGATCTCGTACTGGTGGGCCACGTGCAGCGGATAGTCGGCCATCTGCATGTGCAGGAGCGCCAGGTTCCGCCAGGCGCCGCCCACGGCGTGGAACTCGGGCGTGCCATAGCGCCCGGCATAGGGCGCGAGATGGTCGTCCACCGTGCGGCGCATGCGCTCGACGTTCAGGGGCTTGGGCGCGCCGAGCGAGAAGGGGCCCAGCGGCAGGGTGACGCCTTGGATGTTGGTCATCCCGTCCAGCCGCACCAGCTCCAGGCTGGATCCGCCCAGATCGCCGACCACGCCCTCGGCGTTCGGCTGGCCGCAGATCACGCCCAGGGCCGCGTAGCGCGCCTCCTCCTCGCCGGAGAGCGTGCGGACCTCGAGCCCGGTCTCATCCTTGACCCGCTTCAGGAAGGCCCGACCGTCAGCGGCCTCGCGCACCGCCGCGGTGGCGGCCGTGGTGACTTCCTCGGCCTTCCAGCCGTCCAGCACGGCGCGGAACCGGCGCAGGGCGCCGATAGCCGCCTCGACGCCCTCGGCCGAGAGCCGGCCGGTGGTGGGCAGGTCCTTGCCGAGACCGGCCACAACCTTCTCGTTGTAGATCGTCCAGAGCGCGCGGCCGTCGACCCGGTAGATCACCAGGCGAACGGAATTGGATCCGACGTCGATGACCGCCGCCTGGCGGCCGTCCGGGCGGATGATGCTATCCCCGCGTGGCCACATTTTCGATCGCGCGCGGCATGTCCTTCACTCTCTGCCCGCGACCGGAAAGGCTGGGATTGGTCATGAAATACTCGTGCGCCGAAAAGGCGTTCGGGTGGTCCCAGGCAGGATCACGCCTATAGCCACCGTCGGCGTCGAGGGTCCAGCTTTGAGCTTCGTCCTTGAGGTTGGCGAGCATGATCTGCTGGAGCACCTGCTGGTGCACGGTGGGGTTCTCGATGGGGGTCATGACCTCCACCCGGCGGTCGAGATTGCGCGGCATCCAGTCGGCCGACGAGATGAAGACCCGGGCGTGCTGTGAGGGCATGGCGTGGCCGTTGGCGAAGGCCACGATCCGTCCATGCTCGAGGTAGCGGCCCACGATCGACTTCACCTGGATGTTGTCCGACATCCCCGGAACGCCCGGGCGCAGGCAGCAGATCCCGCGGATCACGAGCTCGATCGGCACGCCCGCCTGGCTCGCGGCGTAGAGGCTGTCGATGATCTCGGGATCGACCAGGGAGTTCATCTTGGCCCAGATGCCGGACGGCTTGCCTGCCGCGGCGTTCGCCGCCTCGTTGGCGATCATCCGCTGGAGGTCACGCTTCATGGTGATCGGCGAGAACGACAGGCGCTCCAGGCCCACCGGCTGGGCGTAGCCGGTGATGAAGTTGAACAGCTTGGCGGAGTCGCGGCCGAACGGCGCCTCGGTCGTGAAGAGCGAGAGGTCCGTGTAAACGCGCGCGGTGATCGGGTGGTAGTTGCCGGTGCCGAAGTGGCAGTAGCTGCGCAGCGTGTCGCCCTCCTTGCGCACGACAGTCGACAACTTGGCGTGGGTCTTCCACTCGATGAAGCCGTAGACCACATGCACGCCGGCTCGTTCCAGGTCGCGGGCCCACTTCAGGTTCGCCTCTTCGTCGAAGCGCGCCTTGATCTCGATGAGGGCGGTGACGTTCTTGCCGTTCTCGGCCGCCTCGATCAGGGCGGCGACGATCGGGCTGTCCTTGGAGGTCCGGTACAGCGTCTGCTTGATCGCCAGCACGTTGGGGTCGCGCGCCGCCTGCCGCAGGAACTGGACCACCACGTCGAAGCTCTCGAACGGGTGGTGGACCAGGATGTCCTTCTCGCGGATCGCGGCGAAGCAATCGCCCCCGTGATCGCGGATCCGCTCGGGGAAGCGCGGCGTGAAGGGTTTGAACTTCAGATCAGGCCGGTCCGAGGGGATGATCTGGGACAGCTCGTCCAGGCCCAGCAGCCCTTCCAGGACGATGACGTCCTCGGGGTTGGCGTGCAGGCTCTCACAGATGAAGCCGCGCAGCTCTTCCGGCATCGCCGCTTCGATCTCGACGCGAACCACCGAGCCCAGGCGACGCTGCTTGAGGCGCGCCTCGAACTCGCGGACCAGGTCTTCGGCCTCTTCCTCCATCTCGACGTCGCTGTCGCGGATCAGTCGGAAGACGCCCTGCTGCTCGATCTCGCAGCCGGGGAACAGGTGGTCCAGGAAGAGCGTGACCATGCTCTCCAGCGAGATTACCCGGCGCTGGGCCTTGCGGCGCGTCGAGGGACGGCCCGGCGCGACGTCCCAGAAGCGCGCGACCTGCGCGGGCAGGGGCGCCAGGGCGTACATCTCGCGCCCGTCGTCCAAGCGGCGGATCTTCAGGACCAGCGAGAAGGCCAGGTTCGGGATGAAGGGGAACGGATGCGCCGGGTCGATGGCCAGCGGCGTGAGGACCGGGAACAGCTCGGCCAGGAACCGCTGCTCAAGGTGTGTTCGCTCGGCGGCGGTGACCTCATCGGCCGAGATGTAGCGCAGGCCTTCGGCGGCCAACTCGCCGCGCAGCTCGCGCCAGCGTCTCTGCTGGTCCGACATCAGGTCCGCGGCAGCCTCATTGACCCGGCCAAGCTGCTCGGTCGCGGTCAGCCCGTCCTGGCTCAGCGAGCGCACGCCTTCACGCACCTGCGCCTTCAGGCCCGCCACGCGCACCATGTAGAATTCATCAAGGTTGTTGGCGCTGATCGCCAGGAACCGCAGCCGCTCCAGCAGCGGATGGCGCAGGTTCATGCTCTCGGCGAGCACACGGCGATTGAACGCCAGCCACGAGAGCTCGCGGTTGAAGAACCGGGCCGGCGATCCGGCGAGCTCCTCGCCCGGCGTCATCTGGGCGGGCTCGCTGACGGCCGGCGCGGAGGACGAGACGTTCGTCGGGGAGACGTCATTTGGCGGCGGCATCGGAGGATACTCGGTCGAGGTCAGGCGCTGCGCAAGCTAGGCGGTGAAAGGTTAACGGCCTCGTCACCATCCGGCTCGGGCCAGAACGCCCGCGCGCGCCGATAGACCTTGAGCGCGTCGCGCGCCGCCCGCAGCAGGTCGTCCTCGTCCCGGACGAGGCGCTCCAGCTCGCGTCGGGCCGCCCGCGCCAGCTCGCCGGTCCGCTTGCCCACCACCTTGGCGACGACGACGCGGGCCACCGCCAGGTCGTTCAGCTCGCCCAGCCGGTCCTGAACGGTCTTCAGCGCCACGATCTGGCGGGCGCGGCGCTTGGGGTGATCGGGGAACGCCTCGCCGAAGAAAGCCGTGGCGTAGCGCAGCTTCTTGCCCTGCTTGCGGATGTCGTGACGGGCCTCGGCGTCCAGGTGACGGAAGCCGCGCGAGCGCCGCCGGAAACGCTGGTCCAGCCGCTCCATCACAGGCGCCGCCAGGGCGGCCGCCGAGCCTTCCCGCAAGGCGCGCTGGCGATCGCTGGCCAGCCTCGACCAGCCGCCGACCTCGATCCATTCCGCCAGGGCCAGCAACATGATCCGGAACCGCTCACACCGCACGGCCGCCAGGGCGCGTTCGTAGGCCTCGGCCTGGGCGTGGCGCAAGGCGCGGAAGAAGGCGGCGCGGCCGGCCTTTTCCTCGACCTCGTCCGGCCCGGTGACGCTCTGAAGGAAGACGTCGAAGTCACGGGCCTGGGACAGCTCGCCCGCCAGCCACTTGGTCTCGGCGCGGGCCATGTTCAGGCCCTCCGGGTCCAGCATGTCCTTGAAGACAGCGAGGGCGGCCCGCAGGCGGCGTAGGCCCACGCGGGCCTGATGCAGGACATCCGGATTGTGCGCGCGCTGGAGCAGCCGGGCGTTGCCGGCAATCTGAACGAGGGCCTCCCGCGCGATGAGCTGGAAAGCCTGGGCGCCGGTCGTGGCCGGGCCGACCGCGGTCTTCTGCGCCTTCAGCGCGGCGACGCCGTCGTGGCCGGCCAGGCGATAGCCGCGCTCAGCCTTGCTTTCCAGGAGGAGGGTGAGGTCCGCCTCGCCCAGCAGGCGGCGCGCGAGCTGGAAGAGGGCGGAGGGTGAGCCGGCCAGGAGCTCCAGCTCCAGCTCGGCGATGGGTTCGCTGCGCGCGTCGGCGGTGATCAGTCCGGTGTCGAAGCTGACCTCGATCCGGGTCTCGCCCTGCGTCCAGATGTGGATGCGACGCTCGACCTCCACCACGAAGGCGGGGCTCAGCGGCGCGTCGGCCACCACGGCTTCGGCGGGGGTGCCCGCCAGGGCGTCGAGATCGAGATCGGGGCCGGCGACGGGCGTTTCCCATTCGTCGCGTTGGAACAGCCCGCCGCCCGCGCGATGCTTCAGCGTCTGAATATGGCGCTCGCCCTTACGGCGCACGCGCAGGCTGAAGCCCGCGTCGCGGAGGACATGACCCGGGGTGTCGAAGTAGACCGCGTGCATCCGGGAGACGGTCGCCTGATCGGCGGGAAACAGCTCCCGCTCCAGCGCCTCGACGGCGCCGGCGCCGAGCTGGAACTTGATCTCCAGCTCAGGTGCGGCCGTAGCTGGAACCCTCGCGAGCATCCTCGATATCCGGCCGAACGCAGCCCGGTGCGCCACGCGTGGAAATCACTGCCGGAAAACGATTCGGTTTGTCTATCGCGCCGCAAAAAATACTTGGTTCGCGGAACCGAAAGTCAGTCCAGGCCGAGATCGCTCTCAAGGATCTGTCTCGCGAGGACGCGCGTCACCGGCTTGAAACCCTCGTCGCCCGCCTCGTCGAGGCGGCGAACGATCTCCTCCGCGTCGGGGATGGAACGCCCCATCCGGGCGAGGAGGTAGGGGTAGACATCCTCGGCGGGACGGATGTTGCGGCGCTGGAAGAAGCGGCGCAGCGCGCCCTCGAGCACCTCGTCGTCGGGCGGAGCGATCTGGGCGACCATGAGCGCGTTCAGACGCGAGCGCAGGTCGGGCAGGGCGGCGGGCCAGGCGCCCGGGAGCGTCCTGGCGGTAAGCAGGAGCCCACCGCCTTCGCGCGCGGCCAGGTTCACGAGGTGGAACAGCGCCTCGTCGGCCACGCCCCGGTCGGCGTCTTCCAGCAACACCAGGCGCCCTGCCGCCGCGTCGATGTCGGGCGCCAGACGGTCCAGCGTGAGGGCCCCCACTTCGCTCGCCCACGCCCGGGCGAGGTGGGACTTGCCGGCGCCGCTCGGCCCGACCAGCGCCAGGCAGCCGCCGGGCCATGTTGGCCAGGCGCGCACGGCGGCGAACGCGTCGGCGTTGGATGGGCCACGCGCGAAGTCGTCGAAGACCGGAGGGCTCTCCTGCCCAAGGCTCAGCCTCAGCTGGCGGGCCATGGCCGGATGGTGCGGATGTCGATCACGGGGTGAATTTAGGCCGACGGCCGGGCTCGCGCCACCAGGGCGGCGCAACCGTCCACAGTCGGGTTCAGCGGATCAGGCGGCGCTGTCGAGATCCCGGGCGGCCGCCAGCATCCAGCCGTCCGGACGCAGCAGCTCGATGGGCGAGAAGCGGACCTTGTAGGCCATCTTCTCCGAACCCCGGACCCAGTAGCCCAGGTAGACGTAGGGCAGGCCCGTGGCCCGGGCCTGCTTGATGTGGTCGAGGATCACGAACGAGCCCAGGCTGCGGCGCGGCGCGGCGGGATCGTAGAAGCTGTAGACCAGCGACAGGCCGTCGCTCATCAGATCGACCAGGGCGCAGGCGATCAGGTCGCCGGGGCCGCCGTCGGCCGGCCGCGTGCGGTACTCGATGATGTGGGTGCGGACGGCGGTGTCCTCGACCATCGCCACGTAGTCGGGCCAGGTCATCTCGGCCATGCCGCCGTCGGCGTGCCGCGCCAGCAGGTAGCGCCGCAGCAGATCGAACTGCTCCATCGTCGCCTCGGCCTCGACCATGGCGCCCTGAATGTCTTCGTTGCGGCCCAGAATCTTCCGCTCGGAGCGGGAGAAAGCGTAGTCGGCCACCGGGATGCGAGCCGAGACGCAGGCCGAGCAGGCCTCGCACGCCGGGCGATAGGCGATGTTCTGCGAGCGACGGAAGCCCACCTGCGTCAGGCTGTCGTTGACGGCCGCGCCGTCAGACAGGGGCAGGTGAGCGAACACCTTCCGCTCGAAGCGTTCGGGCAGATACGGACACGGCGACGGCGCGGTCAGGAAGAACCGGAGCTGTCGGGTCGGGAAATGCTGCGTCACGGACCTGCGGTCGCCTTCGAAGCCAAGCGCTTGAACCGATTAGGCGTCATGCCGGGCCTCTGCGCAAGCGCTCGCTACAGCCCCGGCTCCGGCGGCAGCACCGGGGCCTCCCGCAGCAACACGATGGCGATGCGACGATTGCCCGGAAGCATCGGATCATCGGGGTACAGCGGCTCGGAATTGGCCTTCCCGGACACCTGATAGACGCGATCGGCCTCGACGCCGGCGCTTTGCAGCACCTTGCGCGACGAATCCGCCCGGGCCGCGGAGAGCGCCCAATCGCCTTCGGCCTTCACGCCGCCGGTGCTGGCGCTGGTGTGGCCGTAGATGCTGATGCGGTTGGGAAGCTGGTTGATGATCTTGGAGACGGCGCGAAGGAGCAGTTTGGCCCGCTCGTTCGGCTGCGAGGCGCCCTGGTTGAACATCGAGCGGCCTTCCTGGTCGACCAGCTGGATGCGCAGGCCCTCGGGCGTCTCGTCGATGATGATGTTCTTCGACAGCTCGGCCAGTTCGGGCATGTCCTGCAGCGCCTGGCGCAGCGACTGGGCGGCCGAGGCGAAGGCCGCCGACTCGCGCTTGGCTGCGGCGAGGTTCTCGGCGGCGGCGGCGGCCTGCTCGGGCGTCAGGGGCTTACCGCCCGACTTGGAGTCGCCGTCGTTGGGATTGTCGGACGACGGGGCCAGTTCCTCGATGATGTCGCTCGAGCCGGCGCTCTTGGCGCCGTCCGCGCCCAGCGCGGTGCCGGCCAGGATGCCTCCGGCGCCGGACATGGTCTGCGACACGCTGGCGGGGGCGAAATAGTCGGCGATGCCGCGCTTCTGCTCGGGGCTGGTCGTGTTGATCAGCCACATCAGCAGGAAGAAGGCCATCATGGCGGTCACGAAGTCGGCGTAGGCGACCTTCCACGCGCCGCCGTGGTGGCCATGACCGCCACCCTTCTTCACCTTCTTGATGATGATAGGCTGTTCGCCCACAGCCATGGTTCACCCGCCTTAACGCTGTTTCAGCGGCAAAGTCGGCGACGGGCGTTAAGATGACGTTTCGCGAAGCAGGGAGCGGGCGTTTGACGAAGGTGCTGGAAACCGACCGGTTGTCGTTGCGCGAGGCGGACGAAGCGGACGCCGCCTTCGTGCTGGAGCTGCTGAATTCGCCGGGTTTCCTCGAGAATATCGGCGATCGCGGCGTCCGGACCGAAGGTGAGGCGCAGGGCTACATTTCGGAACGGATGCTGGCCAGCTATCGGGATCACGGCTTCGGCATGTGGATCACCGTGCAGAAGAGCGACGGCGCGCCGGTAGGGATCGCGGGAATCATCAAGCGCGAGGGGCTGGACGTGCCGGATGTCGGCTACGCCTTCATGCCCGTGGCCTGGGGGCGGGGTTACGCACAGGAGGCGGCCTCCGGCGTCGTGCGCCATGCCGTCGAGATCCTGGGGATCCCGAAGCTGGCGGCGATCACCACCCTGGAGAACTTCGCCTCGATGGCCGTGCTGCGGAAGGTCGGCTTCACCTACCAGGGCGTCATCCAACTTCCCGGCGTCGACCGCGAAAGCACCTACTTCACCGCCGGCTAGCGCGGCTTGTCGGGCCGCTGGGCTTCGGCCGCCTCGGCCTTGTCGGCGAACCGGCGGAAGGCCCCGGGCAACAGCTCGGCGATGAACTCTTCCTCGTACGGCTTCATCCGCTCTCCGAAACCGCCGAGCTTGCGCAGGAAGGACTGGCCGGCGCGGCTGCTCGCGACCCGCTCGGTGCCCCGTGACGGCCCACCGGACGGCGCCAACCCGCCGCGGATGTTGGCCCTGATCGCCCCCTGCATGAAGGGGTCGCCCATGATCACCTCGCCGGCCTTGATCTCCTCGACCGTCATGCCGTCGGTGAGGGCGCGGGCGAGCAACCGCTCGAACAGCGGCATGTCGTGGCGCAGCTCCTCCTCCACCGCCTCGACCAGCATCGCGTCCCAGGCCGGGCGCGCCTTCAGATTGACGATCTTTCCGGCGCTGCGCAGTTCCTCGGCCAGCGCGCCTTCCAGGTCGGCGGCGCGGAAAACCTGCTGGGCGAGCTTGAGGCCGGCGTCCGCCTCGGGCGTCTGGGCGGCGGCCGGACCCAGGCCGGTCAGGGCGAGGGTCAGCACAAATGCGCAGGATGTAGCGATCCGGCCCACGAATCCTCCTTTGGTTCCGCCGCGGCGCCAAGGCTACGCTTCGTGACCGGACAAACGGAAGAGTTGTGCTGATGCAGACCCGGACCATCGAGGCCAACGGCTTCCGCTTCGCCGTCGACGAGGCCGGCGAGGGCGATCATCTGGCGCTCTGCCTGCATGGCTTTCCCGAGAGCCGGTTCTCGTGGCGGTTCCAACTGCCGCTGCTGGCGGAGCTCGGCTACCGCGCCTGGGCGCCAGACCTGCGGGGCTACGGCGAGACCGAGCCCAAGCCACGCGACGTCGCCGACTACCAGGTCGATCGACTGATGGAGGATGTGGCCGCGATCATCGACGCCAGCGGCGCGAAGAAGGTCACCCTCATCGCCCACGACTGGGGCGCGGGGGTTGGCTGGACGTTCGCGATCAACCGCATCCGACCGTTAGAACGGCTGGTGATCATGAACCTGCCGCACCCGGCGGTTATGGCGGCGAACCTGCGCAACAACCGGGCCCAGCTGAAGAAGTCCTGGTACATGTTCTTCTTCCAGCTTCCCGGCGTTCCCGAGTGGTCCCTGACGCGCAACGACGCCCGAGGCATTCGCGGCGCCTTCTTCAACATGGCGGTCGACAAGACCAACTTCGGGCCCGAGGTGCTGGACCGCTACGCCCGCGACGCCCAGCGCCCGGGCGCCATCCGCGGGATGATCAACTGGTACCGCGCGGCCTTCCGAAAGCCCGGCCGGCTCGGCGGACCCTGGCCGATGCTGGAGACGCCGACGCTGGTGGTGTGGGGCGAACAGGACACGGCCCTGGGTGTCGAACTGCTGGACGGCACAGAAGCCCACGTTCGCGACCTGACCATCGAGCGCCTGCCGGGGGTCTCGCACTGGGTCCAGCAGGAAGCGCCGGAGAAGGTCAACGCGATCCTCAGGCGCTGGCTGCCCGGCGGGCGCTGAGCGCCGGAAGGATCCCGGTCACGAGCAGGGGGGCGAGCGGGACCTCGGGCGGCTGGGTCTGGTCAAGCCAGAGTAGCGCCTCGATCTCCGCCGCGATCGTCACGTCGCCACTGATCTCGGCGAGGTAGGCGTGGGATCGTACCGTCGCGCCGGCCTCGTTCGCGGCGCGCGCCTCGAAGACTCCCAGGAGTTCGGCGTGCGCGAGCCGCACGCCCAGTTCCTCGTCGAGCTCGCGGGCGAGGGCGGTCAGATCGTCTTCGCCCGCCTCCCGCTTTCCGCCGGGCAGCATGAAGCGCTCCGTCCCGCGCTTGCGGACGGTCAACAGGCGTCCCGTGGCGTCAAGGATGACAGCGCCCACCACCTCGACGATCATCGCGCCAAGACCTTCGAGAGAGAGGCGAGCGGATGGGACGGACGACCGGGGTCCTCACGGACGGGATCTACTTCGGCGAAGGCCCGCGCTGGCATGGCGGCCGGCTGTGGTTCAGCGACTTCTACGCCCATGCGGTGAAGTCCGTGTCGCTGGCCGGCGACCTGCGCACCGAGTTCGAGATCGACGATCAGCCGTCTGGCCTCGGCTGGGCGCCGGACGGATCGATGCTCATCGTCGCGCAGCTCAGGCGCCAGCTCCTGCGCCGCACGCCCGACGGCACGATCTCGGTCCATGCCGAACTGGGTCACATCGCCGACTTCCATTGCAACGACATGGTCGTGGATTCCCACGGCGGCGCCTATGTGGGGAACTTCGGGTTCGACCTGGACACGGAGATCCACGCGCGCGGGGTCGAGAGCGTGCTGGCCCGGCATCCCACCGCCCGGCTCGCCTACGTCGCGCCGGACGGAACCGCCTCGGTGGCGGCGGAGGACATGCACTTCCCGAACGGTTCGGTGATCACGCCGGACGGCAAGACCCTCATCGTCGGCGAGACCCTCGGCGGCGTCCTGACGGCGTTCGACATCGGCGTCGGAGGCAAGCTGTCGAACCGGCGCGTCTGGGCGCCCTGCCTGCCCGCCGTGCCCGACGGCATCTGCCTCGACGCCGAGGGCGCCGTCTGGATCGCCAACCCCATCGCGCCCCAGTGCGTACGGATCGCCGAGGGCGGCAAGGTGCTGGAGATCGTGGAGACCGGCCAGCCCTGTTACGCCTGCATGCTGGGCGGCGAAGACGGCCGGACGCTCTTCATGCTCACGGCGGCCAGCTCGGATCATGAGGCCGCCGCGCAGGCGCAGACCGGGAGGATCGTGGTCGCCGAGGTGGATGTCCCCCGGGCCGGGCTGCCCTAGGCGCCCAGCATCCGCGCCGCCCGCGGCGCGAAGTAGGTGATGATCCCCGCCGCGCCGGCCCGCTTGAAGGCGCCCAGGCTCTCCAGGATCGAGCGCTCCTCGTCCAGCCAGCCGTTCTGGGCGGCGGCCATGATCATGGCGTACTCGCCCGACACCTGGAACGCGAAGGTCGGCAGGTTGAAGGCGTCGACGACCTGCCGGACGACGTCGAGATAGGGCATGCCCGGCTTGACCATGACCATGTCGGCGCCCTCGGCGATGTCGAGGGCCACCTCGCGCAGCGCCTCGGCGTGGTTGGCCGAGTCCATCTGATAGGTCTTCTTGTCGCCGGGGTTGTCGACACTGCCCGTGCCGAGCTTTCCTGAGCCGATGGCCTCCCGGTACGGGCCATAGAAGGCCGACGCGTACTTCGCGGCATAGGACATGATCATCACGTCCTGCAGGCCCTCGCGCTCGAGCGCCGTGCGCAAGGCGCCGACCCGGCCGTCCATCATGTCGGACGGGGCCAGGATATCGCAGCCCGCCTTGGCCTGGACCAGCGCCTGGGCGACGAGCGCCTCGATGGTCGCGTCGTTCACGATGCGCCCGTCCTGCAGGAGGCCGTCGTGCCCGTGATCGGTGAAGGGGTCGAGGGCGACGTCGCACATGATCCCGACCTCGGGCGCGGCGTCCTTCATGGCCTTCACGGCGCGGCAGACGACCCCGTCCGGATCGGCGGCCAGCTTGCCCGTGGCGTCCTTCTTGGCCCCGTCGATGTGCGGGAAGACGGCGATGGCGGGAATGCCCAGGGCGCGGGCTTCCTTGGCGGCCGCGGCGGCCTCCTTGACCGACAGCCGCGAGATCCCGGGCATGGAGCCCACCGGAACCTGACCCTCGCCCTCGTGGACCACCATCGACCAGATCAGGTCGCTCGGCGTCAGCACGGTCTCGCGCACCATTCGGCGGGTCCAGTCAGCCTGGCGCAGGCGACGCATGCGAAGGGCGGGATAGGCGGCGAGGGGGGCTTTGGTCATGGGGCGGGGGTTTGGACCCGCAAGGGCGCCTGACGCAAGGCCTAGCAGCGATGGAAGATGTGACAGCCGATCCCGGGGTAGCCGGCGGTCCCGGGCAGTTCGTGGTAGCGTCTCACCGCCTCGTTGTGGCGGGCCTCGCGGGCGAACTCGTCGGTCCCGTTCCGCGGATCGTTGGCCCTGGTCACGCCGCGGGCGACGGCATCTTCGCGTCGGCAAGCGACGCTCTCGCGCTTCGGGTCGCGCAACGGGTCGCAGCGCCCCACGATCCTTGGCCGCGGCCAGCGACCGTCGGCGAACACCGGGCCATTGAGATCGACAGCCCATCGTGGATCGACACCGGGGCCGGGTCCGGAGGAATCTCGCGATGCGGGCCCGGTCGGTGTGGTGGCGCTTGGCTCATCAGCGTCCCTGGCGGGGGCCGCGGCCGGTGCAGGCGAAGTCGGCGCATTCGTAGGCCGGGGCATCGGCGCCAGTCGCACCAGTTCCACGTGCACCGTCGGCGGATTGGCCTCCAGGTCGCCCGCGGCGCGCTTCAGCACGAATCCGCCCAGCGCGACCACATGCGCCAACACCGACAGCAGCAGGGCCAGGAAGCGGCGGCCACGAACCGTCCCCCGCGACCGGACTGAACGGCTCCCGGTCGCCATCCCCGTCATCCTCCTGCTTCAAAGTGGAGGTTGGGAAAGCGACCACCATAAGGCAGTGCTGCGGCGCACGATTGACAGCCCTCGCGTCGCGGGCTCAACCCGGCGCCATGGATTTCAACCTCACCGAAGACCAGCGGGCGATCGAGGACGCGGCGCGCGCCTTCGCCGAAGCCGAACTGGCGCCTCACTCGGCCCGCTGGGACGAGGAAAAGCACTTTCCCGTCGACGTCATCCGCAAGGCGGCCGAGCTGGGCTTCGCCGGCCTCTATGTCCGCGAGGACGTGGGCGGCTCGGCCTTGTCGCGCCTCGACGCCTCGATCGTCTTCGAACAGCTCAGCTACGGCGACGTGCCGGTGGCGGCGTTCATCTCGATCCACAACATGGCGTCGTGGATGATCGACCGGTTCGGAGCCGAGGACCTGCGCCGTCGTTACCTGCCGAAACTGACGACGATGGAGCTCATCGCCTCCTACTGCCTCACCGAGCCGGGCTCGGGCTCCGACGCGGTGGCGATGAAGACGAATGCGGCCCGGGACGGCGACCACTACGTGCTGAACGGCTCCAAGGCCTTCATCTCGGGCGCGGGGACGTCGGACGTCTATGTCGTGATGGCGCGGACCGGGGGCGAGGGCGCCAAGGGTGTCTCGGCCTTCGTGGTCGAGAACGGGACGCCGGGCCTGTCGTTCGGGGCCCAGGAGCGGAAGATGGGCTGGAACGCCCAGCCGACCGCCCAGGTGAACTTCGACGACTGCCGCGTGCCGGCCGCGAACCTGATCGGAAACGAGGGCGAGGGGTTCAAGTTCGCCATGGCCGGCCTGGACGGCGGGCGGATCAACATCGCCTCATGCTCGCTGGGCGGCGCGGGCCTGGCCCTGGATACGGCCAAGGCGTACCTCGAAACCCGCAAGCAGTTCGGCAAGGCGCTGATGGAGTTCCAGGGCCTGCAGTGGCGGCTGGCCGACATGGCCACCGAGCTGGACGCGGCCCGGCTGATGGTGCGCCGCGCGGCGCACGCCCTGGACAACAAGCATCCGAAGGCCACGCAGTACTGCGCCATGGCCAAGCGCTTCGCCACGGACGCAGGCTTCCAGGTCGCCAACGAGGCGCTGCAGCTGCACGGCGGCTACGGCTACCTGCGCGACTATCCGCTGGAGCGGATCGTGCGGGACCTGCGGGTCCACCAGATCCTCGAAGGCACCAACGAGATCATGCGCGTGATCACCGCGCGGGAGCTGTTCCGGGCATGAGCGAAGCTGAAGTCATCACCCGCGTCGAAGGGCGCGTCGGCCGGATCACACTGAACCGGCCCCAGGCGATCCATGCCCTGACCACCAACATGTGCCGCCTGATCACCGACGCGCTGCTGAGGTGGCGCGAGGATCCGGCGGTGGAGCTGGTGCTGCTGGACCACGCGGGCGAACGGGGCTTCTGCGCGGGCGGGGACATCCGCATGCTGGCCGAGAGCGGCGCGGCCGACGGCAGGCAGGCCCGGGAGTTCTTCTTCACCGAGTACCGGCTGAACCATCTGCTGTTCCACTACCCCAAACACGTAGTGGCGATCATGGACGGGATCACCATGGGCGGGGGCGTCGGCCTGTCGCGACCCTGCCGGTTCCGGGTGGCCACCGAGCGGACGACCTTCGCCATGCCCGAGACGGGGATCGGTCTGTTCCCCGACGTCGGCGGTGGCTGGTACCTGTCGCGGATGCCGGATCACTTCGGCCTCTGGCTGGCCCTTACCGGTGCTCGGATCAAGGCGGCCGACTGCGAGTTGCTGGGCATCGCCACCGACTATGTGGAGAGCGCGCGGATCGCTGATCTGAAGGCCGCGATCGTCGCCGAACCCGCGCGCGTCGAGACCCTGCTCACCGAGTTCGAGGCCGATGCCGGCCGTCCCCCCCTGGCCGCGCACCAGGACGAGATCGCGCGCATCTTCGGCGGCGAGAGCGTGGAGGCCATCCTCGAGGCCCTGAGCGCGGCGGGGACGGAATGGGCCGCCGAACAGCTGAAGGTGCTGGCGACCAAGTCTCCCCAGACGATGAAAGTGGCCTTCCGACAGCTCCAACTGGGCGGCAGGGCGGCGACCTTCGCCGAGAACATGGCGATGGAGTACCGGATCGGCGCGCGCGTGGTGCAGCGTCACGATTTCCTGGAAGGGGTTCGGGCCGTCATCGTCGACAAGGACAATGCGCCGAAGTGGAATCCGGCGCGGGCGCAGGACGTCACCGAGGCGACCCTGGACGAGATCTTCGCGCCACTGCCGGCCGACGAGGAATGGTCGCCGCTGGCGTGAGCCGCATCACGAGACAACGAGAGCTGGAAGGCGAGGAAGCATGACCCGCGTAGCGTTCATCGGTCTGGGCAACATGGGCGGCGGCATGGCCGCCAACCAGGCGAAGGCCGGAAGGCAGGTCGTGGCGTTCGATCTGTCGCCAGCCGCCCTGGACAAGGCCGCCGCGGCGGGCTGCGGCAAGGCCCCGTCGGCCGTGGAGGCCGTGAAGACCGCCGACGTGGTGATCACCATGCTGCCGGCCGGGCCGCATGTGCGACAGGTCTATGCGGAACAGATCCTGCCGAACGCGCCAAAGACGGCCCTGCTGATCGACTGCTCGACGATCGACGTCGAGAGCGCCCGCGCCGTGGCGAAACAGGCCAAGGACGCCGGCTTCCGCTTCGCCGACGCCCCGGTCTCGGGCGGCACGGCCGCGGCCGACGCCGGCACGCTGGCCTTCATGGTCGGTTGCGACGAGCCCGACTTCGCGGCGGTCGAGGACGCCATCGGCCCGATGTCGCGCGCGACGATCCGCGCGGGCGACCACGGGGCAGGGCAGGCCGCCAAGATCTGCAACAACATGGTCCTCGGAATCTCGATGATCGGCGTCTGCGAGGCGCTGGCCCTGGCCGAGAAGCTGGGGCTGGATCCGGTGAAGTTCCACGAGATCTCGTCGCAGTCGTCGGGCCAGTGCTGGAGCCTCACCAGCTACTGCCCGTGGCCGGGGCCGGTGCCGACCGCACCGTCGAATCGCGACTACGAGGGCGGCTTCGCCACCGGCATGATGCTGAAGGACCTCAAGCTGGCGCAGGAAGCCGCGGCCAAGGCCGGCGCGGCGACGCCGCTGGGCGCGACCGCCGAGGGGCTCTACGCCCTGTTCGACCGCCTGGGCGGCGGCGGCAAGGACTTCTCTGCGATTCTGGAGATGCTGCGGGGGAAGTCCGTGCAGCCGGGTTGATCCGGATCAAGGCGGCCGCGCCGCCGACGAATTCTATGCGGCCGTTCACGAAACTTCGGGTCCTGCGACCCGGGGTATTATGGACAACACCGAGCCGTGGCGCCAAAAGGCATGGCAAATTCAAGAAGGGGCTGGTGAGCGCGCCGCACAACAAGACGCGCCACCGGGAGCAAAGTCGATGGATTACAGGGCTGCCTTCCGCGACGCGCTGGACCGGGTGCGGTCTGAGGGCCGTTATCGGGTCTTCGCGGATCTGAAGCGTCACCGTGGCGAGTTCCCGCGAGCCACCTGGACCCGCGCCGATGGCTCGACCACCGACGTGACGGTGTGGTGCTCCAACGACTACCTGGGCCAAGGCCAGAATCCGGTCGTCCTCGACGCCATGCACAAGGCCATCGAAGAGGCCGGCGCCGGCTCGGGCGGCACCCGCAACATCTCGGGCACCACCCACTATCACGTGGAGCTGGAGCACGAGCTGGCCGACCTTCACCAGAAGGAATCGGCCCTGCTGTTCACGTCGGGCTACGTGTCGAACGAGGCGTCGCTGTCGACGCTCTACAAGATCCTTCCCGGCCTGATCGTCTTCTCGGACGAGCTGAACCACAACTCGATGATCAGCGGCATCCGCGCGGGCAAGCGCGAACAGCGCCGCGTGTTCCGTCACAACGACCTGGAGCATCTCGAGCAACTGCTGCTCGAGGCCGATCCGGCCGCCCCGAAGCTGATCGCCTTCGAGAGCGTCTATTCGATGGACGGCGACATCGCCGACATCCGTGGGACCATCGACCTCGCCAAGAAGTTCGGCGCGATGACCTACATCGACGAGGTCCACGCGGTCGGCATGTACGGCCCGCGCGGCGCTGGCGTGGCCGAGCGTGAAGGCCTGATGGGCGAGATCGACATCATCGAAGGCACGCTGGGCAAGGCGTTCGGCGTGATGGGCGGCTATATCGCCGCCGACGCGGTGATCGTCGACGCCATCCGCAGCTATGCCGACGGCTTCATCTTCACCACCTCGCTGCCGCCGGCCCTGGCCGCGGGCGCGGTGGCGTCGATTCGCTACCTCAAGGAGCACAACGAGGTTCGCGTCGCGCACCAGGAGCGCGCCGCCGCCCTGAAGGCGCGTCTGAAGCGCGCCGGCCTCCCGGTCATGCCCTCGGTCAGCCACATCGTGCCGGTGCTGGTGGGCGATCCGATCCACTGCAAGATGATCTCGGACATCCTGCTGGAAGAGCACGGCATCTATGTCCAGCCGATCAACTACCCGACCGTGCCCCGCGGCACTGAGCGCCTGCGCTTCACGCCCTCTCCGGCGCACGACGACCGGATGATGGACGCCCTGGCCGATACGCTCGAGAAGCTGTGGGACCATTGCAACGTGAAGCGGGTGGGCGGCTACGCGGCCTGATCCGCGCTGTTCTCCACCTCATCGAAACGGCCTCCCAGGACAACCTGGGAGGCCGTTTTCGTTCCGGCGCCAGCCTGGGGTGCGACAAACGCGGCTGCGGCGCCTTGGCGCAATGGTCCGGCTCGCGAACCATGTTCAACTCCCAGTCAAGAACAGGCCTACCCACAACCCGACATGGTCTGGTCCCGGGCGTCCCTGCGTGAAGCAGGGGCGCTCTCAGTCGTTCTGGGGTCAGAAGACGTCGGTGATCCGGCAGACGGCGCGCCAGCCGCTCTCGGACCGGTTCGTCTCGATCACCGCCACCTCGTGGACCACTCCGCGCCGCTCAACGGTGAACCTGTCGCCGAGTTGCGGGGCCAGCGGATCGTCGGCGTGGATCGAGATCTCACGCGCGAACGGGCGGTCTGCGTCCACGATCACGTAGCCGCACCCGCAGAACGGTGTAAGCCGCGGATCCAGGCGCGGCATCGAGCGCTCACTTCCTGCGGCGCACGCCGCGACCGAGGCCGATCTTCTTGGCGAAATCCGAGCGCCGCGCGGCATAGGCCGGCGCCACCATCGGATAGTCCGGCGGCAGGCCCCAGCGGCGGCGATAGTCGTCGGGGCTCATGTTGTAGCGCGAGCGCAGGTAGCGCTTGAGCATCTTGAGCTTCTTCCCGTCCTCGAGACAGACGATGTAGTCGTGCTGCACGGATCGGCCGACCGCGACCGCGGGCTTCGGCCGTTCCTCGGGCTGGACGGGGGCAGGGCTGTCGGTCAGTTGCGTCAGGGCGTGATGGACCGTTCGGATCAGGTCGGGGACCGCCTCGGCCGATACCGCGTTCCGACTCACGTAGGCGGCAACGATGCCCGCCCCGAGACGCATGAGATCCTCCCCCGAGGGTCCTGTGGAATCGGGTCCTACGCTCATCAACCGCCCCTCTCGACATGCGGGTTTGCCGTGGGCATGGCGAGGCCATTGCTCCGGCGTTTGCCGGTGAACGCACAATCCTTGCGATCGGTTCCCGAGAATCTGAACGCGCCGCGCGGTTGGAAGCGGGGGCGTTCAGGAGTAAAGGGGGCGCCTCCGCCGCCCAGAGACTCGCAGCTCCAGCGAAAGGCCTTGCCCTTGAACCTGCACGTGCCCGCCCAACCGTCCACCGAAGACTTCTTCAACCAGGGCGTCGGTGAGGCCGATCCCGCGCTGGCCAGGATCCTCGCGGGCGAGCTGAAGCGGCAGCAGGACCAGATCGAGCTGATCGCCTCCGAGAACATCGTCTCGAAGGCCGTCCTCGACGCCCAAGGCTCGGTCCTGACCAACAAGTACGCCGAGGGCTATCCGGGCAAGCGCTACTATGGCGGCTGCGAGGTGGTCGACGAGGCCGAGACCCTGGCCATCGAGCGCGCCAAGCAGCTGTTCGGGTGCGAGTACGCCAACGTGCAGGCCCACTCGGGCAGCCAGGCCAACCAGGCGGTCTTCATGGTCACCATGAAGCCGGGCGACACCTTCATGGGCATGAACCTGGACCATGGCGGCCACCTGACCCACGGCAAGAGCGTCAACCAGTCGGGCAAGTGGTTCAATCCGGTGGCCTATGGAGTGCGTTCGCAGGACCACCTCATCGACTATGACGAGGCGGCCGAGGTCGCCCGCGAGCACAAGCCGAAGGTGATCATCGCCGGCGGCTCGGCCTATTCGCGCCACATCGACTTCGCGCGCTTCCGCGCCATCGCGGACGAGGTCGAGGCGATCCTGATGTGCGACGTCGCGCACTACGCGGGGCTGATCGTGGCCGGGGAGTACCCGAACCCGTTCCCGCACGCCCACATCGTGACCACCACCACGCACAAGACCCTGCGCGGTCCGCGTGGCGGCATGATCCTGACCAACGACAAGAAGCTGGCGACCAAGATCAACAGCGCCGTCTTCCCGGGCCTGCAGGGCGGGCCGCTGATGCACGTGATCGCCGCCAAGGCCGTGGCCTTCGGCGAGGCGCTGAAGCCGGAGTTCAAGACCTACGCGAAGCGCGTGATCGAGAACGCCCGGGCGCTGGCCGACAGCCTGCAGAGCGTGGGCTTCAAGATCGTCTCGAACGGCACCGACAGCCATCTGATGCTCGTCGACCTGACGCCGAAGGGTGTCAGCGGGGCCCAGGCAGAGATCGCCCTGGAGCGCGCCGGCATCACCACCAACAAGAACTCGATCCCGGGCGACCCGCTGCCGGCGATGCAGACCTCGGGCCTGCGCGTCGGAACGCCGGCCGGCACCACCCGTGGCTTCGGCCCCGACGAGTTCCGCCAGGTCGGGCGCTGGATGGGTGAGGTTCTGGACGCGGTCGCCACCGGCGAGGATTCCACCGCGGTCGAACAGAAGGTGCGCGCCGAGGTGGTTCAACTCACGCGACGCTTCCCCATCTACAGCTAATAGCGTTTATTGGCTGCCGGGAGGCTAGATTTATGCGCTGCCCGTTCTGCGGCCACGACGAAACCCAGGTGAAGGACAGCCGTCCGTCGGAAGACGGCGCGGCGATCCGCAGGCGGCGCCTCTGCCCGGCGTGCGAAGGTCGTTTCACGACGTTCGAGCGCGTGCAGTTGCGCGAGCTGACGATCTTGAAGCGCTCGGGCCGCCGCGCCCCCTTCGACCGGGACAAGCTGGCCCGCTCGCTGTCGGTGGCGCTGCGCAAGCGTCCGGTGGAGCCCGAGCGGGTCGAGCGGATGATCTCGACGATCGTCCGCCAGCTCGAGAGCATGGGCGAGACCGAGCTGCAGTCGTCTGCGATCGGCGAGCTGATCATGAAACATCTCAAGCAGCTCGATGACGTGGCCTATGTCCGCTACGCCTCGGTCTACCGCGACTTCAAGGAGACCGACGACTTCGCCCGCTTCCTCGGCGAGGAAGGCCTGAGCGAGGGGACTGAAGAGCGCTAGGTTGAGCGTCACTCTCAAGCTCGCGACCTCCCTCGACGGACGCATCGCCACGGCGGCGGGTGAAAGCCGTTGGATCACCGGACCGCAGAGCCGTGAGCAGGTGCACCGGCTGCGCGCCGCCCACAGCGCCGTGGTGGTGGGCATCGAGACCGCCCTGGCCGACGATCCCGAACTGACCGTACGCCTGCCGGGCTACGCCGGCCGCCAGCCCGCGCGCGTGGTGCTGGACAGCCGCCAGCGGCTGGCCCTGGACAGCAAGCTGGTGCGGACGGCCCGTGAGATCCCGACCTATGTGATCGCCGCGGGTCAGCCGTCAGCGGCCCTGGTCGAGGCCGGCGTGAGGGTGCTCAGCGTGCGCGCCGTCGGCGAAGACCGGCCCGAGCTCAAGTCGGTTGTCGAGGCGCTCGCCGGCGAAGGCCTTCCCGACCTCTTCGTCGAGGGCGGCGGCCAGGTGGCGGGCAGCTTCCTGCGCTGCGGCCTGGTCGACGCGCTGGAGTGGTTCCGGGCTCCGATCCTGATCGGGGGCGAGGGGCGGCCGGGCGTCGGCGCCCTGGCGGTTGCGGCCCTGGCCGAGGCGCCCCATTTCCGGCGGGGCGAGGTCGGCGTCCTGGGCGACGACCTCTGGGAACGATACACGAGGGGCTGAATGTTCACCGGCATTGTCACCGACGTCGGGCGCGTACGCGCCGTGCGCGACACCAACCGCGATCGCCGGTTCGAGGTGGAGACCGCCTTTGACCTGTCGACCATCGACATCGGCGCCTCGGTCAGCCACGCGGGCTGCTGCCTCACCGTGGTCGAGAAGGGCGCGGACTGGTTCGCCGTCGAGGTTTCGGGTGAGACACTCGGCCTGACGACGCTGTCCGACTGGACCGAAGGTCATCGCGTGAACCTGGAGCGCGCCGCGCGCGTGGGCGACGAACTGGGGGGCCACATCGTCTCCGGCCATGTGGATGGCGTCGGCGAAGTCCTGTCGATCGAAAGCGAAGGTGGCTCGCACCGCGTGAAGATCCGCGTGCCGCGCCCGTTGCATCGCTACATCGCCCCCAAGGGCTCGATCACCGTGGAAGGCGTGTCGCTGACCGTGAACGAGGTCGAGGATGACGTCTTCGGCGTGAACCTGATCCCGCACACCTGGGACGTCACGACCCTTGGCGGGCTGAAAGTCGGTTCGCGGGTCAATCTGGAGATCGACATGCTGGCGCGGTATCTCGCGCGCTGGCGTGAAACGGCCTAAGAGCGTCCTCGAACTTCCTCAAGGACCTTAGATGAGCGACGAACCCCTCCGCCTCCTGATCGTCGAAGCCCGCTTCTACGACGACCTGGCCGACGCACTGCTGGACGGCGCGAGCCAGGCGCTGAGCGCGTTCGGTGCGGAGTACGACGTCGTCACGGTGCCCGGCGCGCTGGAAATCCCCGGCGCGATCGCCATAGCCGACGAGGCGGGCCATCGCCCCACCGGCAAGCGCTACGACGGCTATGTGGCGCTGGGCACGGTGATCCGGGGCGAGACCTATCACTTCGAGATCGTCTCGAATGAAAGCGCCCGCGGGATCATGGATCTGACGGTGGGCAAGCGTCTCTGCATCGGCAACGGCGTGCTGACCACCGAGGACGAGGAGCAGGCCTGGGCGCGCGCGCGGGTCAGCGAGGGCGACAAGGGCGGCGGCGCGGCGCGCGCGGCCCTGGCGATGATCGCTCTCAAGCAGCAGCTCTCGGGCGTCGCGCGATGAGCGCCCACGCGTCACGGTCCGTCGCGCGGCTAGCCGCCGTGCAGGCGCTGTACCAGATGGAGGTTTCCTCCATCGGGGTCGAACACCTGATCCGCGAGTTCTCCGAGCATCGCTTCGATCGCGACGTCGACGGCGTGACCTTGGCGTCGGCCGACGAGTCGTTCTTCGCCGACCTGGTGCGCGGCGTGGTCGCCGAGCAGGGGCGGGTGGATGCGGCGATCGTCAAGCGGCTGGCCGAGGGCTGGCGGCTGGAGCGCCTGGACGCCACGGTGCGGGCCATCCTGCGTGCGGGCGTGTTCGAGCTGGCCAACCGGCCCGACGTGCCGACCGAGGTGGTGATCGACGAGTACGTCGAGGTGGCCAAGAGCTTCTTCGAGGGCACCGAACCCGGCTTCGTGAACGGCGCCCTCGACGCGGTGGCCCGCGATGTCCGGCCAGGCGCCTGATCGCCTCGACGAATTCGGCGAGATCGACCGGCTCTTCCGGCCGCTGACGCGCGGCGCGCCTGGCGCGCTGGATCTGAAGGACGATGCGGCGGTCGTGCCGCAGAGGCCGGGTTTCGACCTCGTGGTCACCAAGGACGCCATCGTCGAGGGTGTCCATTTCCCGGAAGGCGAAGCCCCGGACCTGGTGGCGCGCAAACTGGTTCGGGTGAACCTGTCGGACCTCGCGGCCAAGGCGGCCGAGCCGTTCGGCGTCTTTCTCGCCGTGAGCTGGCCGACGTCGTACACCGCCCGCGACCGGGAACGGTTCGCCATGGGCCTGGCCTCGGACCTCGAGGCCTTCGATGTTGATCTGCTGGGCGGCGACACCACCTCCACGCCCGGGCCCTTCACCTGCAGCCTCACGGCGATGGGCTGGGTGCCGGCCGGCCGGATGGTCCGTCGCGGCGGCGCGCGGCCGGGGGACCGGGTGCTCGTCAGCGGTGCGATCGGCGACTCGACCCTCGGTCTGGCGGCCGTGAAGGGCGAGATCGAGGACGCCGACGGGCGGCTGGTCCACCGCTATCGGGTGCCTGAACCACGTCTGGATCTGCGGGCCACGCTGCGCCGGCACGCGACGGCGGCGGCCGATGTCTCGGACGGGCTGGTGGCCGACGCGCGCCACATTGCCGAGGCCAGCGGTGTAGGTCTCTTCCTCGACCTCGATCAGCTCCCGCTCTCAGGTGCGGCGGCCACATGGTTGGAGAAACAGGAGGACGTGGCCGCCGCGCTGCTGCGTCTGGCCACCGGCGGCGACGACTACGAGATCGTGTGCACAATGCCCTCCGGCGCCACACGCCCGCGCGGCTTCACCGTCATCGGCGAAGTGCGCGAGGAACGTGGCCTGGAAGTGCGCGCCGCCGGCCGTTTGGTCGATCCGGGCGCTGGCGGCTGGAGCCACGGCTGAGGCTCCAGCCTGCGTTCCGCGGGCTCAGGTAAAGTCGAACCGGACCTGTGAGCGGCCGAAGTCCAGGGCCACCTGCTCGAACTGGCCCAGCAGATCCATGCCGAGCACCAGCGCCGGCGTGTCCTCGAGGTCCCAGATCTTGAAGACGTGCATGTCCGCGCAGGTCACCGGCACATTGCCCAGGTGCAGGCCACCCAGGCGCAGGAAGGGCAGGAACACCGACTCGCCCACGAACGGCTCGCCCGCCAGGCTTTCCATCCTGACGAGGACGGGGACTTCGCGGCGGCCCTTCTTGGCCTCCTGGGCGCGGACGAGATCGCGCAGCCGGCTGTTGCAGAGAGTCGCCTGAGCGCCGCTGTCGATGATCGCGCTGATCCGCCGGCCGCTGAGGTCGGCGTCGACGATGGTGAGCTGGCCGTGGCGTCGCCGGGCCGGGACCACGACGACGCGACCCGCCTCGTTCACGTCGGATTGCGAGCGGGTGATCTCCAGCTTCCGGTTCTTGAAGTCCATGACCAGCCGCTGGCCCTTCAGCCAGTCGACGCCCAGCACGCCGTCGACGTCCGCGCCCTTGATGGGGAGGGCAGGGGCGCGCACTCGCTTGCGGTTGCGGGGGCCGACGCGCAGTTCGTCCAGCATCACCACGGGACGGTGCGTGACGCCCACCACGGTGTGAACCGGGGCGGTGTCGTGGGTCTTCAGGTCCAGGCGCTTCATCAGGCTGTGCGAGACGCAGCTGGCGTTGGCGCCCGTGTCGATCACAAACTGGAACGGGCCCTGACCATTGATCTGCACCGGCGCGAGCATGTGCTCGTTCTTGCTCTGCGTCGTGTTGAGTTCGGTGCGGGGCTCGTCGGCCTCGGGGGCTTCGACGGCGGCCTGGGCGATCTGCCCGAGCGCCGGGGTGGCGGGCAGGGTTGCGGCGGCGGCCGCGAGGCCGAGGGCCGCATTGCGACGGGTCGGAGACATGCTCCGGAACTCCTCCCATTATTTTGCCGCAGAATATCACCGTTCGCGAAGCGCCGCCATTTGCGCGGCGGCTACCATTCGGAAAGGCGGATCGGGCATCCTCGCGCCCATGTTTCGCCGCGCCGTCATCTCCGGGCTGATTCTCGCCTGCCTCGCGTCGCCCGTCCTGGCGGCCGACAAGAAGAAGGAAGGCGAGAAGGGCGACGTCGGCCAGTACGTGGACCTGCAGCCGGTCGGCCTGCCGATCATGCATGAGCGGCGGCTGGTGAACTACATCTTCGTCTATGTGCGCATCAATCTGACCAGTCGCGCCGATGTCTCCAAGCTGCGCGAGAAGGAGCCGTTCTTCCGTGACGCCCTGGTGCGCGCCGGCCATCGCACGCCCTTCACCGACCCGAAGGACCTCACGAAGATCAATGCGCCGATGCTGAGCGCCGCGCTGACCCGCGACGGCGCCGCGATCGCGGGGCCGGGCCAGATCCTGTCGGTCGTGGTGACCCAACAGGCCCCTCGACGCCGCTTCGGGATGCCCAAGACGTCCTGATCGTTCGCCGAACACCGGGCTTTCCCCTGCGGCCGGTTGCGCCTCCTGAATAAACCCTATTAGCTTCGCCTCCTCCGAAGGCGCTTCCCGTGTCTTCGGACAACAAGTTGGGGAAACGCGTAGGGGGTAGGGAGAGCCGACCGACGCACGCCCGAACGTGCCGGCGAGCAATTACCCCCGCGAATAACACTCGCAAAGGGGCGAAACGCACTATGAGTTCGGTCTTATTACTGGTGATCGGCGCAGGCGCGCTGGCGGTGCTCTACGGCATTGTCCAGACGATGTCGCTGATGCGGGCGTCGCCCGGCAATGCCCGCATGCAGGAGATCGCCGCCGCGATCCAGGAGGGGGCGCAGGCGTATCTGAACAAGCAGTACACCACCATCGCCCTCGTCGGCGTGGTCATCCTCGTTGCGCTCGGCGTCCTGCTGGGCGCGCTTCCTGCCATCGGCTTCCTGATCGGCGCCGTGCTCTCCGGCCTCGCCGGCTTCGCGGGCATGCTGATCTCGGTCCGCGCCAACGTCCGGACGGCGCAGGCGTCGTCCGAGGGGCTGGCCAAGGGCCTGTCGCTGGCGTTCCGCTCGGGCGCCATCACCGGCATGCTGGTGGCCGGCTTCGCCCTGATCGGCGTGGCGGGCTACTTCTATGTCCTGACGCAGGTGGTCGGCCTCGAGCTGACCAGCCGCGAGGTCGTGGACAGCCTGGTGGCCCTGGGCTTCGGCGCGTCGCTGATCTCGATCTTCGCCCGCCTCGGCGGGGGGATCTTCACCAAGGGCGCCGACGTCGGCGGCGACATGGTGGGCAAGGTCGAGGCCGGCATCCCCGAGGATGACCCGCGCAACGCCGCCACCATCGCCGACAACGTGGGCGACAACGTCGGCGACTGCGCCGGCATGGCCGCCGACCTGTTCGAGACCTACGCGGTGACGACCGTGGCGACGATGGTGCTGGCCGCCATCTTCTTCCGCGGCATGCCCGATGTGGTCCAGCCGATGATGCTGCTGCCGCTCGCCATCTGCGGCGTCTGCATCGTCACCTCGATCCTGGGGACCTTCGCGGTCCGTCTGGGTAAGTCGAACAACATCATGGGCGCGCTCTACCAGGGCCTGATCGTCACGGGCGTACTGTCCGTCGGCGCCATCTGGTGGGTGGTGAACACCCTCGTGACCTCGACCGTCACCGTGGGCGACAAGACCTTCGGCGCGAACGAGCTGTTCTACTGCGGCCTCGCGGGCCTCGTGGTCACGGCGCTGATCGTGGTGATCACCGAGTACTACACCGGCACGGGCTTCCGGCCGGTGAAGTCGGTGGCCAAGGCCTCGGTCTCCGGTCACGGCACCAACGTGATCCAGGGCCTCGCCATGAGCCTGGAATCCACCGCGGCCCCGGCGATCGTCATCATCGCCGGCATCATCGTGACCTACGGCCTCGCCGGCCTGTTCGGCATTGCCGTCGCGACCACGGCCATGCTCTCGCTGGCGGGGTTCATCGTGGCCCTCGACGCGTTTGGCCCGGTCACCGACAACGCCGGCGGCATCGCTGAAATGGCGGGTCTGCCGCCGGAAGTCCGCGTGACGACCGACGCGCTCGACGCCGTCGGCAACACCACCAAGGCGGTCACCAAGGGCTATGCCATCGGTTCGGCCGGCCTGGGCGCGCTGGTGCTGTTCGCGGCCTACACCGAAGACCTGAAGTTCTTCGCGGCCAACGCCGCGCCGGGCTCGTTCTTCGAAGGGCTGGGTGCGGTCGCCTTCGACCTGTCCAATCCCTACGTCGTCGTGGGCCTGCTGTTCGGGGGGCTGCTGCCCTTCCTGTTCGGCGGGATGTCGATGACCGCTGTGGGGCGCGCCGCCGAGGCCGTCGTGGCGGAGGTCCGTCGTCAGTTCCGGGAGAACCCCGGGATCATGACCGGCGAAGTGAAGCCCGAGTACGGCAAGGCGGTGGGCATCCTCACCGGCGCGGCGATCAAGGAGATGATCGTCCCCTCGCTGCTGCCCGTGGCCTCGCCGGTCGTGCTGTTCTTCGTGATCCAGGCGATCGCGGGTCCGGTGAACGGCTTCGCTTCCCTGGGCGCCATGCTCATGGGCGTGATCGTCACCGGCCTGTTCGTCGCCATCTCGATGACGAGCGGCGGCGGCGCCTGGGACAACGCCAAGAAGCTGATCGAGGAAGGCCACCACGGCGGCAAGGGCTCCGAGGCCCACAAGGCCGCGGTGACCGGCGATACGGTCGGCGACCCCTACAAGGACACGGCGGGTCCCGCCGTGAACCCGATGATCAAGATCACCAACATCGTGGCCCTGCTGCTGCTGGCGATCCTGGCGCACGGCGCGGCGTAAGCCTCGCCCGAGCCACAACGAAAGACGCCCCGGAGAGCGATCTCCGGGGCGTTGTTCTTTTCCGGTGTCGGATGAAGCCCTAGCGGCGATCGCCCGGGCGTTGGCCGGGGACGCCCTCGTCGTCCTGCGGCAGCATGGTGCCGCGCCCGACGCTGCCCAGCAGCTGCTCCAGCACGGTCATTTCGCGGCCACGGGTGGGGGTCTCGCGGTTGTTGAAGGCGATCACCTTGCCGTCCTTCAGGGTGTAGACGTTGACCGTCTCCACCATCTCGCTCTCCTTGTTGAAGGTGATGGCGGTGACGTTGCGGGCGGTGACGCGGGCCCGACGGAACGCCACGCGCTCCTTCATCTGGTTGATGTAGAACCAGACGTTCGGGTCGAAGGTCGACTGCACAGAGGGCGAGCCCAGCTTGGCCCGGACGGTCGACTTGGTGTCGGTCCCGACCTTCACGTCCTTCGGATCGCTGTCGATCGTCTGGAAGCCGGAATAGCTGGAGATCGGAGAACAGGCCGTGAGTCCGCCGACAGCCAGGACGGCGGCGAGGGCGGCAGTAGCGAGGCTGCGGGACATTCGGACTCGTTTCTCGGTCGCCAAAGTCGGCAAGAGGCTTTGACCTATCGCCGGCCGCCCCTTAGTTCAATGCCGCCTTTAGCTACGCCTTCTGGCGAAATCGAGGCCAATCCATGCTGAAGCGTCTGTTCAAGCCCAGGCCCGCGGTCGTCGCGGGGCGCGCGCTGTACGCGTCCGCCGTAGCCCAGGCGCGGACGCCCGCGCTGTACGTGGACCTGTCCGTCCCCGATACGCCCGAGGGGCGGTTCGAGCTCTATAGCATCCACGTCTACCTGCTGCTGGAGCGCCTGAAGAACCAGGGCGCCCAGGCGGCGGAGGTCGCGCAGGCCACGTTCGACACCTATCTCAGTGCGCTCGACAACGCCTTGCGCGAACTCGGAGTGGGGGACACTTCGGTGGGCAAGCGGATGCGCAAGCTGGGCGAGGCCTTCTACGGGCGGATTCAATCCTACGAGGAAGCCATGGCGGCGCTGCCCGACACCCAGCCGCTGGAAGCGCTGATCGGCCGCACCGTCTACGCCGGTGTCGACGCGGCGAAGGCGCCGGCGCTGGGCGCCTACGTGACCGGCCAGCGCGCGGCCCTGGCGGCCTTGCCGCTGGAGCGCTTCTATGTGGGCGAGATCGAATGGACGCCGGCATGACCTGGGAAAAGATCGTCAAGCTGCATGAACTGTCGCGCGGACCGGTCCGCCTGACGCTGGAACCCGACGCGCCTCAGCGCGCCGAGATCGCCAAGCGCTTGGGTCTGCGCGGCCTGCCGTCGCTGAGCGCCGACCTCACCCTGAAGCCCTGGCTGGACGGCGTCGAGCTGACCGGCCGGTTCAAGGCGGTCGTGGAGCAGGTCTGCGGGGTGTCCCTCGACCCGTTCGAACAGCCCCTCAAGGGCGATATCGAGGTGCGGGCCGTGCCTCCGGGCAGTTCGCACGCCGCCAGTTTCGAGAACGGCGAGCTGGAGCTGGACCTGGACGCGCCGGACGCGCCGGACCAGCTCGACGGTGAGGCGATCGACGTCGCCGCCTATGTGATCGAGCACCTGGCGCTGGAGCTGGACCCGTTCCCGCGCAAGCCGGGCGCGACCTTCGACTACCAGCAACCGGAGGCGGAGGTTTCGCCCTTCGCGGCGCTGGCGAAGCTCAAGGATCCGAAGGCCTGATTTCCCGTCCGCAATCCGGCGGTCTATGGTGAACACGAATCCGGCAGGGCCTGCCGAGGGACGAAGCGCAGACTTGACCCAGCCATTGGTGATTTCCATCGACGCCATGGGCGGCGACCACGGCCCGTCCGTGGTGGTTCCCGCCTGCGCCCAGGCGCTTTCCACGCTGCCGGCCGGCGCGCGTTTGCTGTTGCACGGCGACGAGGTGGCGATCCGCGCCGAGATGGCGCGCTGCCCGGGCCTGGCCGACCGCGCCGAGGTGCGCCACGCCGAGCGTGTGATCGCCATGGACGAGAAGCCCGCCCAGGCGCTACGCCGCGGCAAGGGCACCTCCATGTGGGCCGCCGTCGAGGCGATCCGCGCCGGTCAGGCCAATGTGGCGATCTCCGCTGGGAACACCGGCGCCCTGATGGCCATCTCCAAGCTGATTCTGCGGACCATGGCCGATCTGGATCGCCCGGCGCTGGTGGCCAGCATTCCCCACGCCCGCGGCGTCACCACCTTCCTCGACGTCGGGGCGAATGTGGACTGCGACGCCGAGCGCCTGGTCGAGTTCGCGATCATGGGCGAGGCCTACCATCGCGCGGCCCATGGCGTGGCGCGGCCGACCGTGGGCCTGCTGAACGTGGGGTCCGAGGAGATGAAGGGCCACGAGGAGGTCCGGGAGGCGAACCGCATCCTGCGCGAAGGCGGCTTCGAGCTGGACTATCGCGGCTTCGTCGAGGGCGACGATATCACCAAGGGCACGGTCGACGTTGTCGTCACTGACGGCTTCACCGGGAACGTCGCCCTGAAGTCGATGGAGGGGGCCGCCCGCTTCATGTACGGCGAGTTGCGCGACGCCCTGACCGCGGGCCCGCTCGCCACCCTGGGCGCACTGCTCGCCCGCAGCTCGCTGCGGCGGTTCCGCGACAAGATGAGCCCGCCGCCGGCCGCCCCGCTGCTGGGCCTGAACGGTCTGGTGCTCAAGTGCCACGGCGGCGCCGACGCCCGGGACTTCGCGAAGGCGGTCTCCGCCGCCGCCGGGATCGCGCAAAGCGGGTTTGCGTCCGAGATCGAACGGAATATGAGGCGTCTTCCCGCAGCCCTGGCCGACGCTGGGCCTGCGGCTGCGGATGGAGCCGCCTGAATTGCCAAAAGTCCTGCGTAGCGTTGTCACCGGCGTCGGTGGCTATCTGCCCGAACGGATCGTCACGAACGACGAACTGGCGAAGGTCGTCGAGACTTCGGACGAATGGATCCGCGAGCGCACCGGCATCCGCCAGCGCCGTCAGGCCGAGGACGGAACACCGGTCTCGGACCTTGCCGTCGAGGCCGCTCGCCGGGCGCTGCAGGCCGCCGGCCGCACGCCGGAAGACGTCGACCTGATCATCGTCGCCACGACGACGCCCGACCTGACCTTCCCCGCCACCGCGACCATCGTCCAGCGCAAGCTGGGCTGCCCGGTGGGTGTGGCGTTCGACGTCCAGGCGGTCTGCTCCGGCTTCGTCTATGCCCTGTCGGTGGCTGACGGCTTCGTGGCGCGCAACCGGTCGAAGTGCGCGCTGGTGATCGGCGCCGAGACCATGACCCGCCTGATGGACTGGACCGACCGCGGCACCTGCGTGCTGTTCGGCGACGGGGCCGGGGCCGTCGTCGTGGAGCCCGGCGAAGGTGAGGGGACCACCGACGACCGTGGCCTGCTGGGCTTCGCCCTGCGCGCCGACGGGACCAAGCAGGACCTGCTGTACGTGGACGGCGGCGTCTCGACCAATCGCCAGACGGGTTACCTGCGCATGCAGGGCAACCAGGTGTTCCGCCATGCCGTGGTGAACATCTCCGAAGCCGTGGTCGCGGCCGCAGCCGACGCGGGGATCGACGTGCCCAGCGTCGACTGGTTCATCCCGCACCAGGCCAACCAGCGGATCCTCGAGGGCGTGGCCAAGCGGCTGGGCATCGAGGAACACAAGGTCATCTCGACCGTGGCCGAACACGCCAATACCTCGGCCGCCTCGATTCCGCTTGCGCTGGACCAGGGGCTGAAGGACGGTCGCATCCAGCCGGGGCAACTCTTGCTGCTGGAAGCTATGGGCGGCGGACTGACATGGGGCGCCTGCGTTCTGCGCCTTTGACGGTCTCTTAGGCTTAAGCTGTAAAGCGTCACTTGAAGTCTCTGTAGCAATAGGACAATCAAGGCGCATGAACGACGTTTCCGCAGGGGCGATAGCGATCATGAAGGGCGCGACGGTGACCCGTGCCGACCTGTGCGAGGCCGTGCATGAGCAGGTCGGCCTGACCCGCCAGGATTGCTCCGAGCTGGTCGAGCGCGTGCTCGAACTGATGTGCCAGGCCCTGGAGCAGGGCGAACAGGTCAAGCTTTCGGGCTTCGGCGTCTTCCAGGTCCGCGCCAAGCGCGCCCGCATGGGCCGTAATCCCAAGACCGGTGAACCGGCCGCCATCGATCCGCGCCGCGTGATCGGCTTCCGCGCCTCGCAGGTGATGAAGGCCCGCGTCGACGCCGCGCTGTCGCGGTGAGGACCGCGTAGGCGCCGTGGCCAAGGGGCCCGAAGCCTTTCGCACGATCTCCGAAGCGGCGGATGAGCTTCATGTGCCGCAGCACGTGCTGCGGTTCTGGGAAACAAAGTTCAGCTTCATCAAGCCCATGAAGCGGGCCGGCGGGCGCAGGTTCTATCGCCCCGCCGACATCGCCGTGCTGCGTGGCGTGCGTCGCCTCCTCCACGAGGAGGGCTACACGATAAAGGGCGTGCAGAAGCTGCACCGCGAGCACGGGATCAAGCATCTCGTGACGGCGGGTGAGGGCGGTTCGGTCCCCGCGCCTGCGCCGTCCGAGGCCAAACCCGCCAAGGCCGCCCATACGGCGGCGACAGGCGACACCACGGCGCTGCTCGACGCCCTGCGCGACCTCGAGACGGCGAAGAGCCGCCTGGACGACCTGCTCAAGAAGTGAAGCGGGGGCCGCTAGGCCTTTCGTCGTAGGACTTCAGTCCGATTCCGACGCTCCTCAACCGCCGGTAGCCTCTGATCATCACATTCAGGGGGACTGGCCATGCGCAATACCAACCTGTGGGCGTCGTTCGGCGCTTCTCTTGCCGCTGCCGGCGTCATCGCGGTGGGGGCGCCGGTTCAAGCCCGCGTTGTCACCGTCGCCGACACCGGCGACCCGACCCAGACCAACTTCGGCTACACGCTGCTCAACACCCAGGCGATCCCCGGCTTCGGTTCGCAGTCCATCGCAGCCCGGTTCACGGTGGACCAGGAACTGACCATCACCAGCGTCAAGGGGTGGGTCGGCCGCTTCGCGCAGGGGCCCAGCACCTATCACATCACGCTCTACGCGGACGGCCCCGGGCCGAACCACTGGGTTCCCGGCGCGATGCTCTACAGCGTGGGGCTTTCGGACGGCGGGCCGGGCAGCGGCTACATCGGAAGCGACAGCCTGAACTGGGCGGTGACGGCCGGCGCCTACTGGGTCGGATTCGAGGTCCTGGAGACCGACACGCTGTTCGGCTACATGCCCTACTTCGTGCCGCGCCCATTGCGGGAGGCGCTCGGCCCGCCCGGCGCCTACAACCCGGCGCCCGGCGCTCCGGGATCGGCGTTCCGCATCCTGGCCAGCGTGCCGGAGCCAGGGACCTGGGGGCTGATGATCCTGGGATTCGGGACGGCCGGGGTCGCGCTGCGGACGCGCAGGCGCGTCGCCGCCGTCTGACCGTCTGAAGGGAAATCTCGCCGCGGACCGCTGGTCGGAGCGACAGGATTTGAACCTGCGACCCCTTGACCCCCAGTCAAGTGCGCTACCAAGCTGCGCCACGCTCCGCTGGCCCAGCGGCGAGGGCGGTCTTCTAGCGGAAGCGGCGATGAGGGCAACGGGAAAGTTTGTCGCCGCGCTTGTCGCGGGGTTCGCCGTGGCGAGCGGCGCCTTCGCCGCAGATCCTGTTTGGACCCGAACGCCGACGGCTGACGACTTCAGCGCGGTGTTCCCGCGAGACGGCGAGCGACTCGTTGAAGGCCTGGCTCAACTCCGGTGCGCGGTAGCCGCGGATCACACACTCGCCGATTGCCTGGTCGCCTCCGAGAGTCCCGAGGGTAAGGGCGTCGGAGCAGCGGCCTTGTCGCTTGCTCCCAAGTTCCAAGTCACTCCCGAGGCTGCCAGCAAGCTGGTGGGGGGACGGATTTCCGTGCCAATCCGTTTCAGGGAAGCCCTACCGTCGCCACCGCCCCGGATGGCACGCTTCAAGACGATGTCGGCCTATGCGCACCTGGGCGATGCCGGCCCCTACTATCCGGATCGCGCGGTCCGCGCGGGGGTTACTGGCGTGGTGCTGATGGATTGCGTGGTGCTGGCCTCGGGGCGGCTGGACAAGTGTGAGACCGCCGCTGTCTCACCGCGCGATTTCGGCTTCGAGCACGCCGATGCGAAGATGGCGGAGCAGGGATGGATGATGGCGGGGGAGCCCATCCTGCAAGGTGCGACACCGGTCGATGGCGTGTGGCGATTCCGCGTCGAATTCGCCGGGCGCAAGCGAGCGCGATAGCTGGCGCGCCTAGCGGTTCATCCAGCGGATCAGCGGAAACAGCGGCACGCCCCACAGGCAGCCGGCCAGGCCGAAGTAGGCGAGCTGGGCCACCCAGTGTTTGGGTATGTGTTCGCCGACCGTGACTATCACGACCACGTAGAAGGCCAGGAACGCCAGGATGGCGATCATGCCGATGAATTTTCTCGCCCGCGGGTTCATGCGGGGCTCATAGCGGGCTGGGCGTTCGGGCGTAAGCCCGCTAAAGGACCCGGCCAAAGTTCAGCCGGATTGCTGCGCCAACCGCGCCCCATGATTTCGTTCCTGAGTTCAGATCGGTCCAAGCCCGTCGCCATCTGGCTGTTCGCCGTGGCGCTGTTGGTCATCGGCATGATCGTCGTCGGCGGCGCGACGCGCCTCACCGACTCCGGCCTGTCGATCACCGAATGGAAGCCGGTGACCGGCGCCATCCCGCCGCTCGGGGACGCCGACTGGCAGGCCGAGTTCGCGCGCTACAAGCAGATCCCGCAGTACGCCCAGCTGAACTCGGGCATGAGCCTGGCGGACTTCAAGGCCATCTATTGGTGGGAGTGGTCACACCGCCTGCTCGGCCGGGTGCTGGGCTTCGTCTTCGCCATCCCGTTCGTCGTCTTCGCCATCCGCCGGCAGTTGCCGCGGCGGCTGCTGGTGCGCCTGGGCGTGATCTTCCTGCTGGGCGCGGCCCAGGGAGCGGTGGGCTGGTGGATGGTGGCCAGCGGGCTTTCCGACCGGGTGTCGGTGGCGCCGGAGCGGCTGATGGTCCACCTGGGCCTGGCGTTCGCGCTGCTGGGCGCCTTGTTGTGGACGGCGTTCGACTGCTGGGCCGGCGCGGCGCGCCAGACGCTGCCCAGCCCCTGGGGCCGGCGGGCGGCGATCCTTCTGGGGCTGATTTACCTGCAGATCCTGCTGGGCGCCCTGGTCGCCGGCAACGACGCGGGTCTCGTCTACAACGACTGGCCGCTGATGAACGGGCGACTGCTGCCCGACGACTACGTCCAGGACACGCTCTGGCAGACGCTGGCGCACAGCCAGGGCGCGGTGCAACTGCACCACCGGATCGTCGCCTATCTGCTGACGGTGGCGGCGCTGGGGCTCGGCTGGGCGGCGTGGCGATCGAGCTACCTGGCCCGCGAGTCCAAGTTGCTGGGCGTGGCCGTGGCGGGCGGGGTGCTGGTCCAGGCGGGCCTCGGCATCGCGACCCTGATAGCGCGCGCGCCGGTCGGGTTGTCGATCATCCACCAGATCGTCGCGGCGCTGGTTCTGGCCCTGGGCGTCGCGTTTGCGTGGCGCGTCAGGCGCATCTGAGGCGAGAAAGTCGCGGTATCATTTTACCGCAATCAAAAATTCCCGCAAATTCAATATGATGTTGGAAATTGGCTGCTTTGCCGCGTGTTGACAGGGCAGGGCGCTTCCGGCATATGCCGCGCCTCACGCCGGGGGCGCAGTCCAGCGACCCTGCAAGTCTATTTGGATCGTCCCTCATGCTGAAGAGCACCACGGCTTCGCTGAAGCCCGCCGAGGTCGAGAAGAAGTGGATCGTGATCGACGCTCAGGACGCCGTTGTCGGCCGTCTGGCTTCGTTCATCGCCATGCGTCTTCGCGGCAAGCATCGGCCCGACTACACCCCGCACGTCGATTGCGGCGACTTCGTCGTCGTCGTGAACGCCGACAAGGTGAAGTTCACCGGCAAGAAGCTCAGCGACAAGATCTTCTACTGGCACACCGGCCACCCGGGCGGCGTCAAGCAACGCACCGCCGGCCAGATCCTCGGCGGCAAGTACCCCGAGCGCGTGCTGGAAAAGGCCGTGGAGCGCATGCTGCCGAAGGAGAGCCCGCTGGCTCGCAAGCAGCTCACGCACCTGCGGATCTACAACAGCGCCGAGCATCCGCACGCCGCTCAGAACCCCGAGACCATCGCGTTCGCTGACCTGAACGCCAAGAACGTGCGGAGCGCGTAATGAGCGAAGCGAACAACGAAGCCACCGGTTTCGACGCCCTGAAGGGCCTCGGCACGCAAGCGGCGGAAGAGACCGTCGTCCGCGAGCCGAAGATCGACGCCCAGGGCCGCGCCTACGCGACCGGCAAGCGCAAGAACGCCGTCGCCCGCGTCTGGATCAAGCCGGGCAAGGGTACGATCACCATCAATGGCCGTGACCAGACCGTGTACTTCGCGCGTCCGGTGCTGCGCATGATGATCGCCCAGCCGATGGAACTGACCGACCGTCAGGGCCAGTTCGACGTCATCGCCACCGTGGAAGGCTCGGGCCTTTCGGGTCAGGCGGGCGCCGTTCGCCACGCGATCTCCAAGGCCCTGACCTACTACGAGCCCGGCCTGCGCGCCGTGCTGAAGCCGCACGGCCTGCTGACGCGCGACCCGCGCGTCGTCGAGCGTAAGAAGTACGGCAAGGCCAAGGCCCGCCGCAGCTTCCAGTTCTCGAAGCGCTAAGCCGCGCGCGACAACTCGCGTTTACGGAAAGGGCGCTTCGGGAAACCGGAGCGCCCTTTCTCTTTTGTCCCTGCTCGTTGGAGGCCGACCATGGCCCACACTGTCTTCATCGATGGCGAAGCCGGCACCACCGGCCTGCAGATCCGCGACCGGCTGGCCGGCCGCCCGGACCTGGAAGTCCTGTCGATCGACCCCGACAAGCGCAAGGATCCCGAGGCGCGTCGCGAGTTGCTGAACGCCGCCGACGCCGTCGTGCTGTGCCTGCCCGACGACGCATCGCGCGAAGCGGTGTCGGTGATCTCGTCCAACAGCGTGAAGGTGGTGGACGCCTCGACGGCGTTCCGGACCGCCCCCGGCTGGGCTTACGGCTTCCCCGAAATGTCGCGTGAGCACCGGGACGTGATCCGGGCCTCCAACCGCGTCGGAAACCCGGGGTGCTATCCGACCGGCTTCATCGGCCTGGTGAAGCCGCTGGTGGCCGCCGGCCTGATCCCGGCCGACTTCCCGCTGACCGTGAACGCCATCTCCGGCTACTCCGGCGGCGGCAAGGGCCTGATCGGCGAGTTCGAGGGCGCCGCGCCCGAAGGCACGAACGACGCCTTCCGCATCTATGGCCTGACGCTCTCCCACAAGCACCTGCCCGAGATGCAGATGCACGCCGGCATCGCCCACCCGCCCGTCTTCGCCCCGTCGGTGGGCCGCTATGCGCAGGGCATGCTGGTCGAGGTGCCGCTCCAACTGTGGGCGCTGCCCGGCAAGCCGTCGCCGGCCGATCTGCATGTGGCGCTCGAGGCCTGGTACGCGGGCGAGACCTTCGTCGAAGTGGCCAGCGGCGCCGAGTGCGCCGAGCTGCAGAAGACCCGCGCCGGGGCCGCCGGCTATGTGCGGACCCTGGACCCCGAGGCGCTGAACGGCACCAACAAGATGCGCCTGTTCGTGTTCGGCTCGGCCGATGGCGGCCAGGCGCGACTGGTGGCCCTGCTCGACAACCTGGGCAAGGGCGCTTCCGGCGCGGCGGTGCAGAACCTGAACCTGATGCTGGGTCTGCCGGAAGGCGAGGGGCTCTGACGCGAGGCGCGCCTTGCATCCGCCACGTAAGCCATCACGTAATCGGGGCATGAGCACGCCCCGCACATTCGACCGCCGCGGCTTTCTCTCCGCCGCATCCCTCCTGGCCCTCGGCCTGCCCGGCGTCGCCGCCGCGGCGGCCAAGGATGCCTACGCGGACTCGCCGTTCCGGAAGATCTCGGACGCCGAGTGGCAGAAGCGACTGCCCGTCGCCAGCTATCGGGTGCTGCGTCACGAGGACACCGAGCGCGCCGGCACCAGTCCGCTGAACAAGGAGAAGCGGAAGGGGACCTTCGTCTGTCTCGGCTGCGACCTGCCGCTGTTCAGCTCGACGACGAAGTTCGAGAGTGGCACGGGCTGGCCCAGCTTCTACCGCGCGCTGCCAGGCGCCGTGGTGACGAAGACCGACTACAAGATCGGGGTCCCGCGGACAGAGTACCACTGCGCTCGCTGTCTCGGGCATCAGGGGCACGTGTTCGACGACGGGCCGCGCCCCACCGGCCTGCGCTACTGCAACAACGGCGTGGCCCTGAAGTTCGTGCCGGCCTAGCTGCTGCGGGCGACGACGCGGATCACCGAGGCCTTCTCGACCTGAACCTCGGCGGCGGGACGCCGCGACGGCGCGACGAAGGCGATCATCACGAACTTCATCACGCCCTCTCCCCGGGACGGTTGCGAAATGGACGGCCCGAGCCGTGGGCCCGGGCCGCAGTCTTCCTAGAGCTTGCTGCTCTTGGGGGACGGTGAAGGCGAGGGCGAGGGGCTGGGCGACGGGGACGTCGAGGCGTCCGGTGTCACTTCGCGCACCTTCCCGGCGCCCGAGATGTCGGTTTCCAGGTCCTTCGGGCGGGTCAGCAAGCGGATGTCGCCCATGCCGGAGACCTCGAGTTGCGCCCGCTCGGTCGGCGCGATCGTGGCTTCGCCGTCGCCCGAGATATCGACCCGCGCGTTGCGAGTCTTCACCCCGCCCAGGTCGACGTCGGCTCGACCCGAGATATCGAGATCGACGTCGTCGGCGCGGCCGGCGGCCGTGACCTCGGCCGACCCCGAGACGTCCAGGCCCAGGCGGTCCTTGGCGTAGTCCTCGATCGCCAGGGTGCTGCGGCCCGAGATGTCGAAGCGCTCGACGCTGGAGGCCCGCACCACGATCGTCACTTTGCCGCGATGCGAGTGACGGCGGCGGTCATAGCGGATGGAGTCGCCGCGGATCACGACGTCGTCCACCAGCCGTTCCGGACCGGTGACGACCACGGTGGCCGGGCCGTCGGCCTGCACGTAGCGGACGTCGGCCGGCAGATCGATGTCGAGGGTGTCCGCGCCGCTCCATTCGAGCGTGCGCGTGGTCTCCTTGTCCGAGCCGGAGCTGTCGGAGTCGTGGTGGTCCCAGTCCCAGTCGCCGCCCCAGTTGTTGGCGACCGTCCAGCCGCCGCGGGACACGATGTCCGGGCCGCCGATGGCGAGTGCGGCGGCGATGGAGCCGACGCTGAGGATGAAGCCGGCGATGGCGATCATCAGAAGAACGCGGATCATGATGCGGTTCTCCGGTTCAGGATTCGAGGGCCGGCTTCAGCAGCCGGTAGTGGAGGCGGCCGTACCAGACGAGGGCGTTCATCAGGCCGATGGACACGATCGTCAGGATGGCGCCGGCCGAGGCCGAGCCGGCCATGATGCCGATGCCGCCCAGGAGCGCGGCGGCGGGACCGCCGGGCGGATCCAGGAACGGGCCGGCGGCGAAGACGAAGGCCCCCGCGAAGAAGGCCGCGATCACCGCCACCGCGATCCCGATGAGGGCGCTGATCACCCCGATCAGCAGCGGCAGCAGGAACAGGATGTCGATCGCGCCCAGGCCCAGCACCGCGAAGACGGCGGCGGCGGCCGATGACGGGCTGCGTTCCTCGCGCCAGCGATTGAGGCTGGTCTCGGCGCGCAGCTCGCGGGCGAGGCGTTCGGGTGAACCCAAGGCGGCGGCGACCTCGGCCTCGGTGCGACCGGCCGCCTCGCCGTCGGCGAAGTGGGTCTCGTAGTCGCTGATGATGTCGGCCACGGCTTGCGGGGGCAGGCCGCGCAGGCCCTCCCGCAGGCGGGCCAGGAATGCCTGGCGTGTCATTTCGCCCCTCCAAAGACGATCTGGTCCACGGAGCCGGAGAAGGACGCCCAGGCGTCCTTCTGCCCCTGGTAGCTCTGCTTTCCGCTGTCGGTGAGCCGGTAGTACTTGCGCGGCGGACCGGCGGGGCTCTCGACCAGATAGGTCTCGACCAGGCCGTCGCCCTGCAGTCGGCGCATCAGCGGATAGATGGTGCCTTCACCCATTCCGATCGCGTCGGCGAGGCGACTGGCGATCTCGTAGGCGTAGCTGTCGTGTTGCGAGAGGAGCGCCAGCACACACAGTTCGAGCGCTCCCTTCTTCAGTTGGATTTCGATGGCTTCGGGCACGTCTTCGCACCTCCTTGCTGAGCCATTGGGTACGGCAAGGTATTGGGCGACGCAAGGTAGCTTGCATTAAACCTTAGTAAGGCCCCGCGTTCGTCGACACATCGTCGGCCTTGGTCGTGGATGACGGAGACTTAACTCGTTGCGCCGCGTCGGGCGTGCGACCGAGCCATCGACCCGAAGCCGGAGACACCGATGTTCCGCAGCCTGTTGCTCGCCGCCGCGATCGCCCTTCCGCCCACCGCGGCCTTCGCCGGTGATCTCACGCCGCAGGCCGCCGGAGAGGTGGTCGACCAGCTGGTGAAACACCTGGACAGCTACATGGACCCCAAGGTGGCCGGGGCCGTTCAGGCGCGGCTCAGGAGCCGCCGGGCCGAGTACCTGGCACTGGACACACGCACGGCCTTCGCCGCGGCGGTGTCCCGCGACATGTACGACGTCTCGCACGACGGCCATCTGAAGATGTCGCTGGAGACCGGGGACGCCACCCGCGGCGCCCGCCTGACCGACGAGCAGCAGCAGTTGGTCGACCGGCGGCTGGCCTACGGCCTGATGGCGATCCGCCGCCTGCCGGGCAACATCGGCCTGCTCAAGGTCAGCTACTTCGAGCAGGATGACCCGGGCGCGCGGCTGATGAACACAGCCATGCAGCTACTGCAGGACACGGACGCCCTCATCATCGACCTGCGGGCTAACCGCGGCGGCGGCGGAGCCAGCGACGAGGCGCTGTTGGGTCACCTTTCCCAAAAGCCGATCCCGATGGCGACGGTGCATTGGCGCACGCCGACCGGCGGCACGGAGGTCATGCAACGGGCCCCGTCGCCGCCGAAGGACGGCCCGCTCTATGCTGAGAAGCCGGTGTTCGTGCTCACCTCGCACTACACCTTCTCGGCCGCGGAGGAGTTCGCTTATGACCTGCAGGCGGCGGGTCGGGCGGTGCTGATCGGCGAGACCACGGGCGGCGGCGCGAACCCCTCGAACCGTCCGTTCCGCCTCGACTACGGGTTCCGGGTGTTCATTCCCACCGGCAAGGTCATCCACCCCACTACAGGCGGCAACTGGGAGGGCGTCGGTGTGAAACCCGACGTGCCGGCTCCGGTCGGCGAGGCGCTGACCCTGGCCTACGCACGGGCGCTGGCGGCTGCGAAGCCGACGGTCTCGACGCCGAAGTCCGAGGCCGAGCGCACGCGCGCCATCGCAGACCCCCGCGCCGCGCTGCTGGAGGATCAGGTGCTCTAGCTGCGGACCTTCACGTACTCGCCGGGGGCGTCGCCCAGCGGGGCGAGGGGCCCCTTCGCCGGATCCCGGGCCGGGACGAGATCGCCCGAGCGCGCCTTCAGCCAGCTCACCCAGTGCGGCCACCAGGAGCCGCCGGTCTCGACCGCCCCGGTCTGCCATTCCTCGAGCGAGCCTGGCAGGGCGGCGTTGGTCCAGTGCTGGTACTTGTTGGCGGCCGGGGCGTTGATCACGCCCGCGATGTGGCCCGAGCCCGCCATTGTGAAGGTGGTGGGGCCGCCGAAGAGGCGCGCGCCCTTGTAGACCGACCTTGCGGGCGCGATGTGGTCTTCCTTCGACGACTGGACGTAGACCGGAACCTTCACGTCCGCAAGGTTCAGCTTGAGCCCGTCCATGACCAGTTCGCCCTTGGCCAGGGCGTTGTCGCCGTAGAACCGGCGCAGGTAGAACAGGTGCAGCGTCCGAGGCATCCGCGTCTGGTCCGAGTTCCAGAACAGCAGATCGAACGGCTTGGGCTCCTTGCCCATCAGGTAGTTGTTCACGAAGAACGACCAGATCAGGTCGTTGCCGCGCAGGGCGTTGAAGGTGTCGGCCATGGACTGGCCCGACAGGACGCCGCCGCCCTCGTCCATCTTCTGCTCGAGGGTCTTCAGCCATTCGTCGTTGGTGAACAGCAGCAGGTCGCCGGCCTCGGAGAAGTCCTGCTGGGCCGCGAAGAAGGTGGCCGAGCCGATCGAGCGGTCGCCCTTGGCCGCCATGTGCGCGAGCGTCGCCGACAGAAGGGTGCCGCCGATGCAGTAGCCGACGGTGTTCACGTGATCGACGCCAGCCTGCTTCATGGCCGCGCCGACGCCCTCGTAGATGCCCTGGCGCATGTAGTCTTCGAAGGTCTTGGTGGCGAGCTCCGGCGTCGGGTTCACCCACGAGGCGACGAAGACGGTGATGCCCTGGCTGGCCAGCCAGCGGATCATCGAGTTCTCCGGTCGCAGGTCCAGGATGTAGAACTTGTTGATCCACGGCGGGAAGATCACCAGCGGGATCTCGCAGACCTGCTCCGTCGAGGGCGAGAACTGCAGCAGCTCGATGATCTCGTTGCGGAAGATCACCTTGCCGGGCGCCGTGGCGACGTTTTCCCCGATCTTGAACATGTCGTAGTCGGTCTGGGCGATCGCCAGTTGCCCGCCGCCGCGATGCAGGTCGGCCGTGAAGTTCTCCATGCCCTTGACCAGGCTCTCGCCGCCGGTGGCCATCACCTCCTTCAGCGCCGTCGGATTCGAGGCGAGGAAGTTCGACGGCGAGAACGCGTCGGTGAGCATCTTCATAAAGAACTCGACCCGCCGCTTCTCCATCGGCGCGACGCCATCCACATCGGCCACCAGGCCGTTCAGGAAGTTGGCGGTCAGCAGATAGGACTGCTTGATCACGTCGAAGATGGGATTGTCGGACCAGTCGGGGTCGGCGAAGCGCTTGTCCCCCTTGGGCGGGGCGACGACCGGCTCGGGCGCCTCGCCGCCCATGCGGCGGGCGGCGCTCTGCCAGAGTTCCAGGTACTGGCTGAACAGGTCGGCCTGCGCCCGCATCATCCGGTCGGGCTGGGCGGCCAGTCGGCCCATCACCTGGGTCAGGGCGGGGGCCACGTGGAACGGGTCGGGCGACAGGGCGGCGGGCCGGTCGGCCTGGCGCAGCGCCATCTCCGCGATCGCTCCCTGGGCCGTGATCGCCGCCCGGGCCAGGTTCAGCGACAGCTTCTCCAGCTGGTCGCGATGCTCGGCGGTGAACTGGGTCGGATCGAAGCCAGCGGCCCGGGGCCGGTCCGACTCGGTCGGCCTGGGACTCGGCTCGGGCGCCGGGGCGGCGGCCTCGGGAGCCGGGGACTTCTTGGCGGCCTTGGACTCCTTCGAGGCCTTGCCGCCGCTCTTCGCGCTGGACTTCTTGGCCTTCGCCTTCGCGGGGGCCAGGGTCTCTTCGCTCATCCGTACGTTCTCCCGAACGGCGCGATCTGCTCTCGCGCTCTTTCGTCAACCACGATCATCGCATAAGACCTTGGCGCAAATGAATGCGTCGCGCCTGCTTTTTCCGATGGCCCCGCGCCTGATCAAACCGCTCAGCCTGCTGGCGGGTTGCGCGTTGCTGACCGGCTGCGTCGGCAACCCGTTCAAGGACGCCAAGGTCGATCCGGCCTCGCCGATCGCGGAAGACGTCGCGCGGATCACCCGCCAGCCGACGAAGTTCCCGACGTTCGCCAGCATTCCGAAGCCGCCCACCGATGTGCGCCCCCTGGCCCAGTACGGCCGCGACGCGCGCTCGGTGATGGCGGCGGGCGAGAACCTCAACAACGCCACGGCGCCCGGCACCTGGACGCTGGAAGGCACCGACGACTTCGCCAGCAAGGCGCGGCGGGACGCCGGCCCGCAGATCGAGCCGCCCAAGCCGGGCGACGCCGAGGCATTCGCACGCGCCCTGCGGGAGCGAGCTACCCCGCCTCCGCCGCGCTAGGGCCCTGTTCCGGTCGGAAATTGCCGCCCGGACAATAGGAAGCAGGCGGCGGGGGCATAAAAATCCCGGAACCGGCTTGGCTGACTCCCGCCCGGAGTCTATCGAAGCCTCACCCTAAGCTCGCAGATCGGCCGCGTGGGCGAATGCGGCGCAAGAGCTCGTCATGACACCCGAATTTCACCGTATCCGTCGCCTCCCGCCCTACGTCTTCGAGGAGGTCAACCGCATCAAGGCCCGGCTCCGTGGCCAGGGCGTCGACATCATCGACTTCGGCATGGGCAATCCCGACATGCCGACGCCGAAGCATATCGTCGACAAGCTGGTCGAGACGGCGCGCGATCCCAAGGCAGGCCGCTACTCGGCCTCCAAGGGCATCAACGGCCTGCGCAAGGCGATGGCCAACTACTACGGCAACCGCTTCGGCGTGAAGCTGGACCCGGACCGTGAGGTCATCGCGACCCTCGGCTCGAAGGAAGGCTTCGCCAACCTGGCCCAGGCCCTGACCGCGCCGGGCGACGTCATCATCTGTCCGAACCCGGCGTACCCGATCCACGCCTACGGCTTCATCATGGCCGGCGGTGTCATCCGGCACGTGCCGGCGGGCAGTCCCGAGGAGTATCTGTCGGGGATCAGCCGGGCGGTGAAGCACTCCGCGCCCCCGCCCAGCGTACTGATCGTCAGCTACCCGTCGAACCCGACGGCTCAGTGGGTCGACCTCGACTTCTACAAGGAAGTCGTGGCGCTGGCCCGCAAGCACGACCTGCTGGTGCTGTCCGACATCGCCTATTCCGAGATCTACTTCGACAACAACCCGCCGCCGTCGCTGCTGCAGGTCGAGGGCGCGAAGGACATCGCCGTCGAGGTGAACTCCCTGTCCAAGACCTTCGCCATGGCCGGCTGGCGGGTCGGCATGGTGGTGGGCAACGAGCGCATGTGCGCCGCCCTGGCGCGGGTGAAGTCGTATCTGGACTACGGCGCCTACACGCCGATCCAGGTGGCCGCCGCCGCGGCCCTGAACGGCCCGCAGGACTGCGTCGAGGAGATCCGCGGCATCTACAAGAGCCGCCGCGACACCCTGGTGGAATCGATGCGCCGGGCCGGCTGGGACATCCCGGCGCCGCCCGCCTCGATGTTCGCCTGGGCCAAGTTGCCGCCCCAGTACGAGGAGGCCGGCTCGATGCTGTTCTCCAAGCTGCTGGTCGAGGAGGCCGGCGTGGCCGTGGCGCCGGGCGTCGCATTCGGCGAGTACGGTGAGGGCTATGTCCGTATCGGCCTGGTCGAGAACGAGCACCGCATCCGGCAGGCGGCGCGCAACGTGAAGAAGTTCCTGGCGAATTCGGACGAGATCCTCGGCCGTGCGCACAACACCCTGGCGGCCCAATGAGCGAAACGAAGACCTGGCGCGTTGGCGTCGCGGGGCTGGGCACGGTCGGCGCGGGCCTGCTGACCTTCCTGGCGGAGCATCCGGACTTCGCGCCGGCGGGCGGCAGGGCCGTGGTGACGGGCGTCTCAGCCCGCTCGCGCTCGCGTCCCCGTCCGTTCGACATCTCGGGCCTGCCCTGGTTCGACGATCCGGTGGCGCTGGCGACCTCGCCGGACGTGGACGTCTTCGTCGAACTGATCGGCGGGTCCGACGGCCCGGCGAAGGCCGCCGTCGAGGCCGCGCTGGCGGCCGGCAAGCCGGTCGTCACGGCCAATAAGGCCCTGATCGCCGAACACGGCTCCGAGCTGGCCGCCCTGGCCGAGTCCAAGGGCGTTCCGCTGCTGTTCGAAGCCGCCGTCATGGGCGGCGTGCCGGCGGTGAAAATGGTGCGCGAGGCGCTGGTCGGCGAGGAGATCGGCTCGATCGCCGGGATCCTCAACGGCACCTGCAACTATATCCTGACCGAGATGGAAGCCGCGGGACGCACGTTCGCCGACGTGCTCGCCGAGGCCCAGCGCCTGGGCTACGCCGAGGCGGATCCGACGATGGACGTCGGCGGCTTCGATGCGGCGCACAAGATCTCTATCCTCGCCGCCCTGGCTTTCGGCTGCGCGCCGAACTACGCGGCGGCCGAGATCGAGGGCATCGATCAGGTCGACCTGCTCGACATCCGCATGGCCAAGGACCTGGGCTATCGCATCAAGCTGGTCGCGTCGGCGGAACGGTCGGCCGAGGGCGTTCTGGTGCGCGTGCACCCGTCGCTGGCGCCGCTGAACCACCCGCTTGCCCAGGCCGGCGGTGCGTTGAACGCGCTCTTCATCGAAGGCCGCCGTATCGGACGGATCTTCGTCCAGGGGCCGGGAGCCGGCGCGGGCCCGACCGCCGCCGCGGTGGCGGCCGACATCGCCGACGTGATGACCAACGCCGTGCGTCCGGTGTTCCAGAAGCCTGCCGGCGCGCTGCGCCCGTTCGACCCGATCGATCCGTCCAAGATGACCGGCCGCGCCTATCTCCGCTTCCTGGTGAAGGACGAGCCTGGCGTGATCGCGGCTGTGTCCGAGACGCTGGCCGAAGCTGGCGTCTCGATCGAGAGCTTCCTTCAGAAGCCCACCGAAGGCGCCGAGGGCGTGCCGATCGTGCTCACGACCCATGCAGTGGCGGAATCATCGCTCGCTGCCGCCGTGGAACGCATTGCCAGCCTTCCGGCGGTGCTGGATCGTCCTAGGTTGTTGCGGATTGCTCGCATCTAAAGTCAAAAGCGCCACCAACAAGGCGCGGACTTGGGGTTGGAAACGACATGAGTTCTGAAGTTCTGGACCGCAATCTGATCATGGACGCGGTTCGGGTCACCGAGGCGGCGGCCATCGCCGCCTGGAAGCTGGTGGGCCAAGGGGACGAGAAGGCCGCCGACCAGGCCGCGGTCGACGCCATGCGCACGGCGCTCAACGACCTGGCCATCGACGGCGAGATCGTCATCGGCGAGGGCGAGCGCGACGAGGCGCCGATGCTCTACATCGGCGAGAAGGTCGGGCAGGGCGGCAAGGCCAAGATCGACATCGCGCTGGATCCCCTGGAAGGCACGACGCTGACCGCCAAGGCGATGGCGAATGCGCTGGCGGTGATGGCCTGGGCGCCGAAGGGCACCCTGCTGAACGCGCCGGACACCTACATGGACAAGATCGCCTGCGGCCCTGGCTATCCCGCCGGCGTCATCGACCTGGACAAGACCCCGGCCGAGAACGTGATGGCGATCGCGAAGGCCAAGGGCGTGGAGCCCGGCGAGGTCACGGTCTGCATCCTGGACCGCCCGCGACATGCCGACATCATCGCCTCGGCGCGCTCGGTGGGCGCCCGCGTGCACCTGATCACCGACGGCGACGTCGCCGGCGTCATGAACACGGCCGATCCCGAGACGGGGATCGACCTCTACCTGGGACAGGGCGGGGCCCCCGAGGGAGTGCTGGCCTGCGCCGCGCTGAAGTGCGTCGGCGGGCAGTTCCAGGGCCGGCTGGTGTTCCGAAACGGCGACGAGCGGGCGCGGGCCGCCCGGGTCGGGATCACCGACTTCGACAAGAAGTACGACCTTCACGAGATGGTCCGGGCCGACGCCATCTTCGCGGCCACCGGCGTGACCAAGGGTGCGCTGCTCGACGGTGTCCGCCTGTCGGGTGGGTTCATCCACACCCACACCCTGGTCATGAACTCCGCCACCGGGACGGTGCGCGAGGTGCGGATGAAGCGTCCGGTCTGAGGCTGGACTCCAGACCTACGTCCGTTTCTGACGTCGCCTCGCGCTAGCGACTCGTGGCGCCTCGGCGGATAGTGCCGCCGAGGATCTCTGACATCATGGCCGACGGCGCAGCAGACATGGGCTACCTGGGCGTGACGCGCTCGCTCTCGGGGCGTGCGTGGCGCCAGCGCGCGGCCAGCCCCGACATGACGCGGCGGCTCCAGTTGGAACACGGCTTGTCCGAGTTGCTGGCCCGCAGCCTGGCGGCCCGGGGCGTCACGGCGGAGACCTGCGGCGACTTCCTCAATCCCACGCTCAAGGCGTTGTTTCCCGACCCGTCGTCTTTCGCGGACATGGACAAGGCCGCCGTCATCCTGGTCGACGCCCTGGAGGCGCGCCGGCGGGTGGTGGTTTTCGCCGACTACGACGTGGACGGCGCCTCCTCGTCGGCCCTGATCGTGCGCTGGTTCCGCGCAATGGGCCTGGAGCTCTCGATCTATGTCCCCGACCGCATCGCTGAGGGATACGGCCCGTCGCCCACCGCCTTCCGCCGCCTGAAGGCCGAGGGCGCCGAACTGGTCGTCACGGTGGATTGCGGGGCCGCGGCGCACGACGCGCTGGCCTGCGCGGCCGAGATCGACCTGCCCGTCGTGGTGATCGACCACCACCTGATGCGTCCGGGCGAGATCCCGGCCGTTCAGGCGTTGGTCAATCCGAACCGGCCGGATTGCCGATCGGGGCAGGGGCACCTGGCGGCGGCGGGCGTGGCCTTCGTGCTGCTGGCGGCGCTGAACCGCGAGGCCCGGCGGCGTGGGTTGTTCCAGGACCGCGGCGAACCCGACATCCGCACCTGGCTGGATCTGGCGGCCATGGGGGCCGTCTGCGACGTCACCCAGCTCACGGGCTTCAACCGGGCCCTGGCGGCGCAAGGCCTGAAGGTCATGTCGGGCTGGGCCAATCCCGGGCTCAAGGCGCTGATGACCGTGGCGAACGCCCAGGGGCCGGCCTCGGTATTCCACGCCGGCTTCGTCCTGGGCCCTCGAATCAACGCCGGTGGGCGAATCGGGCGCTCGGATCTGGGCGCCCGACTGCTCTCCACCGACGACGAGGCCGAGGCGGCGGCGCTGGCGGTCGAGCTCGATTCGCTGAATGCGTCGCGCAAGGACGTGGAGCGCGAGGTCCAGGAAGCGGCGATCCACCAGATCGAGCACGCCAGCAATCAGGACGACGCGCCGTGCCTGGTGGTGGCGCAGGACGACTGGCACCCCGGCGTGATCGGCATCGTGGCCGGGCGACTGCGCGAGCGCTACCGCAAGCCGGTGATCGTGATCGGCGTCGACCGTGCGTCCGACGTCGGAAAGGGGTCCGGCCGGTCCCAGCCGGGCGTGAACCTGGGGCAGGCGGTGCAGGCGGCCTATGAGGAAGGGCTGCTGTTGGCCGGTGGCGGCCATGCGATGGCGGCAGGGCTCTCGGTGCGGCCCGATTCGATTCCCGAACTGCGCGCCTTCCTGTGCGAGCGGATGGCGGCCGAGGCGGCTGTCGCCGCGGCTCAGGACGCCATGGACATCGACGCGTTGTTGACCGCGCGTGGCGCGGATCGCGGGCTGTGGAACGAGTTCCAGCGCCTCGCGCCCTTCGGTCCGGGTAACCCCGAGCCGGTCTTCGCTCTCGCCGATGTTCGAATCGAGCGGCCGATGGCCATGCGGGGCGGGCATGTGCGCTGCACCCTGACCGACCGTTCCGGCGGCAAGCTGAAGGCGGTGGCCTGGCGCTGCGAAGAGACCGAGATGGGACGCCGGTTGCTCCAGGAAGGGGGCGCGGTGCACGTCGCCGGCCGCCTGAAGCCCGACGACTGGCAGGGCCGCGAGGGCGTCCAATTCGAGATCGAGGATATCTTTGACCCACGGCGCGAATGATTTTTTCGGGGGCGCTTGCACCCCCAAAAGAAGGCCGCTATAGACCCGCTCCTCGCGACGCGGTCCCTTCGTCTATCGGTTAGGACGTCAGGTTTTCAACCTGAAGAGAGGGGTTCGACTCCCCTAGGGACTGCCATCGCGGGGCTCCCCCACATCGCTCACTGAACACGCATCACCTGCGCCGTGGCCGCGATTCCGGCATTGACGGCGCCATGGTTACGAGAACAGTGTTATAGTTGGCCCGTAACCCAATAGACGGGGGGTGGCGGGCCGAGGGGCGAATGGCTGGTTACGAATTCGAGCAAATCGACGCGGCGCCACCGGTGCGCATCTCCGGTCGCGTGAAGTGGTTCGACACGGGCAAGGGGTACGGCTTCATCGTCCCCGACGATCCCAGTCAGACCGACCTCAAGGACGTGCTGCTCCACGTGACCAGCTTGCGCAGTTCCGGGCGCGAAAGCTGCCTGGAAGGCTCGGCCATCACCTGCGACGTCGTTAGGCGCGCCAAGGGCTGGCAGGTGGCTGAGGTGGTGCTGGTGGACGAGAGCTCCGCCACGCCCGTCGAGCGCCGTCCCGACGCCGCCCGCAGCGCTTCGCCGCGCCCCGCGCGCCGGCCGATCCAGGCCACCGGGCCGCTGGAAGGCGCCAAGGTGAAGTGGTTCAACCGCGCCAAGGGCTATGGCTTCGTCGTCCGTGACAGCGAGCCTGGCGACATCTTCGTCCACATCGAGACCCTGCGCCGCTCCGGCATGGAAGACCTCCAGCCCGGCGACAGCGTGATGGTGCGGTTCGCGGAAGGCCCGAAAGGCCTTGTGGTCGCCGAGATCGAAGCGTCTAACCTCGGCTGAGCTGACGCGCTTCGGAGCCTGTTTCGTGTCCCTAGTCCCGTTCGGCCGGCGCGGCCTGATCGCGCTGGCCCTGATTTCCGCGCTCGGCGGGCCGGCTTCGGCCCAGATCGCGCGCATGGACCCCAAGCACTGCAAGGGGCAGCCCGAGATCAAGCCCCTGGAGCCGTTGCAGGTGCGCACCGACCGGGGCGTGACCAGCTTCCAGGTGGAAGTCGCCAGGAGCGAACGTCAGCGCGAGTACGGCCTCATGTGCCGGCGCGCCCTGGCCGCCGACCGGGGCATGCTGTTCCTCTTCTCGCGCGCCGATCCTCAGATGTTCTGGATGCGCAACACGCTCATCCCGCTGGACATCATCTACATCGGCGAGAACGGCCGGGTGGTCTCGATCAGCCGGAACGTCCAACCGCTGGACGAGAGCGGCGCGCCGTCGGCCGGTCCTGCCAAGTTCGTACTGGAGCTGGCGGCCGGCCGCGCGGCCCAGATCGGCCTGCTGCCCGGCGACCGCGTGCTGCATCGGGCGCTGCCGCGTGGATGAGCTGATCCCCGATCCGCCGCCGGGCTTCGTCCGATCGAAGAACCGCGGCCCGTTCTCGACCCACAACGGCCCTTACTTCCATCGCATGGGCGAGGGCGGACTGGTTGAGCAGGCGTTCTATGTCCTGCCGCGTCACGCCAACGGCATCGGCATTGTCCACGGGGGCATGCTCTCGGCCTTCAGCGACGGCCTGCTGGCGGCTGCCGTGGGGCGCGGAACCGAGAAGGTGGGCGTGACCATCCACCTGTCGATAGACTTCCTGCACATGGCCCGTCAGGGCGACTGGATCATCGGCGAGGCCCGCATGAGCCGGGCCACCAAGGACGTCGCCTTCGCGGACGGGCGGTTGCACGCACGCGGCGTGGACATCGTCCGTGCCTCCGGTGTGTTCAAACTGATGACCCGGCATGGCTGACAAGTTTGCGGAAACCGCAAAACGACTATATCGCAGGCCCGCCGGCGCCCTCGGGGCGTAGCGCAGCCTGGTAGCGCATCTGGTTTGGGACCAGAGGGTCGGGAGTTCGAATCTCTCCGCCCCGACCACGCCGGCGAATTGAAGGGTCGATTAGAAGCATGCTCGCGCGCATTTTCCGTCCGTCCAAGACCGCCATGCAGTCGGGCCGCGCCAAGGCGACCGACTGGGTGCTGGAGTTCGAGCCGAAGGACGCGCGCCGTCCCGACCCGCTGATGGGCTGGACGGTCACCAGCGACACGCAGTCGAGCCAGCTGCGCCTCAGCTTCGACACCAAGGAGGACGCCGTGCGCTACGCCGAGCAACACGGCATTGCCTTCCAACTGATCGACCCCGCGCCGGCCAAGCGCATCATCAAGGCCTATGCCGACAACTTCGCGTTCGGCAGACGCACGCCCTGGACCCACTAGGCGGCTGTTCCGCGCCCGTAGCTCAACCGGATAGAGCATCCGCCTTCTAAGCGGACGGTTGCAGGTTCGAGTCCTGCCGGGCGCGCCAGTGGCATCGCGACGACGTACCGGTTTTGTTCTTTACGCGCCAGGTTGTATTCGCCTAGAGTTCCCTCAATCGGAGAGGGATCATGGGTCTAGATCTTGTCGTGGAAGGCCGGGCCAAACCGACGCACGAGGCGGAGTGGCGACGCACCGTAAAGCGCGCGTTTGACGGAGAAGACCTCACCGATGCCGAGATTGCCCGGCTCGATGAGATTTCCACGCCGGCTTACGAGACGCTCGGCGCGCCACGGGTGGGCGAGGACGCGGAAGCCGACGCCTGGATCATCGAGGTTCGCAAGGCCTCGACCCCGGACGAGATCGCCGCGGTCCTGAAGGAGTTCCGCGGCTACCGCGTCGTCGCCCTCGTCACCTGCGATGGTGTGCCCATCTATAGCCACGGCGGCCAGTACGAGGGCGTCGACGAGACAAGCTTCCGCGGAGCGATCCTCGCCGGCTGCACCTCGATCTTGCCGCAGGCGCTGATCGATGACGCGTGGGAGCACAAGCTGCCGGAGGAGGCCGTGAGCTACGGGCGTTCGCTCCTCGATCTGGCGAGGACCGCCCAGCCGAAGGAAGCCGCGCCCTCCAAGCCCGGTTTCTTGGCCCGGTTCGGACTGGCCAAGCCTCCATCGGATCAACTGCCGTTCCCGGAACAGGTGAAGGCGGTCGACGCGGCGGGCCGCTGGTTCGTCTACTGGGGTGAGCGAGGTCACGCCATTCGCGCCTGGTACTAGCCGAAGCACGCCTTCACGGCGTATTCCCGAGGCAAGATGGCCTGGACCAAGACCTACGAAGACGCCGAACCGCAGCGGGTCAACAAGTGGCTGGCGCAGAGCGGCGTCTGCTCGCGCCGCGAGGCCGAGGCGCTGATCGGCGAGGGGCTGGTCTACATCGACGGCGAGCGGGTCGACGACGCGGGGCGCAAGATCCTGCCGGGTCAGACCCTGACCCTCACCGACAAGGCCGAGGGGCGGCTGGAAGGCTTCACGGCCGTGCTGAACAAGCCCACCGGCTTCGTCTCGGGCCAGCCGGAGCCTGGGTACACGCCGGCGGTGCGTCTGCTGACCCGCGGCGCCCTGGTGGGAGAGAGCGCGGTCATTCCCGACGCGAAGATGAGCCTTCCGCCGCTTGGCCGGCTGGATCTGGACAGCCACGGCCTGCTGATACTCTCCAACGATGGCGTCCTGGCCAAGGCCGTGATCGGGCCACAGTCCGAGCTCGACAAGGAATACGTCGTCCGCGTGGCCGGCCGGATCGACGAGCCGTCGCTGAAGCGCCTGCGTCACGGGCTGGAGCTGGATGGACGCAAGCTGCGTCCGGCCGAGGTGGACGTGATCCAGGGCCAGGTCCTGCGGTTCGTGCTGACCGAAGGCCGCAATCGACAGATCCGGCGCATGTGCGAGCTGGTGGGCATGCGGGTCATGGACCTGAAGCGGATCCGGATCGGGCCTTTGGAGCTCGGTGATCTGCCCGAGGGCAAATGGCGTCTGCTCGGCGCGGCCGAGCGCGCCGCTATGATTCGTGCGTCATCGGGATCGGCGTCCGGTCTGCCATCAGCCTGATCACCCAGTCGGCGCGGCCCGGCATTTCCTCCAGCATCCAGCGGGTCAGCCGCTCATAGTGCTGCACGAACCGGCCGATCTCGGCGTCGGACATGCCTGAGCCGGGCCGGGCCGCGCGCAGCTTGGCCTCCTGCTCGGCGCGCCATCCACGGACGACCTCCCAGCCCGGGGCCTGCAGGAACACCAGGCGGTCTAGGCGGCCGAACAGGGCCTGATAGCCCTCGCCGAGCTGACGGTTGACGTAGCCGCGCCAGCCGCCGGTGGGGTCGTCGCGTTGCTCCAGGGGGTTGAGCGGCTTGCGCAGCCGCTCGGCCGGCTCGGGGCGGGCGCCGACGCACCAGCCTTCGAGGATGACCACGTCCACCGGACCTTCGACTGTGCGCCAGAGCCCCTTCGACACCCGCTCGTCTGTCGCCTTGTCGAAGGCGGGGAGGGGCGTTTCACCCGCCTGACGCAGGTGGTCCAGGATGTTGCAGGCCAAGGCGACATCATGTGTCCCGGGCGGTCCGCGGACCTGCAGAAGGCGGTGGACCTTGCCGGCGAGCCAGCCTCTCGCCTCCCGGCCCAGGTAGAAATCGTCCAACGAGAGGGCCACGGCGCTGAGTCCGCGTCGCTTGAGCAGGCTGACCGCCGCGGTGGCGATGGTCGTCTTCCCTGAGCCTTGCGGCCCGCAGAGGCCGATGAGGGCGGTGCGGCCGAAGTCGCGCCGCCAGTCCTCGGCGCGGTCGGCCAGTGGCCAACAGACCTCCTCGAAGGTTCGCATGAAACCTTCAGGGAGGCGCTCCTGCGCCAGGAACCGTGCCAGCCAGTCGTCCAATCCACCCCCGATGGCGACTCAGTCCTGGCCGCCCGCCGGCAGGATTCCGCTCCGGATGTAGCCGAGCAAGCGGCGAACGTCGTTCGCGGTTCCCGTCAGGCCGCCCGAGCGGCGTAGGCGTCCAGGCCGGCGCGCAGGTCCGCGATGAGATCGCCGGGGGCCTCCAGGCCGACATGCAGGCGGATCAGGGGGCCGTCGTAAGTCTTGCGGAACTTGCGGACCTTGAGCTGGGGATCGCATGAGATGGCCAGACTCTCGAAGCCGCCCCACGAGAAGCCGAGGCCGAAGATGCGCAGGGCGTCGAGAAGGGCGTCGACCGCCGCGTCCGGAGCGGGCCTGAGGGTGAAGGCGAAGAGGCCGCACGCCCCGCTGTAGTCACGTGCCCAGAGATCATGGCCGAGGCATCCCGGGACGGCGGGGTGATAGAGGGAGGCCACCTCGGGCTGCTTCGCCAGCCAGGCGGCGATCTCCAGCCCGCTCTGGCCCTGCCGCGCCATCCGCACCGGCAAGGTGCGCAGGCCGCGAAGCATCGTGTAGGCGTCCTCGCCGCAGACGGCCCACCCCATATGGTGCACGCCATCGGCCAGCCGCCGCACCAGGGCCGGATCGCGGGCGGCGACCGAGCCCATGAACACGTCGGAGTGCCCGCCCACGTACTTGGTCAGCGCCTGGATCGACAGGTCGATGCCGTGCGCCAGGGGCTTGAACAGCAGCCCCGCGCCCCAGGTGTTGTCGATCGCCGTGAGGATGCCGCGCGCACGGGCCAACTCGGCGATACGCGGCGCATCCTGCATCTCGAAGGACAGCGAGCCGGGGCTCTCCATCAGGATCAACCGCGTGGCGTCCGACGCGCCCGCGACCAGATCGTCGGGACTGACCGTGGGATCGTAGTAGGTCACGGTGACGCCGAAGCGCCGCAGGACGTTGTCGCAGAACCTGCGGACCGGCTTGTAGACCGTATCGACCACCAGCACCTCGTCGCCTGCCTTCAGCAGAGCCATGAGCGCGCCCGATATCGCCGCGATGCCCGAGGGATAGAGGGAGACGCCGACGGCGCCCTCCAGGGTGGCCAGGGCGTCCTGCAGGCACGCCTGGGCCGACAGGCCCGCGCGACCGTATGTGAGGTGGTTGGCGTCGTCGTAGAGGGCGGCGGCGTTGGGCAACAGCACCGTCGATCCCTTCTGGATCGGTGGGCCGACGGTCCGGACCAGGGATTCGGCGATCTTGCCGGCGTGGATCAATCGGGTCTCGTCGGACATGCGGGGTTGCGGGTCACTGCGGCGGTGGCGAAAGTGCTGCGGGCACTTAGAGCCCCAAGCGACTCTTCTTCAAGGAGCAGGAATGATCCGGCGCCCCTCGGCGATGGCGGTGCTCGCGGCGATGCTGGTCGCCTGCAGCGGCCCCAAGCCTGCCCCGGCGCCGGCGCCCGAGAAGAAGACAGTCACCGCTCCCGCGCCGGTGGCCTACACGGCAGGCAAGAGCGCCACGCTGGATGCGGTGCGCAAGCGCGGGCACGTGGCCTGCGGCGTGCACGCCGGTCTCCCGGGATTCGCCCTGCGGGACGCCCGCGGCGAGTGGCGGGGTTTCGACGTGGATCTCTGCCGCGCGGTGGCGGCGGCCACCCTGGGCGACGCGTCGAAGGTCAGGTTCACGGTCGTCGATGCGCAGGACCGCTTCGGCGCGCTGCAGAAGGGGCAGTTGGACCTCCTCTCGCGCAACACCTCGCAGACGTTCGCGCGGGACGCCGGCCTGGGCCTGAGCTTTCCGGTGATCACCTACCATGACGGCCAGGGCTTCATGGTCTCGCGCACGCTCGGCGTCGCCAGCGCCGAGGAGTTGTCCGGCGCACGGGTCTGCGTCCAGGAGGGCACGGCCAGCGCCAAGAACCTCGAGGACTACTTCCGGGTCCGGGGGATGAACTATCGGGCGGTCATGGCCGACTCCGAGGAACAGGCGCGCAAGCTCTACGAGACCGAGACCTGCGACGTCTTTACGGCGGATGTTTCGGCCCTGGCGGCCTCTCGCTCGCTGCTCGGCAACCCTGGCGGTCACGTGATCCTGCCCGACGTGATCTCCAAGGAGCCGCTGGGTCCGGTCGTGCGGCGTGACGATCCGGTCTGGGCGGAGATCGTGCGCTGGACCGTCTATGCGACCCTGCTGGGCGAGGAACTCGGTCTGTCGTCGGGCACGGTGGAGCAGGCGCGCGAGACCGCCACCGACCCCGAGACGCGCCGCTTGCTGGGCGTCGACGACGACCTGGGCGTCCTGCTGGGTCTCAAGCCGGACTGGGCCTATCAGGTCATCCGGCAGGTGGGCGCCTACCACGAGATCTTCCGGCGCGACCTGGGCGGCGATTCGGCGCTGCGACTGGACCGCGGGCTCAACGCGCTCTGGAACGCCCCGAAGCCCGGCCTGATGTACGCTCCGCCGATGCGCTAGAGGTCCATCAGCATCGCGCACCGATCGGGAAGGCCCAACTCGGCCTCATGGGCCAGCAGGGTGCGCAAGGCGTCCGGCGTAGCGGCCCCCTCGCACTCACGAAAGCCGAAGCTGGCGTAGAACGGGCCATTCCACGGGATCGCGCGGAATGTCGTCAGGCTGAGGCGCGGCAACTGGTTGGCGCGCGCCCAGTCCGCCGCTGCAGCCAACAGACGCCGGCCGATGCCGCGCCCCTGGAACGCGCGCTCGACGTCGAGTTCATCGATGTGCAGGCGATCCTCGTCCACCCGCGCCGCCAGATAGCCCACGCGCTCGCCGTCGGCTTCGACGACCCACAGCGTTCCGGCGGTAAGATGTGGCCGCCAGGTTTCCGGCGTCGCGCAGTCGGTGAGCAGGAAGTCGGGCATGCCGCTGCCGGCGAACGCCTGGGCGGCCGACAGCTCGATGCGGGGCAGGTGGGGCAGGTCGTCTTCGCGGGCGCTGCGGATCTCTATGGGTCAGGCTCCGGTGACGATGGGGGTGTCGGCGCGGCCGCCCCACTCGGTCCAGGACCCATCATACACCGCGATGTCGAACCGGCCGAGGCGGGCGAGGGCGAGGGCCAGCACCGAGGCGGTGACGCCCGAGCCGCAGGTGGTCACGATCGGTCGACCGAGATCGACGTGAGCGAAGACCTCCCGCAGGTCGTCCGCCGATTTCAGCGTGCCGTCCGTGTTGACCACCTGATCGAAGGGCAGGTTCAGCGCGCCCGGCATGTGACCGCCGCGCAGGCCGACGCGGGGTTCCGCCGCTTCGCCACGGAAGCGCGCGGCCGAGCGGGCGTCGACCACCTGCGCCGCACTCGCGTCCAGAACGGCGCGTACCGCCTCGACGTCACGGACCAGATCGGACTTGAAGTCGGGCGCGACATCGACCGGCGCGGGGCGCGCCTCGGTCGTTTCGACCGACCGTCCCTCGGCGCGCCATTTCTTGAGCCCGCCGTCGAGGACGAACACCTCGCGATAGCCCATGACCCGCAAGGTCCACCACACGCGCGGCGCCGAGTAGATGCCGTGGGCGTCATAGACGACGACGGTCGCGTCCCGCTCCAGGCCCAACTCACCGGCCGCTCGCGCGAACGCCGCCGGGGTCGGCAGCATGTGCGGCAGGTCGGTATCCAGGTCGGCGATGGCGTTGATGTCGAAGAACACAGCGCCGGGTATGTGGCCCGCCAGATAGGTGTCACGGCCGTGGCCGGCCTGTCCGACCAGGGGCAGGGTGGCGTCGACCACCCGGATCGCCGGGTCGTTCAGGCGGTCGGCCAGCCAGTCGGTCGAGACGAGCGGATCGGTCATCGCTATTCCAGCCAGGTCGGGACGGGCAGCCCCTTCTCGCGAAGGAAGCTCGGGTTGAAGATCTTGGACTGATAGCGCTGGCCGTGGTCGCACAGCACGGTGACGATGGTGTGCCCCGGCCCCATGTCCCTGGCCATGCGGATCGCGCCAGCCACATTGATGCCGGTGGAGCCGCCCATCACCAGCCCTTCGAACTCCATCAGGTCGAAGATCGCCCGCAGCATCTCCTCGTCCGAGATGCGGTAGGGGCGATCGATGGTCAGGCCCTCGAGGTTCGCCGTGATCCGACCCTGGCCGATCCCCTCGCTGATCGAGCCGCCTTCCGACTTCAGCTCACCATCGGTGTAGTAGCTGTAGAGCGCCGCGCCATGCGGGTCGGCCAGGCCGATCTGGACGTTCGGGTTGCGGGCCCGCAGGGCCTCGGCCACGCCGGCCAGGGTTCCGCCCGAGCCCACAGCGCTGATGAAGCCGTCGACCTTGCCGCCGGTCTGCGCCCAGATCTCGGGGCCGGTCCCGTGGACGTGGGCCTGACGGTTGGCGACGTTGTCGAACTGGTTGGCCCAGATCGCGCCGCCGGGTTCCTTGGCGTCAAGTTCCGCGGCCAACCGCCCGGAATACTTCACGTAGTTCATCTCGTTGGCGTAGGGGACCGCATCCACCTCCACCAGTTCGGCGCCATAGAGCCGGATGGCGTCCTTCTTCTCCTGGCTCTGGGTGCGCGGGATGACGATCGTGCACTTGTAGCCCAGCGCCTTGCCGACCATCGCCAGGCCGATGCCGGTGTTTCCCGCCGTACCCTCCACGATGCGGCCGCCGGGGCGCAGCAGGCCCTTCGCCTCCGCGTCGCGGATCATGTAGAGCGCCGCCCGGTCCTTCACGGACTGGCCGGGGTTCATGAACTCGGCCTTCGCCAGGATCTCGCATCCCGTCTCCTCGCTGGCGCGCCGAAGGCGCAGGACGGGCGTGTTGCCGATGAGGTCGAGGACGGAGGGCGCGACGGTCATGGCCGCCTACTTAGGGAAGCCTGGCGGCGAGGAACAGAGGGCCCCTCAAGCTTTGACGAGGCTGAGCTGCACCACGTCGGTCCGCGCGGTCCGGAAGCCGGCCTCGCAATAGCTGAGGTAGAAACGCCAGAGCTTGCGGAAACGCTCATCGAAGCCCAGCCGGGTGATCTCTTCCCAAGCCGCCTCGAAGCGCCGGCCCCATTCGGCCAGGGTGTCGGCGTAGCAGGTCCCGAAGCGCGAGACCGGCCCCCAGGTCAGGCCCGCCTTGTCGGTGACCACCTTCAACCGCTCCTCCGAGGGCAGCATCCCGCCGGGGAAGATGTACTTCTGGATGAAGTCCGGGGTGCGCTTGTAGTGGTCGAAGTACTCGTCGCGGATCGTGATGATCTGCAGGCCGGCCTGGCCGCCCGGCTTGAGGCTCTCGCGCACCTTGTCGAAATAGGTCGGCCAGTAGCGCTCGCCGACGGCCTCGAACATTTCGATCGAAGCCACGCGGTCGAATCGACCCGAAACGTCGCGGTAGTCGACCAGGCGCACGTCGGCCTTCTCGTTCAGGCCCAGCCGGAACATCCGCTCCTTGGCGAACTTGAACTGTTCCTCGGAGATGGTGATGGCGGTCACCTGGGCGCCCACGTCCTTGGCGGCGAACTCCGCGAAGCCGCCCCAGCCGCAGCCGATCTCCAGCACGTGGTGATCCGGGGCGAGTCCCATGCTTTCGCAGAGTGTCTGGTACTTGCGCCGCTGGGCGTCGGGCAGGGGCTCGCCAGGCTGGGCGAAGCGCGCGGCCGAGTAGGTCATGCTGGGGTCGAGCCAGCGCGAGTAGAAGGCGTTCCCCAGGTCGTAGTGGGCGTGGATGTTCTTCTTCGAGCCCGAGCGGCTGTTGTTCCGGCCGAAGGCGTGCTCCAGCACGTTGAGCATCGCCATGAACGGCGTGCCGAACGAGACCTTCTCGAAGCGCGCGTAGTTCTGGGCCAGCACCTCCAGCAGCACCGACAGATCCGGCGTATCCCACTCGCCGGCCATGTAGCCTTCGCCGAAGCCGATCGTGCCGTTCGAGATGGTGCGCTTGATGAAGTCGTAGTCGTGGACGATCAGCTTCGCTTCCGGCCCGGGTTCACGACCTTCCAGGCGAATCTCCCGGCCGTCCGGAAGCACGAAGGTCATGACCCCGAGATTCCAGTTCCGGATGATGGTCTGAGCCGCGGTTCGGAAGACAAGCGGCGTCCCCGAGAGGTCCGGCATATGCGAACCTGCCTTCATCAATCGTCCCCCTACCCACGCTGAGGATAACACCGACAGCGTGTGGCGCTATCGGCTGAGCAACCGATACGGTCAAGCGGGCGCGAGGGACGCGTGCGAAGGCGCTTGAGATGCGGGCCGGGTCGCGCGACTAGAGGCCCGCAACACGAAGGGAGCCCCATGGCCGTCCTCACCCTCGACCGCTGGAACCTCTCGATCGGCGACGGCCACCCGCTGGTCGTGATCGCGGGGCTGAACGTGTTGGAAGACCTGCAGATGGCCCTGGATGTCGGGAGCCACCTCAAGGCGGTGACCGCCGAGCTCGGCCTGCCCTATGTGTTCAAGGCGAGCTTCGACAAGGCGAACCGCTCGTCGATCACCAGCTATCGCGGGCCTGGTCTGGCGAAGGGGCTGGAGATGCTGGCCGCCATCAAGGCCGAGCTGAACGTGCCGATTTGCACCGACTTGCACGAGGTCGCCCAGGCTGAGCCCGTGGCCGCGGTAGCCGACATCGTGCAGATTCCGGCCTTCCTCTGCCGCCAGACCGACCTCGTGGTCGCCACCGCCCGCGCCACGGCCGCCGCCGGGGGCCTGCTGCAGGTGAAGAAGGGCCAGTTCCTGGCTCCCTGGGACTGCCGCGCCATCCTCGACAAGATCGGCGACGCGACCGGCGGCCGGGCGCTGACCATCCTCTGCGAGCGCGGCGTCTCGTTCGGCTACAACAACCTCGTGGTGGACATGCTGGGCATCGGCCGCATGAAGGATCTGGGAGCGCCGGTGACCATCGACGCCACCCACGCGGTTCAGCTGCCCGGCGCCGACCCGCGCAGCAACAACGTGGCGACGGGCGGACGGCGCGAGGGCGTGCCGGTGATCGCCAAGGCGGCGGTGGCGGCCGGCGCCGACGGGGTGTTCCTAGAGTTCCATCCCGATCCCGACAAGGCGCTGTGCGACGGCCCCAGCGCGCTGCCGGTCAGCGATGCGGCCGGACTGCTTCGGCAGCTCAAGGCCATCCGCGAGGCGATCGGCGGCGCTTGACCGCCCCGCCAACGCGTCCCACACGCTAGCCGGATGGATTTGGCCTCTCTCCAGAGCCTGCTCAGCGCGTTGCCGGGCAAGCGCGTGGCGTGCGTCGGCGACCTGATGGTCGACCGGTTTGTCTACGGCGCCGTGAGCCGCGTTTCCCCCGAGGCGCCGATCCCGGTGCTGGCCCGTCAGCGCGAGCTGAAGATGCTGGGCGGCGCGGGCAACGTGGCGCGCAACGTCGCGGCTCTGGGCGGTTCGGTTGCCCTGGTGGGCATCGTCGGCGGGGACGGCGAGGGGCACGACGCATCCCGGCTGGTCGGCGAGGAACTGCCCGCCATCGAAGGCTATCTGGTCACCGACCCCGGCCGTCCGACCACCCTCAAGACCCGCTTCGTCTCGGGCGGCCAGCAGCTCCTCCGCGTCGATCTGGAAGAGAGCCGCCCGGTGACCGGCGAGGTCGAGCAGCGCCTGATCCGCACCGTACGTGACGCCGCGCGTGGCGCCGGCGTCGTGCTGATCTCGGACTACGGTAAGGGAGTCGTCACCGACGCGGTGATCGCCGCGGCCCGGGAGGCGGCCGCGGAGACCGGCGCGAAGGTCATCGTGGATTCCAAGGCCCGTTCGTTCGCCCGCTACGGCGAGATCGACCTGGTGAAACCCAACGCGTCCGAGTTGTCGTACGCCACCGACATGCCCACCGAGACCGACGCCGAGCTCGAGGCGGCCATCGCCCGGGCGCTGGAGCTCTGGGCGACCAAGGGCGTTCTGGTGACCCGCGCCGCCAAGGGCGTGTCGCTCGGCCTGCGCGGCCAGCCGGTGCGCCACTTCCGCACGACCCCGCGCGAGGTGTTCGACGCCTCGGGCGCCGGCGACACCGCCCTGGCCGCGTTGGGGCTCTCGATGGCGGCGGGCGCCAGCATCGAGGATGCGATCGGCTTCGCCCAGCTCGCCTCGGGTGTCGCGGTCGGTAAGGCCGGGACCGCCACGGTCGGTCCAGACGAACTGATGGAGGCCGTCCTCTCGGCGCACACCGCCGGCGTGGAGGGCAAGGTCGCGACGATCCAGCGGCTGGCCGAGGAAGTCGCCCGCTGGCGCGCCCAGGGACTGAAGGTCGGCTTCACCAACGGCTGCTTCGACATCCTCCATAAAGGCCACGTGGCCTATCTCACCCAGGCGCGCAGCTGGTGCGATCGCCTGATCGTCGGCGTGAACTCCGACGCCTCGGTGCGCGAGCTGAAGGGCCAGGGGCGTCCGGTCAACGACCTGGAGAGCCGCGCGCTGGTCCTCGCGGGCCTGCGCAGCGTCGATCTGGTGGCGCCCTTCGACGAACTCACCCCCCTCAAGCTGATCGAGGCCGCGCGTCCGGACGTGCTGATCAAGGGCGCGGACTATACCGAGGCGCAGGTCGTGGGCGGCGACGAGGTAAAGTCGTGGGGCGGCGAGGTGAAACTGGCCGAGATCGTCGACGGCTATTCGACGTCGGCGGCGATCGCGCGGATGACGCGGAAGGAGCAGGCATGAAGGGTGTCTCGCAATGACCCGGCGGATCGTCTTCGTCACCGGCGGCGCGGGCTTCATCGGCTCGAACATCGTCGCCAAGCTGGCTGAGGATCGCGGCCTCGACATCGTCGTGTGCGACCGTCTGCGCGAGGCCGAACTCGGCAAATGGCGCAACATCGCCAAGGCGCCGATCGGCGACTTCGTGGCCCCGGACGACATGTTCGACTGGCTGGAGAAGCGCTGGCGCGACGTGGAGCTGGTGGTCCACATGGCCGCCGTCTCCTCCACGACCGAGCCGGATGCGGACAAGATCATCCACTCCAACTTCACGCTCAGCCGCGACCTGTTCCGCTGGTGCGCCGATCGTCAGCGCCGGCTTGTCTACGCCTCGTCGGCGGCGACCTATGGCGGCGGCGAGAACGGCTTCGACGACAACAACGACTATGAGGCGCTGGCCCGCCTGAAGCCGCTGAACACCTACGGCTGGTCCAAGGCGCTGTTCGACCTCTTCGCGGCCCGGCAGGCGGCCCGGGACTATGCGCCGCCGCAGTGGGTCGGGCTGAAGTTCTTCAACGTCTATGGGCCGAACGAAGAGCACAAGCACAGCATGAAGTCGGTGGCTTCGCAGATCTGGCCCAAGGTCCGCGACGGTCAGGCGGTGCAACTGTTCCAGAGCTATCGACCGGATGTTCCGGACGGCGGCCAGACCCGCGACTTCGTCTATGTGCGCGACATAGCCGACGTCACCCGCTGGCTCTACGAAAGCCCAAACGTCAACGGGATCTACAACCTGGGCTCGGGGCACGCGCGGACGTTCGAGGACATGGCGCGCCAGGTGTTCGCGGCGGCGGGCAAGAACGCGCAGATCGAGTACACCCCGATGCCGCCGGCGATCCGGGACAAGTACCAGTACTTCACGGAAGCCAGGATGGAGCGCCTCGCCGAGGCCGGGTACACGACGCCGATGACCTCGCTGGAAGAGGGGATTGGCGACTACGTGGGGCGCTACCTCAGCCAGCCGGACCCCTACCGCTGAGATGAGCGAGCCGCAGCCGGTCCAGCGCCGCCGCGGCTGGTGGCTTTCGGCCATCCTCGGGGTCGCGCTGATCCTCGCGATCGGCGTGGTGGCGTTCTGGGGCGATCTGGTCTCGACCGCGCTCGACCCCAAGGTGCCCTTCCAGACCTATGATCCCCCGGCGGCGCCCGACTACGACACCCCGCAATCCTGGTACCTGCGGCCCGGGGCGGCCAACGATCCTGGCGTCGACGTCTTCTTCATCGCGCCGACCACCTACGACGGCGGGAGGAACTGGAACGCGCGGCTCAACGCCCGTAAGGCCAGCCGCCAGTTCACCCAGGTCATGGCGCCGAACTACGTCGGCCCCTTCGTCAGTGTCGGCCGTGTGTTCGCGCCACGCTACAGGCAGGCCAGCCTCTACAGCCTGACCACCCTGCGGGAGGATGCCCGGGAGGCGCGCCAGTTCGCCTACGGCGATGTCCGGGACGCCTTCCGCCACTACGTCGAGCGCGACAACGGTGGGCGCCCCTTCCTGATCGTCGGGGTGGAGCAGGGGGGCACCCTGGCGCTGCGCCTCCTGTCGGACGAGTTCGCGCGCGATCCGGTGCTGCAGAGCCGCCTGGTCGCCGCCTATCTGATCGATACGGCGGCGCCGGCCGACACGCCGCCGATCCCGCCGTGTGTCGAGCGGGCGCAGGCAGGCTGCATGGCGGCCTGGACCCAGGTCTACGACGGCGATTTCGACGCGGGCAAACGGCTGCTCGACCGGGCGCTCGTGTGGTCGCCGACCGGTGAGCTCGTGAACCTGGCCCCACGCCCGGCGCTCTGCTTCAACCCGGTCCTGGGCGCGGTGTCCGACGATCCGGCGCCCGCGCGGCTGCACCTGGGCGCGGCGAACGCCACCGGGTTGGAGTGGGGCGCGCGCCCGGCGTTCACCGCTCGCCACGTCTCGGCTCGCTGCCAGGCGGGCGTGCTGCGGGTCAGCCGGCCGAAGTCGTCGGCGTTCAAGCGGACGGGAAGCTGGGCCGACAAGCGCAAGGCTCCCGGTTTCAACCTCTTCTACGCGGATCTGGAGGCCGACGCCCGTCGGCGGCTGGCGGCCTGGCGCGCCCGGTGACATGGTCGGCGAAAATCAGGAGGACGCCATGACCAACCGCCAGATCGTGCTGGATCGACTGCCGCAGGGCGACCGCCTGGCGCCCGAGCATTTCGCCCTGACGACGGGTGAGCGCCCGACCGCGGGCGCCGGCGAGGTCCTGCTGAAGACCCGCTATGTCTCGCTCGACGCGGCCAACCGCGCCTGGATGCAGGGCGCGACCTACCGCTCGGCGCTGAACGCAGGGCAGGTGATGGCGGGCGGGGCCCTGGCCGAGGTGGTGGAATCGAACGTCGGGCACCTGAAGCCGGGCGACCTCGTGTTCGCCGACACGGGGTGGCAGGACTATGCCGCGCTGCCCGGAAGCAAGCTGCAGAAGCTGCCCGACCTCAAGCCCGAAACCCACCTACTGAGCGTCTACGGCGTGGCCGGCCTCACCGCCTACTTCGGCCTCCTGGAGTGCGGCCAGCCCACGGCTGGGGAGACCGTCGTGGTGTCGGCGGCGGCGGGGTCGGTCGGGACGCTGGTCGGCCAGATCGCCAAGATCAAGGGGTGTCGCGTGGTGGGGATCGCCGGCGGCGCCGAGAAGGGGCGCTGGCTGGTGGACGAACTCGGCTTCGATGTGGCCGTCGACTACAAGTCCGGGGAGTTCAAGCGCGAGCTGCGCGCGGCCGTGCCGAACGGCATCGACGTCTACTTCGACAACGTCGGGGGCGACGTCTTCGAGGCCTGTCTGTTCGGCATGAACACCCACGGCCGCATCGCCTGCTGTGGCGCGGTCTCACAGTATGACGGCGCGCCGCCGGCGCACGGACCGCGTGGCATTCCCGGCCTGATCGTCACCAAGCGGCTGACCCTGCGCGGCTTCATCATGTCGGACTTCGCGGAGAAGAACGATCAGGCCTTCGCCGACCTGCAGGCCTGGGTCGCGTCGGGCCAGCTGAAGGTCCAGGAGGACGTCGTCGACGGGTTCGAGAAGCTGCCCGGCGCCTTGATCGGCCTGCTGAACGGCGAGAACCGGGGCAAGCGAATGGTGAAGGTCTAGCCCGCGTCCCGCAGCGCCAGGCCGGCCTTCCAGTCGAAGAGTTCCTGCAATATTTGCAGTGCCTTGCCACGTTCACTTGAGAGCTCGGGATCCCGGGACACCACGAGCCGCGCGTCGTCGCCGGCGATGGCGATCAGGTCGCGGTGGGCGAAGGGATCGGCGAAGACGTAGTCCGGCAGGCCGCTCTGGCGCAGGCCCAGCGCGTCGCCGCCGCCGCGCAGTTCCAGGTCCTTCTCCGCGATGAGGAAGCCGTCGTCGGTCCGTCGCAGGATGTCGAGGCGCTGTTCCGCCGTCTCGGACAGCGGCGGATCGTAAAGCAGGACGCACGCGCTCTCGCGCGCGCCGCGTCCCACCCGGCCGCGCAACTGGTGCAGTTGGGCCAGGCCGAAGCGCTCGGCCTGCTCGATGACCATGATGGTGGCGTTCGGCACGTTGACGCCGACCTCCACGACCGTGGTGGCGACCAGGACCGACAGCTTGCCATCGGCGAAGGCGGCCATCACCGCGTCCTTCTCGGTCGCGGCCATCTTGCCGTGAACCAGCCCGACCCCCGGGCCGATGATCTTGCGTAGAGCCAGCGCGCGCATTTCGGCGGCGGCCAGGTCGCTGACCTCGGACTCCGAGACCAGCGGGCAGATCCAGAAGGCCTGGGCGCCGGCCGCGGCCGCGTCGCGCAGGCGCCCCACGATCTCGTCCATGCGCGGCATCGGCACGGCCCGGGTCGCGACGGGGGTGCGGCCGGGCGGCTTCTCGTCGATACGGCTGACGTCGAGATCGCCGTACATGGTCAGCTCGAGCGTCCGGGGGATCGGCGTGGCGGACATGGCGATCAGGTGCGTGGCCTCGCCCTTGGCCTGCAGCCGCTGGCGCTCGGCGACGCCGAAACGATGCTGTTCGTCGATGACCACGAGCTGCAACTTCTGGAACGCCACCTCGTCCTGGAAGAGGGCGTGGGTGCCGACCGCGACCTGCGCCGCGCCCGACGCCAGCGCTCGCAGCTTCTCGGCCCGGCCAGCGCCCTTGTCGCGGCCGGTCAGCAGCACGACCCCGATCCCGTGCGCCTGTAGCGGACCGGAGATGGTCTCGAAATGCTGCCGCGCCAGGATCTCGGTCGGCGCCATCAGCGCGCTCTGGCCGCCGCCTTCGGCGACGTCCGCCATGGCGCACATGGCCACGACGGTCTTGCCGGAACCGACGTCGCCCTGGACCAGCCGGCTCATGCGCTCGCCGGCCTTCAGGTCGCCGCGCACGTCGTCGAGGGCGCGCACCTGGGCGCCGGTCAGCGAGAAGGGGAGGTCGGCTTTCAGCCGCTCCGCGAGCGTGCTGGGCACGATCCGGGCGGCGGGTTCGCGCCGCCGCGCCGCCTTGCGCTGCGCCATGGCCAGTTGGTGCGCCAGCAGTTCGTCGTAGGCGAGGCGGCGGGCGTGGCGGCTCAGTGGCGACAGATCGGCTTCGCTGCGTGGATGGTGAAGCAGCTCCAGGGCTTCGCGCCAGGACGGGAAACGCTCGCGGGCCAGGAAGGCGGGGTCCTGCCACTCAGGCAGGTCTGGGGTCCGGGATTCGGCCTCCAGCACGAAGCCGCGGATCCGGCGCGGCGGCAGGCCTTCCGTCGCGGGGAAGACGGCTTCCACCTCAGGGATCTCGTCCCGCTTCTCGGGCGGCACCATGTAGTCGGGATGGACCATCTGACGGCCGAACCGGGTCTCCTCGACCTTGCCGGACACGATCCGCAGGCTGCCGACCGGATGGCGCTGCTGCAGCTGGTCGCCGAACCGGCCGAAGAACACCAGGGTCATCAGCCCGGTCGCATCTGCGACCTGCACCCGCCACGGCTGGCTGGCGACGCGCGGCTTCTGGTAGTCCTGGATCGCGACCTCGAAGGTCATCACCTGGCCGTCGATGGCGGCCGACAGGGTCGCGGGCGTGCGGACCACCAGGGAATGCGGCTTCAGCCACAGGACGTCCCGCACGATGGGCCCGGCCACCTTCTCCAGCAGAGGCGCCACGCGCGGCCCCACGCCCTTGAGGGACGTGACCGGCGCGTAGAGCGGGAACAGAATCTCCGGACGCATGCTGACAGCATACTCGACTGGCGCGCGAGGCTGCGCCGCTCTATATCGGCCCCTCTCGATGACCACTGATGACGCACGGCTGAAGAAGCTGAAGCTCCGCGCCTGGCGCCGGGGCTTCCGGGAAGCGGACCTCATTCTGGGCCCGTTCGCGGATGAGCACGTCTCGACGTTCACCAACGCCGAGCTGGATTGGTTCGAAGAGCTGCTGGAGCAGCCCGATCAGGACCTCTACGACTGGATCCTGGAGCGGGCGCCGACACCGCCCGAGCTCGACGGACCCTTGATGAACAAACTCAAGGCGTTCCGGGACCAGGCTCACAAACATGTGGGCGGCAATGGCTGACGGGAACCGCCCGCCTTCCGCCGCGCAGATGCGGCGCGTGGCCGACGATCCGGGCCGACTTGACCTCGTCGGCGCGCCGGAGGGCTTCGACGCGCTGATCCTGGCCGACGTGGTGCGGGCCCGGAAGGGCCTCGCCGTGTTCGTGGCGCGGGACGCGGGCCGACTTTCCGCCTTCACCGACGCGTTCCGCTTCTTCGCCCAGGGCGTCGAGGTGCTGACCTTCCCCTCGTGGGATTGCCTCCCCTACGACCGCGTCGGCCCCTCGGCGGGCTCGGCGGCGCAGCGGATGGCGACGCTCTCGCGCCTCGCCGAAGGCCTCGACGCCAAGCCGCGCCTGCTGGTCACCACGGTTCCGGCGCTGGTCCAGCGCGTCCCGCCGCTGGCGGCGGTGAAACGGGCCAGCTATTCGGCGCGCACCGGCAATTCCGTAGAGATCGCCGACCTCGAAACCTACTTCGCGGTGAACGGCTACAGCCGCGCTTCGACCGTTTCGGAGAAGGGCGAGTTCGCGATTCGCGGCGGGGTGATCGATGTGTTCCCTCCGGGGACCGAGGAGCCGGTGCGCCTCGACCTCTTCGGTGACACGCTGGAATCGATCCGCGCCTTCGATCCCGAGACCCAACGCTCGACCAAGCAGCTCAAGGACGTCTCGTTGCTGCCGGTCAGCGAGGCGCTGCTGGACAAGGACGCCATCAGCAGGTTCCGAACCGGCTACCTCGAGACCTTCGGCGCGCCGGGCGACGATCCGCTCTACGCGGCGATCTCGGAAGGCGGCCGGCGCGCGGGGATGGAGCACTATCTCCCGCTCTTCTATCCCGACCTCGCGACCCTGTTCGACTACCTGCCGAAGGATACGGTGATCGCCCTGGATCACCTGGCGCGCGATGCGCGCGACGAGCGGCTGGCGATGATCCGCGACGCCTACGACGCGCGGGCCAACACCGAACGCAAGAGCCACTACCACCCGCTGGAGCCGACCCGGCTCTACTTCGACGAGGACGAGTGGAACGAGGCGCTGGCGGTCCGCCCCTCGCGCCGCTTCTCGGCGTTCAACGAGGCGGAGGGCGAGGCGGTCATCGACATGGGCGCGCGGGCCGGCCGCAACTTCTCGGCCGAACGCAAGCTGGACAGCGTCAATCTCTTCGAGGCGACCGTCGACCACGCCAAGACGCTCAGCGCGGCCGGCAAGCGGGTGCTGTTCGCCTCGTGGTCGGAAGGCTCGTCCGATCGCCTGGGTCACATGCTCTCGGACCACGGCCTGAAGAAGCTGCCGCTGGCGCCGTACTGGGACGCGGCGAAGGCCGCCGATCCGAAGACGCCCCAGCGCGTGATCCTGCCCCTGGACGCCGGGTTCGAGACCGACACCCTGGCGGTCGTCTCCGAGACCGACATCCTGGGCGACCGGCTGGCCCGGCCGCGAAAGCGCCGCCGCGCCTCGAATTTCCTGGCGGAAGCCTCGGCCCTGACCCCCGGCGACCTGGTGGTCCACATCGATCACGGGATCGGTCGCTACGAGGGGCTGAAGACGCTCGACGTGCAGGGCGCTCCGCACGACACCCTGGAGCTGCAGTACGGCGGTGAGGCCAAGCTGTACCTGCCGGTCGAAAACATCGACCTGCTGACCCGCTACGGGGCCGAGTCCGAAGGCGTGATGCTGGATCGCCTCGGTGGGGCCGCATGGCAGGCGCGCAAGGCGCGGGCCAAGGAGCGGCTGCGGGAGATGGCCGATGGCCTGATCCGCATCGCCGCCGAGCGCGCCATGCGGCAGACCGAAGCCGCCGAGCCGCCACAGGGCCTGTTCGACGAGTTCTGCGCGCGCTTCCCCTACGAGGAGACCGACGACCAGCTCGCCGCGATCGGCGACGTGCTGGAGGATCTGGGCGCCGGCAAGCCGATGGATCGCCTGATCTGCGGCGACGTGGGCTTCGGCAAGACGGAGGTGGCCCTTCGCGCGGCCTTCGTCGTGGCTATGAGCGGCAAGCAGGTGGCCATCGTGGCGCCCACGACCCTGCTGGCGCGCCAGCACTACAAGACGTTCTCCGAGCGCTTCGAGGGTTGGCCGGTCAAGGTGCGGCGCCTGTCGCGCCTGGTGCCCGCCAAGGAAGCGGCCGAGGCCCGCGAAGGCCTGGCGAACGGCGAGGTCGAGATCGTCGTGGGCACCCACGCGGTGCTGTCCAAGCAGGTCAGCTTCAAGGACCTGGGCCTCGTGATCGTCGACGAGGAGCAGCACTTCGGCGTGAAACACAAGGAGAAGCTCAAGGAGCTTCGCGCCGACGTGCACATGCTGACCCTCACCGCGACGCCGATCCCGCGCACCCTGCAGATGTCGCTCAGCGGCATTCGGGAGATGTCGATCATCGCGACGCCGCCGGTCGACCGACTGGCGGTGCGCACCTACATCACGCCGTGGGATCCGGTCGTCATCCGTGAGGCCCTGCTGCGCGAGAAGTATCGTGGCGGCCAGTCGTACTTCGTGGCGCCGCGCATCGGCGACCTGCCGGACCTGGAGCGGTTCCTGCGTGAGCAGGTCCCCGAGGTGAAGTTCGTGGTGGGCCACGGCCAGATGGCGCCGACCCAGCTCGAGGAGGTGATGAGCGCCTTCTACGACGGGCAGTACGACGTCCTGCTGTCGACCACGATCGTGGAGAGCGGCCTCGATATCCCGACCGCGAACACGATGATCATCCACCGTGCCGACATGTTCGGCCTGGCCCAGATGTATCAATTGCGCGGACGGGTCGGGCGATCCAAGGCGCGGGCCTATGCCTATCTGACCACACCCGCCGAGAAGCAGATCACGCTGTCCGCAGAAAAGCGCCTGAAAGTGCTGCAATCGCTGGATAATCTCGGCGCCGGCTTCCAGCTCGCCAGCCACGACCTCGACATCCGGGGCGGTGGCAACCTGCTGGGCGACGAGCAGTCGGGCCACATCAAGGAGATCGGCGTCGAGCTCTACCAGCAGATGCTGGAGGACGCGGTCAACGAATTGAAGGCCCGGGCCGACGCCGATGCGCTGGTTCCCGACCGGGGCTGGTCGCCGCAGATCAACACCGGCGCCGCCGTGCTGATCCCGGACGAGTATGTGCCGGACCTCAACGTGCGCCTGGCGCTGTATCGCCGGATCTCGGACGCCGAGAAGGCGCAGGATCGCGAAGCGCTGGCGGCCGAGCTGATCGACCGCTTCGGCCCGCTGCCGCCAGAGGCGGACCAGCTGCTGAAGGTCGTGGCGATCAAGGGCATGTGCCGTGAGGCCAACGTGTCCAAGATCGACGTCGGCCCCAAGGGCGCGGTCGTCACGTTCCGCAACGACGATTTCCGGAACCCGATGGGCCTGGTGCAGTTCGTGGCCAAGAACCCCGTGGCCTGGAAATTGCGACCGGATCACAAGGTGGTCGTGAAGGGCGAATGGGAGACACCCCGTCAGCGCCTCGATGCGGCCGAAAAGGTCTTGTCTGAACTGGTAAAGCTCGTCGTCTGAGACGGCCGGGCTTCTCGAGGAGAACTTGATGCGAAACGCCGTGCTCACCCTGGCCGCCGCCGTGGCCCTGGCCGGGGCCGCGCCGTCGGCGATGGCCCAGCCGGTCAGCGCCGACCAGCAGGACGCGCGCTGCCTGATGGTGCTGCAGTTCATCGCCCGCGATCCGAACCAGTCGGAGCAGGCCGCCAAGGGCATCTACTACTACCTTGGCCGGCTGGCCTCGCGCGGACCGGTGGCGCGGATCGAGACGCTGATGAAGGCCGAAGCTCCGAAGATGCAGCAGCAGGCGGCCCAGGCCGAACTCGCCCGCTGCGGGGCCGAGCTGAACAACCGCACGAAGGAATTCCAGGCGGTGAATCAGAAGCTTGCGGCGACTTTCGCACCCAAGGGGGCGGCGCCGGCCCCCAAGGCGAAGTAGGGGTTCAGCCCGCCTTGCGCGGGTGAGCCATCGCGGCGGCCTGCTCCAGGGCATGGCCGACGCTCTCGGGCGACAGCACCTCTGCCACCCCGAGGTCGAACTCCACCACGAACGGCGTCGCGCCATGGCCGGCCTCGAAGGCCGTGCAGCCGATGACGGCGGCGATGCGCTCACCCGCCGCGCGTGCGGCGTGCAGGGGCGTGGAGGGCAGGGCCAGGGCGAAGACCTCGGGCGCCAGCCGCGCGGCCGTGTCCTCGACCCGCACCAGGCGGCCGATCATCGAGCCGATCTGCGGAACAGCGCGCGCCACCCAGCCGCCGGCGCGCGGAGCCTTCAACTCGGGCTTCTCCGAGACCTTCAGCATGCAGACGCTGAGCGCGCGGTTGCGCTCGCGGGCGCTGCGGGCCAGTCGGACGAGGTGCCCGGCAAAGAGGTCGCGGGTGAAGAGGCCGGTCGCGGCGTCCATCAGGCCGGAGTTGCGAGCCTGGTCCAGGGCTGAGCGGATCGACTTCTGCCGCCGATAGGCGCGGGCCAGCTCGACCACGCGAAGCGCAGTTTCGCTCTCGGCCGTCTCGGGTGAGGCGACGTCCGAGATCCCCCGGTGATAGGCCTCGGCCGCGGTCACGGTCGACTCGGCGCGCATGTAGAGCAGGGCGGGCGTGTGATAGAGGCGCGTGTTGCGGCGCAGGCCCGCGGCGATGGACAGCGCCTCCTGCGTGTTCTCGCCCGCCCACAGGACGACGGCGTCGAACGGGCGCTCGTGCAGATAGTCGAAGGCCGTGAACGCGGTGAAGGCGCCGACCACCTCGGCGCCGTTGCGCGCCAGGGCGTTGGACAGCGCCAGGAACTGGGGCGCGGGCTCGCCGATCGCCAGCACGCGGTAGGGCGTGCCGTCGCTTTCGGGAGCGTCCAGCGTGTGGCCCCGCTCGGCGAACGTCTCGCGGCGAACCTCGAACTCTTCCTCGGCGACAGAGGTCCGGACCAGGGTCTCCAGGCGCATGGCGGCCTGCGCGGGATGCAGGGGCGCGGCCAACGTCAGGTCATAGCCCCGATCGTTCTGGAACGGGTCGGGCGAGCCCATGGCCATCACGGGCAGCCGGCGGGGTGTGCAGGCGGCGCGCAGGCGCGCGGGCAGGCCGTCGGCCGGGCTGTCCAGGCACGAAAGGTCGACGATGGCCGCCTGGATCTGAAGATCGGCGAGGGCGAGACAGGCCGCGGCTTCGCTGCGCGCGGTGATCGTGCGCCAGCCCAGCCGGTCCAGGCCCTCCGCCAGGGGACCCGCCGTGGAATCGTCACGCGCGACGATCAGGACTCGCGCCTGGATCCCTGCCGCCATATCCCCATCCATCTACGCCGCATCCGGTCCTGACCATGGAATCAGGCCGGGTCGGTAGAGTTGTCCCATACCCGCCCGCTGGTTGCGGAAGGGTTTCATTGTCGCAGGGAGGATTGTGGTGGCTGGGGCTCTGTCTGGAAAGGTCGCTTTCATTACCGGCGCGAGCGGGGGGCTGGGCGAACACTTCGCACGACTTCTCGTGGCGGAAGGCGCGGCCGTGGCGGTGACGGCGCGGCGCGTCGACCGGATCAAGGCCCTGGCCGAGGAACTCAACGGCGCGGGCGGCCGGGCCATCGCGTTGGAGCTGGACGTGGCCGACGCTGCGACCATCGGCCCTGCGCTCGACAAGGCTCAGGCCGAGCTGGGCGGGCTCGACATCCTGGTGAACAACGCCGGCGTGGGCGGAGAGGGGCTGGCGCTCGATCTCTCGATCGAGGAGTTCGACCGGACCTTCAACGTGAACGTCCGCGGCGTCTATTTCGCAGCGCGCGAGGCCGCCAAGCGGATGATCGCGGCCGGCGTCGAGGGCCGCGTGCTGAACATCGCCTCCATCGCCAGCCACACCGTGCTGCCGGGCCTGTCGGCCTACTGCGGGTCGAAGGCAGCCGTGGCGATGCTGACGCGCAGCCTCGCCCGCGAGTGGGCCCGACGGAACATCGCCGTCAACGCGCTCTGCCCCGGGTACATCGAGACCGACATCAACGCCGACTGGTGGCCCACCGAGGGGGGGCAGCGGCAGTTGAAGGGCTTCCCGCGCCGGCGCCTGATGGACGCCACGGACCTGGACGCCGCCTTCCTGATGCTGGTCGGCCCGTCCGCCCGCGCCATGACGGGCAGCGTCATCACGGTGGACGACGGGCAGTCGCTGCCTGGCGGCGGCTGAGGCGCCGGCCCACGGGCTTGGCTGACCGAAGGGCAAGCCGCTTAGATCGCCGCGAAGAATCCAAAGGGAGACGACGCATGCGCCAGGGTCCGCTTACCGGCCTCAAGATCGTGGAGTTCGCCGGGATCGGTCCCGGCCCCTTCTGCGGCATGCTGTTGTCCGACCTCGGCGCCGACGTGGTGCGGGTCGACCGCAAGGGGACCGGCCGGGGCGCGCCCTCGGACGTCACCTCGCGCGGTCGCCGTTCGGTGGCCCTGGACCTGAAGTCGCCGGAGGCCGTCGAGGCCTGCCTGAAGCTGATGGAAAAGGCGGACGCGGTGATCGAGGGCTTCCGGCCGGGCGTCATGGAGCGCCTAGGCCTGGGCCCCGAGGTGGCCCTGAAGCGCAATCCGAAGCTGGTCTTCGGCCGCATGACCGGCTGGGGCCAGACCGGTCCCTACGCCCAGGCGGCGGGTCACGACATGAACTACATCGCCATCACCGGCGCCCTGCACGCCATCGGCACCAAGGACAAGCCGGTGCCGCCGCTGAACCTGGTGGGCGACTTCGGGGGCGGGGCGCTCTACCTCGCGTTCGGGCTGCTGGCCGGCGTGATCCAGGCGCGTGAGACCGGCAAGGGCCAAGTCGTCGATTGCGCCATGAGCGACGGCGCCGCCTCGCTGATGGCCATGTTCTATGGCTTCAAGGGCGCGGGCGCCTGGCAGGAAGAGCGCCGCTCGAACCTGCTCGACGGCGGTGCGCACTTCTACGACACCTACCAGTGCAGCGACGGAAAGTGGGTCTCGATCGGCTCGATCGAGCCGCAGTTCTACGCCCTGCTGCTGGAGAAGACGGGGATCAACGATCCGGACTTCCAGCGCCAGATGGACCGGGGGATGTGGCCGCAGCTTCGCGAGAAGCTGGCCCATGTGATCGCCCAGAAGACCCGCGACGAGTGGACCGAGATCATGGGCGGCACGGACGTGTGCTTCGGCCCGGTCCTCGATCTCGACGAGGCCCCGAAGCACCCCCACAACGTGGCGCGCGAGACCTTCGTGGAGATTTCGGGGGTGGTGCAGCCGGCCCCGGCGCCGCGCTTCTCGGCCACCCCGGGCAAGGTCCAGGGGCCGCCGCCGGCCATCGGCGCCCATACCCAGGAAGCGCTGTCGGAGTGGGGTTTCTCGGACGCCGAGATCGCCGCCCTGGCCTGACACAAGCCCTGCCGTAACAACCGGTTACCTGAAGGCCGCATTCAGGTCCGGTTCAGCCGCGAAGGACGAGATTGGCGCTCGGATCGGTCGTCGCGCTCTCCCGTCCCTCGAAGCGGCGCACGGTCCGGATGGAACGACACGCCCATCGGCGGCGCGCCACTCTCTAACCCGGGTGGCGCGCCGTTATCCTTTGGCGGCTTGCTTCACCGCGAGTCGAGCGCCACCTTCCGCCCGCATGAGTCCCCTCGACCACATCCGGCGCTTCCGGGCCCGGGATTGGGATCCCATCCATATCCTGCGCGTGGTCCTGACGGTGCTGGGCAAGGCCCTGTCGCGCCTGTGGGGCCGCGACGTGATGCTCTATACGGGCGGGGTCTCGTTCTTCATCATGCTGGCCATCTTCCCGGCCATCGCGATCATCATGGGCCTCTACGGCCTGCTGGCCGATCCCGAGCAGGTGGCGGAGCAGGGCGAGGCCATGGCGCGCATCATGCCCGACGCCGCCAGGCTGATCTTCCAGAACGAGCTGATCCGCCTGTCGCAGGCTCCGGTCGCGGTCTCGTTCCAGAGCGGCATGGCGCTGCTGATCGGCGGGTACGCCTCGCATCGCGGCTTCAAGGCGCTACTCGCCGGCCTGTCGTTCATCCACGACGAGGACAATCCGCGAGGCTTCCTCAGCTTCAACCTGCTGGCGCTGGCGGTGCTCCTGGCCGCGATCGCGGCCCTCGGCGTCCTGTCCACGGTGTTCTTCGGCTTCCGGATCCTGGGTGAGACCTTCGAGCTGCGTCCGCTGCGGGGCGCGCCATGGCTCTACAGCGAATGGACCTGGGCCAGCGCCGGCATGGTGGCGGGCATGACGCTGATCTATCGCTGGGCGATGTCGCGGGAGCCCGTGGACTGGCGCGCTTCCGTCCTGGGCGGGGTGGCCGCGGCCGCGCTCTGCATCTTCGCGTCGTGGGCGCTGGGCTTCTACGTGGAGAAGATCGCCGAACTCGGCGCGACCTACGGCTCGGTGGCCACCGTGGTCATCTTCCTGATCTGGCTGTCGTGGAACGTGAATGCCCTGTTCTTCGGCGGCGCCCTGGCCACCGAGGTCGAGGTCGCGCTGCATAGCCGCCGCGTGCCGTTCGCATCGGTCCGGCCGACCGAAGACCTCAGGGCCTAGCGACCAGGAAGCTCAGACCCCGGTCGACATCGGCCTGTTCCAGGACCACGAAGCCGGCCTGGCTGGCGAAGTGCGGCACGTCGATCCGCGCCATCGGATCGTCTGCCAGAAGCCGCACCCGGGCGCCCGACGGCGCCGCCTCCAGGGCGCGGCGAAGCCGCAGGGTCGGCACCGGGCAGCGGTGACCACGGGCATCCACCAGGATCTCGTCGGACGACATGGCGCGCGGATACACCACCTGGGGCGATGGACCCAAGCGCCGGCCCGTGCCCGTCGCTACTTCGAGAGGTGGAGCGCGGCGATCTGGCCCGCGATGCTCTGGAACACATTGGTCAGGTTCGAGGAGCTCTTCACGTCGTAATAGTAGTCGTCGGCCGTCGCGCAGGTCTTCAGGAGGGTGCTGGAGCCCGTCGAGACCTCGACCCGGATCGTGTAGATTTCGATGCCCTTGGCCTTCATGTTCTCGCACATCAGGGCCAGGCGGGAGTCGAGCGCGGCGGTTCGGTCGGCGGACGAGGCGCCCTGCTGCAGCGGCGACTTGTTGGCCTTCAGCACCCGGCCCTGCCAGATGTAGCCGGTGGCGGCGTAGCTGCCGTCGTTCGGCGTATCGCGCTGGTCCATGGTGTTCTCGCCGTCGGTCATCAGCACGACGACCTTCTTGAAGCCGCTCTTGCCGTAGTCCGCACCGTCCTTGAAGGGCAGGGTGGGCGAGACGGTGTTCCAGCCCCAGGACATCCCGATCGGGATGTTGGTGTTGCCGGCCGCTTCCAGGTCGTCGATGGCGCTGCGCAGGCTGGAGTAGTCCGTCGTCAGGCGTTTCACCTTCTTCACCGCACACCCGCGGTTCGGACCGAAGGACGTGCTCAGCTCGCCCTTCAGGCTCTTGGCGTACTTGGTGATCATCCCCTGGCGGACGCGCCAGTCCTTGCTGTTCGTGTCGTCCGCCACATAGTCGTTCTGGTAGTCCTGGCCGTAGCCGGTCGTCTTGCTGTCCGGCTCATCGGGCGCGAAGTACGGCGTGTAGAGCGTGGCGTCGGTCGTGGGCGCGGTGTCCTGCACGTCGTAGGGCGCCTGGCGCATCTCGACACACCCCTTCCAGGTGGTGCGGAGCTGCGAGAACAGCGTGAATCGGTTGGCCGCCTGGGTGCCCGAGGACGTCGTGAAGATCTCGTTGTTCACCGGCGAGGTGCCGCTCTGGTCGATCCAGGTCGCGTAGCGATAGTCGTTCTCGTCCACCCGCACCGTGTTGGCGAACGGGACCAGCGAGATCCGGATGGCGTCGGGCTCGATCGCCTTCTTCGAGACGTCCTCCATGAAGGTGATGAACTGCTTGGCCGCCTTCTTCATGTCCGAGAGCTTGCTGCCCTCCGACATCGAGCCCGTGGTGTCGAGCACCAGGGCGATCTCGACCTTCTGGTCCGCGCGCACCACCTCGGCCGAGGCGCCGACCTCCATGTCGCCGCCGGTGACGAGCCCGGCGACGAACGGGGTCACCTTCAACGTGGCGGACGCCACGACCTGGCCCTGGGGGCCGAAGGTGAAGGACGTGCGCGCCAGGGTGAAGTCGCTGCCCAGCTGGGCGAGGCTCTGCTTCAGGTAGCGGTCGCCGGCGGTCTTGAGGGCCGCCGCGTCCGGAGAATTGGTGCGCGCCGCGGCCAGGGCCGCCGAGTCCAGCGCGTCCTGGAGCTGCGACTTGGCGCTGGTCACCCGCGCCAGATCCATGGCCCCGAGGCCGGCGACGCAGACCGGCGCGATCGCCAGGGCTGTCAGAACCGCGACGTTGCCGCGGTCGTCGAGCTGAGGCGCGAGCCGCTTCAGGGAGGCGAGTCGGAACCGGCGCATAGGGCATTCCTGCGATCGTAAAACGTCGCCTGAGAGGTATGCCCCGGACGGATAATCTCTGCTTATCCGCACTAGTTAACTTCGGTTTACACTGAATACCCACGAGTTGTTTGCCGCGCCCTGGCACCTTCCGCGCATGTTGCGAAAGAACGCCATTGCCGACTTCCGGCGCGATGAGCGCGGCGCCACGGCGATCGAGTTCGCCTTCGTCGCGCCCGTGATGATCTTCGCGCTGCTGTCGCTGGTCGAGATCGGGGTGATCGGCATGATGTCGACCAGCCTGGACAACGCGGTGATCACGACCTCCCGCATGCTGCGCACCGGCCGCGACGACGCGCCGGTATCCGCCGAGGACACCGAGATTCAGATCTGCCGGCTGATGGGCGGCGACTACGCCAAGTGCCGCGACCGCCTGGTCATCAGTGTTCAGAAGTACCCCAAGTTCGCCAACGCGAACGCCGTGGTCGCGGCTCAGCCCGCCGGCGAGTTCGCGCGCGGCGTCCCCGGCGACATCGTGGTGGTGAAAGCGAACTACCGCTGGCCCCTGATGACCCCATTCCTGGCCCAGGCCTTCGAACGCACCGGGCTCATGGAGGTCACCCTCGGCGCGCGCGTGACGTTCAAGAACGAGCCCTACGCATGATCCGCCTGCTTCGACGCTTTCGCGACGACCGCCGCGGCGTGGCGGCCATCGAGTTCGCCCTGATCTTCCCGATGATCTTCGTCCTCAACATCGCGGCGGCGGAGGCCCTGCAGGTGTACCGCGTCCAGCGGGCCGTCGCGCACATGGCCGCGACTATGTCGGACATCACCGCCCAGGGGCGGACCGTGACCGAAGCCGATCTGCAGGACATCCTCTCGTCCTCGACGGTGATGATCTATCCGTTCCCCGCGGCCAGCCTGCAGCAGCGGATTTCCAGTCTCGTCGCGAACAGCTCGGGGTCGGTCTCGATCGATTGGAGCGCGAAGAAGAACTACGTGATGTCCGGAAACCCCTCTGTCCCGGCGGGCTATCTGGGCGCGAACGAGAGCGTCATCGTCACAGACGTGGTCTACGACTATCGCCCCAGCTTCGGCCTGTTCCTGCCCGAGAGCATACGCCTCCAGCGCAAGGCCTACGCCCGCCCACGCCTCGCCACCAAGGTTGAGAAGACCAACTAGGCGCTGGTGGAGGCGGCCCTGCCGCGCTTCTGCTGAAGGAGCCGGGGTTCGATCACCGGCGTTAGCGTGACCTGGCGGAGAGAGTGGGATTCGAACCCACGGTGAGCTCACACCCACGGCGGTTTTCAAGACCGCTGCCTTAAACCACTCGGCCATCTCTCCGGTTGGCGCTCCGATGCCAGAAGGCGGGGAAGGGGGCAAGGCGCCCCGCGTCATTGCGGAGGCAACGCTTGGTTAACCCTGTTGCAAGGTTCGGCTCCGACCATCGCGTCGAAGTCGGAGGCGGACCATGGCGATTCCCTGCTCTTTCGGACGGCGCGCCCGTCTCGCGCTCGTGCTGCTGGCCGGCGCGTCGCTGGCGGCCTGCGCCAGCATGGAGCCACGCTATCCCAGCCAGGGCGGCGGCAAGGCCGGTCCCGGCGGCCTGGCGCAAGGCGAACGCAAGATCGGCAAGCCCTATCAGGTGGGGGGCATCTGGTACGTCCCGCGGGAACAGCCGAACTATGACGAGACCGGGATCGCGTCCTGGTACGGTCAGGCCTTTCACATGAAGACCACGGCGAACGGCGAGTTGTTCGACATGAACGCCGTCTCGGCCGCCCACACCACGCTGCCGATTCCGTCGATGGTCGAGGTGACCAATCTCGACAACGGCCGCCGCCTGATGGTGCGCGTGAACGATCGCGGGCCGTTCGTGGACAACCGCATCATCGACCTGTCCCAGGAGGCCGCGCGCCAGCTCGGCTACGATCGGGCGGGCCTGGCCCGGGTGCGCGTTCGCTATGTGGGGCCGGCGTCGCTCACCGGCCCGGCCGACGGCGTGCGCGTGGCCAGCCTCGGCGCCCCGCTGGCGACGCGAGCTGCCGCGCCTGCGTCCCGCGCCCCTGCGCCGACGTCGCCCTATGCCGCCGCGCCCGGCTACGATCCGGTCATGGAGATCGCCGCGGGCTCACCGCCGCGCGCCGCCATGGCGACGGTTCCGGCGTTGGGTTCCGGCGCCTTGCCGCCAGTGACCGGAGCGGAAATCTCCAGCGCCCCGATCGGGTCCGCCCCCCTCGCGCCGCTCAAGCCGGTCTCGTCCAGCGAACTGCCCCCGCTGGCGGCGCCGAAGCCGGTCGCGACGGTCCTGGCCGCCGCGGATGATGGCCTGGCCTCGGCGTTGCGCGTCCAGGCCGGCGCCTTCTCGAGTCAGGCGAATGCCCAGCAGGCGGTGGCGCGGCTCGCCCCCGCCGGCCTGGCGACGATCGAACCGCTGCAGCGGGCCGACGGCCTGACGCTGTATCGCGTCGTTCTGCCGGCTCCGGCCGACGAAGCGGCGGCCTACGCGTTGCGGGACCGCGTGGCCGAGATCGGGTTCTCGGACGCCCGCGTGGTCCGCGCCTTCTAGACAAAGGCTTCGAACCGGCCAATTTGGCCGGGTGACACGCGGACAGTTCATCACCTTCGAGGGCGGCGAGGGCGCCGGCAAATCCACCCAGGTCCAGCGCCTCGCCGCGCGCCTGAAGGCTGGGGGACGCGAGGTGGTGACCACCCGCGAGCCGGGCGGATCACCGGGCGCCGAGAGCATCCGGGACCTCGTCCTGCGTGGCGCGGCCGACCGCTGGAGTCCGATCACCGAGACTCTCCTGATGTACGCGTCGCGGCGCGATCACATAGAGCGGGTCATCCAGCCGGCGCTGGAACGCGGCGCCTGGGTGGTCTGCGACCGCTTCGCCGACTCCACTCGCGCCTATCAGGGCGCGGCGGGCGGGACCGATCCCGAGCTGATCGCGGCGCTGGAGCGGCACATCGTCGGCGCGACGCGGCCGGGCCTGACCCTGGTCTTCGACCTGCCAGCCGAAGTGGGCCTGGTCCGAGCCCACGCCCGCGCCGGGGCGGAGATGCGTTTCGAGTCCAAGGGAATGGCGTTTCACGAACGGCTGCGGGCGGGCTTCCTCGCCATCGCCGCTGGAGAACCCGAACGCTGCGCGCTGATCGACGCCACCGCCGGAATGGATGAGGTGGAGGCGGCGGTGTGGGCCACGGTGACTGACCGGCTGACGGTTCATGGCTGAGATCGAGGTTCCACACCCGCGCGAGGTCCTGGACCTGTCGGGGCAGGAACCGGCCGAGGTCGCGTTCGAGGACGCCCGGGGGCGCGGGCGGCTGCACCACGCCTGGCTGCTGACCGGCCCCGAGGGGGTGGGCAAGGCGACGTTCGCCTACCGCGCCGCGCGCAGGCTGCTGGGTGCGCCGCCTGATCCTTCGCACGGGATCCTGGGCGCCAGCGCCGATCACCCGGTGACCCGCCAGGTTGCAGCCCGCAGCCACCCGGATCTGCTGGTGCTGGAGCGCGAAGGGCCGGACGGCAAGGCGCGCAAGGTCATCCCCGTGGACGACGCCCGCAAGCTGGCCGAGTTCTTCTCCAAATCGCCGGCCAGCGCGCCTCACCGTGTGGCGATCATCGACGCGGCGGACGACCTGAACGTCAATGCGGCCAACGCCATCCTGAAGACGCTGGAGGAGCCGCCGCCGCGCGGCATCCTGCTGATGGTGTCGCATTCTCCCGGACGGCTGCTGCCGACCATTCGTTCGCGGTGCCGCCGGCTGGCGTTCCACCCGCTGGGCGTGGACGAGACGGCGGCCTTCGTACGCCACCGCGCCGACGCGAACGCCGAGGACGCCCTGCGACTCGCCACCATGGCAGACGGCGCGCCGGGCCGGGCCCTGCAGCTGGCGGCCGCGAACGCCATCGCCATGGATGACGCCGCGCGCGAGCTCCTGGCGGCCCTGCCCCAGGTGGACGAGAGCCGGGCGCTGGTGCTCGCCGAGCGCTTCCGGGGCGGGGAGGGGCCGGCGCAGTTCAACCTGCTGTTCGATCGCCTTTCCGACCGGGTCCACAGCCTGGCGACCCATCGGGCCGGCGAAGGTTTCGGCGCGCTTGATCGCTGGGCCCAGGCGTGGGAGACGCTGCAGCGCCTGCCGCGCGAGGTGGAGTCCCTCAACCTCGACCGCACGGACGCCCTCTTCACCGCCCTTTCGGAACTTCGTCTGGCCGCCCGGGCCTGAGCCGCCGCCCATGCTGATCGACAGCCACGTCAACCTGCACGCCCCTCAGTTCGACGAGGACCGCGCCGCCGTCATCGACCGCGCGCGGGAGGCGGGGGTCGCCCTGATGGTCAACATCTGCGACCGGGTGTCCAACTTCGCCGCCTGCCGCGCGGTGGCCGACGCGCCCGACATCTGGTGCACCGTCGGCACCCATCCGCACGAGGCGAAGGAGAACCCCGACCTCGCCGCCGCGTCCCTGATCGAGCTGGCGGCCGACCCACGCGTCGTGGGCATCGGCGAGTGCGGCCTGGACTTCCACTACGATCTCAGCCCGCGCGACATCCAGGCCAAGGTGTTCCGGGCCCATGTGGTCGCCGCGCGCGAGACCGGTCTGCCGCTGGTGGTGCACACCCGTGAGGCCGACGACGTCATGGGCGCGATCCTCGAGGAAGAGTATGCGGCCGGCCCGTTCCGGCTGCTGATGCACTGCTACACCTCGGGCGCCGACTTGGCGCGCCGGGCCGCGGCCCTGGGCGCCTGGTTCTCGGTCTCGGGCATCGCCACTTTCAAGGCGGCCGAGGACGTCCGCGCGGTGATCCGCGACATGCCGGCCGACCGGATCATCGTCGAGACCGATTGCCCGTATCTGGCCCCGGTCCCGCATCGGGGGCGCCGCAACGAGCCGGCCTACATCCCTCACGTCCTGGCCAAGCTGGCCGAGGTGAGGGGCTGGTCTCTCGATGAGGCCGATGCCCGGACGACCGACGCGTTCTTCGCCCTGTTCGATCGGATCCCCCGGCCGTGACCGCCACGCTGGAGTTCACGATCCTGGGCTGCGGCTCCTCCGGCGGCGTGCCGCGGGCCGACGGCGAGTGGGGCGTGTGCGACCCGGCGGACCCCAGGAATTTCCGCACCCGCTGCGCGGCCCTGGTTCGGCGCGTGGGCGAAGGGCCGCAAACCACCATCCTGGTCGACGCTTCGCCCGAGCTTCGGATCCAGACGGCCAAGGCGGGCGTGAAGCGGGTCGACGCGGTGCTGCTCACCCACGACCATGCCGATCAGGTGCACGGGCTGGACGACGTGCGGGCGTTCTATCTGCGTCAGCAGGCGCGCATTCCCTGCTTCATGGACCCCGTCACCGACGCCACGATGATGCGCCGCTTCGGCTACATCTTCGAGGGGGAGGGCGGCTATCCCGCCATCTGCGAGCGCGCGGCCATCCCACCGCACGGCGAACCCTGGAGCGTGGCGGGGCCATCCGGCGCCATCCCCGTCGTCACCTTCGACCAGGACCACGGCGGGATCCGATCCGTGGGCTACCGGTTCGGGGGCATCGCCTATTCCAGCGACGTCGTCGGTCTGGACGAGGCGGCCTTCGACGCCCTGGCCGACCTCGATGTCTGGATCGTGGATGCGCTGCGCTATCGCCCGCATCCCACCCACGCGCACCTGGAGATGGCGCTGGAATGGATCGCACGCGTCAAGCCGCGCCGGGCCATCCTCACCAACATGCACATCGATCTCGACTACGAGCGCCTTCGCGCCGAGTTGCCGGCCGGGGTTGAGCCGGCGTACGACGGCATGTCGATCCTGCACGAACTGAAAGCCTGAAAACGTCGATGAGACAGCCGCTTAAGCTGGGTTTCCTCGCGTCCGGCAACGGCTCCAGCGCCGAGGCGATCGTGGGCGCCGTGCGATCCGGGACGCTGACGGCGGAGCCCCGGCTGATGGTGAGCAACCGCAAGGAGGCCGCCGCCCTGACCTGGGCCCGGGAGCAGGGGCTGGACGCCAGGCATATCGCGACGGTGCCCGACGCCGAGGCCGGCGACGCGGCGCTGGCGGCGGCCATGCTCGAAGCGGGCGTCGATCTGATCGTGCTGTCCGGCTATCTGCGCCGGCTGGGACCCCGGGTCCTCGAGGCCTTCGCGGGCAGGATCATCAACATCCATCCCGGGCCGCTGCCGCAGTTCGGCGGCGAAGGCATGTACGGCCGGCGGGTGCACGAGGCGGTGCTCGCGGCGGGATTATCGGAAACCGCCGTGGTGATCCATGTGGTGGACGGCGACTACGACCGGGGTCCGGAGCTGGCCAGGCGCGCCGTTCCGGTGATGGCGGGCGACGCCGCGGCGGACCTGGAGGATCGGGTGAAGGCCGCCGAGCCTGACTTCTTCGTCGAGACGCTCCGGCGTATCGTGGCGGGAGAACTGGAGCTTCCGCATGTGGGCTGAGCGACGTCAGTTGATGCTGGGCGCCGGCGCGGCGGTGGCTGGCGGTGCTGCGGCGAATGCGGCTGAGCGCACGCCGCTGTACGGCCTGATCGGAAAGATGATCGCCAAGCCGGGACAGCGCGACCGCCTGGTGGAATTGCTGCTCGCCGGAACCGGGGCGATGCCGGGCTGCCGCAGCTATGTGATCGCCGCCGACGCGACGAATGCCGACGCGATCTGGATCACCGAGGTGTGGGACAGCGCGGCGAGCCATCAGGCCTCACTGAAGCTGCCGGCGGTGCAGGCTGCGATCCGCGAGGCCCGGCCGTTGATCGCGGGGTTCGGAGAGCGCTTCGAAACCCGGCCATTGGGCGGCATGGGCGTCTGACGCGCGCCAAAGCCCGGCATCTCATATTTCCGATAATCTTCCTTAGGCGAAGACTATCTGCGAACGGGACGGCTACTCTGACCCCGCCGCGACGATCCCGCCTCCCGTGTCGTGCACCACGACCGGATGACCTTCGATCTGCCGCGGCAAGGCACGCGACAACTCGGGTGTGACCCCTTCCACGAAGATCATGATCGCCGGCCGGCCCGCGCTCTCGGTCACGCCGACGCCACAGACGCCGTCGATCGCCATGAGCCGCGGCGCAGCGCGGTCCTTGGCAGCCTCGGCCTCGCGCGTGTCCATCGATACGCCTCCCGTGCGCCGGAGCGCCCAGGCGCTCTTCGGCTCAGACTACCACCGTCACGGGGTGGCCCGTGAGCGTCGCGAGCTCTGTCAGGACGTCGGACATCCGATGGCCGTAGGTGAACCGCTGCCGCGCGTCGACGGCGAACAGCAAGCCGACGGGTTCGTTGAGCGGGTCGGTCGTGATGAGCGAGCCGCTGTCGCCGCCCAGGCCGAAGTTTCCGCCCGCCGTCGTGGTCGTGAAGACGTTGCTGAAGGTGCTGGACTGTCCACCGTAGCGGACGGACAAGGTCACCCCGATCGCATTGACCTGTCCATGAGTGTGCCCGGTCGTGCGCCCGCTCTTCTGAACGTCCAGGTTCAGGCTCGGCGGCCGCACGGGCAGAACCAGGCGCTGGACCGCGCTGTTGTCCCGCTGAATCTGGGGGCTGACGGTGACCTCGCGCGCGATCGTCGCTATGGCGGCGTCCACCGTCGTAGAGCCACCGAAGTTCAGCGGCACGAAGGCGGACAACGCGCCGATCTCGTCGGCGGGACACGCGCCGCCGTCCTGACCCGACTGCTGGCTGATCATCGTCCCGATCGGCGCGGTGTTCGCGTTCGCCAGGACATGATTGTTGCTCAGCATGTACTCGACGCCGTCCGACTCCACGAGGCACCCCAGCGTCCCGGAGTAGCCGACGCCGCACGGGGCGATCGAGACGCCGCAGTAGACTGGTCGGTTTCGGCTCCTGTAGCTGGCCGCCACGATGTCCCCGACTTCGCGATAGACGACCGGGACATCTCCGGCGGGCGCGGGCGTGGTCGCCGCCACGGCGTCCGGCAGTTGGTCCACCAGGATCAGCAGCGCCGCGCCATCGCCGTCCTGCCGAGCCGTGAGGCCCACGCCCAGGACGTTCGCGGCTCCCACACCGCTGGCCGCGGCCACCGGCATTCCCCCCAGCAACAGATCGTCCGTCACGCGCTCGTGGGCGCTCAGCAGCGCGTCGAGCTGCGCGCGCGAGACCCCCAGGCCGCTCACATCCCGCAGTGAAATATCCGGCTTCATGCCCTGCTCCGCTCTCCATGCGTGCGGCCGACCGGGCCGACGCCCCGCGACTGCCGTCGCGCACATCTGCGGCGGACAAGCTCAACCATGGCATGGTGCAGCCAATGCAACAACCAGTACGGGCGCCGCGCGCCAACTCCCGGGGATGCCGGCGGTGAGCAAAGCCGATCACACCCGCGCGAGGCGGCTTGCGGTTTTGCGCGGCGTGGCCATATGTTTAGTTCTTACTGGATGTCACCGGAGGTCGCCATGCGCGTCCTGTTCCTCTCCGCCGCCGCCCTGCTGACGACGGCCACCGCCGCCCTCGCCGCCCCCGCCTCAGTCCAAGTGACCGTCGCGCCCGAGCTGCAGAAGACGTTCGACAAGACCTACGGCGTGCGGGAGTCCGCTCAGCTGACCACGGACCTGCGCGAGAGCGTCGAGCGATCCCTGGCCAAGTCGACCGCCTACGAAGGCGCGCGCATCGAACTGGTGCTCACCGACGCGAAGCCGAACCGCCCGACGTTCAAGCAACTCTCCGATACCCCAGGACTCTCGATGGAGAGCTTCGGCGTCGGCGGCGCCAGCGTGGAGGGTCGCATCATCGCGGCCGACGGCGCCGTCACACCGGTGGCCTACAAGTGGTACGAGACGGACCTCCGCCAAGCCTACGGGAACTGGGTCTGGAGCGATGCGACCTGGACCTTCGACCGCTTCGCCCGGAAGCTGGCGCGCGGCGAGGAACTGGCGCGCCGCTGAGGCCCGCACATCGCTTGCGCCGAGGGACGGCGCGCGGTCTGATCGCCGCGCGCCCTTTCCTTGCCCGGACCGCCCCCTATGACCCGCCCTGCCCCCTCGGCCGACCTGCGGCCCATCGACCGCCTGCTGGCGATCATGGCCCGCCTCCGCGACCGGGAAGACGGCTGTCCGTGGGACCTCGAGCAGACGTTCGAGACGATCGCCCCCTATACGGTCGAGGAGGCCTATGAGGTGGCCGACGCCATCGAGCGCGGGGATCTGGGCGATCTGAAGGAGGAATTGGGAGACCTGCTGCTGCAGGTGGTCTTCCATGCCCGGATGGCGGAGGAGCGCGGAGCCTTCGCGTTCGAGGACGTTGCGCAGGCCATCAACGACAAGATGGTCCGCCGCCACCCCCACGTCTTCGGCGAGCAGACCTATGCGTCGCTCGAGGACCAGAAGCAGGGCTGGGAGGAGCTGAAGGCGGTCGAGCGTCAGGGCAAGGGGAAGGCCGAGAGCCTGCTGGACGACGTTCCGGTCGGATTGCCGGGGCTGACGCGCGCCGTGAAGCTGTCGAAGCGGGCGGCCACGGTCGGCTTCGTATGGCCGACCGTGCAGGACGTGGTCGTCAAGCTGCACGAAGAGGTCGGCGAGATGCTGGTCGAGGTAGAGGCCGGCGACCTCGACAAGGTGCGCGACGAGTTGGGCGATGTGCTGTTCGTGGTCGCCAACCTGGCCCGGACGCTGGACATCGATCCCGAAGACGCCATCCGCTCGACCAACGCCAAGTTCGTCCGGCGCTTCCGCTTCGTCGAGGAGCAGCTGGCGGAGCGCGGCCGCTCGCCGGCGCAATCCGACCTGGCCGAGATGGACGGGCTGTGGGACGAAGCCAAGCGTCGGGAGAAGGCGGCGAAGGCCTGAGCCGTCGGTCAGTCCGGCTCGAAGCTGGCCGGGCTCAGTCCCAGCGCCTCGACCACGCGGGAGGCGTAGCTGGCGCCCACGTCCACCACGGCGCCGTCCTCCATGTGCAGGCGCATGACGCCCCGCCCCGCCCGCTCCACCCGGCCGACACAGGAAACCCGGATGAAGGCGCCGCGGTGCACCCGCAGGATCTGCTTCGGATTCAGCTGGCGCTCCAGCTCGCGCATGGTGGTGCGCAGGATGTGGGTCTTCAGCGAGGTGTGGATGAGCGCGTAGTCCTTGTCGGCTTCGATCCGGCGGATGTCCGCGACGGGCACGCGCACCCGGCCGTTGCGTTGCCGCACCCAGAACGCGGCCGGATACTCCTCGTGGGGCTCCTGAGCACGCTCAACCTCGGCCAGGCGCGTCTCCAGCGCGACGAGACGCTGGTGAGCGCGGTTGATCTCGCGGCGCCGGCGGGCGCGGCTCATGGCCTCCGCCAGCCTGTCGTGGCGGATCGGCTTCATCAGGTAGTCGGCGGCGTTCAGGTCGAACGCCTCGGCGGCGAAGTCGGAGAAGGCGGTGACGAAGACGACGTCGGTGGCCCCGGCGTCGGCGAGCTGCTGCGCCACCTCGATCCCGGTTCGTCCGGGCATCTGGATGTCGAGAAAGACCAGATCGGGCTTGAGCCGGGCCACCTTGACCAGGGCCTCGTCGCCATCGCTGGCGATGCCCACCACTTCGGTGTCGGGCAGACGGCTCAGCCCCTGCACCACCCAGTCCACCGCCAGCGGCTCGTCGTCGACCACAAGCACACGCATCAGGCAGCTCCCGAGAAGACGAGCGGCAGGGTGACCTCGGCGGAAAAGCCCCGGGGCGAGCCGTGGACCGCCAATCGCCCCTCGCCGCCGTACAGCGTGGTCAGCCGGGCGGCGACATTGCCCAGGCCGACGCCCAAGCCGGAACGCCCGACGACGGGTTCCACCGCGCCGTCGTCCGTCACCTCCAGGCGCAAACGGTCGCCGTCGGCGCGCGCGGTGACACGCACCGTCACAGGTCGCTTGCTGGGGGCGACGGCGTGCTTGATGGCGTTCTCGGCCAGCGGCTGCAGCAACAGGTGCGGCGCGCGCGCCTCGGACAGCGGCGACGGCAGGTCCATCACGACCTTCAACCGCTCGCCGAACCGCGCCGCCTCGATGTCTAGATAGGCGCCCAGAAGGTCGAATTCCTCCTCGAGGGTGACCATGGCGTTCGGCTCGCTGGACAGGGTGGCGCGGAAGAACTCGGCCAGCCGGGCGACCACAGTCTCGGCGTCGCGGTTGCGGCCGGCCCCGACCAACGACATCACGGCGTTGAGGCTGTTGAACAGGAAGTGCGGATTGATCTGGAAGCGCAGGGCGGCCAGCTGAGCCTCCTGCGCCGCCGCCAGGGCCCGCGAAAGGCGCTGTTCGCGTTCGGCCACGGCCCGCAGCGAGAAGCCCAACCCCAGCGCGACCGCGTAGGTCACGTGCGTCGGCGTCAGGTACAGCATGTTGTTGAGGAACATCACGCCCTCGCCGCTCAGCAGGGCGTTCGGGCCGGTGAGGTAGTGCTCGCCCAGATAGTGCTGGGCGGCCTGCAGGTCGGCCCAGGCGTGGAAGCTGGCCAGCACCGCCAGCGCGGCCAGCGCCGCGATCCCGCGCAGGATCCGCGGGCGTTCACGGGTGGCGAGGATGCTGGCATAGAACGCCACGGACAGCACGGCCCCGAGCAGGGAACTGCCGGCGAGATAGATGAAGTTCGCGGGACCGTACTTCCCCGCGGCGACACCCGGCGCGACATAGCCGGCGAACGCCACGAGCCACAGAAGGCCCGCGAACCCCACGGCCATGCCGGTGGCGCTGCGACCCAGGTCGAGTTTCAATTCACGTTCCCCTCGCCGACCCGTCCGGCGTGGCGTCCATGTCATCGACGAAAACGGACATAGCTACGATGATGCGACGAACCACAGGTTCGTGGCGACGAATGTCAGCCGTTCATCGTGCGAAAACCGCCGCCTGTGGAAAGAGCTGTTCGAACTGCCCGAGGGCCTGTGCGGTCAGGCTGACGGACAATCGGGTCGCGCCATCCTCGTCCTCCTCCCGCTCGATCACCCGGCCGTGGCGGTAGAGCCAGGCCACCGCGGCGCCGTCTCCCGGTGGGGTTCGCACATCGACGGGCGGGGCTTCGTCGACCAGGCCGCTGATCGTGGCCAGCAGGGCGTCACACCCCTCCCCCGTCACGGCGGACACCACCACGGCAGGCGGCTGTGCGCGGCGGGCGTCCCTCACCAGATCCTGCTGCTCGTCTTCGCTGAGCAGGTCCGCCTTGTTCCAGACCTCCAGGATGCGGCGCTCGTCCATGTCGACATCGAGCCGGCTCAGCACCGCCCGGACGTCCTCCGCCTCGGCCTGGCTCTCCTCGCTGGCGATGTCGCGCACGTGGAGCACCACATCGGCCTCGCGCACCTCCTCGAGCGTGGCGCGGAACGCCTCCACCAGTTCGTGCGGCAGGTCCGAGATGAAGCCCACGGTGTCGGAGAGGATCGCGGGCCGGCCATCCGGCAGCTTCAGCGAGCGCAGGGTCGGGTCCAGCGTTGCGAACAACATGTCCTGCGCCAGGACCTCGGCCTGGGTCAGCCTGTTGAACAGGGTGGATTTGCCGGCGTTCGTGTAGCCGACCAGCGCGACACTGGGGAACGGCACACGCCGGCGGGCCGAACGCTGCAGCGTGCGGGTGCGGCGCACTTCCTCCAGCTCGCGCTTGAGCTTGCCGATCTTGTCGGCGATCAGGCGGCGGTCGGTCTCGATCTGGGTCTCGCCCGGGCCGCCCATCACCCCGAAGCCGCCGCGTTGGCGTTCCAGGTGAGTCCAGGTGCGGACGAGGCGCGAGCGTTCGTAGCTCAGCCGGGCCAACTCGACCTGCAGTCGCCCTTCACGCGTGCGGGCGCGCCGGGCGAAAATCTCCAGGATCAGTCCCGTCCGGTCGATGACCTTGGCCTTCCAGGCCTTTTCGAGATTGCGTTGCTGAACCGGCGTCAGGGCGTCGTCGACGACCACCACGTCCAGTTCCTCCACCTCCACGAGGGTGGCGATCTCCTGCACCTTGCCGCCGCCGAGCAAGGTTGCCGGCGTCAGCTTGCGCAGAGGCACGATCATGGCTTCGCGGACCTCGAGGTCGAGAGCGAGCGCCAGGCCAGCCGCCTCTTCGAGGCGGGCCTCGGGATGGCGCGCGTTGCCGCGGCCTTCCCGATCGGGGTGGATCACCAGCGCGCCCTGGACGGGCGCGGTCCGGTCAACGGATTTGGAGGAGCTCAATCGGCCTCGTCGTCGGCCGGCTCATACAGCTGCACGGGCTGAGCCGGCATGATGGTAGAGATGGCGTGCTTGTAGACGAGCTGGGATTGCCCGTCCCTGCGCAGAAGAACGCAGAAGTTGTCGAACCAGCTCACCACGCCCTGCAGTTTGACCCCGTTCACCAGGAAGATGGTGAGCGGCGTCTTCGACTTCCGCACGCTGTTGAGGAAAGTGTCCTGCAGGTTCTGTTTCTTGTCGCTCACGGCTTTCCGCCTTTTCGTTTTGATCGGACGGCTTTCCGTCCACACACAAGAGTCACGCTATGCCTCAAAACGCGACCGTTGCAATCGCGCAGGCTGGCGATCAGATCGCCGTGGCCCGGGCGCGCTCGATATAGAGGCGACGCAGCTTCGTGGCTATGGGCCCCGGCGTCCCATCCCCAATGGGTTTGCCGTCTACCGACACGACCGGCAGGACCAGGCTGCCGGCGCCGGTGATGAAGGCTTCCTTCGCCTCCAGCGCTTCCTGTGGCGTGAAGGGACGTTCCGACACCTTCAGCCCCGCTTCCCGGGCGACGTCCAGCAGGGTCAGGCGCGTGACCCCACGCAGGATGTTCGCGTTCGTGTCGCGCGTGCGCAGCGCGCCATCCTGGTCGAGGATCCAGGCGTTCGAAGAGGCGCCCTCGGTGACGAAGCCCAGTTCATCTACGAACCAGGCCTCGACCGCCCCCGCCTCACGCGCCTTCTGCTTGGCCAGGGCGTTGGGCAGCAGGCCCACGGTCTTGATGTCACAACGGCCCCAGCGGTTCTCCGGCGTGGTCACCACGCCCACGCCCTTCGCGGCTCGCGCCTCGGTGGCGACACGGTCGACCCGGCTCACCGTCACGACGACCGCCGGCCGCGTGGGAACGGTCGGAAAGGCATGGTCGCGGGTAGCGACGCCCCGGCTGATCTGCAGATAGACCAGCCCTTCGCGGATGCGGTTGCGGCGCACCGCCTCCTTCAGCACCATCGTCAGGGCGGTGCGGCTCATCGGCATGTCGATGCGCAGTTCGGCCAGGCTGCGCTCCAGGCGCGCGAAATGGCCCTCCGGATCCGACAGCTTGCCGTCGAACAGGGCCCACACCTCATAGACCGCGTCGGCCAACTGATAGCCACGGTCCTCGATGTGCACGAATGCGTCGGCCTTCGGCACGAAGCGGCCGTTCACATAGGCGATACGCCCCACGCTCAGATCTCCTCGGATTCCATGGATCGCGCGCCCGACAGGCCCAGCGACTTCAGCTTACGGTGCAGCGCCGAGCGTTCCATGCCGATGAAGGCCGCGGTGCGTGAGATATTGCCCGAGAAGCGAAGCATCTGCGCGTTCAGATACTCGCGCTCGAACACCTCACGGGCTTCGCGCAGTGGCAGGGCGATGATCCGTTCGGCGCCGAGGGACGTGGCGTGGTCGTTCACGCTGGCCTCGGGCGGCAGCATCTCGGCGGTGATCGGGTCGGACGGCGCCCCGGACGCCAGGATCAGCATCCGCTCGATGTTGTTGCGCAACTGGCGAAGGTTGCCCGGCCAGGCGCGCACCTGCAGCATCGCCAGCGCATCGTCCGAGAGCCGCCGGCGCGGCATGCCGGAGGCCTCGCAGATGCGGACAATGAAGTCCTCGATCAGCTCCGGAATGTCCTCGCGCCGCTCGGACAGGCCCGGCACGTTCACGGGCACCACGTTCAGCCGATGGAACAGATCCTCGCGGAAATGGCCCGCCGAGATCTCCTCGCGCAGGTCTCGCGAGGTCGAGGAGATCACCCGTACGTCCACCTGAACGTCGGCGTCGCCGCCGACCCGCCGGAAGCGCTGCTCCACCAGGACCCGCAGGATCCGCCCCTGGGTCTCGCGCGGCATGTCGACCACCTCGTCGAGGTAGAGCGTGCCGCCGTGGGCCTGTTCGAAGACCCCGATCTTGGCCGGACGTCCGCCCGCGCCTTCTTCGCCGAACAGTTCGACGTCCATGCGCTCGGGCGTCATGCCGGCCGCGCTGATCGGCACGAACTCGTTGCGCGAACGGTGGCTGGACCCGTGAATGAGCCGCGCCACCGTCTCCTTGCCCGAGCCGGGCGGGCCCGAGATCAGCACGCGGCTGTTGGCGCCGGCCAGCTTGGCGATCATCTGCCGGAGCTGCTGGGCCGCCATCGACTTGCCCATCAGCCCCTCGGGCTGGATGGTCTGGGCGCGCAGGCGGCGGTTCTCGCGGCGCAGGTTGCTGGTCTCCAGCGCGCGCTCCACGACCAGCAGCAACCGGTCCGACTTGAACGGCTTCTCGAGGAACTCGTAGGCGCCGCGCTTGATCGCGCTGACCGCAGTTTCGATGTTGCCGTGGCCGCTGATCATGATGACCGGCAGGTCGGGGTCGAGCGTCTTGACCAGGTCCAGCAGCTCCAGGCCGTCCATGCCGCCGCCGGACATCCAGATGTCCAGGATCAGCAACGCCGGCTTGCGCGCCCGCACCGCCGCGAGCGCACTCTCCGAGTCGTTCGCCGTGCGCACGTCGTAGCCTTCGTCGGTCAGGATGCCCGCGACCAGCTCGCGGATATCCGCCTCGTCGTCGACCACAAGAACGTCAGCCGCCATCGATCACCTCGTCACGCCGATACGGCGTCGGTTGCACTGGAGACGCGCTCCGCCGGCGCCACGGGCAGCCGCAGGATGGCGAGAGCCCCCTGCCCGCTGCGCGAATCGGTGAGCTCCAGCTCCCCGCCGTGATCTTCCAGGATGCGCTTGACGATCGCGAGGCCAAGCCCCGTCCCTTTCTCGCGGGTCGTCACATAGGGTTCGGTCAGTCTGTCACGGTCCTTGGCCGGCAGGCCGACGCCGTTGTCCTCGACCTCGAAGGCGACCATCCCGTCGTCCACCACCATGCGGGCGATAATGCGGCCCTTCAGGCGCGGTGTGCGGGCCTTGCGGGCCTCCACGGCCTCGGTGGCGTTCTTCAGGACGTTGGTCAGAGCCTGGCCCAGCATGCGCCCGTCGGCGAACAATTCGATGTCCGCGTCCGGCTCCTCCAGCTCGACCGCGATATCGGGGGCCGCCACCCGCTGGGCGAAGGTCGCGGCGCGCAGCAGTTCGGCCGCGCCCATGCGTGCGAACTTCGGGGCCGGCATCCGGGCGAAGGCCGAGAACTCGTCCACCATCCGGCCGATGTCGCCCACCTGACGCACGATGGTGTCGGTGCAGCGATCGAAGATCTCCAGCTCCTCGGGCGCAATGTCCTTGCGGTACTTCCGGCGCAGGCGCTCCGCGGAGAGTTGGATGGGCGTCAGCGGGTTCTTGATCTCGTGGGCGATGCGGCGCGCCACGTCGCGCCAGGCGGCGTTGCGCTGGGCCGCGACGAGCCGGGTGACGTCATCGAACGTCAGCACCAGCCCGCCCTCGCTCTGGCTGGCCCGCACCCGAAGGCGCCGGGAGTCCCGGCCACGGGCGACATCGATCTCCTCCTCGGCGCCGCGCCCCTCGGCGACCAAGGCGGCGAACTCGGGCGCCACCTCCGAGAGCGGCTGCCCGCGTCCCAGATCGTCCGGCAGGGCGAGCAGGATGGCGGCCTGACGGTTCACGACCGACACCCGGCCTTCCGGATCCAGGCCGATCACCCCGGCGCTCACCTCGGCCAGCACCGTCTCGATGAACTGACGGCGCTCCTCGGCTTCCTCGCTGGCCTGACGCAACGCCTTCTGTTGGGCCTGAAGATCGCTCGTCATGCTGTTGAAAGCGCGGGACAAGACGGCGATTTCCTGCAGGTCGGATTCCTCCTCGACCCGCGCGTCGAGGTCGCCGCTGGCGACACGGCCCGCGGCCTGCACGAGCCGGCCGATCGGACCGGAGATCGCATTGGCCGCCGCAAGTCCCAGCCAGACCGCGCCCACCAGCACCAGGACCGCCGTCTCGGCATAGCTGAGCGCGAAGATCGTCTGGATGCGGGACCGGTTCTGGGCCACCTCGCGATACGACACGAGCGACCCCTCTGCGTCACGCAGGTGGGCGATGATCCCCTTCTCCAGGGGGCGGGCGACATAGAGATAGACCTCGGAGTAGGCCTGGAGCCGATAGGCCGCGCGCATCACGTCCGAACCGGCGAAATCGGGCACGCTGATGTCGCCTTCGTCGGCGGCGTCGAAAGTCGACGCCTTGGGCGCGACATAGGGCGGCGCGCCGGCCGGCTCATAGCGGGCCAGGACGCGCCCCTGGCGATCGATCAGGTAGGCCGCCGCGAAGCCGTGGAAGTCGGCCAGGGCGGTGAGATAGCTGTCGGCGCTGCCCGGCTTGGCCTGCAGCGCGGCGGCCTCGCGGTTCAGGTCCAGCGCCATCGGCAGCACGTGGTCGACCATGTAGCGGTTCTGCTCTTCCACGTACGAGCGGAACACGGTGGCGGAGTTCTCCACCACGGTCTGGACCCGCTCGCTGAACCAGTTGTCGACCCCCCGCGTCACCAGCACGCCGTAGAAGAGGAAGACGACCGCGGCGGGCGCGGCGGCGGCCAGGGCGAACAGGAACACGAACCGTACGTGCAGGCGCGCGCCGGCGTCGCTGGACCGCGCCTTGAGCAGTTCGAACACCCGCAGGCCGACGGCCGTGGTCAGCGCGAGGATCAGGATCAGGTTCAGGCCCAGCAGCGTCAGGATGAGCTGGCTGGCGGGGCCGAGGGGGCCTTTCTCCGGAGGCGAGGCGGCGAGCAGGATCGCCAGGCCCGTGAGGCCGGCCGCGACGCCGTAACCGACGCCGAGAGCCACGCGGGACTGCAGGGCGCTCCGCACCCGGCCGATGACCGGATGACGGAACGCGGGATGCGCGAACAACGCCATTGCCCGGGAGCCTATGACCCTGTGCCCCAAAATCAACAGCTATGTTGCCGCGCTGCACGGCCCAGCTGTTCGCCGGGCCGCGCAGGGGTTCTCGCCTAGCGGCGCCCCCGGGTCATGTCCACGCCCAGGTCGTGGATCTTCTTGCGCAGGGTGTTGCGGTTGAGCCCCAGGATCTCGGCGGCCCGCACCTGGTTGCCACGGGTCGCCGCCAGGGTGAGCTGGATCAGCGGGCGCTCCACCTCTTCCAGCACGCGGTCGTAGAGCCCGGCCGGAGGGATGCCGTCCGGCTGGTCCGCGAAATAGGCCGAGAGCTTCTGTTCCACGAGCTGGGACAGGGTCGCGGGCCCTTCCTGGCCATGGACGACCGGCTGCTGGTCGGCCAGTTCCTTCTCCACGATCCGCGCGGTGATCAGTTCCTCGCCGTAGAGGGCGCAGATCCGGCGGACCAGGTTCTCCAGCTCGCGGACGTTCCCCGGCCAGGTGTGGCGCTTGAGCCGCTCCAGCGCGCCGGCGTCGATCGTCTTCGCCGGCAGGCCCTCGCGGTTGGCGCGCAGCAGGAAGGCGCGCGCCAGGTCCGGGATGTCCTCGGCCCGGTCCCGCAGCGGCGGAATGCGCAGCGGCGCGACGTTCAGCCGGAAGAACAGGTCCTCGCGGAACAGTCCCTGCTGGATCAGCGCCCGCAGGTCGCGGTTCGTGGCGGCGATGATGCGCACATTGGGCCGGCGGCCGGTCTTGGGGTTCACCGCCGGCTCGGAGCCGTCGATTACCCGCAGCAGCCGGGTCTGGGCGTCGAGCGGCATGTCGCCGATCTCGTCCAGGAACAGCGTGCCGCCGTCGGCGTCCACCAACTTGCCGTAGTCGCCGTCTTCCTTGCCGAACAGCTCGGTCTCGACCCGCTCGCGCGGGGTCGCGGCCAGGTTGATCACCACGAACTTGCCGTCGCGACGACGGCCCATGTCGTGCAGGGCCCGGGCGACCAGTTCCTTGCCGGCCCCGCTCTCGCCGGTGATCAGCACCGTCAGGTCTGCGCCCACAAGCCGGGCGATGGTGCGATAGACGTCCTGCATCGGGCCCGAGCGGCCGATCAGCGGCAGGCGGTCGTCGCGGACGGCCCGGGCCTGGGCCTTCGACGCCTCGCTGTCGGCCGGCCGGGACAGGGCCCGACGCGCGGCCGAGGTCATGTCGTCCAGGTCGAAGGGCTTGGGTACGTACTCGAACGCACCGACCTCGGCCGCGTTGACCGCGGTGATGAGGTTGTTCTGCGCGCTCATCACGATCACGGGCAGCTTCGGCCGCTGCTTCTTGATGCGCGGCAGCACGTCGAAGACGTTCTCGTCGGGCATCACCACGTCGGTGACGACCAGGTCGCCCTCGCCGTCCGAGACCCACTTCAGCAGCGTCGTGGCGTTGCCGGTGGCCCGAACCTGATAGCCCAGGCGCGTGAAGGCCTGGCTGAGCACCAGACGGATCGAGGAATCGTCGTCGGCGATCAGGATCTTCTTGGAAGCCGCGTTCATGCGTGGATGTCCTCAGCCGAGGCGACGGGCAGCAGCACGCGGAAGACGGTGCGGCCGGGCTCGGATTCGAAGTCGATGAGGCCGCCGTGACCGGCGACGAGCTTGGCCACCAGCGCCAGCCCGAGGCCGGCGCCGTTGGCCTTCGAGGTGACGAAAGGCTGGAAGAGGCTTTCGCGGATGTGCTCGGGGATGCCCGGGCCGTTGTCCTGCACGCGGATCTCGATTGGCGCGCCACGCAGGGCCTGGCCCTTCGCCGAGCGCACCTTCACGCCATGGCGATAGGCGGTGTGGATCGTGATCTCGCCGCGCCCGTCGCCGCGCGCATGGGCGGCCTCCGCCGCGTTCTTCACGAGATTCAGGAAGACCTGGATCAGCTGATCCTCGTCGCCCGACACCGGTGGCAACGACGGGTCGTAGTACTCCTTCAGGCCCAGGCCGTCGGCCACGCCGTTCGCGGCCAGCGCGCGGACGCGGTCCAGGATCTGGTGGATGTTGAGCGGAGTCAGCGACGGCAGGGCGTCATCCGAGAACGCCTCCATCCGGTCGACCAGGCGCCGCACGCGATCGGTCTCGTCGACGATGAGCTGCGCCAGCGGCGCGTCCTCGGCCTTGGCCCCCGACTTCAGCAACTGCGCCGCGCCGCGGATCCCTGCGAGCGGGTTCTTGATCTCGTGCGCCAGCATCCGGCCCAGGCCCACCAGCGAGCGCAGGCCCGCCGCCTCATGCGCCGCGCGCTCGTTGCCCAGCCCGTTCTTGACGGTCAGGGTCAGCAGGATCGAGCCGTCGCCCAGAGGCGCGGCCGCACCGTCCGCCTCGAAGGGCGCCAGGCCGAAGAGGCTGATCTGCAGGCCGCGCTCGCGAACCCGTGCCTCTTCGTCGATCGCGCGGTCCAACAGCGATACCAGGGCTGAACCCGGGGGCAGCGCCGCGCGGAACCGTCCACGGGACAGCAGCCCCAGCCCCTGGCCGAAGAGAGCCTCGGCCGCTTCGTTCACGGCCACCAGCCCGCCGTCCGCGTCGACCACCAGCGACGGGTCGGGACTCAGCTCGAACGCCGCCGCCTTCAGGGCGTCCACGTCGACGCCCCGGGCCTGAATTCTTGTACTGCCACTCATGCCGCCAGTCTCCGGTCGGGCGTTGTCCAGAGGGCCTCGAGCCCTCTTTCGACCGATCGGGCGTCCTCCAGGCGGCACAGGGCCGCTCGCGCTTCTCTCCGCGCCTGCGCATCGGCAGGGCGTGGGGCGTTCTCGATATAGGCGGCGAGGTGCTTGCGGAAGATCCGCAAGCCCAGGCGCTCGCCGTAGAAATCCAGGCTGTCGCGCAGATGGGCGACGGCAATGCCCAGCCGGGTCTCGGCGTCGGGCTCCTCGAAGCTGCGCCCGACGAGTTCCGCCTCGATCTGCGCCGCGATCCACGGGCGACCGTACACGCCGCGCCCGACCATCACGGCGTCGGCGCCGGAAGCGTCCAGGGCGGCCCGCGCGGTCGCGCCGTCGACGATATCGCCGTTGACGATCACCGGCAGGCTGACGGCGTCCTTCACCGGCCGCACGGCGGCCCAGTCGGCCTGGCCCTTGTAGAACTGGCAGCGGGTGCGGCCATGAACGGTCACCGCCTTCACGCCCAACGCCTCGGCGCGCGCCGCGAGCGCCGGGGCGTTGCGGCTGTTGTCATCCCAGCCCAGGCGCATCTTCACGGTCACCGGGACGTCCGTCGCCTCGACCGCCGCGGCCATCAGCTCGGCGGCGAGTTCGGGCTCGCGCATCAGCGCCGACCCGGCCTGGATCCCGGTCACCTCCTTGGCGGGGCAGCCGAAGTTCAGGTCGATGACCTGGGCCCCGGCCTCGGCGGCCAGCCGCGCCCCGGCCGCCACCATCCCGGGCTCCCGCCCGACCAGCTGGACGACCATCAGCGGCAGGCCCTCGCCCACCGCCGCGCGGCGCACCACGTCGGGCCGCCCCTTCGCGAATTCAGCGCAGGCCACCATCTCGGTCGCGACGTAGGACGCGCCCAGTTTGCTCGCGGCCTTGCGGAAAGGCAGGTCGGAAACGCCGGTCATCGGCGCGATCCACACGCGCCCCGCCACTTCCACTCCGCCGATGTCGAGCGTGTTGCCCATTTTGTAATCAGTTCCCGCTGCTCTATTTCTAGGCATGATGTTGCACCGCCGTAAAGGGGAATGCTGGCGCGATGCGACGCGCTTCCCTAAACGAGCGCCATGAGCTTTTCCGCTGTCATCGTCGCCGCAGGCGAAGGACTCCGCGCCGGCCCCGGCGAACCCAAGGCCTGGCGCAACCTGGGCGGGCGGCCGATCCTGCGTTGGTCGGTGGAGGGATTGCTGGCCGCCGGGGCGCGGGAGATCGTCCTCGTCGTCGCGCGCGACCGCCTGGCACAAGCCGAGGAAGCCCTCGGTGGATTGGCCGGCTGGAAGGCTGTCACCGGCGGACAGACGCGGTCGGAATCCGTGCAGGCGGGGCTGGCTGCGATCACCGCCAAGCCGAACCAGCCGGTCCTGATCCACGACGCGGCGCGCCCCTTCGTCAACCGCGGCCATGTCGACCGGCTTCTCGCCGCGCTGGACGTGGCCGAGGGGGCGATCCCCACCCTCCCCGTGCCGGATACGCTGAAGCGCGGCGACGGCCTCGTGGACGAGACGGTCTCTCGCGACGGGCTCTGGCGCGCCCAGACCCCTCAGGCGTTCCGGTTCGGGAAGCTGAAAGCGGCCTACGCGCGCTGGCCGGCCGGCGAGGAGCCGACGGACGACGCCTCGGTCATGGAGCGGGCGGGCGGCAACGTGGCGATGGTCCCCGGCGATCCCATGCTGATGAAGCTGACCTATCCCGAGGACTTCCTCATGGCCGAACAGCTCTCGGCCAGCCGCCGGATCGTCCGCATGGGACAGGGGATCGACGCCCACCGCTTCGGTCCGGGGGACGTCGTCTGGTTGTGCGGCATCCGCATTCAGCACGATCTGGGGCTCGTGGGACATTCTGACGCAGACTGCGGACTGCATGCCCTGACCGACGCCGTCCTGGGCGCGATCGCCGAAGCCGACATCGGCGAGCACTTTCCGCCGTCGGACCCGCGCTGGAAGGGCGCGTCCTCGGACAGGTTCCTCACCCATGCCGTCGGGCTGGTGGCGGCGCGCGGCGGCCGGCTGATCAACGCCGACGTCACCCTGGTCTGCGAGCGGCCGAAGATCCGGCCGCACCGCGACGCCATGCGGACCCGGATCGCAGAGCTGCTCGGGCTCCCCGTCGACCGTGTCAGCGTGAAGGCCACCACGACCGAGGGGATGGGGTTCACCGGCCGCGAGGAAGGTCTGATGGCCCAGGCCGTCGTGACCGTCGAAACGCCCCTCTAGCTCAGGGCAACCACGTCCAGCGGCCCTTGAGGTTGGCGTACATCGAGCCGGCGAGGTTGGTGTAGTCGTCGGTCCACGGCCGCGTCAGGAACGGGTTCACGGTCTGCCACTTGCCGGTGGCGACGAAAGCCTGCAGCGCCGCCCGATCGCGCGCCACGATCACGGCGTCCTCGGCCGACTCCCACGTGCCCTCCGGATCCTTCTCCGGCGGCCGATAGCTCTGCACCAGCCCCTGCCCGCCGGACGCCCGCGCGACAGCCTGGGCGGGGCCCAGAAGGTCCAGATTCCGGTTCGAGAGGTGCAGGATGAGGATGCCGTCGGGCTTCAGCTTGGTGAGATAGCCCTTCACGGCTTCCACCGTCAGAAGGTGCGCCGGAACGGCGTCCGACGAGAAGGCGTCGATCAACAGGACGTCGAAGCTTGCGTCGCGCTGCTTGGCCACCGTCAGTCGCGCATCACCGATCACATAGTCGATCGCGCCCTTCGCGCACTCGGTCGTGTAGGTGAAGTTCCGCGGATCGGTGGAGACCTTCACCACCAGCGGATCGATCTCGAAGAAGGTCAGATGATCGCCGGGCCGCGTGTAGGCGGCCACGGAACCCGTGCCCAGGCCCACCGCGCCGATCCGCAGGTTGGGGGCGGCGCCCATCTTGGTGGTGAAGACCTGACCGATCGGCGTGCGCGGCGTGTAGTAGACCATCGGCCGGCACCGATAGGCCTCGGTCTGGGCCTGCGCGCCGTGCAGCGTCGTGCCATGGGCCAGCATCTTCACCTGCCCGCCGATGTTCGGGACGTAGGTCTCGGAGCGTTTGAGCACACCGAAGAAGCTCCGCCAGCTCGCCCGGGTGTCAGTGCGGTCGGCCGTGGTCTCGGCGGCGTAGGACATGATGATGATGATGGCGAAGAAGAAGACGCCGTAGCTCCTCACCATGAAGGCGCTGATGACCGCCAGCCCCAGCAGCGTCTTCATGCCCATGTCGAAGAGCTCGGCCTGATCGAACGCGCCGACGACCGGCTTGGTGGTGAACTGGTAGCCGGAGAAGGTGATGACGATGGGGGTCAGCATCGCCGCGATCACGCCCACGACGAACATCACGCCGACATTGATCGGCACCTTTTTCAGGTCGCCCCAGGGGCGGGCCAGGCACGAGAGCGCCAGGACGATGGGGTACTCCCAGACGTCGTTGAAGATCACCGGCGCGAGGAAGGCGTTGAACGCCCCGCCCACCACGCCGCCTACTGAAAGGCACAGGTAGAACTCGGTCAGGTGCGCGGGATCGGGCCGCCGCGCCACGAGGCGCTGGTGGCACATCAACGCCGTGAGGAAGAACGCGGCGAGGTGGATGAAGAGCTGAAGGCCGAAGAAGGATGACCTGAACGGCAGGAAGGCCGCGCAGGCGGCCAGGGCCGCCGCCTGCAGCGTCAGGGTGAGGCCGGGCGAGATCGCCGGCTTCTCCTGAAACGCGATGATGAAGGTCGTCAGATACAGCGCCAGCGGCAGCACCCACAGGAAGGGCGCCGAGGCCACGTCGGTCGTGATGTAGGTCGTCACGCCGAGCATCAGGCTGGACGGGATCGCCGCCAGCGCGATCCAGGTCAGACGCTGACGCCAGGCCGGCTTGGGCGTGGTCGCGACGGAGCGGGTGACGGCCTGGGCCTGGTCGCGGGAGACGGACAGCGCAAGCGTGCCGATGATCAGCACGAAGACGCCGTAGCCCAGGCTCCATCCCAGCCGCTGGCCCAGCAGCGTGAAGGCCGGCTCCACGACGATCGGATAGGCCAGGAGGGCCAGCAGGCTGCCCAGGTTGCTGGCCGCGTAGAGGACGTAGGGCTCCTTGCCCTGGCTCGCGCCGATGGTCCGCGCATGCCAGGCCTGGACGAGCGGCGCCGTGGCCGACAGCACGGCGAAGGGAAGCCCGATCGAGAGGCTCAACACCGCCAGGAGCCAGAGGTTCGGATGCTCGGACGACGGCGCGCCCGCCAGCCCGTTCACCCGCAACGGCAGGGCGACGGCCGCGACGATCAGCGCGCCGATGTGGGCGATGGCCTGACCGCGCAGGGTCGGAATGCGCTGCAGCATGTGCGCGTAGAAGTAGCCGGCCAGCAGCGCCAGCTGGAAGAACGCCTGTGAGGTGTTCCAGACCGATGGGCTGCCCCCCAGCAGCGGCAGGACCAGCTTGGCCACCATCGGCTGCACCAGGAACACCAGCGTGGCGCTGGAGAACACGGTCAGCGCGAACAGCGCCGGCGGCGTGTGGCGGGTCGGCGCCGTGGCGGCAAGCGTGGTCATCGGGCTCGAATCGCCTTGATCGAGGGGGAGCTGCGATGCTCTGTGGTCGGGCCGACCGGGTAAAGGGGACTCTATGTCGATGTTCAACCTGGAGATCGTGACACTCGCCCGACTCCTGATCGACGAGGCGCGGGAGCGGTCTCTGCGGATCGTCACGGCCGAGAGCTGCACCGGCGGCCTCGTGGCCGGCGCCATCTGCTCGATCGCAGGTTCGTCCGACGTGTTCGAGCGCGGCTTCGTCACCTATTCCAACCGCGCCAAGCAGGAACTGCTGGGGGTGCCCGGCGATCTGATCGCCGATCTGGGCGCTGTGTCCGAACCGGTGGCGCGCATGATGGCGGAGGGCGCGCTCGAGGCCTCCAACGCCCACCTCGCGGTCGCGATCACCGGCGTCGCGGGGCCTGGTGGGGGAACGCCGCTCAAGCCGGTGGGCACGGTCCACATCGCGACCGCCCGTTCCAACCAGCGGATCATGCACGAGGAGCACTTCTTCGAGCAGGATACCCGCGAGGGCGTGCAGCTGGCGGCGGTCCAGGCCGCGCTGCAGATGCTCCGGGATCGCCTCGCTTGAGCGAAGCCCCCGGGCTGCTCCGCGCCCTGCGCCGTCGAGACCTCGCCGGCATGATGCTGAACGCCGTGATCGGCGCCGGCATGCTGGCGGCGCCTTCGAAGGTGTTCGATCTCGCCGGAACCTGGAGCTTCGCGTTGCTGGGGCTCGCGGCGCTGCTGATCCTGCCGCTGATCCTGGTCTTCGCCGACCTGGGCAGCCGCTTCACCGGAACGGGCGGCCCCTATCTCTACGCCCGCGCGTCGCTGCCCGGCTGGGTGGCCTTCGCGGTGGGCTGGATGCTGTGGATCAGCCAGGCGCTGGCGATCGCGACCCTGTGCAACCTGCTGATCAGCTATCTGTCGGGCTTCTATCCGATCGTGGCGCAGGGCCCCGCGCGGGCAGCGGTGATCGTGGCGCTGGGCGTCGGCCTGACCTCCATCGTCCTGCGCGGAATTCGCCAGTCCGCGGCGGGGAACAACGCCCTGATCCTCATCAAGGCGGTCTTCGTGGCGGGCTTCGTGGCGGCCGGGATCGGCTTCGTGAGCGTGGAGCGCCTTACGGTCGCCACGCCCCTGCCCGCCGGCCCGACGGTGCTGCAGGCGATCCTCATCTATCTGTTCGCCTACACCGGGTTCGAGCGCGCCGGCGTCCTGGCGGGCGAGACGCGCGACCCGCGCCGTGACGTGCCGGCCGCCATGTTCGCCAGCATCGGCGCCGCGACGGCCGCCTATGCCGCGGTGCTGCTGGTCTGCGTGGGGGTGCTGGACGATCCCTCGCTCACCGACCGCCCCCTGGCCGAGGTGGGCCGCCTGCTCTTCGGGCCCGCGGGTCAGGTGGCCGTCTCCGCCGGAGCCGTGGCGGTGATCCTGGGCACCATCCTGTCGGTGATCATCGGGATGCCGCGCCTGTTGCTGGCCCTGGCCGAGCAGGGACAGCTGCCGGCGGTGCTGGGCAGGGTCCATCCCCGCACCCAGACGCCCTATGTCGCGATCCTCGTGTCGTCGGGCATCGCGTTCGCGGCCGCGCTGGCGAGCGACCTGCTGGGCGCGCTGACCATCTCCACGGCCGCGCGCATGATCGCCTACATCCTCTGCTGCGTGGCGCTCTGGCGCCTGGCTGGCGATCCGGGGGCGCCGGCGGCGCAGTTCAATCTGCCCGCGCGCCGTCCGGTGAGCCTGATCACCGCGGCGATCTTCACGGGCGTCCTCGTCTTCGCGGCCACCAAGGAGCTACCGATGCTGGCCGCGGTGCTGGTGGCGGGCTTCGTTCTCCTCGCGCTCAGCCGTAGAGCGCTTTCGCCCGGTCCTCGAAACACCCCATGAGCCGCTCCACCGCGTGGTGGAAATTGGCGGACAGCAGGCCTTCCAGCAGGCGGGACTTGAACTGGAAGTCGATATCGAACTCGATGCGCGTACCGGCCGGGTCCTCGATGAACCGCCAGCGGTTGGTCAGGCGGCGAAACGGCCCGGACAGCAGGTTCACATCGATCTGCCGGTTGGCCGCGTCGCGGCGCACGCGCGTGGCGAAGCGCTCCTTCAGGAATGAGAATCCCACCCCCGCCTCAGCATCCAGGCTGTTCGCGGCCTCGGTGATCTCGCGCTTGTTCCAGGTGCGCATGGACGTGATCCACGGCACGAACTGCGGATAGCTCTCCACGTCACCGACCAGGGCGAAAAGCTGGTCGGGCGTGTACGGCAGGACGCGCGAGACGTGGTGATGCACGGCCGGCCTGGGCCTCAGGCCGCCGCTTCGCGTTCGCGGCGGGCCGCCTGCAGCCGGGCGAAGTCCTCGTCGGCGTGATGCGACGAACGCGTCAGCGGGCTGGACGAGACGACCAGGAAGCCCTTGGCGCGCGCGATCTCCTCATAGGCCCGGAACTCGTCGGGGTGCACGAAGCGGTCGATCGGCGCGTGCTTGCGGGTCGGCTGGAGGTACTGGCCGATGGTGATGAAATCGACGCCGGCGGACCGCATGTCGTCCATCACCTGCATCACTTCTTCCTTGGCTTCGCCGAGGCCGACCATGATTCCGGACTTGGTGAACTGCTGCGGATCGCGCTCCTTCACCCGCTCCAGCAGGCGCAGCGAGTTGTAGTAGCGCGCGCCCGGGCGGATCGAGAGGTAGAGCCGCGGCACGGTTTCGAGGTTGTGGTTGAAGACGTCCGGACGCGCGTCGATGATCTCGTGCACGGCCGACAGCGGCTTGCGCAGGAAGTCTGGCGTCAGGATCTCCACCGTCGTCGTGGGCGAGGCCAGCCGGATCGCGGCCACCACGGCGGCGAAGTGCGCCGCGCCGCCGTCGGCCAGGTCGTCGCGGTCCACCGAGGTGATGACCACGTGCTTCAGGCCCATCTTCGCCACCGCATCGGCGACCCGCTGGGGTTCGGTCGGGTCGAGGGCGTTGGGCTTGCCGGTGGCCACGTTGCAGAACGAGCAGGCCCGGGTGCAGATCTCGCCCATGATCATCATGGTGGCGTGGCTCTTGGACCAGCACTCGCCGATGTTCGGGCAGGCCGCTTCCTCGCAGACCGTGACCAGGCCGTTGCCCTTCACGATTTCGCGGGTCGCGTTGTAGCCGGCCGAGCCCGGGGCGCGCACGCGCAGCCACTCCGGCTTCCGCAGGATCGGCGAATCGGGACGGGACTGCTTCTCGGGATGCCGCGGGCGCGGCTTGTTCACGGTGTCGATGACCACGGCCATGCGCCCTAAATCGGCCGTCAGGGGCTCCGGATCAAGCGCACACGCCGCCGCAAGCGCCACATCACGCCAAGTTACTGATCTTTTCAGCTGGAACCGGCGTCTATAGGTTCCCTTCCCAACGATAATTGGGAGGCGTTCGCCCTTGCGTTCGTTCGACAGCGCGACTGCGCAGTCATCCATCTTCGACGCTCTGCTCGAAGCATCTCGGAAACATGGGGCCAAGAAGCCGATCCTGGAGGACCAGGAGCGCAACCCCCTCAGCTACCTGGACCTGATCCGGGCCGCCTTCGCCCTGGGCCGCAAGATCAGCGGGTTCACCCGGAAGGGCGAGCGCGTGGGCGTCATGCTGCCGTCGAGCAGCGGCGGCGTCGTCACGTTCTTCGCCCTCCACGCGTTCGGGCGTATTCCGACGATGCTCAACTTCACCGCCGGCATCCGGAATCTGCGCGCCGCCTGCGAGCTGGCCGGCGTGAAGACCGTGCTGACGTCCCACCGCTTCGTGGAACAGGGCAAGCTGCACGACCTGATCGACGCCCTCGAGACGATGACCAAGGTCGTCTACCTTGAAGACGTCCGGCAGACCGTGGGCCTCTCGGACAAGCTGTTCGCCGCCGCGGCAGCCGCCCTTCCCAAGCAGTTCCGCGCCCAGCTGGCGCCGTCGGAGCCGGGGGTCATCCTGTTCACCTCCGGCAGCTTCGGCGCGCCGCGCGGCGTGGTGCTGAGCCACGAGAACCTCGTGGCCAACTGCCGGCAGATCAACCAGCACATTCCGCTCGACACCAACTGGGTGTTCTTCAACCCCCTGCCGATCTTCCACGTCTTCGGCCTGACCGGCGGCACGCTGCTGCCGATCCTCACCGGGCTGAAGACCTTCCAGTACCCCTCGCCGCTGCACATCAAGCAGATCCCGGCCCTGGTGCAGGACAGCAAGGCGAACGTGCTCTTCGCCACGGACACTTTCATCAACCAGTACGCCCGGGCGGCCGACAAGGGCGAACTCTCGGGCCTGACCTTCGTGGTCTGCGGCGCCGAGAAGGTGCGGGACGAGACCCACAACCTGATCAACGAGAAGTTCGGCCCCATCCCGCTGCTCGAAGGTTACGGCGCCACCGAGTGCTCCCCGGTGATCGCGGTGAACCAGCCGAAGGACAATCGCCGCGGTACGGTCGGCGGCCTGCTGCCGGGCATCGAGACGCGCCTGGAACCCGTCGAGGGCATCCCCGGGGGCGGACGGCTGCTGGTGCGCGGCCCGAACGTCATGTCCGGCTACCTCAAGCCCGACGGCGGCATCGACCCGCTCGAAGGCGGCTGGCACGACACGGGCGACGTGGTCTCGATCAGCGACGACGACTGGGTGAAAATCCTGGGTCGGGTGAAGCGCTTCGCCAAGGTCGGCGGCGAGATGGTCTCGCTCACGGCCGCCGAGGACCTCGCCGCGGCTGTCTGGCCCGACTGCCGCCATGCGGTCGTCGCCCAGCCCGATCCGAAGAAGGGCGAACGGCTGATCCTGGTCACCGACCGGCGCGACGCCGACCCGGCCCCTCTCCTGGCCCACGCCCAGCAGATCGGCGCGCCCGAACTGGCCGTGCCGCGCAAGATCATCCGCGTGCCGGAAATCCCCGTCCTCGGCACCGGCAAGACCGACTATGTCGCCCTGCAGCGGATCGTCGACACCGAGATCAAGCGCGGCGCCTGACGCCATCCGACGGCCCGCCACCCGACGACGCGCGGCGGGCCGTCAATCATCCTGAAGCGCTAGACCGCCGAGCCATTCGGCGACTGGGCGTACCGACGTTCTCGTGCCTAAGCTCGGCCATAGCTCAGCACTGGACGAGGAAACGCCTATGCCGAACGTCGCCGCCTGGTCCCCCGGGGTGCTTGCCCTGCTGCGGATCGTCACCGCCCTGCTCTTCATGGAGCACGGCCTGATGAAGCTGATCCACTTTCCCGCCGCGCAACCCGGCGCGCCGGATCCCCTGCCCCCGATGCTGCTGGCCGCGGCGGTGATCGAGGTGGTGGGCGGGGCCCTGATCGCGGCCGGGCTCTTCACCCGCCTCGCCGCCTTCATCTGTTCGGGCCAGATGGCGGTCGCCTACTTCATGGCGCACGGCAGCCAGGGCTTCTGGCCCGCGCTGAACGGTGGCGAGCCGGCGATCCTGTTCTGCTTCGTCTTCCTCTACCTCGCCGCCGCCGGTCCTGGCGCCTGGAGCATCGACGGCCTGCGGAAGAAGGCCTGAGACCAGCGTCCCGCCTCCCCTTCACAGGGGAGGAGGACGCGCTAGATGTGGAGCGCCTGGCCGTAAGCGTCGAGGGCCGCTTCGTGCATCGCCTCGCTCATGGTCGGGTGCGCGAAGACCGTGGTGTGCAGTTCCGCCTCAGTCGCCTCGAGCGTCATCGCCAGGACGTAGCCCTGGATCATCTCGGTGACCTCGTGGCCGATCATGTGCGCGCCGATCAGCGCACCCGTCTTCCCGTCGAAGACCGTCTTCACGAAGCCGTCCATCTCGCCGGCCGCGATGGCCTTGCCGTTCACCTTGAACGGGAAGCGGCCGACCTTCGGCTCCAGCCCCTGCTCCTTCGCCTGCGCCTCGGTCAGGCCCACCGACGCCACCTGCGGCGTGGTGTAGGTGCAACCCGGGATCGGCGAGGTCAGGTTGGTCGGCTTCAGGCCGGCGATGTGCTCGATGCAGTGGACGCCTTCGTGGCTGGCCTTGTGGGCCAGCCAGGGTGGGCCGGCCACATCGCCGATGGCGTAGAGGCCGGGCACACCCGTAGCGCCGTGGCTGTCGGTGACCACATGGGTCTTCTCGACCTTCGCGCCCAGGGCCTCCAGCCCCAGGTCCTCGACGTTGCCGACGATGCCGACCGCCACGATGGCCACGTCGGCCTCCAGCGTCTCGGCCTTGCCGCCCGCCTCGATCTCCAGGCTGACGCCGTTCTTGGTCTTGGTCAGCTTCTTCACGTTGGCCGGGACGCGGAACTTGATGCCCCGCTTCTCGAACGCCTTGTGCGCAGCCTTCGACACCTCCTCGTCCTCGACGGGCAGGATGCGCGGCATCATCTCCACGACGGTCACGTCCGAGCCGAGGGCGCGGTAGAAGCTGGCGAACTCCATGCCGATGGCGCCCGAGCCGATCACCACCAGCGACTTCGGCGCCGACTTCGGAACCAGCGCCTCGCGGTAGGTCCAGACCCGTTCACCGTCGGGCTCCAGTCCAATGGCCGGGATGGTGCGCGCCCGCGCCCCGGTGGCGAGGATCACGTGCTTGGCGGTGAGCTTGCGCGAGCCGACGACCACGGTCGGCGCGGGCGAGCCCTTCTCCAGCTTCGCCGAACCCTGCACCACCTCGATCTTGTGCTTTTTCATCAGGAAGGTGACGCCCGAGTTCAGGGTCGCCGCCACCTTCCGCGAACGCTGGACGACGGCCGAGAAGTCGAAGCCGCGCTTCTCCACCGACAGGCCGTAGTCCTTCAGGTGATCGAGTTGCTCATACACCTCGCCCGACTTCAGCAGGGCCTTGGTGGGGATGCAGCCCCAGTTGAGGCAGATCCCGCCCAGTTCGGCCCGCTCCACGATGGCGGTCTTGAACCCGAGTTGCGAGGCGCGGATAGCCGTCACATAGCCACCCGGCCCCGAGCCGATCACCACAACGTCGAACGCATCAGCCATCAGAGCAAAGCCTCGATCGCGCCTTCCAGCGCCTTGGGTTCAACGGTGGGGGCGAAGCGGTCCACGACCTTGCCGTCGCGATCGACCAGGAACTTCGTGAAGTTCCACTTGATCCCCTCGGTGCCCAGGACGCCCCGCTTCTGCTTCTTGAGGAACGCGTACAGCGGGTGGGCCGTCGGGCCGTTGACGTCGATCTTCCGCATCATGGGGAAGTCCACGTCATAGGTGAGCGAGCAGAAGGACTTGATCTCCTCCTCGTCGCCCGGCTCCTGCGCGCCGAACTGGTTGCAGGGGAACCCCAGCACCACCAGCCCGCGGTCGCGGAACTTGCGGAACAGCTCCTCCAGACCGGCGTACTGGCGCGTGAAGCCGCACTTGCTGGCGGTGTTCACGATCAGCACGACCTTGCCCTTGTAGTCGCTGAGCGGCGCGGGCTGGCCTTCGATGGTTTCGGCGGTGAAGTCGTAGATGCTGGCCATCGGCGTTCTGCCTCAGACGATCAGGGTGATGGGGTCTTCGAGCAGCGGCTTGAACGCGGCCAGCCACTTCGCGCCGGTCGCTCCGTCCACCACCCGATGGTCGCAGGTCAGGGTCACGCTCATGACCGTGGCGATCTCGATCTTGTCGCCACGCACCACGGGGCGCTTCTCGCCCGCCCCGACCGACAGGATCGCACCCTGCGGCTCGTTGATGATCGAGGCGAAGGTCTTGATCCCGAACATGCCGAGGTTCGAAACCGAGAAGGTGCCGCCCTGGAACTCCTCGGGCTTCAGCTTCTTCGTGCGGGCGCGCTCGGCCAGGTCCTTCGCCTCGGTGGCGATCTGGGCCAGGCCCTTGGTCTCGCAGGCGCGGATGATCGGCGTGATCAGGCCGCCGGGGACCGCCACCGCCATGGCGATGTCGGCGTGCTTGTGCATGGCGATGCCTTCGGGCGTGTAGCTGGCGTTGGCCTCTGGCACGCGCATCAGCGCCACGGCGGCCGCCTTCAGCACCATGTCGTTCACGCTGACCTTCACGCCCTGCTTCTCCAGCATGGCGTTGATCTTCGTGCGGGCCGCCAGCAGCTCGTCGAGCTCGATGTCGACCGTCAGCGGGAAGTGCGGGACGTCCCGGAAGCTGTCGGTCATCCGGCGCGCCACCGTCTTGCGCATGCCGTCCAGTGGGATCAGCTCATAGCTGCCGGCCGGAATGCCCATCTGCTCCAGCGTCTGGGCCTGGCGCGGAGCGGCCGCCGACGTGGCGCCCTTGGCCTGCGAAGCCTGCGGCGAAGCAGCCTGACCCGGCTGAGCCTTGTCGATGTCGACCTTGACGATTCGGCCGTGCGGGCCGGTTCCGGTCACACCCGAAAGATCGATGCCCTTCTGCTCGGCCAGCCGGCGCGCCAGCGGCGAGGCGAAGATCCGGCCGCCGTCGGCCGCCTTGGCGGGCGCCGGCGCGGGCCTGGGCGCTTCCGCCTTGGCCGGCTCGGCCGGCTTCGCGGGTTCGGGCGCG
>JBFMGV010000017.1:0-70613 GCA_040752615.1 Pseudomonadota bacterium | reverse complement strand
GTGGTCTTCGGCGTCGGCGTGGCGGGAGCCGCGCCGGCAGTCTTCGGCGCCGGCGTCGCCCCGGCGGGCTGCGGAATGATCGGCTCGGGCACCGGCGGCGGCAGGGTGGAAGCCCCCGGCGTCGGCGCCGGCACGGTCATGTGGTCGAGCGCGGCGCGGTTGGCGAGCTGGGTGAAATCCTCGAACAGCAGGATCCGGACGTAGTCGACCGCCGCCTTGTCCGACGCCAGCACCACACGCCAGCGGCCGTCCAGGCCCTTCACCACCACGCCGACCGGCAGGCCACGCGGGAAGACGCCGCCGTCGCCCGAGGTCAGCACCTTGTCGCCGGACTTCACGGCGTTCTGGCCGCGCAGGTACTCGAGCTTGGGATTGGGCCCGCCGTCGCCGGTCAGGATGGCGCGCGCGTTGGTGCGGTCGATCATCACCGGCGTGCGCGAGGCGACGTCGGTCAGCAGCAGCACCCGGCTGGCGCCGTTGGTGACGCCGACGATGCGGCCCACCAGGCCGTTCTCGCTCATCACCGGATTGCCCGGCTTCACCCCCGCCTCGCTGCCGATGTTGGCCAGGCGCGACTGGGCGAAGGGTCCGCGGCTGTCGGTGACGATCCGGGCGGTGGTCATCGGGATCGGCGGGTCGGTCTTGAGCCCGAGGATGTCGCGATAGCGCTCGTTGGTGTCGCGCAGGGCGATCGCAACGTCACGCCACTGGCGCATGTTCTCCAGCTCGGCCTTCAGCCGGCGGTTCTCGGACACCGCGAAGAAGTAGCCGCGGACGCCCTCGACCCCCTCGCCCGTCAGACGGCCGGGGGTGGACAGCGCGTCCCCCACCGGCGCCATCACGCGGTCCGACAGGGTGCGCGGATTACCGTACTCGTCGGTGTCGAAGTCGGTGCGCCGGTCGCCCAGCAGGATCGCCACCGAGACGATCAGGACGACCACGAACACGATCCCCGCCGTCCACGTCAGGGGGACCTTCAGTTCGCCGAGCGGGTTGTCCCTCAAGGACATCTAAGCATTCCCGCCTTTCGGGGCGGTCCTTTAGGCCAGGGTGGATTCCAGGACGCCCTTCATCCACTTTGGATGCTCGAGCACCTTGCCGCAGCCCAGGGCCACGCACGACAGCGGGTCGTCGGCCACCGTCACCGGCAGGCCGGTGTGGTCGCGGATCTCGGCGTCCAGGCCGCGCAGCAGCGCGCCGCCGCCGGTCAGCATGATGCCCTTGTCAGCGATGTCCGAGGCGAGTTCCGGCGGCGTGGCTTCCAGCGCCATCTTCACCGCGTCCACGATCTGGCCCACCGGCTCCGACAGGGCGTCCGACGCCTGCTTCTCGCTGATGCGCACTTCCCGCGGCACGCCCTGCATCAGGTCGCGGCCCTTGACCTCGATCGACAGGCCTTCGCCGTCGGCCGGCGCGCGGGCGGTGCCGATCTCCTTCTTGATCCGCTCGGCGGTGGTCTCGCCGATCAGCAGGTTATGGTTGCGGCGCATATAGCTGATGATCGCCTCGTCCATCTTGTCGCCGCCGACGCGGACCGAGCGCGAGTAGACGATGCCCGAGAGCGAGAGGACGGCCACCTCGGTGGTGCCGCCGCCGATGTCGACCACCATCGAACCGGTGGGTTCGTGGATCGGCAGGCCAGCCCCTATGGCGGCGGCCATCGGCTCATCAATGAGCCCCACGCGGCGGCCGCCGGCGTTCAGGCAGCTGTCGTTGATGGCGCGGCGTTCCACGGCGGTGGCGCCCGACGGCACGCACACGATCACCTTCGGGTTCACGAAGCCCTTGCGGTTGTGAACCTTGCGGATGAAGTACTTGATCATCTCCTCGGCGACTTCGAAGTCGGCGATGACCCCGTCGCGCATCGGGCGGATGGCTTCCATGTGCCCGGGCGTGCGACCCAGCATCTGCTTGGCCTCGATGCCCACGGCGTGGACCACCTTGCGGCCGCCGACGTTGCGCAGCGCGACCACGGAGGGCTCGTTCAGGACGATGCCCTTGCCCTTCATGTAGATGAGCGTGTTGGCCGTCCCGAGGTCGATGGCGATGTCGTTCGAGATGGCGCCGAAGAGGGAAGAGATCATGCAGGGCCCTGGGGGTGTAGGGGCGGAAGAGGCTAGCCGGCAGAGGTCCAACGCGGCTCGATTGACGCGGGAGCATGCGTCGAGTCGGTACGCTTTGTCTGGGCGGCTTTAACCGTCCTCTGCCCCGAGGAAATTCTCATTTCAAGGCTTAAAGAGCGGTGTGCGCTTTCGCGCCGCGCGCGAATTTCCGCAAGGCCTGTCGCCGCGGAATCGCCCGATTCCTGACGCAGCCGGCAAAATAGCGGTCTACCGCTCGTTGTGGGCGGCCGGCGCGAGCCGCCGTTCCAGGCGCAGCAGGGTCAGCACCACGAGGAAGCCGAAGGCCGTCAGGAGGCCCGCCAAGGCGTGGGCGCGGCTCCATTCCAGCGCCTCCACCGACTTGAAGATCTCGATGGAGACCACGTTGGTCACGCCCGGGATCGCCCCGCCGATCATCAGCACCACGCCGAACTCGCCGATCGTGTGAGCGAAGCTGAGGATCGCGGCGACGACATAGCCCGGCAGGGACAGCGGCAGGGCCACCCGCACAAAGGTTTGAACAGCCGAGGCCCCCAGCGTCGCCGCCGCGTCGAGATGATCCTCCCCCACCGCCCGGAAGGCGTTTCGCAGCGGCTGCACCGCGAACGGCAGCGAATAGAGCACCGAGCCGATCACCAGGCCGGTGAAGGTGAAGGCCAGAGTCCGGATCCCCACCGCCTGGAACGGCGCCATCAGCGGGCTGTTGGGGCCCAGCAGGATCAGGAGGTAGAAGCCCAGCACCGTGGGCGGCAGCACGATGGGCAGCGCCACCACCGCCCCGACGATCTCGGTCCAGATCGAGCGGCCACGCGCCAGCCACCAGGCCAGGGGCGTCGCCAGTACCAGCAGGATGAGCGTCGTGACGCCCGCGAGCCTCAGCGTCAGCAGCAGTGTGTCGAGGAGCCCGTTCAAGGAACCTCGTAGCCGTACTTGCGGATGATCGCCCTGGCCTCCGCGCCCTTCAGGTAGCTCATGAACGCCCGGGCGGCGGGATCGGCGGCGGCCGGCTTCAGCAGGACCGCCTGCTGGTCGATCGCCGTGTGCAGGTTGGCGGGCACGACCCAGCGCGAACCGCCCTTCACCCCCGAGAGCTGCGAGAGGGCCACGAACCCCAACTCGGCCGCGCCGGTGTCGACGAACTGATAGGCCTGGGTGATCGAGGTTCCCTGCACCAGCTTCGGCGCCAGCGCCGCATCGACGCCGAGCTTCTTCATCGCCTCGACCGCAGCCAGGCCATACGGAGCGGTCTTCGGATCGGCGATGGCGATCTTGTTGAACCGGCCGCTCTTCAGCGCCGCGCCGCGCGCGTCCACCAGGCCGGGCGTCTTAGAATAGAGCACCAGCCGCCCCACGGCGTAGGTGAAGCGGCTGCCGGGCACGCCCAGCCCTTCCGCCTCAGCCTTCTCGGGCCGCTCGCGATCCGCGGACAGGAAGACGCCGAACGGCGCCCCGTTGGCGATCTGGGCATAGAACTGGCCCGACGATCCGAAGCTCAACGTCGCGTCATGCCCCGTCCGCGCCTTGAACCGTGCGGCGATCTCCTTGGCCGGTTCGGTGAAGTTGGCGGCCACGGCGACCTTCACCTCTGCGGCGAACGCCGGGCTCGCGAACGCGAGGATGCAGGTCAGAAGGGCGGCGAGCCGCGACGCGAGGCGCATGACGAAGTCCGATCCAATCGTTATGAAGCGCGTCTACATAACGAGGTTGGGGATGACATACAGAAACCTTCTGCTGGGCTGTACCATAGCCTTGGCGGGCTTCCAGGCCCATGCGGCGGACACCGAGGCCTACTCGCTGGGCGAGCTGGTGATCACCGCCAAGACCCGCAGCGGCGAGGACATCGGCGGCGCGACGATCAGCGGCGAGACCCTGAAGACCTACAACCGCCAGACTGTCGACCAGGCCCTGGCCCTCATCCCCGGGACCAACGCCTCGAACACCGGCGGGTCGCGCAACGAGCGGCTGATCTTCGTGCGCGGCTTCGACCGCTTCCAGACCACGCTGTCGATCGACGGCGTCCGCGTCTTCCTGCCGGCCGACAACCGCATCGACTTCGCGCGCTTCCTCACCGCCGACCTCGCCGAGATCCAGGTCTCCAAGGGCTATGTGTCGGTGCTGGATGGCCCCGGCGGCCTGGGCGGCGCGATCAACCTCGTCACGGTGAAGCCGACGCGGGCGTTCGAGGGCGACGTGCAGGTCTCCAGCTTCCTGAACCGCAAGCTCGACGACGAGGCCTACCTCGTCTCGGGCCGGGTGGGCGGCAAGAGCGGGAACTTCTACTGGCAGGCGTCGGGCGCCTATTCCGACCGCGACCACTTCACCCTGCCGAAGAAGTTCAAGGCGACCGCGCTGGAGGACGGCGGAACCCGCGGCAACTCGGCCACCCAGGACTGGCGGATCAACCTCAAGGCCGGCTGGCAGCCCAACGATACCGACGAGTACTCGATCAACTACACCCGCAGCGAGGGTGAGAAGAACGCGCCCTACAGCGTCCGCGACACCGCCAACACGCGGTTCTGGAGCTGGCCGTACTGGGACCTCGACAGCGTCGCCTTCCTCAGCCGCACACGCCTGACCGACGACCTGACCCTGAAGACCCGGCTCTATCGCAATACCTTCGACAACCTTCTGTCGGCCTACGACAGCGCCACCCAGGCCACTCAGACCCTGCCGCGCGCATTCGACAGCTACTACAACGACCATGCCGTGGGCGGTAACGTCGAATTGGCCTGGAAGATCAACGAAACCAGCCAGTTGAAGGGGGTGCTCTACGCCCGCAAGGACGTCCACCACGAGCGTCAGGACGGCTTCACCCGCACCCCGGCCACCGGCGCCCCGTCGGTGAACGCGCCCTACTCCGAGCCCGAGCAGACGAACGACGAGCGCACCTACTCGGTCGCGGCCGAATACTCCACCGCCCTGGCCGAGGGCGTCGAGCTGGTGGTCGGCGCGTCCTATGACTGGACCGATCTGAAGGTCGCCAACGACGTCAACGTTCAGGTGACGGGCACGACGATCGCGAACTCGGTGATCACCTTCCTGCCGGTGAACTATCCGCTGCGCGACAATTCGGCCTTCAACGCCCAGGCCGCCCTCTCGTGGCAGGTCAACGAGGACACCCGCGCCCACGTCAGCGTCTCCAGCCGGGCCCGCTTCCCGACCGTGTTCGAGCGTTTCAGCTCGCGCATGGGCACGGCGATCCCGAACCCGGACGTGAAGGAGGAGCGCGCCACCAGCTTCGAGGTCGGCGGAACGACCCGCCTCGCGCCCGGCGTCAGCCTGACCGGCGCGATCTTCTACTCCGACCTGAAGAACGCCCTGATCCAGATTCCGGTCGCCGTTCCCGGCTTCGGCAACGTCAACCAGACGAAGAACGCGGCCGACGGCGAATACTACGGCTTCGAGGGCAGCATCGCGGCGCAGGTGTCGGAAGCGTTCGATGTCGGCGGCAACCTCACCTACATCCACCGCAAGCTGACCGACCCGACCAACCCGGCGTTCCGCCCCCAGGGTGTGCCGAACTGGAAGGCCTTCGCCTACGCCAACTGGCGGCCCGTCGAGCGGCTGACCATCCGGCCCAACCTGGAGTACGCGGACCAGCGCTGGACGGTCACCACCACGACGCCGCTGGCCTTCTACAAAACCGGCTCGTACCTGCTGGCGAACCTCTCGGCGGACTACGAGGTCATCGACAACCTGACCGCCACCGTCGCCGTGCAGAACCTGGGCGACCAGGACTACCAGCTCACCGACGGGTTCCCCGAAGCGGGCCGCTCGTTCTATGTGAGCCTGCGCGCGAGGTTCTGACGCGACGGAGACCCGATCCATGGCCACCGGCGATCTCAGCGCCTCCCTGACCATCCGGCGGGGCGCCCTCGCCCGGGTCGGCCTGGATCGGGTGGCCATGGTGGAGGCGGTGGCCGAACTGGGCTCGATCAGCGCCGCCGCCAAGAAGCTGGGCCTCAGCTACAAGGGCGCCTGGGACGTCGTCCAGGCGCTCAACAACCTCTTCGACAGCCCGCTGATCGAGGCCGCGGCGGGCGGCCGTTCCGGCGGCGCGGCCGTGGTCACGCCGCGCGGCCACGCGGTCGTCACCGCCTTCCGCCGTGTGCAGCAGGAACTTGACGCCGCGCTCGCCAAGCTGGACGCGTCTCTCAGCGGCGAGCCGGCCGCGGACCTCTTCTGGAGTCTCGGCATGCGGACCAGCGCGCGCAACGCCCTGCGCGGCGAGATCGCCGCCATCGCGCCCGGCGCGGTGAACGGCGAGGTCCGCCTTCGCCTCTCCGACGGCGTGTTCATCACCGCCATCGTCACATCGCAGAGCATCGAGGACCTGGGCCTGGAGGTAGGCAAGCCGGCGATCGCCCTGATCAAGGCCGGCTTCGTGATGCTGGCGAAGGGCGAGAACCTGCGCACCTCGGCCCGCAACCAGATCGCCGGCGTGGTCTCGGCGCGCGACGACGGGGCGGTCAGCACCGAGGTCACGCTCGACATCGGCGGCGGCAAGACGCTGGTGTCCACCATCACCCTCGAGAGCGCCAACGCCCTGGAGCTCGCGGTCGGCGACAAGGTCACCGCGCTGATCAAGGCGCCCCATGTCATCCTGGCTGTGGAGTAGCCGCCCCCGGCGCGTTATGTAGTTTCGGAACATATCGACCCGGAGCCACCATGCGCCTCATCATCGCCGCCGCCCTCGCCGCCGGCCTTGGCCTGCCGGCGCTTGCCCAGGAAGCCGCGCCGAACTGCCCCGCCGACGCAGCGCCCCTGCCCGCCGAGCTCTCGGCCTGGAAGACGCCGGCCCCGCTGACCGCCGGCGCCAGCCCGACCGCCGCGGCCGGCCTGAAGATCGGCCAGACGGCCGCCGCCACCCTCCAGAAGACCCCCGAGGTCACCTACGCCCTGCGGCCCGAGAAGCCCGGCGGGTCGGTCAGCTACGGCGGCGTCTTCGCGGTCGATGTGGCCAAGGCCGCGACCTACACCGTCGCGCTGTCGACCGGCGCCTGGATCGACGTCGTTCGGGACGGCAAGTCCCTCAGCTCCGTCGCCCACGGTCGCGGCCCGGCATGTACCGGCGTGCGGAAGATGGTCGCCTTCCCGCTGGAGCCCGGCCGCTACCTGATCCAGATCGCCGCCAACGGCGAGCCGGGCCTGGGCATCATGGTCGCCGAGCGCCCCTGATCCTCGCGTGCGGCGGATCGCGCTCGTCCTGTCACTGCTGGCCGGCGCCGTCCTGACGGCCGCCGCGGCGCGACCGCGACCGTTCGACTGGGGCCTGCCGCCTGGCGTCGCCCCGCCACCGGTCCCGGCCGACAATCCCATGTCCCCGGCCAAGGTCGAACTGGGCCGACGGCTGTTCTACGACGCCGACCTGTCGGTGAACGGGACCATGTCCTGCGCGACCTGCCACGAACAGCATCGCGGCTTCACCGACAGCAACCGCACGCGCCCCGGCGTCCACGGCGATCCAGGCCGGCGCAACATCATGACCCTGGCCGGCGTCGGCTACTTCCGCGTGCTGACCTGGGCCAATCCGGCCGAGACCGACCTGGAACGCCAGGTGGCCACGCCGGTGCTGGGACTCAATCCGGTCGAGATGGGCATGGCCGGCCAGGAGGCGGAACTGGCCCGTCGCCTGGGCGCCGACGGCTGCTATCGCCAGATGTTCGCGCGGGCGTTCCCGGAGGCGGACGGGCGCATCGACCTCGGGACCGTCGGCAAGGCGCTGGCCGCGTTCCAACGGACACTGATCGCGTTCGACACACCTTGGGATCGCGATCCGACGAAACTCTCCGCCTCTGCCCAGTACGGAGAGGCCCTGTTCCGCAGCGCCCGCCTGAACTGCCAGGGATGCCATTCGGGGCCGCATTTCACGGACGCGGCGACCGACCCCGAGGCGTTCCATGCCCTGCCCGGCGACGTCCCGCGCGCCGACCCAGGCCTTGCCGAGGTGACCGGCCGCTGGGCCGACGCGGGCCGGTTCCGCACGCCGGGTCTTCGCAATGTGGCCGTGAGCGGCCCGTATCTGCATGACGGCTCGGCCGCGACGCTCCCCGACGCCATCCGTCGCCACTATGCCCCCGGCGATCGCGCCGCGCCCTCGGCCAACGAGGTCGCCGACCTCACAGCCTTCCTTGAAAGCCTCACCGACGAGACCTTCCTGAAGGACCCGCGCTTCGCCCTGCCCGACACCGCCTGCGATCGCCCGCTCTAGCCCCGCCGCCGCGAACCGACTAAGCCGCGCTCCGGTCGAGAGAGAGGGTTAGGGATGAGCGGCGACGAGTTCGTCTATGACGAGGCCAGCGGCGAATGGATCAGCGCGGCCGAGGCCGCCGAGCGCGCCGCCACGGCGGGCCAGGTAGAGGTCCGGGACTCCGTCGGCAACCTGCTGGCGGACGGCGACGCCGTGGTGCTGGTGAAGGACCTGAAGGTGAAGGGCGCCGGCGGCCAGACGCTGAAGCGCGGCACGATGATCCGCTCGATCCGCCTGACTGGCGACGCCCAGGAGATCGATTGCCGGCACGAAAGCATCAAGGGCCTCGTCCTGCGGGCGGAGTTCGTGAAGAAGGCCTAGCCCAGCGCCGTCAGCACCACACCGGCGGCGGTCAGCACGCCGCCGGCCCACTGTCGCAGGCTCAACCGTTCGCGGAACAACCGGCGCCCCACGGCGGCGGCGATCGGCGCCTCGATCACGCCGACGGCGCGGACCGGTCCCGCCGGCGCCAGGGCAAGAGCGCCAAACCAGCAGGCCGAGGCCGCGGCGCCGCATGCGCCCGCGCCCAGCGACGCCCGCCACGAGGCGGCGACGGCCTTCAGCGCCTGTGGCCGGGTCACCGCCAGGAACGTCCCCAGCAGAAGGGTCTGGTAGGCCTGGGCCGTGACCACGCCGGCCATGGCGGCGTAGATCGGATAGTCCGGCTCCAGCGCCAGGCCCGACTGCCTATAGCCGTTCAGCGCCACCGCGAAGCAGGCGCCCGAGGCCAGGCCCAGCAGCGCGCCGGGCGCCGCGCCCTTCACATCGTCGGCCTTGGGCCACGACAGCACCGCCAGCCCCGCCGTCGCCACCGCGACGCCGGCCCATGCCGCTCCCGAGAGTTGGTCGCCCAGCGCCGCCCATCCCAGCAATGCGCCGAACGGCAGCGAACACTGCTGCATCATCGTCGCCACCGCGAAGCCCGAACGGCGCATGGCCAACAGCAGCGCGGCGGTCGCGGCCACCTGCGCCGTCGCGCCCGAGAGCACGCCGATCCAGAACCGGGGCGACGGCGTCGGGTGCGCATCCGGCGTCACCGCCGCCACGATGGCGAACATGGCGATCGAGAACGGCAGGCCGAACAGGAAGCGCACCAGCGTCGCGCCCCACGGCCCGGCGTCACCCACCAGCCCCCGCTGCAGGGCGTTGCGCGCCACCTGCAGCGGCGCGGCGGCGGCCGTCAGTATGATCCAAAGCATTTCGTCGAAGCCCGATTTCCCTCCCCTTCATGGGGAGGGACAGACGGCGAAGCCGTCAGGGTGGGGAAGTCGCGACCGGGCGTTCAGCCTGAACCAGGGCTCCCCACCCGTCTCGCTTCGCTCGCCACCCTCCCCATGAAGGGGAGGGAAACGCGAGATCAGAACCCGCTGGCGACCTTGCCAGGCGCGGTCTTCTCCTTGCGGGCGAAGAGGTTGTTCAGCGCGTTCACATAGGCCTTGGCCGAGGCGGTCAGGGTGTCGGTGTCCGCCGCCGAGCCGGTGGCGATCCGGCCGTCCTCCTCGAGGCGCACCGAGACCTGGGCCTGGGCGTCCGTGCCCTCGGTCACCGCGTGCACCTGGAACAGGCGCAGGATCGCCTCATGCGGCACGACCGCATGGATGGCGTTGAACACGGCGTCGACCGGGCCGTCGCCGGTGGCGTTGGCGCTCTTCTCGGTCCCGTCGATGGTGACGGTCAGGAAGGCCTCCTGCGGCCCCTCAGTGCCGGCGATGACGCGCAGGTGCTTGACCTGCACCTTGTCGGCGCTGTTCGCCAGGGCGTCGTCGACCAGGGCGATGATGTCGTCGTCGAAGACGTGCTTCTTCTTGTCGGCCAGGTCCTTGAAGCGCTGGAACGCCTCGTTCAGCGCATTCTGGCCCAGGTCGTAGCCCAGGTCCTTCAGCTTCTCGCGGAAGGCGTGGCGGCCCGAATGCTTGCCCATGACCAGGTTCGACTGGGCCTGGCCCACCGACTCCGGCGTCATGATCTCGTAGGTGCCGCGATCCTTGAGCATGCCGTCCTGATGGATGCCGCTCTCGTGGGCGAAGGCGTTCTTGCCGACGATCGCCTTGTTGAACTGGACCGGGAAGCCGGTGATCGCCGAGACGTAGCGGCTGGCGCGGGTGATGTGCTGGGTCTCGATGCCCGTGTGGAAGGCCAGCCGGTCCTGCCGGACCTTCAGCGCCATCACGATCTCTTCCAGCGCCGCATTGCCGGCCCGTTCGCCGATGCCGTTCACGGCGCACTCGATCTGCCGCGCGCCGCCCTGCACCCCGGCCAGGCTGTTGGCGACCGCCAGGCCCAGGTCGTTGTGGCAGTGGGTCGAGAAGATCACGCGGTCGGCGTTGTCCACGTTCTCGATCAGGTCGCGGAAGATGTCCGCGTACTCGGAGGGATAGGTGTAGCCGACGGTGTCCGGGATGTTGATCGTCGTGGCGCCGGCCTTGATCGCCGCGTCGACGCAACGGCGCAGGAAATCCTGCTCGGTGCGGGTGGCGTCCTGGGCCGACCACTCCACGTCGCCGCACAGGTTTCGGGCGTGGGTCACCGACTTGGTGATCATGTCCAGGATGTCTTCCTGCGAGGCCTGCAGGATCTTCTCCCGGTGGCTCGGGCTGGTGGACAGGAAGGTGTGGATGCGGCCGCGCTTGGCCTTTCGCACCGCCTCGGCGCAGCGCTCGATGTCCACGACGGCGGCGCGGGCCAGGCCGCAGATCACGCTCTCGGTGACGATCTCGGAGATGGCGCGGACGGCCTCGAAGTCGCCGTTCGAGGCGATCGGGAAGCCGGCCTCGATCACGTCGACCTTCATGTCCTCGAGGATCTTCGCCAGCTCCAGCTTTTCCTCGTGCGACATCGAAGCGCCGGGCGATTGTTCGCCGTCGCGCATGGTGGTGTCGAAAATGATGACGCGATCGCGCTCGGAAGCGGCGGCGGGTACGGAAGCGGTCATGTTTTCAGTCTCTTCGCGGTATCTTGCTACATCTCGGGCGGAGGTGATGCCCCCTGAACGCCCGGCCGCGAACGTGCGCGTGCCTAGAGAGGCGCCCAGGGGCGGCTAAGCCCCAGCGAGAGAAGAAGCAGGCTGTCGAGCCGCGTGCGCATGGCGCCGTCTCTACCCAAACCGCCCCCGCGCCGCAAGCATCTTGCGCCAGGCGCGGCCTTACGACGCCTCCGACGCAAGAACCTTGCGTACGGCGTCCCGTGCGGCGACGCGCTCGAAATGGGCCGCCACCTTGGGAAACCGCGCGATGTCCACGCCGTCGCCCTTCAGCCAGCCGGCGATCGTGAAGAGATAGCCGTCGCAGATCGAGAAAGCGTCGCCCAGCACCCAGGGGCCGGCCAGCAGGTCGTCCTCAATCAGCTGAAAGCACTCGGCCATGTTGGCGGCGACCTTGGCCTTCATGTCCGCGAACGAGCTCTGCTCGCTGGCCCAGCGATAGCCGCGCCGCCCGTGGGCGTGGGCGACGTGAACCGTGGCGGCGAGATAGTTGTTGAACGCCTGGGCCTGGGCGAACCCCCAGGGATCCGGCGGCGCGAGGCCCGCCTTGGGATAGGCCTGGGCGATCCACGCCAGGATCGCCGGCGTCTCGGTGAGCGTCCCGGCCTCCGTGGCCAGCGCCGGCACCCGCCCCTTCGGATTGATCGCCAGGTACTCCGGCTGGCGCTGGTCGCCGGCGGCGGTGTCGACCTTGACCGCCCGATACTCGGCGCCCGCCTCCTCCAGTGCGATGTGCGAGGCCAGCGAGCACGCGCCCGGCGCATAGAACAGCCTGATCATCCCTCGCTCCTGCTTCGAGACTGCAACCATTTGCGGGCGAACCAGCCGATCGCCAGCCAGACCACCGCCACGACGATGATGATCAGGCCGTGCCGTCCGATCTCGCCGCGCATCATCTGCACGATAGAGGCGCCGGCGAAGGCCGTCAGGGCGATCTTCGGGATGATGCCGATCCCGGTTCCGGCCACGAAGTCGCGCGCCCGCATCGGCGTGACGCCCGCCGCCATGTTGACGACGATGAACGGCGCGGACGGCACCAGCCGCACGATCAGGCTGGCTAGGAACCCGTTCTCGCCCACATGCCGCATGAACCGTCGCACGCCCTCGCCCGAGAACCGCTCCAGGGTCTTGGCCCCGGCGCTCCGGCCGAGCCAGAAGCCCACCAGGGACGACACCATCGTTCCGATCCAGCTGTACGTCGCGCCCCAGATCGGACCGAACGCGACCACCGCCGCGGCGATGAGCACGATCTGCGGGGTCCCCACGAAGGCCAGCGCCGCGAAGGCCGCCACCGCCACCGGCAACGACCAGGGCCCCTGCGCCGCCCCCAGCCAGCTCTCCAGCGTCCGCTCGCCGTCGAACCCCAGCAGCTGCGCGCCGAAGAAGAAGACCAGCCCCACCCCGCCGAACAGCACGAACGACACGCCCAGCGTGCGCCAAGCCTGGGCGTCCATGTTGGAGAGGAAGTCGAAGATGCGGCGCATGGGACGCGCAGGGGTCGCCCGTACCGCGCCGGGGGTCAAGCCGCGGCGCCGCTCGTGCGGCGGAACACGCCGTTCGCAGACCTTGCCTATTTCCGAGTTGCGTTTTTACGCAACATGTCGGAAGACGTGGCGAAGCTGAAACATTCCGGAGACCCGGCGTGGCCGCCTACGCGTTCGACACGATCACCGCCGACCAGGCCCTCAACATCCGGGCCGGCGACACCCTCACCTTCAACGGTGGCCCTGGCCGCACGGTGAGCGTGGTCTATCAGTCGTACGATCCTCTGCAGCTGACGCCCGAGGTTCCACGCATCTTCGTCACCTACGAGGGACGGACGATCGCGTTCTCCACCAACCTGGTCCAGGTCTCGTCCGGCGGCGGGCTGGTGATGGCCGACGGCTCGAAGCTCGCCATCGGCGATACGGCCGACAACCGGGCCGTGGGCGGCGCGGGCGACGACGGCCTCTACGGCGGCCCGGGCGCCGACACGCTCGTCGGCGACGACGGCCGCGACCTGATCCAGGGCAACAGCGGCGATGACGTGCTGACCGGCGGGCTCGGCGCCGACAGCGTCTACGGCGGCCAGGGCGACGACACCATCTACACCAGCCGCGACGTGAACGGCGTCGACGGCGAGGCCGGCGACTGGGCCAACGGCAACCTCGGCGACGACGACATCGTGGGCGGCGCGGGGCGCGACACCCTGCTGGGCGGCCAGGGCAACGACTTCATCGGCGGCCGCGACGGCGACGACTATATCTCGGGCGACCGCGGCGACGACGACCTCAACGGCGGCATGGGCGCCGACCGCCTGTACGGCGGCGAGGGCAACGACTTCCTGCAGGGCGGCTTCGGCGCCGACCTGCTGAGCGGCGGCGACGGCGACGACCATCTCGTCACCCAGGGGCCCGACGCGACCACCATGAACGGCGGCGCGGGCTCGGACACCATCGTCTCGGGCGGCTCGGGCCGCGACATCCTTTCGGGCGGCGAAGGGCGCGACCGCTTCGAATTCGTCGCGAAGACCGATCCGGCGGCCGGGATCGAGGCCGTCATCAGCGACTGGGAGAGCGGCGACACGATGTCGTTCGCGGCCGTCAGCATCCTGACGACCCAGAGCTCGATCCTGCCGATGAGCTACTCCGAGTTCGTGGTCGGCAGTTACGAAGAGGCGCTGCGCACCGCCAACCAGCACATCTCGGCCACCGGGGCGACCTATGTCTCGGCCCAGGTCGGCGCCGACGTCTACGTCTTCGCCGATACCGGCGATCCGGCCGACGGCGCGGACATCGCCATCCTGCTGACCGGCCGCACCCTGGCCGACATCGGCCTGGTCAATTTCGTCCCCTAGATCCGCCCGGGCGCCAGCCTCGGCCAACCGGCTACTGGAGAGCGGCTCCCGGCGGGTTTGAATGCGGCGCAGCATGGGTTACACCCGCCGCCGTTCTTCAAACCCAGCCGGGAGCCTAGTCCGCCATGTCCCTGGAATCCGCCGCGCTCGCTCGCGTGAAGCCGTCCGCCACCCTGGCGGCCGACGCGAAAGCCCGCGAGCTGAAAGCCCAGGGGAAGGACGTGATCGGCCTCGCCGCCGGCGAGCCCGACTTCGACACCCCGGATAACATCAAGGACGCCGCCATCAAGGCGATCCGCGATGGCAAGACCAAGTACACCAACGTCGACGGCATCCCCGAACTCAAGGAAGCCATCGTCGCGAAGTTCCAGCGCGAGAACGGCCTCACCTACAAGACCAGCCAGGTGAACGTGTCGCCGGGCGGCAAGCCCGTGATCTGGAACGCCATGATCGCCACCCTGAACCCCGGCGACGAGGTGGTGATCCCCACCCCGTACTGGGTCAGCTACTGGGACATCGTGCTGCTGGCCGGCGGCACGCCGGTGGCCGCACCGACCAGCGCCGCGAGCGGCTTCAAGCTGCAGGCCGCCGACCTGGAAAAGGCGATCACGCCCAAGACCCGGTGGCTGTTCCTGAACTCGCCGTCGAACCCGTCGGGCGCCGCCTACACCCGCGCCGAACTGAAGGCGCTGGCCGAGGTGCTGCTGCGCCATCCCCACGTCTGGATCCTGACGGACGACATGTACGAGCACCTGGTGTTCGGCGACTTCGAGTTCTCGACCATCGCCCAGGTGGAGCCGGCGCTCTACGAGCGCACCCTGACCATGAACGGCGTGTCCAAGGCCTATGCCATGACCGGCTGGCGGATCGGCTACGCGGCCGGCCCCGAGCCGCTCATCAAGGCGATGGCCAAGGTGATGAGCCAGACCACGTCCAACCCCTCGTCCGTCTCGCAATGGGCGGCGGTCGAGGCGCTGAACGGCACCCAGGCGTTCATCAAGCCGAACGCCAAGCTGTTCGAGGGCCGCCGTGACCTGGTGGTCTCGATGCTGAACCAGGCCAAGGGCATCAAATGCCCGACGCCCGAAGGCGCCTTCTATGTCTACCCCTCCTGCGAGGAGCTGATCGGCAAGACCGCGCCGTCGGGCAAGGTCATCGGTTCGGACGCCGATTTCGCGACCGAACTGCTGGAAGCCGAGGGCGTGGCCGTGGTGTTTGGCGCGGCTTTCGGCCTCTCGCCGTTCTTCCGCATCAGCTACGCCACCGCCAATCCTGTGCTGGAAGACGCCTGCTCGCGCATCCAGCGCTTCTGCGCCGCGGTGAAGTAGCTGGCGCGCCGGCCCAGCCGCAGCTGGGCCGGGCTTGCCGGGTCGCTAGTGCTTTTCGCGCCAGGCGGACTTGGCGGCGTCCCTGGTCAGGTTCAGGCACACCTTTCCGTCCTGGATGCTCTCGACCCAGGTCAGCGGGATCAGGTGGTGCTTGAAGCCCGAGCCCAGGTCCATCTTGGACAGCTCGATGTCGGTCGCCAGCACGTGGTCGACCTTGCCCACATGGCCGCCGTCGGAACCGACCACTTCCATGTGCTCGCGGATTTCGGACGTTTGGATCATTCTTCGTCTCCTCGTCTGCTGAGGGACGGGGTAACGAGGCTGGACGGATGAGGTTGCCGTGGCCGAGCTGATCAATCTGAACAAGGCCCGCAAGGCGCGGCAGAAGGCGGCCGGCAAGGCGGCCGCGGTCGAGAACCGCGTCCGCTTCGGCCGCCCCAAGGCCGAGACGACCGTCAGCAGGCTGGAAGCCGAGCGCGCGCGCCGGGACCTGGACGGCAAGAAGCGGGAAGACTGACGTCGCGGCCCGCCAGGCGCCGTCGTCCACGAACCCCGCGAGCCGCGCGAGACGGCCGGCTTTCGCCGACCTGTCCGAGCCCCCACAGCCTCGCCCGCGCCGTTCGCGGGATTCGTGGATCTCAGGCGCGCTGCCGTGCGGGCGGAGAGCTCCCCAACTCATCCGCCCGGCGCGCGGCCAGGTTTGCGGACCTTACGCGGCCTTGGGCACGGCGCGGTCGCGGACATCCTCGGGGATGGAATCGTAGATCGTGGCCGGGGTGATCCCGAGGCGCTTGCGGGCGGCGTCCAGCGGCTCGGCCAGCAGGCGCTCGTAGTCCTCGCCCAGCAGCCACCGGGCGGCCTTGCCGCGCTGATAGCCCTGCCAGATCGCCTTCACGTACGGCTGGGTCTTGTCCTGGCGCGCGCGGCTGGCGGCGCCCAGGGCGATCAGCGCCCAGCCCAGGCCCTTGGTCTGGGCGTAGGAGAAGGCCACCAGGCACGCCTCGCCCAGGCCGTCGCGGTGATAACCCGACAGGATGTGCCAGATATCGTGTACGTCACGGGTCCGGCGGTCGAACCAGGCATAGGGATGCTTCTGGTCGATCTCCTCGGTCCCCTCCTTGCTGATCATGGCCAGGCCCTCGGCGGACAGCTGCTCGGCGCGGATGAAGTCGCGATACGCGGCGCCCACGCTGCCCTCGGGCAGGCTGTCCAGCCAGGCGTCGTCCATCAGCTTGTCGGCGAACTCCTGGCGTTCATAGGCCATGCGACCGCCGTCGGCGGTGGCCAGCAGCTGGTGATAGCCCTTGGCCGTCGACGAGCCGTTCAGCGCCCGCATGATCTCGAACACCTGGCGGGTGTCTTCCTTGTCGGCCAGCAGCCGGCGCAGCGAGCGCAGGGCGTGCGGCCAGTCCAGCTTGGTCGAGATCTGGCGCGGCTGCGCCTGGGGACGGAAGTCGGCGGTGTCGGCGGTGATGGACATCGGCGAAGAACCCTCGGAACTGGTGTCGCTCTAAAAATGACGCACCCGTCATCTTTATGCAAGGGGTCTAGCGAAGAAGCCTTCCGGAGCCGTAAACAGCGATGGTTATGGGGATCCTCAAGAAGCGCTCCGTCCTGCTGTCCGGCCACGCGACGTCCATCGCCCTGGAGCCGGAGTTCTGGGCCGTGCTCGACGCCATGGCCTCCGCGCGCGCCACCAGCCTCGCCCAGCTCATCGTCAGCATCGATCGCGGTCGGGGCGAGCGCCCCCTCGCCTCGGCCTGCCGGGTGGCGGCGCTGAGGCATGCCCAGGGCGAGGCGTAGCGCCTACCGCGGCTGGGGAACCGGCGCGTCGGGCAGGCGCGGCGCGTCCGGCATCGGCGGCAGACTGAGATCTGGCGCGACGTCCGCGGCGTCGACCACCGTCCTCGCCAGGTCGAGTCCCGCCTGCCGCTGCATCCACGCCCACGCCAGCAGGGCGACCGCCAGCATGGCGACGGCGCCGGCGACGAACGCGATCCAGGGACTGGTCTGGCGAGGCTGGGCCATGCTGCGTCAACGGACAGCTTGCCCCCGTCGTTCCTGGGCCTTAAGCGAGCGACCCTTTGTGCTACATATGTTCCGATGTCCTTCGAATCCGACAGCTCCCTGCCCGCCCCCCGCATCTCGGACCTCGCCCGCGTCGACGCGCGGCCGACCGACTATCTGGAGGGGCTGAACCCCGAGCAGCGCGCGGCGGTCGAGGCGATCGAGGGGCCGGTTCTGGTGCTGGCCGGCGCGGGCACGGGCAAGACCCGGGTTCTCACGACGCGGCTCGCCCACATCCTGTCCAGCGGCCGGGCCAAGCCGTGGGAGTTGTTGGCCGTCACCTTCACCAACAAGGCCGCGCGCGAGATGCGCGAGCGGATCACCCACATCATCGGCCCCTCGGCCGAGGGCCTGCGCTGGCTGGGCACCTTCCACTCGATCGCCGCGCAGATCCTGCGCCGCCACGCCGAGCTGGTGGGGTTGAAGTCGAACTACACCATCCTCGACACCGACGATCAGGAGCGCCTGCTCAAGCAGATCCTCGAAGCCGAGAACATCGACAGCAAGCGCTGGCCGGCCAAGATGCTGGCGGGGCTGATCGACCACTGGAAGAACCGGGGCTGGCGTCCGGACCAGTTGCCCACCGCCGAGAGCGGCCACTTCGCCAACGGCAAGGGCCAGGCGCTGTACCGCCTCTACCAGGAGCGCCTGCGCATCCTGAACGCCTGCGACTTCGGCGACCTGCTGCTGCACAACATCACGATCTTCACCAGCCAGCCGGACGTGCTGGCCGAGTACCACAGCCGCTTCCGCTACCTGCTGGTGGACGAGTACCAGGACACCAACGTCGCCCAGTACCTGTGGCTGCGGCTGCTGGCGCAGAAAAGCCAGAACCTGTGCTGCGTGGGCGATGACGACCAGTCGATCTATGGCTGGCGCGGGGCTGAAGTGGACAACATCCTGCGCTTCGAACGCGACTTCCCGGGCGCAAAGGTGGTGCGTCTGGAGCGGAACTATCGCTCCACCAGCCACATCCTGGCCGCCGCGGCGGGCCTGATCGCCACCAACAAGAGCCGCCTGGGCAAGACGCTCTGGACCGAGGCCGAGGGCGGCGAGAAGGTCATCGTGCGCGGCGTCTGGGACGGCGACGCCGAAAGCCGGCTGATCGCCGACGAGGTCGAACGCGCCAAGCGGGGCGGCCGCGGCTATCGCGACATCGCCATCCTGGTGCGCGCTTCGTTCCAGATGCGGGCGTTCGAGGAGCGGTTCGTCCTGCTCCAGATCCCCTATGTGGTCATCGGCGGCCCGCGCTTCTTCGAACGGGCCGAGATCCGCGACGCCATCGCCTACCTGCGTCTCATCCAGTCCGAGGACGACGACCTGGCCTTCGAGCGGATCGTCAACACGCCCAAGCGCGGGATCGGCGACACCACCGTCCAGAAGTTGCTGCAGATCGCCCGGCTGAACGGCGTTTCGGCCAGCCATGCGTCCCGGCAGATCATCCTGACCGACGAGCTTCCAGCCCGCACCCGCACGGCCCTCGCCAACTTCCTGCGCGACCTCGACCGTTGGCGCGGCCAGGCGGAGCACATCCACCACGCCCGGCTGATGGAAGCGGTGCTGGAGGAGAGCGGCTACACCGACGCCCTCAAGCTCGACAAATCGCCCCAGGCCCAGGGCCGCCTCGAGAACCTGAAGGAGCTGGTCCAGTCGATGGGCGGCTACGACGATCTCCAGGCCTATCTGGAGCACGTGTCGCTGGTCATGGACCTGGAGCGCGGGCCACAGGCGGACTCGGTGCAGATCATGACCCTGCACCAGGCTAAGGGCCTGGAGTTCCCGCTGGTCTTCCTGCCCGGCTGGGAGGAAGGCGTCTTCCCGTCCCAGCGCAGCATGGACGAGAAGGGCGAGAAGGGCCTCGAGGAGGAGCGCCGCCTCGCCTACGTCGGCATCACCCGCGCGCGGCAGGAGGCGCGGATCAGCTTCGCCGCCAACCGCCAGGTCTACGGCCGCTGGACCAGCCAGCTCCCCAGCCGCTTCGTCGACGAACTGCCGCCCGCGAACGTCGAGGCCAGTTCAGAGACCGGCTACTACGGCGGCGGTCCGGGCATGCAGCAGCACGGCAGCCGCTGGGACAACGACCCCGACTTCGGCGGCGGCTACTCCTCGCCCGGCTGGCGGCGGGCCCAGGCCAACCAGTACCGCGGTAGCCATCCTGGCCGGCAGAATGTGATCGAGGGCGACGGCCGCCTGGTGGCCATCTCGGAGTCCTCGGCCGCCAGCGAGTACAAGCGCGGCGACCGGGTCTTCCACCAGAAGTTCGGCTACGGCAGCGTCAAAGGCGTCGAGGGCAACAAGCTCACCGTCAACTTCGACAAGGCCGGCGAGAAGAAGGTGATCGACAGCTTCGTCTCGCGCGGCTGACGGATTTACACCCGGCGCGAAACCATCCGCCCGCCCATGCGTAGATTGGGCATGCGGATCGAGCTGCATCCCAAGGAAGCCCGGACGATCGGGATCGGCGTCGCCACCGCGGCCGTCGCGGGCGTGCTGCTGGGCGCGGCGCTGAAGCCGACGCTGGCGGTGGCCGACGTGGGCGGGCCGCAGCAACTGCTGGCCGGCGGAGGCGACCGCTTCCAGACCGCCGCCTACGATCAGGGCACGGCCGCCTACGAGGGTGTCCTGCCCGACTATGTGGTCGGGACCGACTGGGTGAAAGCCCGTCAGCCGCCCCCCGCGCACTATGCCGAGCCGCCGTTGATGACCCGCGAGCCGGAGGTGGCGGTCTACGAAACGCCCCAGGACCTGCCCACGCGGGTCGTTCCCGCCACGTGGAAGGACGAGCTTCGCACGCCGACCCGCTACCCGTCCGAGGCGGGCAACGTCGCGTACGAAGCCGATCTGCCGCAGGCGCCGCCCCCGCCGGCCGACAACGACCTCGGCTGATCGCCCTCGCCTTTCGGGCGCCCAGCCGCTAGAGGCTGCGCCCCATGAGCGACGAAGCCGTCCAGATCATCGCCCGCGGCCCCCGCGCCGTCGCCGAAGCCGCCGCGGAGGCGATCGAGAACCATCTCGCCACCGAAGCGGTCACCTTCTCGATCCTGGAGGAGGACGAAGACCGCGACGTCTGGCGCATCGACGCCTTCCCGAACGAGCCCGAGGAACAGGCCGCCCTGGTCGAGGTGCTGAAGGGCTACCCGCAACTGCGCACCGTCGTGGAGAAGCTGGCCGACGCCGACTGGCTGGCCATGGCGCTGTCGGGCCTGCCCCCCGTGCGCGCCGGCCGATTCTTCGTCTACGGCGCCCATGACAAGGGCCTCGCCCCCGCCAGCACCGTGAACCTGCGCATCGAGGCGGGCGCCGCCTTCGGCACCGGTCACCACGGCACCACGGTCGGCTGTCTCCAGGCTTTCCACGACCTGCTTAAGGCCCAGCGCTTCGAGCGCGTGCTGGACGTGGGCTGCGGCACCGGCGTGCTCGCCATCGCCGCCGCCCGCACCGGCTCGCGCATCGCCGTCGGCACGGACATCGACGGGCCGTCGGTCCGGATCGCCAACGAGAACGCCGACCTCAACCAGTGCGACGCCCGCTTCGTCCACGCCAGCGGCCTCAATGACCAGAAGGTCCGCGCGGAAGGCCCCTACGACCTGGTCTTCGCCAACATCCTGGCCCCGCCGCTCGTGGCGCTGTCGCACGACATCAAGCTGGCGCTGAAGCCGGGCGGCATCGCCATCCTCTCGGGGCTGCTGCGGACCCAGGAGCGCCGCGTGTTGGCGGCCTACACCTCCAAGGGCTTCCGCCTGGTGCGCCGCCTGCATCGCGACGCCTGGGCGACCCTGGTGCTGAAGCGGGCCTAGCCGACCAGCTTCGACGCGCCCAGCGTCTCCAGCCAATGACGCTCGCGGGCCTTGATGAGGTCGGCGACGCCGAGGGGCGTCATCTCGTCCACGTCCAGCCGTTCCAGCACCCGGAAGCTGAAGGCCGCCTCGCCGCGCGCGCGCCAGGCGGCTTGCAGGGCGGGGTTGGTGTGCCCTCCAGTCTTCAAGCTGAACCAGTGGCGGTTTTCCTGTCCGGCCAGGTTCTTCGCGCCCGCCACCCAGGTCTCGCCGCTCGCGGCGCAGGCGATCGCATAGACCCCCACCTCCGGAGCCTTCTCCTTGTAGTCGCGCACGGCGTTGCGGCGGGTCTGCTTGTCCATGCCGCCTCATAATGCCCGGAGGCAATTCCGTCAATTTCACCCGGATATAATAAGCCGCCTGTCGAGGCCTTTGCCCCGCTCCCGGGAAGGGCTTACATGCCGCCCATGCGTCAGACCTTCGATGAGACCACCGACCCTTCCTTCGGCCCCCGCCATGTGCCGCTGATCCGGCAGGCCATGGCCGAGCAGGGCCTGGACGGCTTCCTCGTCCCGCATGAGGACGAGCACCAGAACGAGTACCTGCCCGCCGCGAACGACCGCCTGGGCTGGGCCACCGGCTTCACCGGCTCGGCCGGCGCGGCGGTGATCCTGAAGGACAAGGCCGCCGTGTTCGTCGATGGCCGCTACACCCTGCAGGTCCGCGACCAGGTCGACGGGCAGCTGTTCGAGATCCGCGACCTCGTGGATGGCGGCGTCCCGGCCTACCTCGAGGCCGCCACCGCTCGTGGCCAGAAGATCGGCTACGACCCGCGCCTGCACAGCCCGGACGCCCTGGCCCGCCTCAAGGAGGCCGCCGCCAAGGCCGGCGCCGAACTGGTGCCCGTGAACGACAATCCGCTGGACCGCGCCTGGGGCCAGGCCCGCCCGGCTCAGCCGACGGCGCCGGTCGTGCCGCACACCGGCGAGTTCTCCGGCGAGGACTCTGCCGCCAAGCGCGCCCGCGTGGGCGCGGCGGTGGCGGACCGGGGCGCGGACGCCGCCGTGCTGACCGCCCCCTCGTCCATCGCCTGGCTGTTCAACGTGCGCGGCGGCGACGTCATCCGCTCGCCCCTGCCGCTGGCGCAGGCGATCCTGGCCAAGGACGGCACGGCCCGGCTCTTCGTCGATCCGGTGAAGGTCACCCCCGACCTGCCGGCCTGGCTGGGAAATCAGGTCCGGCTCGAGACGCCCGACGACCTGCCGCAGGCTCTCGCTGAGCTGAAGGGCAAGGCCGTACTGGTCGACCCCGCCCAGTCGTCGGCCTGGTACTTCGACACCTTGAAGGCCGAAGGCGCGACCATCGTCCGCGGCGACGACCCCTGCGCCCTGCCCCGCGCCTGCAAGAACGCGGTGGAGATCGAGGGAAGCCGCCAGGCCCACGCCCGCGACGGCGCCGCCATCACCCGCTTCCTCCACTGGCTGGCCACCGAGGGCCAGGTGAACCCACCGGACGAGATCACCGCCGTCTCGAAGCTGGAGTCGTTCCGCGAGGCGACCGGCGCGCTGAAGGACCTCTCGTTCGACACCATCGCCGGCGCCGCCTCCAACGGCGCGATCGTCCACTACCGGCCAACCGAGCGGCTCAACAAGCGCGCCGAGCAGGGCTCGTTGCTGCTGGTCGACTCCGGCGCCCAGTACCTGGACGGCACCACCGACATCACCCGCACCGTCGCCATCGGCGAGCCCTCGCAGGAGATGCGTGAGCGCTTCACCCTGGTGCTGAAGGGCAACCTGGCCCTGGCCGGCGTCCGCTTCCCGGCCGGCACCACCGGGTCGGCGCTGGACGCCCTGGCGCGCGCGGCGCTCTGGGCCCACGGCCTGGACTACGACCACGGCACCGGCCACGGCGTCGGCAGCTACCTGGGCGTCCACGAGGGTCCGCAGCGGATCTCCAAGGCGCCGAACAACGTCGCCCTGCGGCCCGGCATGATCCTGTCGAACGAGCCCGGCTACTACAAGGAAGGCGCCTACGGCATCCGGATCGAGAACCTGCAGGTCGTCACCGAAGCCGCCCCGATCCCGGGCGGCGAGCGGCCGATGCACGGTTTCGAGACCCTGACCTTGGCGCCGATCGACCGGCGGCTGATCGTGGCCGGCATGCTGACGGCCGACGAACGCGCTCAGCTGGACGCCTACCACGCCCGCGTGCGCGAGGTCGTCGCCCCGTTGCTCGACGGTGAGGCGCGGAACTGGCTGATCGACGTGACCGCCCCGATCTGAGGGCGCGACGGGGGGATGACGATGAAGAGACTGATCGCCGGCGTGGCCCTGGCCGCGCTGTTCGCCTCGCCGGCCGCGGCCGCGACGCCCGACGCCGAGCAGGCGGCCATCGTCGCCCAGGTGGAGGCGTTCTTCGCCGCCATGAAGGCCAAGGATCCGGCGGCCGCCAAGGCGCTGATGCTGGAGGATGTCACCTTCACCGCCCAGCGGACGCGCCCGGACGGCGTCAAGCTGGGCCGCGTGCCGGGCAAGACGTTCGCCGAGGGCCTCACCGGCCCCGACGTCCTCGACGAGCGGATGTGGAACCCGGTGGTCACCCGCCGGGGCGCCATCGCGGTCGTCTGGGCGCCCTACGAATTCCTGCTGAACGGCAAGCGCACCCACTGCGGCATCGACGTCTTCGACATGGTCAAGGTCGAGGGCTCCTGGAAGATCGCCCACCTGATGTGGACCCAGGAGCCCGACGCCTGCGCCGAACTGGAGCCGAAGCGCTGACCTGTTCGAGATAGGTCGCCCGCCGCGATCAGCGGCGCCGGCCCCCTGCCATGAACTCGGCCACGCCGAGGCCGATCCAGGCCGGTCGATGGGTAGAGCGCCTCAGCACTGACGCCGCCTCACCCGAAGTCGGGATCCTCGGGCGCCCCGGTCAGGCGGCGCAGGGTCTCCATCGCGGAGCGCACCTCGGCGTCGAGCCGGTCCAGCGCGGCGATCTGTTCGGGCGCGAGTTCCCCCGCAAGGCGCCGGCGGGCCACCCACAGGTCGAGCGACAGGACGCTCAGCGCGTTGGCCGGCGGCTCCGCGTCCATCCCCTGGGCGAAGCCGGCCACGATCCGCCCGGGAAGGCGGAGGGTGTCGGGATCCAGGAGAGCGGAGACGGGGTCCGCGTCGGCAGGCATGGCTCGCTTCCAATGTGCAAGCCGCACCACTGACACGCGCCACGCCGCCACCGGCGTTAAGTGTTGTAAAGTCTCCCGGCGCGGACCGCCCGGCGCCTAGTCGGCAAGCTCGGGGATCGCCAATCCCAGGGCGGCGGCGACGCCGGCGCCATAGGCCGGATCGGCGCGTCGGCAGTTGTCGACATGGCGACGCTGGATGTCCGTCTCCGCGCCGCCCAGCGAGCGGGCGGTATTGGCGAACAACGCCTGCTGCTGGTCCGGGGTCATCAGGCGAAACAGATCCCCGGGCTGCTGGAAATGGTCGTCGTCCACCCGATGGTCCCAATGCGCCGCCGCCCCTTCCAACTCCAGGGCCGGCTGGTCCGGCGCGCCCGCGTCCGACCATTCGCCGTGGCTGTTGGGGAAGTAGGTCGGCGTGGCGCCCAGGTTGCCGTCGACCCGCATCTGCCCATCGCGATGATAGCTGTGGAACGGGCACTTCGAGGCGTTCACCGGGATCTGGTTGAAGTTGACCCCCAGCCGGTATCGCTGGGCGTCGCCGTACGAGAAGAGCCGCGCCTGCAGCATCCGGTCAGGTGAGAAGCCGATCCCCGGCACGATGTTGGCCGGCGAGAACGCCGCCTGCTCCACCTCTGCGAAGACGTTCTCCGGATTGCGGTTCAGCTCAAGCACCCCGACCTCGATCAACGGGAACTGCGCCTTGGGCCAGACCTTGGTCACATCGAACGGATTGTGCGGATGCCGGCGGGCCTCGGCCTCGGTCATCACCTGGATCGACAGGGTCCAGCGCGGAAAGTCGCCGGCCTCGATCGCCTCGAAGAGGTCGCGCTGATGGCTCTCGCGGTCCTTGCCGACCACGGCTTCCGCCTCGGCGTCGGTGAAGTTGGCGATGGCCTGCTGGCTGCGCCAGTGGAACTTCACCCAGACCCGGCCGCCATCGCGGCCGATCATGCTGAAGGTGTGGCTGCCGAAGCCGTGCATGTGCCGATAGCTGCGCGGCAGGCCCCGATCGCTCATGACGATGGTGACCTGATGCAACGCCTCCGGAAGCAGGGTCCAGAAGTCCCAGTTGTTGCTGGCGCTGCGCATCCCGGTGCGGGGGTCGCGCTTCACCGCATGATTCAGGTCGGGAAAGCGCAGGGGATCGCGGAAGAAGAACACCGGCGTGTTGTTGCCGACGAGGTCCCAGTTGCCCTCGCAGGTGTAGAACTTGACCGCGAAGCCGCGGATGTCGCGCTCGGCGTCGGCCGCGCCGCGCTCACCGGCCACGGTGGAGAAGCGCACGAACACCGGCGTCTGCCGGCCCACCTCGGCGAAGAGATCGGCTCGGGTGTAGCGGGTGATGTCCCGCGTGACCGTGAACACGCCATACGCGCCCGACCCCTTGGCGTGCATGCGCCGCTCCGGGATCACCTCGCGATCGAAGTGCGCCAGCTTTTCCAGCAGCCAGATGTCCTGCAGCAGGACCGGTCCGCGCGGACCGGCGGTCATGGAGTTGATGTTGTCGGCCACGGGCGCGCCGTTGGCGTGCGTCAGGGGCGGTCGGCTGGTCATGGCGCTGCTCCAGGCCCGAGCCGGGCGCTGATCCGGCGCGGGCCCCGACGGCCCGCGATCGCCGCCAGGATCGGCCGGCGTCGCGGCGCGGGTCATCTGGACCTAGGTGGGCCCAGACCAGACCTTAGTATGGGGCTGCTGTACCAAGGTCGACCACGCCGAGGCCGGGCGTCTCGCAGCGCGCCAGCAATGCCTGGGCCTGACGCAGGTCGGCGGTGTCGAACCCCTCCTCGAACCGATCGTAGGTCTGGCGCAGGATCCTGCCCGCCGACCCCGGATTTCCCTGCCGCAGGCGCAGGGCCGCGAGGGCGTTGGCGCTGCGCAGCTCCCACGACAAGGCGCCCTGGCTCACCGCGCAGTCGAGGCCGGCGCGGTAGGCCGCCTCGGCCGCGTCCGCATTGGCCAGCCCGGACGCGCCCAGCAGCAGGTCACCCTTGATCCGGTAGGTGTCGGGCAGGCACCAGAAGTCCTCTTCACGGAACGCGGCCTCGATCGAATCCTCGATGCGCGCCAGGCCCTCCGCGTAGTCGCCCACCTGGCAAAGCCCTTCGCCGAGGGCGGTCAGGAAGTAGGCGTACACCCGGTGGAACCACGCCCGGTCCCGGTGCGAGAGCGTCTCCTTCAGCAGCGCGACGCCCCTGGCCGCCTCGCCCCGCCTGACGTGGACCAGCGACTGGATCCCCCGAACCCAATCGGTGAAGGGCTCATGCACGTGGGCGATCTCTTCCAGCGCGTCATGGAAGCCCGCCATGCGGGCCGTGTCGCCACAGAGGACGGCGACCTGCGTCGCGCTGAATACCAGGGTGTAGGCCAGCGACGGCATGTGGTTGAGACGCTGGGCGTGCTCCACCGCCTCGTCGCAGACCTCGCGGGCCTGGTCCGGCCGCCCCGAGACCCACAGCACGTCGCCGAGCGTCGAGAGCGCCGCGACCTGCTGGTCGAACAGGCTGCGCGAGGCCTGCACAAGGTCCGGCGAGGCCGGCTGCCGGCGGCGCAGGGGCAGGTTGTGCCGCAAGGCCGCGGCGGGATCGCCCAGGCTGCGATAGACGCAGGCGGTCATGTCGAGGCCCTGGTCGACGTCGTTGAGGCTGCCGACGCTCTCGGCGAGGCGGCGATACTCCTCGGCGATCTCCAGGGCCGCCTTCGGACGCCCGCCCGTATAGGCCTCGTCCCACTGGGCCCAGAGCGCCCGCAGGATGAATCGGGGCTCGCCCAGCCGCCGGGCCCGGATCAGCGCCGCGTCCCAGGTCTGCCGCGTTTCCGGACATGGTCCCCAGACGAGGTGGCGCGTGGTGGCCTGGGCCAGGTACAGCGCCGTCAGGTCGTCGTCGCCGAGCGGCTCGACGGACGGCACCAGGTTGACCGCCTCCTCCACCACCTCCCGCCATTCCTCGACGAGACCGAGGTGCATCCAGACGGGCCCGCCGCTGATGGCCAGGCGGATGAAGCTGTTCAGGTCGCCATCGGGCGACGAGGCCCAGGCCACCGCGGCGCGCAGGTTCTCGATCTGCCGCGCATAGACATTGAGCTGCTCGACGGTGACGCCCTCGTCCCATTCGCGGGTCACGCCACGCAGGAAGCGCGCCATCCATTCACAATGGCGGCGGGCATAGGCCTGCGTCTCGCCCGCGTCGTCCAACCGGCGCCGCGCGTACGCCCTCGTGACATCCAGCATCCGGTAGTGTGGCGTGGGACCGGAGATGTCGGCCGTGATCAGCGATTTCGCGCTGAGCGCCGAGAGATGCTCGATCACCCCCCAGGCGCCGTCCGCGTCGTCAATTCCGAGCAGCGCCTCGGCGCCCTCCAGTGTGAAGCCGCCGGCGAATATCGACAGGCGTCGCAGGGTGCGCCGCTCGGCCTCCGACAGCAGCTCGAAGCTCCAGTCGACCGTGGCCTCAAGGGTTCGGTGTCGGGCCAACGCGGTCCTGGAGCCCGGAAGATCTAGCGGCAGGCGCTCGCTGAGCAGGGCCCGCAGCCGCTCGACGCCCAGCACGTCGAAATGCCCGGCCGCGATCTCGATCGCCAGGGGCAGACCGTCGAGGTGACGGCAGATGTCGGCGACCGCCGCGGCGTGATCGTCGGTGAGTTCGAAGTCCTCGGTCGCGGCGGCGGCGGCGCGCTGCACGAAGAGCTGGACCGCCGCGAAGGTCATCGCCTCCTGGGCGGAAGCGATGCCCGCGCCGGGCACGCTCAGCGGCGGCAGACGCCACACCTCCTCGCCGCTGACGCGCAGGGGCTCACGGCTTGTCGCCAGGATGCGCAGACGTGGATTGGCCTGCAGCAGCTCCTGCGCCAGGCGCGCGGCGGCTGCGATGACGTGCTCACAGCAGTCGAACACCAGCAGGATGGCCTTGCCCTGCAACTGGGCCTGCAGCGAAGGCGTCACCTCGCCCGGCGGGACCTGCAGGCCCAACGCCGTCGCCAGGGCGCCCGCCACCCGGTCGGGATCCGAGATCGCCGCGAGGTCGACATAGCAGACACCGTCGGGGAACGTGGGCAGCGCGACGTGAGCGCAGGCGAGCGCCACGGTCGTCTTGCCCACCCCGCCCGGTCCGACGACGGTGATCAGGCGGCGGCTCCTGACCTCGCCCCCCAGCGCGCGAACGACGTCTTCGCGGCCGATCGGCCGGGTCAATTGCGCTGGAAGGCCATAGGGATCGGCCGGGCTCGCGCCCTCCACGTCGTCGCCGCGACGCTCGCGCCGGATCGGCACGCCCATGCGGTAGCCCTGGCCCGGCGCATTGACGACGTAGCGCTCACCGCCTTCGGCCCCGAGCACCTTGCGCAGCGCCGAGATATGGACGCGCAGCGCGGCTTCCTCGACGAAGGTCTTCGGCCAGACCGCCGCGATCAGCGTCTCCTTGTCGACCAGCTCGCCGTCGGCCTCCAGCAGGACCTTGAGGATCTCCATCGCCCGGCTGGCGATGCGCACCGGGCGGCTCTCGAACACCAGTCGACGCCGGACCGGATCCAACTCGTAGGCGCCGAAGCGGTAGACGACATGCGGCGCACCGGATGACGGATGCGCATCGCCTTCGTCGCGCCTGTTTCCTTCGCCCGCCACCCGACGCTGCCCCCAGCTGTTCGCCGAGCGCGTAGCATGCCACCGATCAGCCGAACAACGGTCGCGATCCGCGCCGGTCGCGAGATCGCGGACCCCGGTCGAACGGGCTAGAGACCCTCGACCAGCGCCAGCCACTCCTCCTCGGTCAGCACCTGGATGCCCAGGTCCGTGGCGGTCTTCAGCTTGGAGCCGGCCCCGGGGCCCGCGACGACCAGGTCGGTCTTCTTGGACACCGAGCCCGAGACCTTGGCCCCCAGGCGCTCGGCCTGCGCCTTCGCCTCATCCCGGGTCAGCTTCTCGAGGCTGCCGGTGAAGACGATGGTCTTGCCGGCAACGGCGGTGTCGGTCTTTGGCTTCTCGGCCGGAATGACCCTGAGCTGGCCCAGCAAGTCGTCGACCAGCGCCCGGTTGTGCGCCTCGCCGAAGAACTCCGCGATCATGCGCGCGGCCACCACCCCGACGGCGTCGACCGACGCGACCTCCAGGAAGGCATCGCCGGGCGTTTCGGACGCCGCCTGCCTGGCCCCCGCCTCGAAGGCCTGACGATCGCCGAACCGCGCTTCCAGCGCCGCCCGGGCCCGGGTGTTCAGTTTGGGAACCGCCAGCTTCAGGAAGCCGTCCAGCGAGATATCCTGCGGCGCCAGCACCCCCTGCCCGCCCCGCGCGTACTCCAGCACCGCGGAGACGGCGGTCGGCCCCAGCCCGTCGAGGTCGGACAGTTCGGCGTAGAGCGGCCCCGCCATCTGGGCGGCCGCCAGCTTCGAGGTCTCGACGAAGCGTTCCTCCGTCTCGAAGTGCCGCGCCAGGGCCGTCGAGGTGGTCTCGCCGATGTGACGGATGCCCAGGCCGTAGATGAAGCGGTCCAGCGCGATGTCGCGGCGGTCCTCGATGCTGGCCAGCAGGTTGCCGACGCTGGTCTCGCCGAAGCGGTCGAGGCCGAGGATTTCCTCGCGATGCTCGTGCAGGCGGAAGATGTCGGCCGGCGAATTGAGCCAGCCCTGCTCGCTGAACAGGGTCAGCTGCTTCTCGCCCAACCCCTCGATGTCGAAGGCCCGGCGGCTGACGAAATGGCGCAGGTGCGCCAGCTTCTGGAACGGACAGGCGAACTCGCCCGAACAGCGACGCACCACCGTCTCCGCTCCGGCCGCCGTGGTCTCCCGCACCAGTTCGGTGCGCAGCGGGCACGGACAGTGGGTGGGGAACGCGAACGGCTGCGACTCCGCCGGCCGCTCCTCGGGCACGATGGCCACGATCTGCGGAATCACGTCGCCGGCGCGCTGCAGGATCACGGTGTCGCCCACCCGGATGTCCTTGCGGGCGATCTCGTCGGCGTTGTGCAAGGTGGCGTTCTCGACCACCACGCCGCCCACCGTCACGGGATGCAGCCGCGCCACCGGCGTGATCGCGCCCGTGCGGCCGACCTGGATGTCGATGGCCTCCAGGATGGTCCGGGCCCGCTGGGCCGGGAACTTCCGGGCGATGGCCCAGCGCGGCGTGCGGGTGATGAAGCCCAGGCGCTGCTGCCAGTCCAGGCGGTCGACCTTGTAGACCACGCCGTCGATGTCGAACGGCAGATGCGGGCGGCGAGCTTCCATGTGAGCGTAGGCCGCCAGCAGACCCTCGGCATTCTCCACGCGCTGGCTGTCGCCGGTCGTCTGGAAGCCCCAGGCCGCGAGCTTCCGCAGCGCCTCCCACTGAGTCTCGGCGAACGGTTCGCTGAGTTGGCCCCAGGCGTATCCGAAGAACTTCAGCGGCCGGGCGGCGGTGATCTTCGGATCGATCTGGCGCAACGATCCCGCCGCGGCGTTGCGGGGGTTCGCATAGATCTTCTGTCCCGCCTCGGTCGCCGCCGCGTTCAGCGCCGCGAACTCCGCGTGGCCCAGATAGATCTCACCACGGATCTCGATCTCCTCGGGCCAGCCGCTGCCCGCCAGCCTGTGCGGAATCTCGGCGATGGTCCGGACGTTGGCGGTGACGTCCTCCCCCACCTTGCCGTCGCCGCGCGTCGCGGCCCGAACCAGGTCGCCGTTCCGGTAGAGGATCGAGCAGGACAGCCCGTCGATCTTCGGCTCGGCCGTGTACCCCACGGTCTCGCCGGCCGGCAGGCGCAGGAAGCGGCGGATGCGCGCGTCGAATTCCACCGCCTCGTCGTCGGCGAAGGCGTTGTCGAGGCTGAGCATCGGCACGCCGTGCTCGATCGCCTTGAATTTCTCCGACCGCGCCGCCCCGACCTTGAGCGAGGGGGAATTGTCGCGGATCAGGTGCGGAAAGCGCGCCTCGATCGCCAGGTTGCGCTGCTTCAGCGCGTCGTAGTCGGCGTCGCTGATCTCGGGATCGTCGTTCTGGTGGTAGGCGATGTCGTGCCGCGCCAGCTCGTCGGCAAGCCGAGTCAGCTCCTCGACGGCGTCGGCCTCGGTGAGATCGGCGATGGGTTTCACTTTTCCCTCCCCTTCATGGGGAGGGACAGGCCGTGCAGCGGCCAGGGTGGGGAGACCAGGTTCAAGTCCCCGACCTGACGGATGATCGTCACTTCCCCACCCGTCTGTCGCTTCGCTCCATCCACCCTCCCCATAAAGGGGAGGGAAAGAAGCTCAAGCCCCGATCGCCGCCCCGCGCCGGCCCGCCGCGGCGGAGCGGAGCATCGCGACGGCCGCGTAGAGCACCACGACGATCACCAGCCAGCGCAGCAGGTCCAGCGGCATGCTCTTCACGAGGAAGGCGGCGACCAGCACCGCCGGGATACCGCCCACCGTGAGGCCCAGCGCGATCCGGAAATCGACCTCCGCGCGGGCGATGTGACCCAGGCCAGAGCCGCTCATCGCGGCGGCCGCCCCCGCGGCCATGATCGGGAACACCAGGCGCGGATCCATGCCCATCAGGCTCAGCATCGCCAGCGTCGGGGCGTAGTTGCCGATCCCGAAGTTCAACAGCACGCCGAACACGAAGTTGGCCCCGATGGCCGTGAGCATAAGCGGCAGCGGCAGGGACGACGCCGTGCCACCGCCCGGCATCAGATGCAGGTTGGTCAGCGCATAGAGCCCCGCCGCGATGATCAGCGCGATCCCCACGACCGTCCGCACGACGGCGACCCGCGCCCTGGCCACCAGCGGAACGCCCAGCAGCGCTCCCGCCAGAACGGCCGCCACGCACCCCGCCAGCAGAACAGGGTCCACGGCGACGCCGAGGATGATCAGGAAGATGACCGCCTGCACCATCGTGGGCAGCGAATGACCGACCAGCAGGGTGCATGGGATCAGCCGGTCCGGCACCATGCCGCGGAACTTGAACCACGCCATGGTGGGGGCGAAGCAGCCGATGCCCAGGGTGTCGAAGAAGTTGGTGACGGCGCCCAGCACCGTGGCCTCGACGCCGGGCCGGGTGCGGCGCGCGGCCACCGCCCTGCCCAGCACCACAGCGTAGTAGACCGTCGCCAGCGCGAGCGGCAGAACGAGTGCGATCAGCACGACCGAGGTGTCCCCCACACGGCGAGATCGCGATGTTATCGACTGGACGGCGAGCGGCTAGCCCCGCCGGGTCAGGCGTCCATCAGGGCCCGCGCCGCGGCCCTCGCGGCGTCTGTTATCTGGGCGCCGGCGAGCATTCTGGCGATCTCTTCCTCACGATCCGCGGGCGAGAGCACCTCCACCGCCGTGCGGATCCGTTCCGCGTCGCCCGCCTTGGCGATGCGCCAGTGCGCTTCGGCCCGTGCGGCGACCTGCGGGCTGTGGGTCACCACCAGCACCTGGGCGCCCAGCTTGCCGCCCTCGGGCGAGGCCAGGCGCTTGAGACGCAGGCCCACGGCGTCGGCCACGGCGCCGCCCACCCCCTGGTCGACCTCGTCGAAGATCATCAGCGGTTGGGAATCGCCGGCGCGGCCGGCCAGCGCCGCCTTCAGCGCCAAGGCGAAGCGCGCCAGCTCGCCCCCGGAGGCGATCGCACCCAGGTCTCCGAACGGCGCGCCGGGGTTGGTGGCGATCTCGAAGGCGACACGGTCCTGGCCGGTGGCGCCCGCGCGGTCCTCGCCAAGGGGTTCGACGGCGACCCGGAAGCGGGCCTTTTCCAGCTTGAGCGGCGCGAGCTCGGCCATCACCGCCGCGGCGAGGCGCTCGCCCGCGGTGCGGCGCCCGGCGGTCAGGGCGTCGGCGGCGGCGAGGTAGGCGGTCCGCGCCGCGGCCTGCTCAGCCTCCGCGGCCTTCAAGGTGTCTTCCGCGGACTCCACGAGGCGCAGGCGTCCGGCGATCCGCACGCGCAGGGCCGGCAGTTCCTCGACGGCGACGTTCAGCTTGCGGGCCAGTCCGCGCAGGTCGAACAGCCGCTCCTCGGTCTTCTCCAGCCGGTCGGGCTCGAAATCGAACGCGGCGGCGGCCGAGTCGATCGCGGCCTCCCCCTCTCCCGCCTCGACCAGCACCCGGTCCAGGGCCTCGGCGGCGGCGGCGAGCCGGGCCACGGCCGCGCCGTCCTCGGCGGCGCCGGCGGTGACGGCGCGTTCGCGGGCGCGCTCCAGGGCCCGGATCGCGCCGGCCACGCGGGCGCCCAGGCCGTCGAACACCTCGCGGGCCGCGCCGATGTCGGAAAGGGCCTTCTCCGCCGCGCCCAGCACGGCGCGCTGCTCGGCCAGCTCGGTCTCCTCGCCCTCCCGCGGATCCAGGCGATCCAGCTCGGACAGGCGGAAGGTCAGTTCCTCGGTCTCGGCCGCCGAGCGCGCCACGTCGGCGCGCAGGGCCTCGACGCGATCGCGCGCCTCACGCAGCGCCTTCCAGGCCGAGGCGACCGCCGCGCCTTCCCGCGCCAGGGCGCCATAGGCGTCGAGCAGCGGACGATGGGTGCGGCTGTCGAGCAGGCCCACGGTCTCGTGCTGGCCATGGACCTCCAGCAGGACCTCACCCAGTTCCTTCAACACGCCCACGCCGGTCGCCTGGTCGTTGACGAAGGCCCTGCTGCGGCCGTCGGCGCTGAGCGTGCGGCGAAGGACGAGGTCCTCGTCGCGGGCGTAAGAGAGCCCCTTGTCTTCCAGCAGATCCCAGACCGGGTGATCGGACGCGGGAGCGAAGACGGCCGTGGCGACCGCCTGGGACGCACCGCGCCGCACCAGACCCGCGTCGCCGCGCGCGCCGGTGGCCAGGCCCAGGGCGTCCAGGATGATCGACTTGCCCGCCCCCGTCTCACCGGTGAGCGCGGTCAGGCCCGGCCCGATGGACAGGTCCAGGGCCTCGATGAGCACGACGTCGCGGATCTGCAGGCCGATCAGCATGGTCAGGCAGGATCGTACGGAATCATCCGCTGTTGAAGGCCTGTGGACGGGTTTTGTTCTGGTCCGGCCTACTTCGGCTCGGCGGCGGCCCCGCCATCGGAGTCGGGCTGCTTCTTGCTGCCCAGCGGCAGGCTGAAGAGCTTGCGCTTCTCGGTCTGCTCGCTGGCCTCGACCACGCCGTTGGGGTTCTGGGCCCCGGGCGCGGGCGGCTCGATCGTCTTGGCCTTGTTGCGCTGGAACGGCAGGCGGATGATCCCGCGCGCGCCATCCGACTTCGGCTCGACCGCCGGGCGCAGGCCCTTGGACGTCAGCAGCTTGTAGGCGTCGTTGTACCAGGGGTCGCCCGGGTAGTTGTAGCCGAGCACCGCGCCGTTCCGCTTGGCCTCTTCAAGCAGGCCCAGGGTCAGGTAGCTCTCGACCAGCCGGTACAGCGCCTCGGGCGTGTGGCTGGTGGTCTGGTAGCGGTCGATGACGGTCTTGAAGCGGCCGACGGCCGCCAGGGTGTCGCCGTTGCGCAGGTACCAGCGGCCGATGGTCATTTCCTTGCCGGCCAGCTGGTCGTTGACCATGTCGATCTTCAGGCGGGCGTCGGAGGCGTACTCGGTGCGCGGATAGCGCTGCACCACGTCGCGCAGGGCGTCGAGCGCCTGGCCGGTGGCCGCCTGGTCGCGGTTCACGTCGACGATCTGCTCGAAGTAGCAGATGGCCTTGATGTAGTGGGCGTAGGCGGCCGTCGGGTTGCCCGGATAGAGCTGGATGAAGCGATCCGCGTCGCCCACCGCCTCGGCGTAGTCGTTGCCCTGATAGTGCGCGTAGGCCTGCATCAGGATCGCGCGGCGCGACCACTCCGAATACGGGTGCTGGCGCTCCACTTCCTGGAAGTAGTTGACCGCCTGGTTCCATTGCCGCCGGTCCAGCCGGTCGGCCCCGGTGGCGTACAGCAGCTCGACCGGCCGCTCTTCATAGGCCAGGCGCGGCTTGTTCTTCTTGTTGCCGGCGCAGGCCGACAGGGCGAGAGCGCATGCAGTCACCACGAGCAGAGCACGGGTGGAATTTCGAACCGACGACACCTTCACCTCAAGACCAGCGCGCGCGCCCCCACGCGGGAGAGTCGCTTCTACACTACCGACTGTGGCGAGCAAACGGCGGCGGAACCGAGGCGTCGATGGTTGCGACTCCAACGAGATAACATTGTTCTGTATTGTAGGCCTCGCATCATGCGCAAGGGAGGCTGGCACATGCGGAGCTTCGCATCTTCATCGCGTGCAGTGGGTTTGACCCTGGGGCTCACGGTCACCCTGGCGGCCTGGGGGGCCCCCGCCCGGGCCCAGTTCGACAAGTACGGACACTTCAACCAGAACGCCACCGAGTTCGCCGACGTCTGCTCCAGCCCGACGGGCGGCAGCCGCGCCTGTGGCCCGATCGCGTTGATGAACTCGCTGGTCTTCCTGCAGAACACCTACCCGAAGCTGTTCGGCAACACCCTGATCGGCAATGATCCGCACGCCACGGCGGTCAAGATCTCGGAGTTCATGGGCTGCTCCGCCTGCGGCGGCACCGACACCACCAAGTTCTTCGAGGGCAAGAAGAAGTACCTGGAATCCGTCGCGCCCAAGAAGATCCTCAGCAAGCGTTACGTGAAGCCCACCGCGGCCGACCTCAAGAAGGAGATCGACCACAAGGAGGATGTGGAACTCTTCATCGGCTACTACGAGGGCGAGAAGTTCGTCGGGGGCCACTATGTGACCCTCTACGCGCTGAGTGACCTGAAGCTGTCGTTCGTCGATCCCGGCGGGTTGGACGGCAAGGACGGCGGAAAGATCGACGGCGCCACGGACGAGTCGATCAACTACGCCTTCAACGATGCGCTGAAACAGCTGTTGCTCAGCGGCTACGACGGCACGCCGGCCGGCGCGCAAGCGCGGATAGATTTCGCCTTCGCCGAGTCACCGGCTCCCGAACCCGCGGTCTGGGCGCTGATGCTGCTGGGCTTCGGCGCGACCGGCCTCTTCCTGCGTAGACCCGCGGCCCTGGCCTAGAGGGTCTGCTTCAGACCTTCGACTTCCTGGTCCTGTGAGACCTTCGGCAAGGCGACGCCGACCTGATCGGCCACCATCTCGGTCAGCGTCGGCAGGCTGGTCCGATCGACCTTGTGGCTGTCGCCCCAGAGGTCGGCGCGCATCAGGGCCTTGGGACAGTGCAGATAGGCTTCGCGCACGCTGATCCTGAGCAGCGTCTTCGGGACCTTTCCGAACTCCGTGAAGCTCTCGGCCAGGGCGTCGTCGACCACCAGCTCGGCCTGGCCGTTCACGCGGTAGATGTCATCGACGCCGGGGATCATGAACATCAGCCCGACCTCGCCCGTGCCTTCAGCGACGTTGCGCAGGGAATCGAGGCGGTTGTTGCCGGGGCGATCCGGCATCACCAGGGTCTTGCCGTCGTCGGACACCCGGATGAAGCCGGGGCCGCCCCCGCGTGGTGAGACGTCGACGAAGCCCGTCGGCCCCACTGTCGCGAGCGTGGCGAATGGCGAGAGTCCGATGAAGCGGCGGCCGTGCGGATCCACGTGGTCCAGGCACTTGGCCACGGTCAGCGGATGTGGCGGCTTGTACAGCGTGTCGAGCTGGGCCGTGGCGTCTTCGGTCATCGGCAGATCTCCCTGCCGCGCATCAGACCACCATTGCGAATGACTCGCAAGTGAGCCGGTCAGACGGCTTCGCGCAGATCCTCGACCAGGGTGCGCACCCGCCACGCCTGCGGCCGGGCCAACAGGGCGCGGACCAGGGCGTTGTTCAGGCCATGACCGGCCAGCTCACCCTCGAAGCGGCCCAGGATCGGCGCGCCCAGCACATAGAGGTCGCCGATCGCGTCCAGCGCCTTGTGCCGCACGAACTCGTCCGAACGGCGCAGGCCCTCGGGGTTGAGCACCCGGTCGCCATCGATGACGACGCAGTTGTCCATCGAACCGCCCCGGGCCAGGCCCATGGCGCGCAGGGCCTCGACCTCGCGCAGGAAGCCGAAGGTGCGGCAGTCGGCCAGCTCCTCGCGGAAGGTCTTCTCGTCCATCGCCATGTCGATGGCCTGACGGCCGATGGCGGCGGTGGGGAAGCGGATCTCGAAAGCGACCTCGAAGCCGTCGGCCGGCTTCAGGGCGGCGCGCTTGTCGCCCTCGACGACCTCGACGGTCTCCAGGATCTCGATGAAGCGGCGCGGCGCTTCCTGCGGGCGCAGGCCCGCGCGGTCCAGGATGCGGACGAAGGGCGCGGACGAGCCATCCATGATCGGCATCTCGGGCCCGTCGACCTCGACCACGGCGTTGTCGACGCCCAGCATGGCGAACGCGGCCATCAGGTGCTCGATGGTCGAGACGGTGACGCCGGCGGCATTGGTGATCACGGTGCCGAGCTGGGTCTTGCAGACCGCCTCTCCCGTCACGGGGATCTGGTTGTCACGGTCGCGGACATCGGTGCGCACGAAGACGATACCGGCGCCGGCCGCCGCGGGGCGGACCGAAACGCGGGTGTATTCGCCCGTATGGACGCCGATGCCGGCGAACAGGGCCGGAGACCTGACGGTGTGCTGGAACGCGGCCAAGGTGGACCTTCCTGCGATACGCGGCGCGCTGCCGACCTTCGCCCCCAACGCGCTGGCTAAGCTGCTTGATGCAACGCAGCAAAGCACTTCGTGTTTCGCAATGTTTCGGTTTAACCGAAGTTAACGGATTAACCGAGATCCGCCTTGTTTTCGCTCAGGATTCAAGCCGTCGCGGTCGCCGGATACACCTGCGTCCCCACGAGGTTCCGCGCCCTGTCCAGTACGCGCACCTGAACCACCCTGCCCAGCTTGGCCAGGCAGTCTGCCAGGCGCCGGGCCTGGGCCTCGGCGCGCGCGCCGGACCGGAAGACCAGGGGTTCGAACCCGGCGCACAGCACGGTCCAGCCGTCGGCGAGGGGCGAGACCCAGATGATGCGATGAGCGCTCATGGAAAATCCTCCCGGAGTGGGCTCCGGGAGGATTCTTAGCAGGTCAGGCCACCCCGGAGGGTGACGATTTCGAGACGATTAGTTGGCCAGACGGCGCAGGAACGACGGGATCTCCAGATCCTCGTTCTGGTCGGCTTCCTCGGCCGGAAGCTGGGCCTCCATCGGCTGAGCGCCGCCACGAACCGGGGCCGGCGAAGCCGCGCGGGCCACCGGTTGCGGCGCGGCCGGGGCCGGCGCGGCATCGTAGCGAGGACGGCCGCCGAAGATGCTCAGGAACCCACCCCGCGGCTTGCGCGGCTCGAAGGCGGGCTCGGCGAAGAGCGGCGCGTCGGCGTGGTCATCCGCATCCGCCACTTCCGGATCGACGATCCGGGCGACGGGCGCGGCGGGAGCCGGCTCGGCATAGACCGGCGCGGCGGCGACCGGCGCGGGCGCCGAGAAGATGTCGGGCTGCTCTTCTTCCAGCGCGGCGGGCTCGGCCGCGAACGACACGGGCTCGGCGGCGACCGGGGCGGCCATCACCGGGGCCGGCGACAGCTCGGCGCGCGGCGTCACTTCGGCGCGCAGCGGCTCGACCTGCAGCGAACGACGCTCCAGCTTAGGTTCGATGGCGGCGATCGAGGCGCCGTCCATCCCGGTGGCCACGACCGACACCCGGACCTTGCCCTCGAGGGTCGGGTCGAAGGCGGCGCCGAAGATGATGTTGGCTTCCGGGTCGACCTGTTCGGCGATGGCGTTGGCCGCCTCGTCGACTTCCAGCAGGGTCATGTCGAGACCGCCGGTGACGTTCACCAGAACGGCCTTGGCGCCCTTCAGCGAGACTTCGTCCAGCAGCGGGTTCTGGATGGCGTTCTGCGCGGCCATCAGGGCGCGATCCTCGCCCGTCGCCTCGCCGGTGCCCATCATCGCCTTGCCCATCTCGGTCATGACCGTGCGGACGTCGGCGAAGTCGAGGTTGATCAGGCCCGGAAGCACCATCAGGTCGGTGATCGAGCGGACGCCCGAGTGCAGGACCTGGTCGGCCATGCCGAACGCTTCGGCGAAGGTCGTCCGCTCGTTGGCGACGCGGAACAGGTTCTGGTTCGGGATGACGATCAGGGTGTCGACGTAGCGCTGCAGCTCGCTGATGCCAGCGTCGGCCAGGCGCATGCGGTGGCGGCCTTCGAAGTGGAAGGGCTTGGTGACCACGCCGACCGTCAGGATGCCGCGCTCACGCGCGCACTTGGCGATGATCGGGGCCGCGCCGGTGCCGGTGCCGCCGCCCATGCCGGCGGTGATGAAGACCATGTGGGCGCCGTCGAGGTGCTCGCCGATCTCGGGGATGCTCTCCTCGGCCGCACTCATGCCGACTTCCGGGTGAGCGCCGGCGCCGAGGCCTTGCGTCACCTGCACGCCGAGCTGGATGCGGCGGTCGGTCTTGGAGAACTGGAGTTGCTGCGCGTCGGTGTTGCCGACCACGAACTCGACGCCCTCAAGGCCGGCCTCGATCATGTTGTTGACCGCGTTGCCACCTGCCCCGCCGATCCCGAACACAACGATACGCGGCTTGAGTTCGGTGGCGCGCGGCGCCGACAGAGAGATGGCCATTGGACGTCCTGTCCTTCCCGGATTTGCGGTCTGTCGCTAGCGGCATCCCCTTGCCGAAGCGCCCGAGTAACGATGCGTTAAGTACGCGCTCACACCGTTAATCGAGAGTTAACCGCATACTGTGAGTCGGGACGGGTTCGAGCTCTGCCGGACAGGTTTTTCGAAGCTGTCCCCAAGGAAAGCGTCGCACATGGTTAGTAACGTCACGGCAAGCGTGGCTGAGCTTGGCCTGCGACCGCCGCACCGGGGCTAGAGCCCCAGCGCCTTGCGCACCTCGCGCCAGTCGACCAGCTTGAAGTTCTGACGCTCGCCGGCCGGGCCTTCGTCCACATCGTCCTGCATGACGACCAGCCCCTCCGGGAAGCCGCCGACCACACCCCCCAGCGCCGAGACGCCGTCGGTGCCGGTCACCGCGTCCACGCCCCCGGCGGCCGCCACGCTGAAGCGACCGCGATACTGCGGCTGGGCGCCGTCCACCTTCCAGACCGCGAAGGCGGAATCGCCCTGGCTGGAGGCGATCAGCCAGGCCCCGGTCTTGTCCTCGAGCAGCGCGAGGCCCTCGACGTCGGGCTTGAGCGCCTCGCTGGGCGCGGTGGCGATCAGCGCGCCCTTGGCGGGGGCGACGCCCAGGTCGAACTGCCAGATGCCCGCGCCTTCCTCGCCCAGGTAGAGGCGGCCACGGCCATCGTCCGCCACGCAGCCCTCCGGCTGGGTCGGCACCGAGAAGCGGCGCTCTTCCCTCACCTGCGGCTTGCCGTCGGCGCCCATGGCGACGCTCAGTTGCCGCACCTGGCCGTCGGTGCCGTTGACGATCACCAGGAAGGCGTCGCCTCGCCGCGCGGCGCACAGGCCGTAGGGCTCGGCCAGGTCGACCGGGATCGCGGCCCAGAAGCTCAGCTTCAGGCTGGTCGGGTCCAGGAGGAACAGCGCCACGCCGGCCCCCGGCCGGCCACGGTCGGAAGCCGCCACCAGCACCTTCTTGCCCGTCGGGGTCGGGAAGCCCTCACGCAGATCCACGTTGTTGGGCAGGCCGCCCGGCACATAGTCGAGCTGCTTTCCGGTGAGGTCGTAGACGTAGATCCCCGACTTCTTGTCCGTGCCGATGACGACCCCACGCGAGCGGTCGGCCGGATCGACCCAGATGGCCGGATCGTCCGCCGCGTCCTCGGCCGACTGACCCACCGGCGGCGTCTCGAACGCGGCGGGCACGGGCTTTCCGGCGCCCGTCGCCATCTTCGGAGAGTCGGACTTCGCCTCGAAATCAGGTTTGTCGCAGGAACTCAGAAGTAAAGCCGCCGTGGCGATTGTCACAAATGTGTCGCGCAACTGCCGACGAAACATCACTGGCTCCCGATCAGCTCTGAAACTAATTCGCCATCCCGAATAGGCGTGGCCGAGTTCTTTCGTCAATCGGCCCAACTCGGGGATAGCACATGAGAAAGACGGCGCTCTTCGCCGTGGCGTCCATGGCGACGCTGCTGTCGGGTGTTCAGGCTCAGGCCGCTGACGCCGCGCTCGACGGCGATGCCGAACGCACCAAGACGGTCGAGGAACTGGTGGTCACGGGCGAGATCACGTTCCGCAACCGCACGGACGAGGTCGCTCCGACCCTCTCCTACGACCTGGAGTACTTCCAGCGCTTCGAGCCGCTGACCGCCGGCGATGCGCTGAAGCGCGTGCCCAGCGTGGCCTTCCTGTCGGACGTGCTCGAATCGGACGGCGCGCGCCTGCGCGGCCTGGATCCCGGCTACACCCAGATCCTCATCAACGGCGAGCGGGTGCCCGGCGCCGGCGTCGACCGTTCGTTCTTCGTCGACCGCATCCCCGCCGAGCTGATCGAGCGGGTGGAGGTGGTCCGGTCCTCCTCGGCCAACCGCAGCGGCGACGCCATGGCGGGCGCCCTGAACATCGTGCTGCGTGACGGCTACACCTTCGACGGCGGCTACGTCCGCGCCGGCGCCCTGCTCTTCAGCGACGACCGGGTCCGCGAGACCATCGGCGGCGTGCTGTCGGCCCCGGTGGGCCCGGGCCGGATGGTGATCGGCGCCAACTATCAGGGCCGGCGCAATCCCAAGCAGAAGCTGAGCCAGCGCTTCGACGAGCCGGGCGGCACGCTGGACAACATCGAGATCCAGTCCGACACCCGTAACGGCGAAGATTACTCGCTGAACGCCAGCTACGACGTGCAGATGGAAGACTCGACGCTGAAGCTGTCGGGCTTCTTCGTCCGCACCGACCGGCTGGAAGACGAGGACTCCTACGAGTACGCCGGCGGCCGGGTCGGGGCGGCGGACTTCCTGACCTACAACAACAACAACGTCGACATTCAGACCGACAACTGGGCCCTGCAGGCGCGCTACGACCGCGACATGGCCGGCGGCAAGACGCGCTTCAAGCTCGGCTACGCCCAGCTCAGCGACCACCAGGACGAGATCGAGGAGGAGTACGAGTACCTCCGCGACACCCGCCCCTTCCCCGATGACGACCGCTTCACCGGCGACAAGACCCGCACCCGCCTCAAGGACAAGGAATGGTCCGGCGAGCTGTCGCACAAGCGTGACGTCGGCACGGCCAAGCTCGAGTTCGGCGTGCAGTACGCCAAGAAGGACCGTGACACCGACATCACGACGGTGCGCAACCGGGTCACCATCCCGAACCCGCCGGCGGCGCGCCCCGACCTGTCGACCTACGGCGCCTACGCCCCGGTCGTGGGCGGCGTGAACACGATCGAGGAAGAGCGGATCGACCCCTACCTGATGCTCTCGGGCGAACAGGGAACGTTCGGCTGGGAGGCCGGCGTGCGCTGGGAGAACACCGACACGACGATCAAGGACGTCACCGCCCCGGCCGGCGCCCAGGACGTGAAGAACGACTACAACTTCCTTCTGCCCTCCGCGCACCTGCGCTGGAACCTGTCGGCCGACGACCGGATCAAGCTGTCGGTGGCCCGCACGGTCCGCCGGCCGAACTTCAACTTCATTTCGCCGGCCCTGCTGGAGGCCGAACTGGGCGACAACGACCTGCTGGGCAATCCGAACCTAAAGCCGGAATCGGCCTGGGGCGTGGACGTGGGCTTCGAGCGCCGTCTCGGGACCCGCGGCGTCGCCGGGGTGAACGTCTTCTACCGCGACGTGAAGAACCTGATCGAGGTCGCCAGCACCGGCCAGCAGGGCAGCGAGGGCGCGGGAACGTTCGTCCTGCAGCCGCGCAACACCGGAGACGGTTCGGTCTGGGGCGTGGAATTCGACCTCTCCACCCCGCTCAGCGCCTTCGGCCTCGACGACACCGGCGTGTTCCTGAACTACTCCTGGCTCGACAGCGACGTGAAGGACGAGTTCGGCAAGCGCCGGTTCAACGACCAGGCCAAGTACGTCTTCAACGTCGGCTTCATCCAGGACCTGCCCGACTGGGCCGCCGCCTTCGGCGCCACCTACCGCAAGCAAGGCCAGGCCTTCGGCCGTGTCGTGGGCGAGGAGGTGACCACCACCTACGGCGCCGACCTGGAGATCTTCGTCGAGAAGCGCTTCGGCGACCGCTACGTGGTCCGCCTGACCGGCACGAACCTGCTGGACTCGAAGAAGAAGGAAACCTTCAACAAGTTCACGACGATCGGCGACCAGCGCTCGCGTGACTTCGACGAGTACGAGCTGGAGCGCGAAGAGGCCGGCCCCGTCTTCCAGCTGGTCGCCCGGGCGACCTTCTGAACCGACTTCGATGCCGATGCGCGGCGCCGGCCGGCGCGCGCCTCGGCTGACGAAGGCCGGCGCGGGCGCGCTCCCCCACTCCGCGCCCGTGGCCGGCGCTTCGTGCTGTCAGATCGGCTGAGACTGCGCCCCCGCGCGGAGCCCTACAGGTTGTCCCGCAGCCAGGCGGCGGCCTTGGCGACCGGGTTGGCGCGCGGGTCGAGGGGCTCGCGGCGCAGCTTCGAAGACGAGAGCTGCTTGGACGAAACCGCCTCGCGCGGGCCGAAGGCGGCGCGGTGCAGGACGCCGGCGCAGGCGGTGAAGGCCGGGCCCGAGGCGGCGTCGGCCAGGTGCGGCACCCGACGCGGACGGCCCAGGCGCACGGGACGGTCGAATACCCGCACCGCCACCTCGCGCACGCCGGCCAGCTGGCTGGCGCCGCCCGTCAGCACCAGGCCCGCGCCCGGCTCGATCGGTGCGCCGGCGGCCTTCAGGCGATCGCGCAGCAGTTCCAGGGTCTCTTCCACGCGCGGGGCGATGATGCCCTTCAGCAGGCTGCGCGGCGCCACGACCGGACCCGCGCCCGGATCGTCGCCACGCGGCGGCGCCTCGATCATCTCGCGGTCCTCGTTGGCCGACGCGATGGCCGAGCCGTGCAGCGTCTTGATCCGCTCGGCGCCGGCGATCGAGGTCGACAGCCCGCGGGCGATGTCCTGGGTCACGTGATGGCCGCCCACCGGCACCGTCTCCACGTGGACCAGCGAACCACCGCGGAACACCGAGGCCGAGGTCGAGCCGCCGCCCATGTCGATGCAGACGCTGCCCAGGTCCATCTCGTCCTCCTCCAGCGCGGCCAGGGCCGAGACGAAGGGGGCGGCGACCACGCCGTCCAGCTGCAGGTGGGCCCGCTCGACGCAGGCGCCGAGGGTGTTGAACACCGTTTCGGCCACCGACACGACCAGCAGTTCCACGCCCAGCGTCTTGCCGAACATGGCGCGCGGATCGCGCACGCCGCCCTGGCCGTCGACGGCCCAGGCCACCGGCAGGATATGGATGGCGCGCCGGTTGGGCAGCTTGATCTGCGCCAGGGCGTTCTGGATCGCGCGGATCAGATCGTTGTCGGCGATCGGCCGGGCGCCGATCGAGACGCGACCCTGCACACGGCTGGAGGTGAGCTGGCCGCCGGCGGTGGCGATGGTCACGCCCTGCACGTTCACGCCGGCCACGTTCTCGGCCCGCTCGACGGCCTGGGCGATGGCCGCCGAGGCCTCGTCCAGGTCGACGATCGCCCCGCCGCGCACGCCGCGCGACTGGACATAGCCGACGCCGCAGGTGGTCAGCGTCCGGTCGCCCCGTCGCACGCCGTCCGGCTTCATGATGAAGCAGGTGACCTTGGAGGCGCCGAGATCGACGGCGGCCACCAGCTTCGGCGGCGCCAGCGCGGCCTTCAGGGCCTCGCGGCTGTCCTTCTTGGCGGCTTCGGGCTTGGGACGGGCGGCGGTCATGAGCATGCGGCTACACTTCTGTCGTTACACGCCGGCGCCGATCGGCGGCGCAGGCGCGGTGGTGACGGGTGCGCGGGGCCGAACGGCCACCACTTCGGGATTGCGCAGGTCGATGCGTTCGAAACCCAGCTCCAGGATCCGCGAGCGCAGGTCGAGCTGCTCGAGCTGGATCAGGGCCTGTTCCTCGTCGACCGCCGGAAGCTGGATCAGCGACCCGTCCTTCAGGCGCAGGTCCCAGCGGCGGTCGTCGACCCGCACCAGGGCCTCCATCCGGGCCAGCAGCTTCGGGCGCTGGACCAGCACCGGCAGGATCTCGCCGGCATGGCGATCGCCGCCCGCGCCAACGACTAGCGGCAGGCCGGTGAAGAGCGCCGGATCGGCCTCGGGGATGCGCTGACCCTTGTCGTCGATCACGACCGTGCGGCCGTTGTGCTGCCACACGGCGAGCTGGCGGCGTTCCTCCACCGAGATCATGAGGGTGTCGGGCAGCAGGCGCACGATGCGCGCCTCCTTCACCCAGCCGACCTGCTCGACCCGGCCGCGCAGGGCTTCCAGGTCCATGCCCAGCATGGGCGCGTCCTTGTAGATGCCGGCGGCCTTGACGATGTCGGGCGTCGCCATGGCCGATGCGCCCTGCACGTGCACGGTCCTGAGCCGGAATCCGGCCTCGCCGAACTTGCCGTCGACCGTGGTTCCGACCACGTGCGCCAGCTCCGCTCCGCGCTCGCCCGTGCCCAGCACGCCCACGAGCGCCAGCGTCAGCACGCCGGCTGCGATGAGAAGGGTCTGCTTCGGAGACAGGCGCGGCCCGGCGACGGCCGCCTCGGCAGCCTGCGGGCGCTTGGCCGGATTAGCGGGCGTCTTGGCCCGAGGTTTCGCCGCGACTCGCGATCCCCCCCGCTCCGCGGGCATATGCGTCCTCCGTGATCCAAAGCACCAGTCGGTCGAAGTCCACCCCGCCCGCTGCGGCCTGCTCCGGAACCAGAGACGTGGGCGTCATGCCGGGCTGGGTGTTGACCTCCAGTAGGACCAAAACGTCGTTAACATCGTCATAACGGAGGTCCGACCTGGTAACGCCTCGGCAACCAAGCGCCGCGTGCGCCATCTCGGAGAGTTTCTTCGCCTTTTCAATCGCATGAGCAGGCATTCGGGCCGGAACGATATGCTCCGAGCCCCCGTCGCCGTACTTGGCCTCATAGTCGTAGAAGCCGGTTTTCGGTACGATTTCGGTAACGGTCATGGCCTTGCCGTCCATGACGCCCACCGCCAGCTCCATTCCGGCGATGTACGGCTCGACCATCACCTCCTCGCCGAACGTCCACGAGGGGGCGACCACCTCCTGCGGCGGGCGATTCGCGCCGTCGAACACGAGGAACACGCCGACCGAGGAGCCCTCGGCGTTCGGCTTCACCACATACGGCGGCGGCAGAACGTGGTCGCGCGCCACATCGAAGCGGTTGAAGAGCCCCCCGCCCGGCACCGCGACGCCGGCCGCCGCCAGCACGGCCTTGGCCTTGGCCTTGTCCATCGCCAGGGCCGAGGCCAGCACGCCGCAATGCGTGTAAGGGATGCCCAGCGTCTCCAGCACACCCTGGACGCAGCCGTCCTCGCCCCACTCGCCGTGCAGGGCATTGAAGCAGACGTCGGGCTTCAGCTTCGCCAGCACCTCGGCGATGTCCTTGCCGGCGTCGACCCGGCTGACCTTGGCGCCCAGCCGCTCCAGCGCGTCGGCGCACGCCTTGCCCGAAACCAGGCTCACCTCGCGCTCGGAGGAGGGCCCGCCCAGGAGGACGGCGACGTGGTGACCGGAGAGCGGCAGGGTCATGAATCGTCTCGAAGCAGTGGGTAAAAGTACCCCGTCCGGGTGGAGGACGGGCCGCTTCGGGTCAAGTCAGCTTTCGGTGCAGCGCCCGTGGAGGCCGCCTACTTCGGCGCCCTCAGGTCCACGTCCGAATTGGCCACCGTGTAGAGATAGGCCGCCCAGACCGCGACGTTCTGCGACAGCTCGGCCGGGTCGATCTTGTCCAGGGTGTCGTCGGCCGAGTGGTGAAGGTCGAAGTAGCGGCTGGCGTCCTGGGCAAAGTCCACGAACGGCACGCCCAGCCCGATCAGACCCCGGATGTCGGCGCCGCCGAACGCCGGCGCGACCGGCGCCACGGCCACCTTCAGCGGCGGCAGGGCGTCCTTGAAGGCCTTGGTCGCCGGATGGCTCGCGCCGCCCGTCGGCAGGTTCACGCTCCAGATCCGGCCCGCGCCGCTGTCGCTCTCGCCGGCCAGTACGATCTTCGGAGCTTCGTCCTTGTGCGCGGCGGCATAGGCGCCCGACGAGCCCCCCTGCTCTTCCGAGCCCCACATGACGACACGGATGGTCCGGCGCGGCGGGCCGGCCTGGGCCACCAGCTTGGCCGCCGCCGTGGTGATGGCGATGCCCGCGGCGTCGTCCACCGCGCCCGTGCCCGGGTCCCAGCTATCGAGGTGGCCGCCGATCACGATCACCTCGTCCGGCTTCTCACGGCCCTTGATCTCGCCCGAGATGTTCCAGGCCTGGGCCGCCGGGTTGGTGCTGGACGTCATCGCCATGCGCACCGTCACCGGCTTTCCGCGCTTCGCCATGTTCTCCAGCAGGTCGGCGTCGGGCGTCGACAGCGCCGCCGCCGGGATCGTCGACGGGGCCCCACCTCCCGTGTGCGGAAGTCTGGTGTCGTCGGTGGAGATGGAGCGGATCAGATAGCCCACCGCCCCGCGCTTGGCCGCCTCGACCGCGCCGGCCCGGCGTTGGACACCCACCGCGCCGTAGCTGGAGCCATCCTGGGTACGGGCCATCTTCTGGGTCACGACCGCGATCTTGCCGGCCAGGGAACCCGGCGGCTGGTCCAGCATCGCCTGGTAGCTGGTGAAGAGCACGATCGGCGCGGTCACCCCTCCGGCCGGCGACGAGCCCGAGCCGCCCAGGCCCAGGGCGTGCAGCTTGATCGGCCAGGGGCCGACGACCTCGACCTCCTCGACGCCGCGCGACCAAGCCGGAGTGGTGAAGGATTCCACCTTGATATTCTCGAAGCCCAGTTCCTTGAACTTGGCGGTCGCCCAGTCTCGGGCGCGTTCCATGCCGGGCGAGCCGACCATGCGGGGACCGACCTCGGTCGTCAGCGACTCGGCGATGGACCAGGCGGTCCCGTCGGCGAGGGCCTTGTCCCGGACAGCGGCCGCGCCCTTCGTCAGGTCCTGGGCGATGGCGGGAGCGGCGACGGCGAGCGTGGCGGCGGCGAAAGCAAGCGGGAGAATGCGCATGGCGAAGTCGGTCCCACTCCGACCGAGTCCGGTCAAGCCGTCGCTCCTGCCAGCATGCTGTCAGCAGTCGGGCGCCAAGCTGTGAAGCCAGAAGGAGCTCAGGATGCCCGTTCCGACCGCGCTCGACGACCTCCCCCGGCCGCCCTGCGCCGAACTGTTGGGTTGGGAGGTGGTGGACGCCCGCCCCGCCGACGGCTGGATCCGGATCCGCTTCGAGGCGCGGCCCGAATTCTGCAATCCCGCCGGGTTCATCCAGGGCGGCTTCCTGGCCGCCATGCTGGACGACACCATGGGCCCCGCGATGTTCATCTACGGCGAGGGCCGCGTCTTCACCCCGACCATCGACCTCAATGTCAGCTTCCTGTCACCGGCCCGGCCAGGGCCGCTCTATGGCGAGGGCCAGGTGGTGCAGGCCGGCAAGAGCATCGCCTTCCTGGAGGGCCGCCTCATGGACCTCTCCGGCACGCTCGTCGCCCGCGGCTCGGCCAGCGCGAGACTGGTCGCTGCTGAGCGGATGCTCCCGCCGGCGGCCTAATTCACGCGTCCCCTTGATCGTCACGGCCCGGACAAGCGGGGCCATGACGTTCAATCTCGGGGCTCAGCCGATCCGTTCGATCAGTTCGCCATCCGCATCCAGCACGAAAGCGTCCGGCATCTGCAGGCTGCGCCAGAGGTCGTGCGCGTCGCAGCCGAAGCGGTTGGCGAGGTAGAGGCTGAGGACGGTGCCGTGGGTCACCGCGACCAGCGGCGAGCCGTTCTGCTTGGCGAGCGCCGCGGCCACCCGCTCACAGGCCTCGATCGCCGTTTCGCCGCCATGCACCGCCTCGCCCGGCTTGGCGAACACCGCCGCCACGCTCTTGCGGAACTCTTCCTCCGTGCCGAAGGCGCGGTGCTGGCGCTTGTGCTCGTGGAGGCCCGGATCGAGGGCGACGGTCAGGCCCAGGCGCTGGCCGATGATGTCGGCGGTCTCCTTGGCCTTGGGCTCGGGGCTGCTGACCAGGCCGGTCGGAGCGTAGGCCGCCAGCCGCTCGGCCAAGCGTTCCACGGCCTCGCGGCCCTCGGGGCACAGCGGCCAGCCGGTGGCCGGCGTATCCGGGTCGATCTTCGGTCGACCGTGGCGGACCAGGATCAGCGCCGCGTCAGCCATCTCACGGACTCCCGATGCGCTTGATCTCCCAGTGGAGATCGATGCCGGTCCTGGCCTTCACGTCGCTGCGCACCGCTTCACCCAGACCCTCCAGGTCGGCCGCCGTGGCCGTGCCCGTATTGATCATGAAGTTGGAATGCAGAGGCGAGAACATCGCTCCACCATACGGCTTTCCGCGCCATCCCGCCTCATCGACGAGCTTCCATGACGAATGGCCGGGCGGATTCTTGAACGTCGAGCCGCCGGTCTTCTCGCGAATGGGCTGGGTGGTCTCGCGTTTGGCGGTGATCTCGTCGATCCGCGCTTGCACGGCGTCGGGCGCATCGGGCCGGCCCTGATAGACCGCCTCGACCCAGATGATGTCCGCCGGCGCCTCGGAGTGCCGGTAGGTGTAGCCGAAATCTCCCAACGCCAGCTCCCGCCGCGTCCCGGACCGATCGTAGCCCCAGGCGGAGACCAGCACATCCTTGGTTTCGGAACCGTAGCAGCCGGCGTTCATGGTCAGCGCGCCGCCGATGGAACCCGGGATGCCCGCGTAGAACTCCAGCCCCCCGATCCCCGCCTTGGCCGCCGCGCGCGCCACCTGGGCGTCCAGCGCCGCCGAGCCGGCGACGATCCGCTGGCTCGCCGCGTCCGCCTCGACACTGCCGAAGGCGCGACCCGCCAGCCGGATCACGACCCCCGGCACGCCGCCGTCGCGGATGATGACGTTCGAGCCCACGCCCAGCACCGTCACCGGAACCTCGGCCGGCAGGGCCTTCAGGAAGTCGCGCAGGTCGTCGTCGTCCGCCGGCAGGAACAGCGCCTCGGCCGCCCCGCCCACCCGGAACCAGGTGAACGGCCCCAGCGGCTCGTCCCGCAGCAGCTTGCCGCGAACCGCCGGCAGTCGGTCACGCCAATCGCTCACTGCGCCAGCGCCTCGAGCTCGCCCGGCAGGGCGTAGGCCCAGTTCGTGATGTCGCCGGCGCCCAGCAGGACCACCAGGTCGCCCGGCGCGGTCTCGTCCTTCACCAGGGCCGCCAGTTCGGCCGGCGATCCCAGCGGCAACGCCCGGCGGTGGCCATAGCGGCGCAGGCCATCGACCAGGCTGTCCTTGCTGACACCCTCGATCGGCTGCTCGCCCGCCGCGTACACATCGGCCACCAGCACCACGTCGGCGTCGGCGAAACAGGCGCTGAACTCGTCGAACAGGTCGCGCAGGCGCGTGTAGCGGTGCGGCTGCACCACGGCCACGACCTTGCCCTCGGTCACGGCCCGGGCGGCCTTCAGCACAGAGGCGATCTCCACCGGGTGATGACCATAGTCGTCGACCACGCGCACGCCGTTCGCGACGCCGGTGGTGGTGAAGCGCCGCTTCACCCCGCCGAACTCGGCCAGGCCCTTGCGGATCGCCGCCTCGTCCAGCCCCAGCTCGCGCGCCACCGCGATGGCGGCCAGCGAGTTCAGCACATTGTGGTGCCCCGCCATCGGCAGGTGCAGCCCCTCGAACCGCAGCGGCGCGCCTTCCAGCGGCCGGATCACGGCGTCATAGCGCGCGCCGTCGGGCCCCATGGTGATGTTCTCGGCGCGCACCTCGGCCTGCGGATTGACGCCGTAGGTCACCAGCCGGCGGTTCTCGACGCGGGCCGCCATCGCCTGGACCTCGGCGTGGTCGGTGCAGATCGCCGCGAAGCCGTAGAACGGGATGTTCTCCACGAAGTCCCGGAACGCCTTCTTCACGGCGTCGAAGTCGCCGTAATGGTCCAGGTGCTCGGGGTCGATGTTGGTGACCACGGCGCAGGTGGACTTCAGCTTCAGGAAGGTGCCGTCACTCTCGTCGGCCTCGACCACGATCCACTCGCCGGTCCCCACCTTGGCGTTGGTGCCGTAGGTGTTGATGATCCCGCCGTTGACCACGGTCGGGTCCAGGCCGCCGGCGTCCAGCAGCGAGGCGATCATCGACGTCGTCGTGGTCTTGCCGTGCGTGCCGCCCACGGCCACCGAGAACTGGAGCCGCATCAGCTCGGCCAGCATCTCGGCGCGACGCACCAGCGGCACCCGCTTCTCGCGCGCCGCCACCATCTCGGGATTGTCGTGCTTCACGGCCGTTGAATAGACGACGGCATAGGCGCCCTCGACGTTGGCCGGGTCGTGGCCGACGAAGATCTTGGCCCCGAGCTTCTCCAGCCGCTCGGTGTTGGCGCTGGCCTTCGCGTCCGAGCCCTGCACCGTGTAGCCGGTGCGCATCATGATCTCGGCGATGCCGCTCATGCCGATGCCGCCGATGCCGATGAAGTGCACGGGGCCGATTTCGAAGGGAACTGGACGTCGGGTCATCGACTCCGAATAGGCGCAAAGCCGCTTCGGCAAAAGAGGCCCGGATCGTTCGATCCCAAGCGAAACCACAGAAAACACGGAAAACCCAGCAGCGCTGGATCACCCGCTCAAGGGTGGGCAAGCGCCGATCGGAAGCCGCGGAAAACGCAGAGCCGACACGGCGCCTTCTGCGGGGTAGCCCCGCGGCCTACTGCCCCCGTTTCGCCGCGGTCTCTTCCACCACGTCGGCGAGGCGCTCGGCCGCGTCGGGGATGGCGGCGGCGCGGGAGGCGGCGGCCATGCGGGCCAGACGGGCCGGATTGTTGAGCAGCGTGGCCAGGGCCGTGGCCAGACTCTCGACGGTGAGCTGGCTCTCGCGGGCCACCTCGGCGCCGCCGGCGTCGGCCAGCAGCTTGGCGTTCTGACCCTGGTCGTCGTCGATGGCGATGGCGAGCGGCACCAGGATGGCCGGCTTCCCCGCCACCGCGAACTCGCAGACGCTGCCGGCGCCCGAGCGGCCGATCACCAGGTGCGCGTCACGCAACCGGCCCGCGATGTCGCGGAAGAACGGCGCGATCTCGGCGTCCACCAGCGCGTCGCGATAAGCCCGGCGGGCGGTGTTCATGCTCTCGGCGCGGGTCTGCTGCTGCACCACGAGGCGCCGACGCAGGTCCTCGGGCAGCGCCTTCACCGCCTCGGGAACCAGTTCCGACAGCAGGCGTGCGCCCTGGCTGCCGCCGGTGACCAGGAGGCGAACCGGCCCGTTCGGCTCGGGCGGAATATAGGGGATCTCGGCGAGCGCGCGGATCGGCGGCCGCACGGGATTTCCGACCACCCGGGCGCGCTCGGCCACGCCCTTGGGCGCCTTGTTGAGCGTCGGGAAGGCGCAGGCCACGGTCTTGACGTGGGGCGCCAGGAAGCGGTTCGCCCGCCCCATCACCGCGTTCTGCTCGTGGATCACGGTCGGGCGGCGATCCATGATCGCGGCCACCAGCGCCGGGGCCGAGGGATAACCGCCAAAGCCCACCACCACGTCCGGTCCGACCTCGCGGAACACCGCCCGCGCCTGCAGCGCGCCGCGCAGCACGGCGATGCCGGCCCGGGCCATGCCGATGGGGTCGCCCGGCTTGAACGTCGCCGCGGAGAGGCCGATCCGGCGCTCGGCCGGGAAGTCCTGCGCCAGGCCAGCCACCCGCTCGTCGGAGGCCAGCAGGATGCCCCAGCCGCGCGCGATCAGCGCCTCGGCCAGCGCCTGGGCGGGGAACAGGTGGCCGCCGGTGCCCCCGGCGGCGACGACCGCGATCTTCCGCATCAGCTGAACGTCCCGGCCTTGGCCAGGCCCTCGCCATGCGCATAGGCGCCCGGCCGGCGGCGGGTCAGGGCCAGCGCCAGCCCCATGGTCAGGCCCATCGCCAGCATCGAGGAGCCGCCATAGCTGATGAACGGCAGGGTCATGCCCTTGGTCGGCATCATGTTGAGGTTCACCGCCAAATTGATGATGGCCTGCTGGCCGACGAGCACGAACAGCGCCGCGGCCGCGATCTGCTCGAAGGGGTCGGACAGCTTCATGGCGCGGGTAAGGCCACGGACCACCACGAAGGCGAACAGCGAGATCACCAGGATCAGGAACATCAGGCCGAATTCCTCGGCCCCGACCGAGGCGGCGAAGTCGGTGTGCAGGTCGGGCACCTTGCGTTTCATCACGCCTTCGCCGGGCCCTCGCCCGAAGAGGCCCCCGGCGGCCTGGGCCACGGCGGCGGCGTCCACCTGGTGGGTGTCGGCCTTCTCCGGCGACAGGAAGCGGTCCACCCGGCTCTGCACGTGCGGGAACATGAAGTAGGTCGAGCTGAGACCGGCCACGGCCACAGCGCCCAGACCCATCACCCACGACATCGGCACGCCGGCCATCCAGAACGCCGCGCCGAAGGCCACGGTGATCAGCACCGTCTGGCCCACGTCGGGCTGGATCAGCAGCAGGCCCACCGAGACGGCGAACAGGCCGAAGGCGATGGAGACGCCCGGCACCCCCTGCCCCTTCTGGCCCTCCGCGAACATCCAGGCCACCAGGATCACCAGCGCGGGCTTCATGTACTCCGAGGGCTGGAAGGTGAAGCCGCCCAGCTCGATCCACCGGGTGGCGCCCTTGGCGTTGTGACCGATGAACGGCAACGCGATCATGACGGCGATGGCCGCCAGCCAGATGAAGAACGCCGCCCGCCTGACGTTTCGCACGTCCAGCATCGACACCCCGATCAGGATGCCCACCGAGGCCACGGCGAAGACGCACTGACGCACGGCGAAGTGGAAGGGGTCGCCGATGTTCATCCGCTGGGCCGCCGCCGGGCTAGCCGCGAACGAGATGACGACGCCGATCCCGATCAGGATGGCGACGACACCGAGCATCCAGCGGTCGACGGTCCACCACCACACGCCCAGGGGCGAGCGGTCGGAACGGGGAAAGGCGTGAGCGTGGCTGACGGGCGTCATGCGGCTCCCTCGGTCGTGCGGCCTTCGGCGATGGCGCGTGCGGCGGCCCGGAAGGCCTCCCCGCGCTGTTCGAAGTCGGCGAACTGATCGAACGAGGCGCAGGCGGGCGAGAGCAGGACGATGGCGTCCTTGCCGCTGGCCACGGCGTCCGCATGGGCCGCCCGCGCCGCCGCCTCGATGGTCCCGCACTTCACCGCCGGGGCCTTGCCCTCCAGCGTCCTGGCGAAGGCGTCCTCGGCCTCGCCGACGAGGTAGGCCTTGATGACGCGCGGGAAGAGGTCCTGCAGATCGTCGATGCCGCCGGTCTTCGGTTGGCCGCCGGCGATCCAGTAGACTTCCGGGTAGCTGGACAGCGCCTGGCGCGCCGCGTCGGCGTTCGTGGCCTTGCTGTCGTTGATGAACCGGACACGACCGATCAGCGCCACCGTCTCCATCCGATGCGCCAAGCCCGGGAAGGTCATCAGCGCCCGCGCCGCGACGGCAGGGTCGATGCCCAGGCCGGTGGCGGCCGCGAAGGCGGCGGCGGCGTTCTGCCAGTTGTGCCGGCCGGGCAGCGAGCGGGCCCGCTTCAGGTCGGCGACCTCGGCCGCGCGCTCGCCTGTGGCGTCGTACAGCAGACCGTCCAGGACGTAGACGCCGCGGCTCATCGCCTTGCTGGCCGAGATCGGCACGATGGTCCGGCGGTTGGCGGCGGTGATCTCGGTGCAGATCCGCTGGCCGTAGGCGTCGTCCACGCCGATCACGGCGGTGTCGCCCTTGTCCTGGTTGGCCAGGATCCGGCGCTTGGCGGCGACGTAGTTCTCCATCGTGCCGTGGCGCTCGAGGTGATCCGGCGTCACGTTCAGGATCACGGCTACGTCGGCCTTGAGGCTGGAAGTCAGGTCCAGCTGGTACGACGACAGCTCCAGGACGTACACCGCCCCGCCGTGCATGTCGTCGAGGCTGAGGACGCCCAGCCCGATGTTGCCGCCGACCCGGGTGTCGCGCCCGGCCTCGCGGCAGATGTGCCCGATCAGCGCCGTGGTCGTCGACTTGCCGTTGGTCCCGGTGATGGCGATCACCTTCGGCCGCTTGTGCTCGGGCGCGGCGTTCACGGTGCGCGCGAACAGCTCGATGTCGCCCAGGATCTCGACGCCCTCGGCCTTGGCCCTCTCCACCGTCCAGTGCGGCTTGGGGTGGGTGAGCGGCACGCCCGGCGACAGCATCAGGGCGGCGACCTGCGACCAGTCGGCGGCGGTCAGGTCGGTGAGCTCGAAGCCCTCGGCGGCCGCGGCCTCGCGGGTGGCGGGCTTGTCGTCCCAGAGCGCGACCTTGGCTCCGCCGGCCATGAGGGCGCGCGCCGAGGCCAGGCCCGTGCGGGCGAGGCCGAACACGGCGACGGTCTTACCCTCGAAGCCCCGGACCGGGATCATGACGCGCGCCGGCCCTCCCCTACCTGAGCTTGAGGGTGGCAAGGCCGACCATGGCCAGCATCACCGCGACGATCCAGAAGCGGATCACCACGGTGGACTCCGACCAGCCCAGCTTCTCGAAGTGGTGGTGCACCGGCGCCATCAGGAAGATCCGGCGCCCCGTGCGCTTGTACCAGGCGACCTGGATCATCACCGACAGCGTCTCGGCCACGAACAGGCCGCCGATGATGCCGAGGACGATCTCGTGGCGGGTGGCGACCGCGATCGCGCCGACCGCGCCGCCCAGGGCCAGGGAACCCGTGTCGCCCATGAAGATCTTGGCGGGCGGTGCGTTGTACCAGAGGAAGCCGAGGCCGGCGCCCAGGATCGCCCCGCAGATCACCGCCAGTTCACCCACGCCCGGGACGAAGTGGAGCTGCAGGTAGTTGGCGAAGACGTAGTTGCCGACCAGGTAGGCGATCAGGCCGTAGGCGGCGGCGGCGATCATCACCGGCACGGTCGCCAGGCCGTCGAGGCCGTCCGTGAAGTTCACCGCGTTGGCCGCGCCCACGATGATGAAGGCGCCGAACAGCAGATAACCCCACGAGAGGTCGACGAAGTACTGCTTGAAGATCGGGAACGTCACCGAGGTCAGCAGCTCGGGGCTGGCCGGAGGCTTCGGCGCGAGGAAGATGATCAGCAGGATCGCCGCCATGGCGATCGCCGCCTCCAGCGCCAGGCGCAGCTTGCCCGAGATGCCCGCCGTCGACTGCTTGGTGACCTTGGCGTAGTCGTCCGAGAAGCCCAGCAGGCCATAGCCGCCGGTGACCAGCAGCACGGCCCAGACGTAGACGTTGGTCAGGTCGGCCCACAGCAGCGTGCCGGCGAACAGGCCGGCCAGGATCATCACCCCGCCCATGGTGGGCGTGCCGGCCTTCTCGATCACGTGGCGCTGGATGCCGTCGGTGCGGATCGGCTGGCCCTTGCCCTGCTTGGCCTGCATCCAGCGGATGAAGCGCGAGCCCATGGCGACGACCACGAGCTGGGCGGTGAAGATCGCCAGGCCCGTGCGGGTCGTCTGGTACTTGAGGAGGTTCAGAACCGGGACGTAGTGGGTCGAGGCGAAGATCAGATAGAGCCAATAGAACATCAGCCGGCCTCCCCGGAGCCGAGCGCGAGCAGGGTCTGGGCGATCGACCCCGCCTTGGACCCGTTCGACCCCTTCACCATCACGACATCGCCGGCCTGCAGCGCGCCGGCGACCTGCGGCGCAAGATCCGCCGCCGTTTGGGCGTACCCGCCGCGCCGAGTCGGCGGAAGGGCGTCCCAGAGGGATTTCATCAGAGGACCGGCGCAGAAGACGAGGTCGATTGACGCAGTCTCGATCGGCCCGGCCAGCCCTGCGTGGAAAGCGACCGCTTCCGGGCCCAGTTCCAGCATGTCAGTCAGGGCCACGATCCGCCGCCCGCCGGTCGCCCGCGCGCCCAGCGTGCGGATGGCAGAGGCCATGGAGATCGGGTTGGCGTTGTAGCTCTCGTCGATCACCGTGACGCCGCCGCCCGCCAGTTTCACGGTCGTCTCGGCGCCGCGTCCGGCCAGCGGCTCGAACGCGCCGAGCGCCGCCAGCGACTTGCCAAGATCGACGTCCAGGGCCTCCAGCATCAGCAGCACGGCCATGCTGTTCAGGCCCCAGTGGAGCCCGGTCTGCAGGATCGGGAAGTCCAGCGCCTTGCCGTGCAGGCGGGCCTGCACCACGGCATGGCCGCCCGGAACCTGGAAGTCGATCAGGCGTGCGTCGGCGCCCTCCCCGGTCCCGAAGCTCAGCACCTTCGCGCCGGCCTTGCGGGCCTCGGCCGAGAGCAGATCGAACCACTTGTTGTCGGCGTTGAGGATCGCCAGGCCGCCCGGCTCCAGCCCCTCGAAGATCTCGGCCTTGGCCCGCGCCACCCCGGCCTCACCGTCAGGGAAGTTCTCGGTGTGCACCGGGCCGACCGTCGTCACCACGGCGGCGTGGGGGCGGACGAAGCGGCTCAGCGGCCGGATCTCGTCGGCGTGGTTCATGCCGATCTCGAAGACCGCGCGCTCGGTCGCCGCCGGCATCCGCGCCAGGGTGAGCGGCACGCCGATGTGGTTGTTGTAGCTCTTCACCGACGAGTGCGCCGGCCCGGCCAGGCTGAGGCCCGCCATGATCGCCTGGGTGACCGAGGTCTTGCCCACCGAGCCGGTGACCGCGCCCCGCCTGGCCCGCGTCGCCCGCTCGCGCGCGGCCACGCCCAGTTTCTCCAGCGCCGCCAGGGTCTCGCCGGCGTTCACATAGGGGGCGTCCACGGACTGCGAGACCAGCGCGCCGGCGGCGCCCTTGCCCATCGCCTGGGCGACGAACTCGTGCCCGTCGCGCACGCCGGCCAGGGCGACGAACAGATCGCCGGGCTCGAGCGAACGGGTGTCGATGGAGACTCCGGTGGCCGAGAACCGCCCCTTCGCCTCCCCGCCCGTCGCCCTCGCAATGTCGTCCGAGGTCCAGAGCGGGTTAGCCATGAACAAGCTCCAGGGCTTTGGCCGTCTCCTCCACGTCGTCGAAGGGATGGACCACGTCGCCGACGATCTGGCCCTGCTCGTGGCCCTTGCCGGCCACCACCAGGATGTCACCGTCCTGAAGCATGGCCGCGGCCGCGCGGATCGCCTCGCGGCGGTCGCCGATCTCCTTCGCACCCGGCGCTCCCGCCAGCACGTCGGCGCGGATCGCGGCCGGGACCTCGGAACGCGGATTGTCGTCGGTGACGATGGCCACGTCGGCGAGGTTCACCGCGACCTGGCCCATCAGGGGACGCTTGCCCTTGTCGCGGTCGCCGCCGGCGCCGAACACCACCACCAGCTTGCCGCGCACGTGCGGGCGCAGGGCCTGCAGCACGGTCTCCAGCCCGTCCGGGGTATGGGCATAGTCCACATAGGCCTCGCCGCCGCGCGGCCCGGCGCCCACGCGCTGCAGGCGGCCCGGCGCGCCGGTCAGCTTCTCGAGCGCCGCGAAGGCCTGCTCCCACGACAAGCCGGCGGCGCGGCAGAGGCCGGCGGCGACCAGGGCGTTCGAGGCCTGGAACCCGCCCGCCAGAGGCAGGCGCACGTCCCACAGCCGGCCGTCGGCGCGGATCGACAGGCGCTGGCCGTCGGGTAGCAGCGTCCGTTCCATCAGCTTCAGCGCCTGGCCGGTCTCGCCGACGCTCATCACCCGCTGGCCCGACACCACCGAGGCGGCGGCGAAGAACGGGAAGGCGTCGCTGTCGGCGTTCAGCACCGCGGTCGCGCCGCGCGGCATCAGCTGCTCGAAGAGGCGCAGCTTGGCCCGCATGTAGGCGTCCATGGTGTGATGATAGTCGAGGTGGTCCTGCGTGAGGTTCAGGAACCCCGCGGCCGCCAGGCGCACGCCGTCCAGCCGGCGCTGGTCGATCCCGTGCGAGCTGGCTTCCATGGCGAAGTGGGTCACGCCCAGCTGGCTGATGCGGGTCAGCAGTTCGGCGACGTCGCCGGCGTCAGGCGTGGTCAGGCCGGGCGGCGTGATCTGCTCGTGCTGGCCGCCCGGACGCGAGACGGTGACGCCCAGCGTGCCCATGCTGGCCGAGACGTGGCCGGACTCGGCGAACATCTGGCGGCAGAAGTTGGCGACCGAGGTCTTGCCGTTGGTGCCGGTCACCGCGACGCAGGTCTGCGGCTGGCGGCTCCAGAAGTTGGCGGCGGCCAGGGCATAGCCGCGGCGCGGGTCGCGGCAGACGATGGTCGGAACCGCGAGGCCCAGGTCCTGATCGGCGATGATCGCCGCCGCGCCGGCCTCAATGGCCTTCTGCGCGAAGGTCGCGCCATCCATCTTCGCGCCCGGCAGGGCCGCGAACAGGAAGCCGGGCTTCACCTTGCGGCTGTCGGCGGTGACGCCCGTGATCTCGGGATCGACGCCCAGGTCGCGTTTGACGAGCTTGGTCAGGCGAACGCTCACAGGCCCGCCCCCATCTCGCCCACGTCGCCCATGTTCACGGGGATCGCCTGGTTCAGGGTCGGACGGCGCGTGACGCCCAGGAACGGGGCGATGCGCTCGATGATCCGGCCGGTCGCCGGCGCGGCCACCCAGCCGCCGGTGGAGTAGCCGGCGCTGGCCGCGGTGCCCTTCGGCTCGTCCAGCAGCACCAGCACGAAGTAGCGCTTGGTCTCGACGGGGCCGTAGGTCGGGAAGACAGCCGCGAAGGACGAGACCTGCTTGGAGTGGTTGTAGCCGCGGATCGACGGGTCGTACTTCTCGCCGGTGCCGGTCTTCCCGCCCACCGACAGGCCCGCGATGTTGGCCGAGCGGCCGCTGCCGGCCTCGCCCGCCACATTGGCGCGCATGATCGACAGCATCTGCAGGGACGTGCGCTCGCTCATCACCCGGGGACCATCGACCTTGGCGCCCGGTTCCAGCTTGTGGACCGTCAGCGGGATCAGCTTGCCGCCGTTCAGCACCGCGCCGTAGGCGCGCGCCAGGGCCAGCGGGCTGACGTTGATGCCGTGACCGAACGAGGTGGAGGCCACCGCGTCGTCGTTCCACACCTTGGGCGTCAGCGGCCGGGCGCTCTCGATCAGCTCCACCTTGGCCGGGGTCGTGAGGCCCAGGCCGTTGAAGTACTGACCCATGCGCTGCGGGCCGATGCCCACCGCCAGCTTGGCCGTGCCGATGTTCGAGGAGTGCAGGAACACCTCCACCAGCGACAGGATCTTCCGGGCCGCGTGGTAGTCGTGGATCGTGCGGTAGCCCAGCTTGTAGGGCTCGCGGGCGTCGAAGGTGCTCTCCGGGCTCGCCACGCCGGCGTCCAGCCCGATAGCCACGGTGAAGCCCTTGAACGTCGAGCCCATCTCGAACACCGACGCCGCGGCGCGGTTCGTCTGGGCGTAGACGCCCGCCTTGCCCGGCTTGTTCGGATCATAGACCGGCCAGCTCGCCATCCCCAGGATTTCCCCGGTTTGGATGTCGGTGACCAGGCCCACGGCGCCCACGGGCTTGAACTCGCTGACGGCCTTCCACAGCTCGTCCTCCAGCGCGCCCTGCACCCGCAGGTCGATGGAGAGCGGCAGCGCGCCGCCGTTGCGGGCCATGCCGCGGATGTCGTCGTTGAACGCCGCCTCGGCGCCGGCCACGCCCTCGCCGCCCTTGTCCGCGAAGCCGATCACGTGGGCGGCCGTCGGCCCCAGCGGGTAGACCCGGCGCTGTTCGGGCTCGAAGGTCACACCCGGCAGGCCCAGCTCGTGCACCTTGTTGCGCTCGGCGGGGCTCAGCGCGCCCAGCACGAACAGCCGGCGCTTGCCGCGCAGGGCGCGCTCCAGACGGTCCGGCTCCAGGTTCGGCAAGGTCTTCAGCAGCAGGCGGCGGGTCTCGGGCGTGTCCCAGATCTCGCGCGGATCGACGTAGAGGCCGTAGTGCAGCAGGTCGGCGGCCAGCAGCTGGCCGTTGCGGTCCACCAGGTCGGCGCGCGAGGCGCCCAGCGGCGCGCCGCCGGCCACCGCCCTGGCGTCCGAGAACAGCGCCGCGCGCGTCGCGCCGATCGCCAGGGTGATGAAGCCCAGGCTGAACAGCACCAGCACGAAGAAAATGCGCAGGCGCGTGTCGTCTTCCGCCTTGCCCGAGGCGCGGGCGCGCTCGAAGGCGTGCTCCAGGCCCCACATCCGTTCGGCGAGCCAGCGCGGCAGGCCCAGGCGTTGATAGGTGTGTTCGCCCAGGCTCATTCCGGCGCCCCAGGCTTGGCGGGCGCCTCGGCCTGGGCCATGCGCACGGGATTGGCGATGGCGGGAGGCGGCGGCGGCACGCCCGGGGTGTGGTTGGCGGCGGCGTTGACCATCGCGGCCACGGCGGACGGCGCCTTGTACTTCGGCGGCGGCCCGGCCCGGGCCAGGTCGACGATCTGGTCGACGCCGGCCTCGCGCTGGGCGTGGACCGGCTCCATCTTCAGATAGGTGACCGCCAGGCGCTCGATGCGGCCCGGCTGTTCCAGGTGCGCGACCTCGGCCTGCAGCAGGCGGATCCGCGCCTTCTCGGCCGAGATCTGGCGCTCGACCTTGGCGATCTCCGACCGCTCGCGGCCAGCCATGGTCTTGGCCAGGTAGACGCCCAGGATCAGCGCGACCAGCAGGCCGATGCCGATCAGATCGACCAGGCGGAAGCCACGGACCTTGCGGGTGAAGACGCTCATGCCGCGTCCTTCCACACGGGGGCGTCGGTGCGGATCGCGGCGCGCAGCTTGGCGGACCGGGCGCGCGGGTTGGCGCGGGTCTCGTCGTCGGTCGGCGCCTGGGCGCCGTTGAACACCAGGCGGAAGCTGGGCTCGGCGGTCTTCTCCACCGGCGGCGCATGGCGCGAGCCGGCCGGCGTGCGGCCCGCGCGCACGCTGAGGAAGTTCTTAGCGATCCGGTCTTCCAGCGAATGGAAGGTCACCACCACCAGGCGCCCGCCCGCCTTGAGCACGCGCTCGGCGGCCACGAGGCCCGCCTCCAGCTCGCCCAGTTCGTCATTCACCGCGATGCGAAGCCCCTGGAAGGTGCGGGTGGCGGGATGGATCTTGGCGCCGCGGCGGCCGCCGAGGGCCTTCTCGACGAACTCGGCCAGCTCCAGCGTGCGGGTGAAGGGCTGCTCCTCCCGGCGCTTGGCGATGGCGCGCGCGACCCGGCGGCTCTCCCGCTCCTCGCCGTAGACGTAGAGGATGCGGGCCAGCTCTTCCGGCTCGGCCGTGTTGACGAGGTCGGCGGCGGTCGGGCCGTCGTTCCCCATCCGCATGTCCAGCGGCCCGTCCTGCATGAACGAGAAGCCGCGGTCGGCCTGATCGAGCTGCATGGAGGAAACGCCGAGGTCGAGGGCCACGCCGTCGGCGTGACCCTCGCCCAGCACCGCGTCCATCTCCGAGAATTTCGCTTCCACCAAGCGGAAGCGATCTTCCGGAAATCCCGCGGCGAAACGACGGACCGTAGGGTCGCGGTCAAACGCCACGACCTTCGCGCCCGTCGCGAGAATGGCGCGGGAGTAGCCCCCCGCTCCAAAGGTGCCGTCGACGACGAGATTGCCAGGCCCACAGGCCAGGTTCTCGATCACCTCGTCGAGCAGGACGGAAATATGAGGTTGATTCTGGGACGCGTTCACGCGGCGCCTCCCAGCTTCGCGGCGCGCTGCTGCGCCCGCAGTTCGGCCAGCCCCTGCCGCGCGGCGTCGCGCTGGGCCGCGCGATAGGCGTTGAACGCGCCGCGCTCCCAGATCTGGAAGCGATCGCCCAGGCCGACGACGGTCACCCAGTCGGTCAGGCCGAACATATCGCAGAGCGTTTCGGGCAGGGTGATGCGGCCGGCGGTGTCGAACGAGAGCTTGGCCATGCCGCCCAGGATCGACGTCTCCAGCGCCGTGCGCAGCGGATCGCCGAAGTCCAACTCCTCGATCACGCCGTTGTAGCGGTCGAACAGGGCCTTGCCGCCGCCTTCCAGGCAGTCGGCCTCGATCGAGGGGAAGCAGAAGACGCCGTCAAAGGGGCCCGAGACAGCCGCGCGGAACTCCTGCGGGACGACGATGCGCCGCTTCGAGTCCAGCTGCTTCTCGAAGGTCGAGAGAAACATCTCGCCCCAGGCCCTCCCTTCGCCATCCCACCGAGCCCGCGCCCGACCCACCGCTCGATGTGGCGAATGGTTACTGGGTTAACATGGGACTAAATGGGTTTCAATGACACCGAATGGGCATTTCTCGGGAATTCAGGGGGCTCTACCGGTTTTGTGGTTAACGGAAAGTCGTTATTCACAGAACATACACGGAACCCGTTAACGATTCAGTCTTCGCCCGCCGAGTGGCGTGCTCGCAACTGTGGGAAACGCGGTGTCAGTGGCGCCCAGTCCCACTGCGTCGAAAGGTCCGGGGGCGCAGAAACGCATCCGCCTCCCGGCGAACCGGGAGGCGGTGTCATTTCAACCCAATCGGCGGCGCGAACCGGCGCGAGACGCCGCCCGGAGCGCTACTTGGCGGCGCGGCCGCTGGTCGGGATGTCCTTGAACGGCACGTTCTTGTCGACGCGGATGTCGCCGGGCAGGCCCAGCACCCGCTCGGCGATGATGTTCCGCAGGATTTCGTCCGAGCCGCCCTCGATCCGGGTGGCGGGCGAGCGCATCAGCATGGCCTGGAAGCGGCCGTTCTGCGGGCTCTCCGCGTCCCAGACCACGCCGGACTCGCCCTGCAGGTCGAGGGCGAACATCGCCAGCTCCTGCATGGTCGCCCCGGCCACCAGCTTGCCGATGGAATTCTCCGGCCCCGGCGTCTCGCCCTTCGACAGCGCGGTGATCGCCCGCATGCCGGTGTACTTCAGCCCCGACTGCTTCACCGCGAACTGCGCCAGCTTGGAGCGCACCCCGGCGTCGTCCACCGCCGGCTCGCCGTCGATCTCCGCCTCCATGCAGAGGCGGAACAGCTCCGGGAAGCCCGTCGACATGCCCGAGCCGATCGACAGGCGCTCGTTCATCAGGGTGGTCAGCGAGACCTCCCAGCCCTGCCCCACCGCGCCCAGCCGCTGGCTGTCGGGGATGCGCACGTCGGTGAAGTAGACCTCGTTGAAGCCCGAGGCGCCGTTCGCCTGCTTGATCGGCCGCACCTCCACCCCCGGCGAGTCCATCCGCAGGAAGAACATCGTCAGGCCCTTGTGCTTCGGCACGTCGGGGTCGGTACGGGTGATGAGCAGGCCCCAGTCCGAGTGCTGGGCGCCGCTTGTCCAGATTTTTTGCCCGGACACAATCCAATCACCGGAGCCGTCATCCGCAGGCGTCGCGCGGGTCCGCAGGCCCGCCAGGTCCGACCCGCCGGCCGGCTCGGAGAAGAGCTGGCACCAGATCTCCTCGCCAGAGGCCAGTGGCGGCAGCAGGCGCCGCTTATGCTCCTCGCCGGCCCAGGTCATGACCGTCGGGCCACACATGCCGTGGCCGATGATGAAGGGTCCCGAGAGCGAGCCGTAGGCGCCCTCCTCCTGGCCCCAAATCACGCGCTCGATCGGGGTGCGCGCCGCGCCGCCGTACTCCTTCGGCCAGTGCAGGCAGGCCCAGCCCGCCTCGGCCTTCTTCTTCTGCCAAGCCTTGGCGGCGGCCAGCGGATCCTCGCTCTCCACGGCGCTGGAACCGAAGCTGGCGCGCTTCAGCTCGGCTTCCAGGTGCTTGGGCGCGTTGGCGGCGATCCAGGCGCGGGCTTCTGCGCGGAAGGCGGCTTCCTGGGGCGTGTCGTCGAAATCCATCTGTCTCTCTCCCCTCTCAGGCCGCGGCTTCGATGTTGCCGGCGCGCATCCGCTCGATCAGCTGGCTCTCCCAGGTGGAGAGCGACCCCAGCGCCACGGCCAGGGCGTTCGCGCGGCGGTAGTAGAGGTGGCAGTCGAAGGCCCAGGTGAAGCCCATGCCACCGTGCACCTGGATGTTGTTCTTGGCGCACTGCTGGAAGGCCGTGGTGGCCGAGACCCGCGCCGTCGCCGCCGCCACCGGCAGCTCAGCCGCCCCCGTCGCCAGCGCCCAGGCGCCGTAGAAGCAGTTCGACCGCGCCAGCGTCGCGGCCACGTACATGTCGGCCAGCATGTGCTTGATCGCCTGGAACGAGGCGATCGGCCGGCCGAACGCCATCCGGTCCAGCGCATAGTCCCGCGCCATCTCCAGCGCCCGATCCGATCCGCCGACCTGTTCGAAGGCCATCAGGATCGCCGCCCGGTCCATTACCTGCGAGGCGATGTGCCAGCCGTCGCCGGTCCCGCCTAGGGCCTCGCCCGGCGCGCCGTCGAAACTGATCGCCGCGTAGCTGCGGGTCGGGTCGATGGACTGCAGTTCCCTGCGGCTCACCCCCGGCCCGTTCAGGTCCACCAGGAACAGCGAGATCCCGTCGTCGCCGGCGCCCGTTCGCGCGGCCACCACGGCCACGTCCGCCGCCATGCCGTCGGCCACCAGCGTCTTGGTCCCGGTCAGCTTGCCGCCGGCCGCCTTGAGCTGGACCTTGTCGGCGCTCGCCCGGCCCTGGCCTTCGACCAGTGCGAAGGTCCCCACGGCCTCGCCGCTCGCCAGCTTCGGCAGCCAGACGGTCTTCTGCGCCTCCGAGCCCGCCTGCAGCAGGAACTCGGCGCAGAGATAGATGGACGAGGCCACCGGCACTGGCGCGATCACCCGGCCCAGTTCCTCGGCGAACAGGCAGAGCTCCAGGTGCGAGAGGCCGACGCCGCCGTACGCCTCGGGGATCGCGGCGCCCAGAACGCCCATCTCGGCCAGTCCCGCGTAAAGCGCGCGGTCGAAGGGCTCCGGCCCCTCCAGCACCGCGCGCACCGCGGCCGGCGTGCATTTCTCGGCCAGATAGCGCCGCACCTGATCCTGCAGTTGCTTCTGCTCGTCGGAAAAGTCGAGGTTCAACGAACCGCTCCCTCTGTCGGCGGCCTTCGAACGAGGCCTTCGCCGACAGTGTTGCGGAAGCTTCCCCCGCGACAGTCGAGGGTCTTTAGGTGGCGTGGCGCATCACCCGGCGGCGCCCTGCCGCCTGATGCAACACTTTGAAACTGCCCAAGGACAGCGACCGTTTTCTATATTCGGACGTGGCCGCAGCCGGGGAGCCTCTTCTCCGGCATCCCCCCGACGGCCGAGATCATCAGTCTGAAGAGCAGCAATCCATGCCCAAGTTCGCCGCCGGCGTCGTGAAGTTCCAGAAGGAAGTGTTCCCCGGAAACGTGGAACTCTTCGAGAAGCTGGCGAAGGGCCAGGCGCCCGAGGCCCTGTTCATCACCTGCTCCGACTCGCGCATCGAGACCGGCATGCTGACCCAGAGCCAGCCGGGCGATCTGTTCATCGTTCGTAACGCTGGCAACATCGTGCCGCCACACTACCAGGGCGCCGGCGCCACCACGGCCGCCATCGAGTATGCCTGCGTCGCCCTGAACGTCCCCCACATCGTGATCTGCGGGCACACCCAGTGCGGCGCGATGAAGGGCGCCATGAACCTCGACGGGCTGGACGCCCTGCCCCACGTGAAGGACTGGCTGTCCTATGCCAAGGCGGCGGTGGACATCACCAATGAGCTCGGCAAGGACCTGGACGAGCACGCCCGCAACCTGATGCTGCTGGAGCAGAACGTGATCCTGCAGCTCGCGCACCTGCGGACCCATCCGGCGGTGGCGGTGCGACTGGCGCGCGGCGACCTGCGCCTGCACGGCTGGGTCTATGACATCGCGGACGGCGAGGTCTACGCGTTCAACGAACAGGCCAGCGCCTTCGAGCCCGTCAGCAAGCTGTACGCCGCCGAGGTGGCCAAGCACCTGGCGCTGCACACCCACGACTAACGCGCCACCCGGACGCCCCTGCGCGGCGCGTGACACGCGTGTCCGCCGCCGCGCAGGCTTCGATCGCGGGGAAGATGGATCAGACGGCCTGTAAGCCGGGTTCTGTGCCGCCCCCCTCTGCTTGCGAAGAGCGGGGACGCGGCGGTCATTCCTCTGGACCGACCCTCGCGGGCCGGTTCTCGCGACCTACCCGGAGCCCTCGGAGCTACGACACTCCTACCCACCAGTTTCCCGAAGGACTTGGCCGGCGCGGGATCCCTATTCGGTCTTGCTCCTGGCGGGGCTTGCCATGCGACCTCTGTTGCCAGCGGCCCGGTGCGCTCTTACCGCACCCTTTCACCCTTACCCTTCTTCGCTTCCAGCTTCGGAGGACAAAGCCCTTCGCAGCCTTGGCGGAGCAGGGCGGTCTGCTCTCTGTGGCGCTATCCCTGGGGTCACCCCCGGCGGGCGTTACCCGCCGCCATGTCGTCGTGGAGCCCGGACTTTCCTCGAGCTTGCGCCCGCGACCGCCCGGCCATCTGATCCGGGGCGGAAACTGGCGGATTACGCCGCGGAGTCAACCTGTTCGGGCCTTCAGGTCGCGGATGCGAGCCTCAGCAGCGCGATCAGCCGCGCCCGGGTCTCGCCGTCGGCGATGCCGTCCACCTTCTCGGGCCGCCAGTGCCGCTGAAAGGCGCGCACCACCGACGTCGTGTCGCCGTCGAACAGTCCCGACGGCGGCAGGTCGTAGCCCAGGCGGGTGAACCCGGCCTGCAGGGCGAAGACGGCGGCCCCCTCCTCGCCCTCGCCCACCGGCAGGCCTGGCGCGGGCGGCGCCTCGGCCCAAAGGCCATGACCGGCCTCGGCCAGCCGCTTCCAGGGGAACAACTCGCCCGGATCGTCCTTGCGGTTGGGGGCCACGTCGGAGTGCCCGACGATGTCGCGGTCCTCGATCGTCCAGCGGGTGCGGATGTCGGCGAGCAGTTCGATCACCGCGGCCACCTGCGCCTCGGGAAAGGCGCGATAGCCCCACTCATGGCCCGGATTGACGATCTCGATGCCGATCGACTCCCCGTTCACGTTCCGCCGCCCCCGCCAGAACGAGACCCCGGCGTGCCAGGCGCGCCGCTCCTCGGGCACCAGGCGGAAGACGCGGCCGTCCTCCTCCACCACATAGTGCGAGCTGACCTTGGCCTCCGGGTCGCGCAGGCGCTCGATGGCCGCCTCGCCGGTCTGCATGCCGGTGTAGTGCAGCACGATCATGCTGGGCGGCGCGGTGCGCGGGTCGAAGTTGGGAGACGGGGCCTCGATCGGGTTCATTGGTCGCGGTTCCGGAGGGCCAGCAGCATCGGCATAACCTGGTTGCCGCGCAGCACGATGATGAGGACGCCGGTCAGCGCCACGGCGCTGCCGATCAGCATGCGCGGGCCGAACGGATCATGCATGACCGCCACGCCCAGCCCGATGGTGGCCAGCGGCGTCATCAGGGTCAACGCCGAGATCAGGTTCGCCTCGTAGCGTTGGATCAGCCAGTAGTAGACGGTGTGGGCCACGAGGCTGACCACCAGCGCCGAGAACACCACGGCCCCGACGAAGGGCCAGCCCGCGGCGACGGCCTTGGCCGGCGCGTCGGGCTCGATCAGGAACGACAGGATCGCCAGGGGCCAGACCGAGACCCAGCCGACCCAGGCCTGGTAGGTCAGCGGCTTCACGCCTTCCATCTGCTTCATCAGCACCGCGCCCATCGAGCCCATGAAGGCCGCGGCCGCCACGAACATCAGGCCGGTCGAGATGGCGAAGCCGTGCGGGTCGTACATCACCAGCATGGCGCCCGCGAAGGTCAGGGCGATCCCCAGGCCCCGCCGCCAGCGGATCCGCTCGCCCAGCATCGCCACCGACAGCAACGTCGTCATCGGCATGCCCAGTTGCAGCACCACGGCGGCGGACGAGGCCGTGGACATCTTCAGGCCCACGAACATCAGCGCGAAGTTGCCGCCGCCCATCAGCAGGGCCACCGCGATCAGCCGCCAGATCGGCTTGGGCGCGGGGAACAGGAACGGGAATGTGCATGCCGCGACGATCACGAACCGCGCCGCCCCGTAGAACAGCGGCGGCACGTCCATGCCGCTGACCACGTGCTTGGACAGCACGTTGTTCACGGCCCAGACGAAGCACATGGCCACGAGCAGCCCGAAGTCGCGGAGAGACATGAACGCCGGTTAGTTCGCGCCGGCCCCCGCGGCAACCTCGAGCATGGAAGAAAGCAAGGACGCCGCGGTTCGGTTCAAGACCGACGCCGCACGAACCGCAGGGCGGTGAGCGTGGTCGAGAAGCCGACCACCTTGTTGTCCACGAGGCCGAACGACTTGGCCGCGGCCATGACCTCCACATCCTTCACCGTAGCGGCCTTGCCCTTGCGGCTCACGACCCACAGCGCCCCCTTCTCGGCCAGGGCGGGGACCAGATCGCCGATACGGGCCAGCTCATCCGCGCTGTCGGCCGCGTAGAAGAGGATGTCGATCCCCGACAACTCTTCCACGACAGCGGCGCCGCGCGCGGCCAGTTCGCCGGCCAGCGCCGGATCATCCACACCGAGGATCGCCGTGCGCATGCCGGGCTTCACGCCGATCTTGTCCAGCCGGCTCTTGGGGTTGGCGATGGCGTCCGCCCAGCGCTGCGCCTGGACCGCGCCCAGCGCGAAGCGTGAGCCGTCGGCCAGCACGAGGTCATCGCCCTCCGACCGGACGCCCTTCAGCGCCTCTGCCGTCCAGACCCGTCGCCGCGCGCCGCGGAAGATCAGCTTGTCTTCCTCGTGCTGAAGACGCCCCTCGTCGGGTCCCTCGGCGAACCCGCCGGTCGTCGTAATCTCCCGTCCCATCGCAAAGCAGTGGCGCAGGGCGACGCTTCGGACAACCCGGACGAAATGAACGCGATCATCTTCATCACCCACCCCGAAGTCGTCATCGATCCCGCCGTGCCGGTGCCGCGCTGGCCGCTGTCGCCGGTGGGGCGCGCGCGGATGGAGGCCTTCGCCGAAGCCCTCGCCGGCCGGCCCGTCGCCGCCGTCTGGTCCAGCGACGAACAGAAGGCCGAGGACGGCGCGGCGATCCTGGCCGGGCGGCTGGGCGCGCCGCACTTCGTCGACGCGGGCCTGGGCGAGAACGACCGGAGCGCCACCGGCTATCTCGCCCCGCCCGAGTTCTGGGAGGTGGTCGATGCGTTCTTCGCCAACCCCGACGTCAGCGTGCGCGGCTGGGAGACCGCCCGCCATGCCCAGGACCGCATCGTCTCGGCCGTTGGCGGCGTCGATGCCGGCAGCCCCGACGGCGTCGTGCTGGTGGTTGCCCATGGCGGCGTCGGCGCGCTGCTGACCGCCCACCTGCAGAAGGTGACCATCGGCCAGGAGGACCGCCCGGGCTTCAGTGGCGGCGGCTGCTACCTGGTCCTCGACCGTCGCCCTCTGTCGCTGCGTGCGACGTGGCAAGTCGTCGAGGAGCCCGACGCCGCCCTGGCCGCCTGGGGCTGAAACGACAACGGCCGCCGGTGGAACCGGCG
>JBFMGV010000016.1:0-3946 GCA_040752615.1 Pseudomonadota bacterium | reverse complement strand
CGCGCCTCTCCCTCCCGAGGGAGAGGCGCGGCGACGCGGGTCCAACGGCCCGTCTTTCCTGTTTGTAACCCAATTCCCCTTGCGTCAGCGTGAGTGAACGCGCGTAACCTAGGACAAAGCCCCGGATCAAACGCGGGCGGTTCCAGGGAGCGCCAGAGTGTCAAAAGGCCAATCGTCCGCCGGTGCGCTTTCGCTGCCCGCAGTTCTGGCCTTCGCCTCAGCGGCCATCCCGGTCGGGGCCCTGACCCTCGCCGCCACGGTCCACCTTCCCCGCTACTTCGCCTCCGAGCTCGGTCTTTCGCTGGCCGTCGTCGGCACCGTCTTCGCCCTCGTCCGCTTCATCGACATCCCGATCGACGGCGTGATGGGCCTGTTCATGGACCGCACCCGCACCCGGTTCGGCCGCTACCGCATCTGGATGGCCTGCGGCGCGCCGGTGCTGATGCTGGGCTTCTACATGCTGATCCAGTCGAACCAGGCGGTGGGCGCGTTCTACCTCGGGTTCTGGCTGCTGGTGATGTACCTCGGCTATTCGGGGATCTACCTCTCGCACCTGGCCTGGGGCGGGCGGCTGGCCGCCACCTACACCGAGCGATCCCGCATCTTCGGCGCCATCACCGGCCTGGGCGTGGTCGGCGCGATGGCGGTTCTGCTGATCCCCGTCTTCATGACCCAGGCCGGCTTCAGCGACGCCGAGGGCGTGCGGGCCATGATCTGGTTCATCATCATCAGCGCGGCGGTCACCTGCCTGCTCGTGGTGGCCGGTTCGCCCGAGCGCATCGCCAAGGACCATGCCGCCCAGTTCACCCTGAAGGACTACGCCGCCCTCTTCAGCCGCGGCAACGTCATCCGCGTGCTGGCCGCCGACCTGCTGGTCACCCTGGGCCCCGGCTGGATGGCGGCGATGTACCTGTTCTACTTCAAGGACAGCCGCGGCTTCGACACCGCCGCCGCCAACCTGCTGCTGCTGATCTATGTGGCCGCCGGCTTCATCGGCGCGCCCTTCGCCGCCTGGCTGGCCAACCGGATCAGCAAGCACCGCGCGCTGATCGTGAACACCACCATCTATTCTATCGGCCTGATCATCGTGCCGTTCCTGCCGGCCGGCGACTTCCTGGCGTTCGCGCCCGGCATGTTCGTGGTCGGCGCGATGGCGGCCGGCTTCACCGTGATGATCCGCGCCATCTGCGCCGACATCGCCGACGAGCTGCGCCTGGAGAGCGGGCGCGAGTGGATGGGCCTGATGTACGCCGGCATCACCGCCACGTCGAAACTGGCCACGGCCGGCTCGATCTTCCTCACCTTCAACGTGCTGGCCGCGATCGGGTACAAGGCCCAGGCCGGCGCGGTGAACACCCCCGAGGCCATCCAGGGCCTGGAGATCGCCTACATCGTCGGCCCGATCGTCTTCGTGATGGCCGCCGGCGCCTGCTTCTTCGGCTACCGCCTCAGCGCCGACCGCCACGCCGAGATCCAGCGAAAGCTGGAGGAGCGTGACGCGCTCATCGATCCCGCCGCCGGGCTGGAAGCCATGACCGGCGAGGACCTCGCCCCCGCGAACCGCCCGTCGTGACCGCCGCCGGCGGGCCGGCCCGCCTCTCACTCCTGGCGGCGCTGGCCTTCGCCGCCACCAGCCTGCCGCTGCAGGCCCTTCAGATCGCCGCGGCGGTGCACCTGCCCGCCTACTTCGCCGCCAGCCTGGGCATGGAGCTGGCCGCCGTGGGGGCCGCCTTCGGCCTGGTCCGGCTGATCGACGTGCCCATCGAGCCGGCCCTGGGCCTGGCGATGGACCGCACCCGCACCCGTTTCGGCCGCTATCGGGTCTGGACCCTGCTGGGCGCCCCGATCCTGATGGCCGGTCTCTACATGCTGCTGATGGCCGACCAGTCGGACGGGCGCGGCTACCTCGTGGCCTGGCTGCTGGTGACCTACATCGGCGTCTCGATCCTGATGCTGTCGCACCAGGCCTGGGCCTCGACCCTGGCCAGGTCGTACGACGACCGCGCGCGGCTGTTCGGCGTGATGATCTCGGTCGGCGTGGCCGGCGCGGTGGGCGTGCTGCTGATCCCGATCGTGATGGAGGCGCAGGGCGCCACCGACGCCCAGGCGGTCCAGACGATGATCTGGACCCTGATCGCCCTGACCCCCGTCGCCGTGCTGATCGTGGCGGGCTGGACGCCCGAGGCGATGATGCGCGAGGCCGACGACCAGCGCTTCCGCCTGCGGGACTACCTCGACCTGATCTTCGACCCGAACATGTTCCGCATCCTGCTCGCCGACCTGGCCCTGTCGCTGGGGCCGGTCTGGATGGCGGCGCTCTATCTCTTCTATTCCAAGGACTACATGGGCTTCACGTCAGGCCAGGCGAACATCCTGCTGGCCGTCTACATCCTGGCGGGCGTGGCGGGCGCGCCGGTGCTGGCCTGGGTGGCGACCAGGCTCAGCAAGCACCGCACGGTGATGCTGGCCGCCGCGTCCTACTCGCTGCTGCTGATCAGCCTGGCGTTCCTGCCCAAGGGCAATCTGACGGCCGCCCTGCCGACGCTGTTCATGACCGGCTTCATGGCGAGCGGCTTCAACGTCCTGACCCGGGCCATGACCGCCGACGTCGCCGACGAGATGCGCCTGCGGCAGGGCAAGGAGCGCAGCGGGCTGCTCTACGCCCTCACTTCGCTGACCTCGAAACTAGCCGGCGGGGTGTCGATCTGGGTGACGCTGACGGTGCTGGCCCAGACGGGCTACGACCCCAAGCTGGGTTCCGGCAACAGCCCCGAGGCGATCGACGCCTTGCTGGTCGCCTTCCTGAGCGGCCCGGTGGTGTTCGTGATGCTGGGCGCGGCGACGCTGATCGGCTACCGCCTCACCGCCGAGCGCGCCGCCGAGGTCCGCCGGCAACTGGAAGCCCGCGACGCCTTCGACCCCGGCGCCAGCCTGGAGGGCCTGACCGGCGAGGAGATCGCGCCGCCCGTGAGGCCGTAGGGGCCCCCTAGACGGGGGAGGCCGACTACCGGACCTGCCCAACGTCAGCGAGGGGTGGGTAGCGGACCTACGCACGTCGGTTTGACGCCTGCACGCCAAAGCTTCACCTTAGCCGTGATGCTCGTTTCACTCCTCCGCAGTCTCCCTCATGCTCTGGCTAGCGTCGCCGTCCTTGCCCTAGGCACCTCGCCGGCCGCTGCGGCGGACGAAGAACTCACGACAGGCTTCAGCGGCGCGTTGAGGGGCTGCGAGCAATGGGTGCTAAACCCGAAAAGCTGGGTCGATGGCCCCGCGAGCTTCATCGCTGCCGTTGGGCTCGGCGAACGAGTTGCGCAGCTCTCGAAGGTGGGCGACTTCGCACTCCCGCCGCCATCTCTTCGGCAGGCGAACCACTATTGGCGCGTCGACGCGACCCAGACTGCGGGATTCGTGCTGGTCACCTCAGACAGACTGCCCATGTGTCATGTCACGGGAGCGGGCCGTGGCGACTTTCGGTCCTCTGTCGCTTCTGTTCTGGCTTCCTCCGACTTCCTCGCTCGATGGGAGCGCACTGAGGAGCAGACCTCCGGTCCGCTGACCTCTACGACCTTCCGCAGCCGTGTAGAGCCTGCCTTCGAAATGACCGTGACCCGTCCCAACGCCGCAAGGGAAAGCGGCGGTGTTCAGGTGATCGCGACGGCTCAGTTCAAGATTGGAAAATAGTGCGCCTTCGAAGTTTGGATGGCGCGAAGCGGACCTCACGGAGGTCGCATAAGGGTCGGAAGCGGTCTTCACCTCCCCCGCCAGATTCAAGACGTTCGGTCACAGGACCTCACAGCCGGCGTGGGGAACGTCCGCAACGGGTGGATACCGTTGAAAAAGGCTGCGCCTGAGCCGGCGCCGGCGCGGGTGCGATGGCGCTCTCCGCTCCTCAGGCGGTTGCTGGCGCTGGGGGCGGGATGAGCTTGGCGAGTTTGCGCAGGTTCTG
>JBFMGV010000015.1:0-22828 GCA_040752615.1 Pseudomonadota bacterium | reverse complement strand
GGCCTTGCGGTCGGCTTCGCGCTGGGCGCGCTCTTCCAGACGTTCCTTGGCCTTCTGGCCCGGCTCGCCCTTCTTCGGGTTGTTGCTGGCGGTCCACTTCACCAGGTCCAGCTTGCCGAGTTCGCGGGCGACGCGGTCGGTCGGCTGGGCGCCCTTCTTGATCCACTCCTGGATGCGCTCGACCTTCAGGACGACGCGGTTCGGATCGTCTTTCTTGAGCAGCGGGTTGTAGGAACCGACCTTCTCGATGAAGCGGCCGTCGCGCGGCGAGTGGCTGTCGGCGACGACGATCGAGTAGTAGGGGCGCTTCTTGGCGCCGCCACGGGCGAGACGGATCTTCAGCATGTCGTTAAGTCCTTGGTCTAGTTCTATTTTTTGAACGGGTTGAAGCCCGGCGGCAGGCCGCCGCCGAGGCCGGGTAGTTTCGGCAGGCCGCCAGGGCCGGCGAGGCCCTTCAGCTTGCCGGCGATCTCTTCCATCTGCTCGGGGGTCGGCGGCTTGCCGCCCGTGAGCTGGGCGAGTTTCTGCGGGTCCATGTCGGGCCCGCCGGCGCCGAGCATGCGGGCCATCTGGGCCAGGCCCTTGCCGCCGTTCTTGCTGAGCGCCTTGAAGGTGTCGGCCATCTGGCGGTGCTGCTTGAGCAGGCGGTTCACCTCGGCCACGTCGACGCCCGAACCGGCGGCGATGCGGCGCTTGCGCGAGGCGGCCAGGATGTCCGGCTTCTTCCGCTCGGCCTTGGTCATCGACGAGATGATGGCCATCTGGCGGTCGAAGGTCTTGTCGGTCAGACCGCTCTCGGCGATCTGCTTCTTCATCTTCTGCACGCCGGGCAGCAGGCCCATCATGCCTTCCATGCCGCCCATGCGCTTCATCTGCGAGAGCTGGTCGGCCATCATGTCGAGGTCGAACTGACCCTTGGCGAGCTTGCGGGCGGTGGCTTCCGCCTTCGCCATGTCCAGCTCTTGGGCGGCCTTCTCGACCAGCGCGACGACATCGCCGCGGCCCAGGATGCGGCCGGCCACGCGGGTGGCGTCGAAGGCGTCGAGGCCGTCTATCTTCTCGGAGACACCCAGGAACTTGATGGGCAGGCCGGTGACCGCCCGCATCGAGAGGGCGGCGCCGCCGCGGCCATCGCCGTCAGCGCGGGTCAGGACCAGGCCGGTCAGCGGCAGGCGCTCGTGGAACGCCTTGGCGGTGCGCACCGCATCTTGTCCGGTCAGCGCGTCGGCCACCAGCAACGTCTCGGACGGGGTCGAGATCTTGGCGATCTCGGCCGCCTCGGCCATCAGCGCCTCGTCGACGGTCGTGCGACCGGCGGTGTCGAGGATCAGGACGTCGAAGCCCTGCAGCTTGGCCGCCTGCATGGCGCGACGCGCGATGTCGGGGGCCGACTGGCCGGCGACGATCGGCAGGAAGCTGGCGCCCGCCTGCTCGGCCAGCATGCCGAGTTGCTCCATGGCGGCGGGCCGGCGGGTGTCGAGCGAAGCCAGCAGGACCTTCTTGCGGTCCTTGATCAGCTTCAGCGCCAGCTTGCCGGCGGTGGTGGTCTTGCCCGAGCCCTGCAGGCCGGCCATCAGGATGACCGTCGGCGGGTTCATCGAGAGGTTCAGGCTCTCGGGCTCGCCCTCGCCGCCCAGCATCTCGACGAGGCCGTCATAGGTGATCTTGACCACCTGGTCGGCCGGGCGAACCGAGCGTATCACCGCCTCGCCGGTGGCGGCTTCCTTCGCCTTGGCGATGAAGTCACGGACGACCGGCAGCGCGACGTCGGCCTCGAGGAGGGCGACGCGGATCTCGCGCATGACCTCGTCGACGTCCTTCTCGGACAGCACGCCGCGACCGGAGAGCCGGTCGAAAACCCCTGTCAGCCGATCTGTAAGCGCGTCGAACAAGTGTCGCTCCTAAGGCCCAAACGCAATCGACCCCCGTGCACGATTGCGTGGACGGGGGGCCTCGCCGTCCTCGTCCCAGGGATACCCTTGAATTGGGGCCATGGGGGTCGTGACGGTAGAGGGCGCTGACCGAGGTTGGCGCCGGAAGGGCGCGCTTATGCGCCTGTGGAGAACTCTGAGTCAAGGAATCCGGCGTCGCGCCCCATGCATGTCCGAAAGCCGCCAGCGGTTATCGGCGAACGGCGCTATCGTCCTCGAATGATCAGCTATGCCCTTTTCGAGACCGCCATCGGCCACGCCGGCATCGCCTGGGGCGATCACGGTCTGGTCGGTGTCCACCTGCCCGAGCGCGACCCGCAGGTCGCCCGGCAGTCGTTCCTGCGACGCTTCCCCGAGGCCGTGGAGGCGCCGGCGCCGGGCGCCTACGCCAAGACGGTCGACGACGTGAGGGCCCTGATGCGGGGCGACAAACCCGATCTGCTGGACACGCCGATCGACCTGTCGCGCACGCCGGAGTTTCACGCCCGGGTCTATGAGATCGCCCGGGGCATTCCGCCGGGCGAGACCCTGACCTATGGCCAGATCGCCGAGAAGCTGGGCGACAAGCTGCTGGCGCGTGACGTGGGCCAGGCGCTGGGCAAGAACCCGTGGCCGATCGTGGTGCCGTGCCACCGGGTGACGGCGGCGGGCGGCAAGCCGGGCGGCTTCTCGGCGCGCGGCGGGGTGAACACGAAGCTAAAGCTGCTCGGGATCGAGGGCGCGCAGGCCGCCGCGCAGGCCGATCTCTTCGCGTCCTAGGACGTCCCGCCGCCGTACATTCTCGTGTGGCGCGAGGTTTGCAGTGAACGTCGCGAAACAACCGGCGTTGAACCCTTATGCGACTGTCCCTGCTGATCGGCGCGATGACCCTGGCGACGGCCCTCTCGGGCGTGGCGCAGGCCGGCGTGTGCGCCGGTGAGGCGCCGGTCGGCGCCGAGACGATCCGCGGCCCTGTGCTGCACGTCCTGAACGGCGAGACCCTTTGCGTCGCCCTGGGCGCCGATCCCTCGACGTGGGTCGCCGTGCGGGTCGCCGACGGCCTGGGCATGGCCTCGACCGCCGCGCCGCAGCGCCAGACCCTGATGGCCGCCAGCTTCGGCCAGGACGTCACCTGCCGGATCACCGGCCGTGGCGATGGCGTGGCTCTGGGCGAATGCCGCACGGCCGCGGGCTCGGTCGCCGAGCTCGCCCAGGACGCCGCCTACGTTTCCGCCGGCCGCGGCTGGCGCTGAGGCGGCGCCGTTTCGGTGCAGACGGCAGCCGCGCCGTCGACACCTCCTCCGACCCTCGCTAACACCTCTCATATGAGCATCGGCGTGTTCGATTCCGGGGTCGGCGGGCTGACCGTCCACCACCGGCTCGTGGAGCGGTTCCCCACCGCGGATTTCGTCTATCTGGCCGACCAGGCCAATGCGCCCTACGGCGGCCGGAGCGGCGAGGAGATCGTCGAGCTGACCAAGGCCGGCTGCATCCGCCTGTTCGACGAAGGGTGCGACGTGGTGGTCCTGGCCTGCAACACCGCGGCCAGCGTCGCCCTGCGCCGCCTGCAGCAGACCTGGCTGCCGGGCTATCGGCGCGAGAAGGGGCGGCCCCTGAACGTGCTGGGCATCGTGGTGCCGACCATCGAGGCGGCGACGGGGCTGCCGTGGGAGCACGAGGCCCAGTGGCGCGAGGAGAAGGCCGAGAAGCTGGAGATCCTGGGCGTCTTCTCCACCCCCGCGACGACGAAGAGCCGGGTCTACGAGATCGAGATCGACAAGCGCCGGCAGGACGTGGCCGTCTTCTCCGAGCCCTGCCCGGAGCTGGCGCGGATGATCGAGCAGAACGCGCCGCGCGATGAGCTGAAGAGCGTGATCGAGGGGCATGTGAAGGCCCTGGCCACGCGGATCGGCCGCCATCCCGACCGGGCGATCCTGGGCTGCACCCACTATGAGATCGTCGCCGACCTCTTTCAGGCCGCGCTGCCGCCGGGCACGCCGCTGATCCGCCAGCCCGACGCGACAGCCGACGCCCTGGAGCGCTACTTCGCGCGGCATCCCGAGTTCGATCCCGGCCAGGGGTCCGTTCGCCGCTTTCTCACGACCGGCCAGCCCGGCGCGCAGCACAGTCTGGTTGAGACGTTCTGGGGAGGCCCGCTAAGCTTCGAGCCGGCCTGAGGGAGAGCTTGGCATGAAGGCAGCGGTTCTGGCGGCTGTGGCCGCCCTGGCATTCGGCGGCGCGGCGAACGCGGAGATCGTGGAGACGGGGCCGCAAGGGTTTCGCCTCAAGTCGGTCTACCAGGTGAAGGCGCCCCCGGCGAAGGTCTACCAGGCGATCGGCGAGATCGGGCGCTGGTGGGACCCCGACCACACCTACTCCGGCAAGTCCGAGAACCTGTCGCTGCCGCTGAAGGCCGGCGCCTGCTGGTGCGAGGCCCTGCCCGACGGCGGCAGCGTGCAGCACGCCACCGTCGTCCTGGCCTGGCCGACGCAAGGGATGGTCCGCGCCGACGGCGCCTTCGGCCCGCTCCAGAACGAAGGCGTCTCGGGCGCCGTCTTCTTCCAGGCCAAGCCCAAGGACGGCGGGACCGAACTGACCATCACCTACAACGTCGGCGGCGCGCGCGACTACATCCTGAAGGCCGCGCCGGTGGTCGACCGGGTGCTGACCGGCAGTTGGGTGCGCCTGGTCCGCTACGTGGAGACGGGCAAGCCGTAGGCGACGGCGGTCTGCGTCAGGGTCTCGTCCAGGCGCGCGCCCTCGGCGTAGGGCGAAAGGTCGTCGGTCGGCGGCGCGGTGTTGCGCGGGTCGGGCAGCGGCGCGCCGATGCGCGTTTCCACCGGGAACACCCCGAACCAGGCGCCCCAGCCCTCGTCGGCCGGCAGGTCGCTGACGCCGGTGTCCTTGATCTTCGCCGAGGCCTCCTCGATCTCCATCTCCACCAGCTTGATGCGGCGCAGTTCCTCGTCGGTGGTCGGCCGCAGCTTGATGGGCCGGCCCGCGTAGAGGCGGTCGATGAAGGCGTCCATGGCGGCCCGGACCTCGGCGAGGTCCTCGATCAGGCGGGCCCGGCCGAAGCACATGGCGGAGCGGTAGTTCAGCGAGTGGGTGATGCCCGAACGGCCCACCACGAGCCCGTCGAGGAAGCTGACCGTCACGCAGACTGGGGCGCCCTCGGCGACCGTCTCCAGCATCCGGCTGGCGGCCGCGCCGTGCCAATACAGCTTGCGGCCCTCGCGCCAGTAGGCTGTCGGGGTCACGAAGGGCTGGCCGTCGATGACATAGCCCACATGCGCCATCACCCCGGCGTCGAGCACGCTGAAGACCGACGCTTCGTCGTAGTGGGCCCGCTGCGGCCTGCGGCGCACCTGCGAGCGCGCCGTGGGGATGAAGGCCGCAGCGTTTCCATCGGCGGGACTCATGGCCGGACTCCGGTGACTGGGATCGCCCGGTGCACGACCGGGGCCGGGTCGGCGAGGACCAATGCTGGGCGCAGGGGCGCGAGGAAGGCGGGCAGGCCCGCGGCCACGACGGCGATCGCCACGGCGTAGGCGAAGATGGACACCAGGATGACGCGGCGGGCGTCGGCCGGGATGGGTTGGGGTTTGGTCGACATGCGCGTCTCCTTTCCTGCGGTGCAGCTACGCGCTATGTGGACTGCTCTACAGGTCCAATGATCGGCGCTGGGGCAGACCACTTGAGTTGGGCGGACATCTATCCCTGGACTGCGCCCGAAGCCGGGCGGCCGGTGATCCGGCAGGTCTACGACCAGGTGCGCGACGCCATCCACGCGGGCGCGCTGAAGCCGGGCGGTCGCCTGCCGTCCAGCCGCGACCTGGCGCAGCGGCTGGGCGTGGCGCGCGCCTCGGTCGTGGCCGCCTACGACCAGCTCCTGGCCGAAGGATACGCCGAGGGGCGCACCGGTTCGGGGACCTATGTCTCGAAGGACCTGTCGGGTGTCATGGACATCCGGCCCACCGCCGAGCCGCCGCCCGCGCCGCCCGCCGATCTGCGCGCCGTGCCCTTCACCAACATGCCGCCGCTGTCGGACCAGACGTTCTCGAACGGCCGCACCCTGATGGACGCCCGCGCGCTCGACGCCTGGGCCGCCTCGACCCGCCGCGCGCTGCGCAACCTGTCGCCGAGCCACTTCGGCTATTCGGAGCCGGCGGGCGACGCGCGCCTGCGCGGCGCGGTGGCGGACTATCTGCGCGCGGCCCGGGGCGTCGTCTGCGAACCCGAGCAGGTGGTGATCACAACGGGCGCGCAGCACGCGGTGGACCTCAGCATCCGCCTGTTGCTGAAGCCGGGCGACAAGGTCTGGCTGGAGGATCCCGGCTATCCCTTCACGTGGCACGCCCTGACGGCGGCCGGGGCCGAGGCGGTGGCCGTGCCGGTCGACCGGTCGGGCCTCGTCGTCCAGTCCGGCGTCGAGGCGGCCCCGGACGCCAGGGCGGCCTTCGTCACCCCCTCGCACCAGTATCCGCTGGGCGTGGCGCTCTCGATGGGGCGGCGGCTGGAACTGATCGCCTGGGCGCGGCAGGCGGGGGCCTGGATCCTGGAGGACGACTACGCCTCGGAGTTCCGCTACGCGGGCGCGCCGCTGGCCTCCCTGCAGGGGCTCGATGGCGGCGAGCGGGTGATCTACATCGGCACGTTGAACAAGGCGCTCTTTCCGGGCCTACGCCTGGGCTATCTGGTGGCGCCGCGCGCGCTGGTCGAACCCTTCGCGGCCCTGCGACGCCTGGCCGATCGCCAGCCGCCGACCATCACCCAGGCCATCGCGCTCGACTTTATGGAAAGCGGCCAGTTCGCGGCGCACATCCGCCGCCGCCGCCTGGCCTACAAGGCCCAACGCGATGCCCTGGCCGAGGCGCTCGACCGGCGGCTGGGCCACATCCTGGAGCCGGATGTGCCGGATCAGGGCATGCACCTGATCGCCTATCTCAAGGATGGTCGCTCCGATGTGGAGGCCGAGGCCCTGGCCGCGGCGCGCGGCGTCATCGCCCGGGCGATCAGTCCGCTGCATCACGACCTGCCGCCGCGCCCCGGCCTGATGATGGGATTCACCGGCTTTCCGCCCAAGGCGATGGACGCCGGCGTGGCCCGCCTCGCGGCGGCCTTGGAGGGGTGATGGACGGCTGGACGCTCTTCGAGATCGTCACATCCAGTGTCGGGGGCTGCGCCGGCCTGTTCTTCGCCCTGGCCCTGCTGGTCCGCGACCGCACGGCCAGCGCCGAGGCGCGCTATCTGGCGCTGGCCGTGACACTGGTCGGGCTGACCATGGTGGAGGACGCCCTCGCCGCCGCCGACGTCTACGACGCGGCGCCCTGGGCGTTCGGCTTCGGCTACGCGACGCTGGCGTGGCTGGGGCCACTGGTCTGGTTGCATGTGGCGGCGGTGGCCGATCCGGTCAATGCCGGCTGGCGACGGGCGTGGCCACACGTCGGCGGCGCGGTCGGGCTGACGCTTCTGCTCGCGCCTTGGCTACTGGGCCCCGGAGATCTGCGCTGGCGCTTCGACCAGGGCGCCGACCTCGAAGGAAGCGCCGCGTTCCTGGCTGGCGTCTCGCTGTTGCTGTTCGTTGCGGCCGCGGCGATCCAACTCGGCTCGTATCTTCTGGCGTCACGAAGCCGGGCCTCAGCGGTCGTCGATCGGAACAAGCGGCGCTGGCTGCTTCGACTGACGGCTGCCGCGCTCGTCGGCTGGGCGGCCTATCTGGCGGGGCTGGTCGGTGCGGTCGCGGGGCTCGACGATCGTGCGGTCAGCCTCGTGAATCTCGTTCTGGCCCTTGCGATCTACGCGCTCGCCATGCTGGCGATCGCCGCGCCGCCCGATCCGCTGACGGCGCCGCCCCGCGCCGGAGACCTGGGCGTGAAGTACGCCCGATCCGCGCTGGACGAGGCCGATATCGACCGGCTGATGGAGAAGCTGGCCCAGGCGATCCGGCGGGGACTCCACACGGATCCGACCCTAACCCTCCAGAAGCTGGCCGCCGCCGTGCAGGCCAGCGCCAACGATGTCTCGCAGGCGCTGAATATGCGGGCGGGAGGCTTCCACGAGTGGCTGTCCAGGGCACGGATCGAGGAGGCGACGGCCCGCATGGCCCGTGGGGAGGATGCGGGCGGTCTGCTGGACCTCGCCCTTGCTGTCGGCTTCAACTCCAAGTCCACGTTCTACGAGGCGTTCAGGCGGGTGACTGGGCAGACGCCCGCCGCATGGCGTTCGCGATCGAAAGTCGCCGCTTGAGATCGAGTCCGATCGTCCGGGCGTGAAGGACCGGACGACGCCTGCGCCCTGCCGTCGCCAGGGAGAAACCGTCGGCGTGAACCGTCGGCGCCTCCCCAAGAACAACGACGGCTCTCATGACTCAGACCTTCAGATCGGCGGCTCTGGCCGCCACGGCGCTCGTGACCATCCTGGCTGGGAGCGGCGCCCAGGCCAGCCCTGTGACGGGCGGCCTCTACGTCTTTGGCGACAGCGCCGCAGAGCAGGGCAATCTCTATGCCTTGCCGGGGCTTGAGCGTCCCGGAACACCCTATTTCGCGCCGGACGGCTTCTCCCGGGAATCCAACGGCCCGGTGTGGGTGGAGTATCTGCGTCCAGGCATCAAGCCGGTGCTCGGCGCCCTGACCTCAGATGCAGCGGTGAACTTCGCCTACAGCGGCGCCACCTCTGGCGTCGGCAACATCGCCGCGGCGGTGGAGACGGGCCTGCTGCGGCAGGTCGAGACCTATCGCCAGCGCCTGCTGGACGGCGCTCCCAGGCCGATGGCGGGGGATCTGTTCGTGATCGAGACCGGGACCAACGACTTCATTCGGGATCTCGGTGCGCGCGACCTGCGTGAGACCTCGAAGGAGGTGACCGCCAACGTCGCCGGCTCGGCCTCGGCTCTGGCCAGGCTGGGAGCGCGGCGAATCCTGGTGGAGGAGGTTCCGGACTTCATTCGCGCGCCGGCCTTCAATGACATCGTGCCCGCCGCCGATCGGGCGAGGCTGCTGGAGGCGCTGGACCAGCTCGGCGCGCAGCATCGTGCGGCCCAGGTCGCGGCCCTGGCGCAGGCGAATGCCGCGGCGGGCGAGGGCGTCGACATCGTCAATGTGCCGATCAACAGCCTCTTCCGGCACATCCAGGCCAACGCCAAGGCGCTGGGGTTCGAGGTGGTCGACCGTGCATGCTACGACGAGGAGAGCGGCCGGCTGTGCAGTGCGGACCCGAGGGTTCAGAACGGCTATCTCTTCTTCGATGGCCTTCACCTGACGACGCGGGCCCAGGAGCTGCAGGCCCAGTACTACGGCGCGCTGCTGGATCAGTTGGACGGGCGGGCCAACCTGGCGGCCGCCGCGTTGGTGGGTGATGGGCTGGCCCTGCTTCGTGACACGACGTCGACGGAACGCCGCGAGCGCCGCCGGGTCTGGTTGCGCGACGAACCCGCCCCGGCCGGGCTGACGATGATCGCCGAGGCGGAGCTCGCGCGGTCCCGCACGGGGCGCGCCGAGACCGCGCTGGCCGCCCGGAGCGAGACGGAGGCGTTCCGGTTCGGAGCGGGATGGTCGGACGGCGAAGGCTGGTCACTCAGGGTCACCGCCGCGAAGGTCGGTCGCGAGACGCGCTTGGATCAAGGTCGTCAGGATCTGGAAGGGTGGACCCTCGCCGCGGCGGGCGAGCGCTGGATCGGACCGGTGCGCCTGGGCGCCAGCGCGATACGCTTCTGGGGAGACGCCGACGGTGCGCGGCGCCTGCCGGTGGCGCTGATGTCCACCGCCTTTGCGCCCAAGCTGCGTGGCAAGGCCGCGGACCTGGAGGCTGCGGTGTTCCTCCAGGGCGGTGGTTTCACGGCAGCGCCCTCCGTGGCGATCGCCTGGCGTCAGGTGTCCTGGAGGGCCTGGGCCGAAACCGGGGATACGGGTCTTGAGATGGGCTACGGACACAGCGACTTCGAGGTGCTGGATGGCCTCGTCGGGGTCGCCGCCGCCTATGACGGCTGGGGGCGTGTCCGACCGCGTATCAGCCTCGACTACGAGCACCGCCTCGCTGGTGGCATGGCGACGCTGGAGGGCGTTCTGGTCGGCAACAGCGCCGATCCGATCATTGCGCGGGCGCGAACCTCGGGGCGGGATCGCTTCGTGATTTCGCCGGCGGTGGAGATCGACCTGGGACATGGATGGTCGGCGCAACTGTCATCCCGCCATCGCGTCGACGCGCGTGACGATGCGGTGGCGGCGAAGGTGTCCCTGACGTTCTGAAAGGGGAAAGTCCGGCGGCGCTCTTGGGGGGAGAGGGCGAGCGCCGCCGGACCGGTCCAGGAGCCGCGGGTGTGTGCGTGCGCGGCTCCCGATGGACACGGCCTCGACTGCTGTCCGGCCGTTGGCGATGAGATAGGGGGCGGGTGTCCACAGTTCAAATCGATAGTTTTTGATCGTGGGATAGATTGGGCCTATCTTGCTGCCGCACCGGAGGCCTTCCCCTTGATGCTGCCCACCATTCGCCAGCTCCAGTACCTGAAGCTGCTGGCCGAGCACGGGGCCTTCGGGAAGGCGGCCGACGCGGCGCACGTGACCCAGCCCACCCTGTCGGCCGGCATACAGGAACTGGAGCGCACGCTGGGCGCGCCGGTGGTCGACCGCGCCCGGACCGGCGTGATCCTGACGCCGGTGGGCGAGGAGGCCCTGCGGCGGGCGACGGTGATCCTCAACGAGGCCGAGGAACTGGTGGAGGCGGCCAAGAACGCCGGCCAGCCCCTGACGGGCCGCTTCCGCCTGGGCGTGATCCCGACCATCGCGCCGTTCCTGCTGCCCGGCGCCCTGCCGCTGCTGAAGCAGCGGTTTCCGAAGTTGCGCCTGTTCCTGCGCGAGGACCTGACGCATCGGCTGATCGCCGAACTGAAGGCCGGCCGCCTCGACGCGGCGCTGATCGCCCTGCCGTTCGATATGGGCGGGCTGGAGTGGGCGCACGTGGCCGACGACGAACTGCTGGCCGCTGTTCCGGCCGACCATCCGCTGGCGCAGCAGGACTCCGCGACCCCCGAGGCGCTGGAGGCCGAGAACCTGATCCTGCTGGAAGACGGCCACTGCCTGCGCGAGCACGCGCTGTCGGCCTGCCGGCTGAACCCGCCCCGCTCGGGGTCCGGCGACGAGCCGTTCGCCGCGACCAGCCTTCCGACCCTGGTGCAGATGGTGGGCTCGGGCCTCGGCGTGACCTTCCTGCCCGAGATGGCGGTCAGCGCCGGCCTCGCGCGCGCCGCCAATGTCGTGGTCCGGCCGATCGATGCGGATCACCCGGCCCGGGAGATCGTGGTGGCATGGCGGTCGGGTTCGAACCGCAGGGCCGAGGGAAGGTTGCTGGCCGACGTCCTGAAGGACGTCTGAGGCGAATTTTTCGATACGATTTAGATAATATCGAAATTGCCCTTGCGATCGATACGGTTCCGATATATCTATAATTCAGACATATCGGAATAAGGTCTAAATCGAATGCACAGACACTTTCACAAAGAACACGTCCACCGCAGCAGGCATGGCTGGGGCGGGCGCATGGGCGGCCACCACGAGCGCCGCGGCGGCGGGCGTGGCGGCCGGTTCTTCGGACACGGCGACCTGCGGATCGTCCTGCTGGCGCTGCTGGAACAGCAGTCGCGCCACGGCTACGATCTCATCAAGGCGCTGGAGGAGCGCACCGGCGGCGCCTATCGGCCCTCTCCCGGCGTGGTCTATCCGACCCTGGCGATGCTGGAGGACGAAGGCCTGATCCGGCAGGCCGGCGACACGGGCGAGCGCAAGCTGTTCGAGATCACCGACGCGGGCCGGGCCGAGTTGGAGAAGGATCGCACGACCGTCGAGGGCCTGATGGCTCAGATGGAAGAGGCCTCGCGCCACGCCGGCCCGGGCCGCCCGCGCGTCAGCCGCGCGATGATGAACCTCACCATGGCCCTGAAGGGGCGCATGAGCCGGCCGATGACGCCGGAGCAGCTCGACCAGATCGTCGGCATGATCGACGACACCGCCGCCGCCATCGAGCGCGCCTAGCCCGTTCGGCGCACCGACGGGACGTCGCGTCGCGCCCCGGGGTGCGATCGCGGCCGGTTTCCACTATATGAGCCGGCCCATGGCTCGACCGTTTCTCAAGATGAATGGGCTCGGGAACGACTTCGTCGTGATCGAGACCCGCTCCGCCCCCTTCGACCCGTCGCCGGAGGAGGTTCGCGCGATCGCCGACCGCGAGAGCGGGATCGGCTGTGACCAGCTCATCGCGCTGGACAAGGGCGGGGACGGCGTCGACGCCCGGGTGCGGTTCTGGAACGCCGATGGCGAGGTGGCCGGCGCCTGCGGCAACGGCACGCGCTGCGTCGGCTGGCTGATGATGCAGTCCACCGGCAAGGACCGGGTGGTGCTGGAGACCCAGGCCGGACGCCTGATCGCCAGCAAGGCCGGCGATCGCCTGGTCAGCGTCGACATGGGTCAGCCCGGCCTGGAATGGCAGCAGATTCCGCTGGCCGAGGCGCATGACACCGCGAGCCTCGATGTGGCGCTCTATCACCACGCCGACCTGATGGCGCCGCCCGGCTGCGTCTCGATGGGCAACCCGCACGTGGTCTTCTTCGTGCCGGACATCGACCAGGCGCCGGTGGCCGAGGCGGGCCCGGTTGTGGAGACGCACGCGCTGTTTCCTGAACGGGTCAATGTCGGGTTCGCCCAGATCGTCGATCCGGAGCGGATCCGCCTGCGGATTTGGGAGCGCGGCGCGGGCCTGACCAAGGCCTGTGGCACCGGCGCCTGCGCGGCGCTGGTCGCGGCGGCCCGGCGAGGGCTGACCGGCCGGCATGCCACCATCGAGTTCGAGGGCGGCGAGCTGCACATCGAATGGCGGGAAGACGGCCACGTGATCATGACCGGTCCGGCGGCCGTGGACTTCGCGGGCGAGCTTCCTTGAACGACTTCGCCGCCCCGCGGCCCCGCCGCTGGTTCATCGCCCTGATCCTGAACGCGATCTTCCCGCCCATCGGCTACGCCTATGTGGGCGCCTGGAAGCTGGTGGTCGCGACCGTCGTCGTCCTGCTGGGCGGGTCCATCGCGGCCAACTTCTGGACCCTGGCCCAGCCGCCGGGCGTCTATGCGTTCGGTCAGAACGGCCTGCTGTACGGCGGTCTCGCCATCGGGCTGCTGCTCGGCCTCCACGCCGCCTTCCTGGCGCCGCGGGCGCCGGCGCGCAGCGGTCGGACCGGGCCCCTGGCGCTGCTCTACATCGCGCCCTGGTTCGTGCTGTTCGCCGGTAACCTGATCTACAGCTCGTACGGCCCGCACCCGACCTATGTGATGAGCTCCGGCTCCATGGAGCCGACCCTGCGCCAGGGCGACATCGTCATCGTCGACGGCGCGCGGGCGACGTGCGGCAAGGCCGGCGCAAAGGTCGGCGACGTGGTGGTCTTCCGCCGGCCGCAGACGGCCGAGCCGCTGATGCACCGTATCGTGGCCGGCCCTGGCCAGACGGTGGCGATGAAGGACGGCCTTCTGACCATCGACGGCCAGACGTTGCGGCGCGAGGCCAAGGGTTCGGCTCCCTTCCCCAGCTCGGCCGTTCGCGCGACCGAGCTGGAGGAGACGCTGGCGAACGGCCGGCGTCATCGCATCCTCGACCTCGGCTCGGACGAGGCCCTGGACAATGTGCCGCCGACGACGGTGCCGGCGGGTTCGTGGTATGTGATGGGCGACAATCGCGACAACGCCGCGGACTCCCGCACGTTCGGCCCGGTGTCGGCGCGCGACACCTGCGCGGTGGCGCGACGGATCGTGTGGGCCAAGGACAAGACCCGTGTCGGCCGAGAGCCCTGAGACCCTGACCCCGACGGATACCGATGACGGCGACGTCCGCATCGTGACCTTCGGCTGCCGGCTGAATGCCTACGAGAGCGAGGTCATCCGCCGGCGCGCCGCAGAGGACGGGCTGTCGGACGCCATCGTCTTCAACACCTGCGCCGTGACCAACGAGGCGGTGCGCCAGGCGCGCCAGGCGATCCGCAAGGCCCGGCGCGAGCGGCCGGACGCCAAGCTGATCGTCACCGGCTGCGCGGCCCAGATCGACCCGGCCGCCTTCGCCGGCATGGACGAGGTCGACCTGGTGCTGGGCAACGCCGAGAAGAGCCAGGCCGGCGCCTATCGCACCGTCGCCCGCACCCAGCCGGCGGAACCGGCGCGGGTGCGCGTCAACGACATCATGAGCGTGCGCGAGACCGCAGGTCACCTGATCGACGGCCTGAAGGACCGCGCGCGGGCCTATGTGGAGGTCCAGAACGGCTGCGACCACCGCTGCACCTTCTGCATCATCCCCTATGGCCGGGGGAACTCGCGCTCGGCGGCGGCCGGCGAAGTGGTGGAACAGGTGCGGCGGCTGGCGGCCGAGGGCTATCGCGAGGTCGTGCTGACAGGCGTGGACGTCACCAGCTGGGGCGCCGACCTGCCGGGCCAGCCGACCCTGGGCCAACTCGTCGCCCGCATCCTGAAGCTGGTTCCCGACCTGCCGAGGCTGCGGCTGTCGTCCATCGACGCGGCCGAGATCGACCCGGACCTGATGCGCTGCCTCGCCGAGGAGCCGCGGCTGATGCCGTACCTGCACCTGTCGCTGCAGGCGGGCGACGACATGATCCTGAAGCGCATGAAGCGACGCCACAGCCGGGCCGACGCCCTGAAGCTGGTGCGCGAGGTGCGCGCGGTGCGACCCGACACCGCCTTCGGCGCCGACCTGATCGCCGGGTTTCCCACCGAGACCGACGAGATGTTCGAGAACACCCTGCGGCTGGTGGAGGAGGCGGACCTGGCCTTCCTGCACGTCTTCCCGTTCAGCCCGCGGCCCGGAACACCGGCGGCGCGGATGCCGGCGGTGAAGGGCGGGCTGGTGAAGACCCGGGCGGCGCGGCTGCGGGCCGCGGGCGAGGCGGGCCTGGCGCGCCACCTGGACCGGCAGTCGGGCCGCACGCTGAGCGCCCTGGTCGAACGCCCGGGCGTCGCACGGGCGGACGATTTCACCGAAATCGCCTTTACCGGCGAGGCGCCGGTCGGCGAACTGACGCGCGTTCGGGTGACCGGTCATGACGGCCGTCGCCTGCTGGCCGAGGTCGCGGAGACGGTGGTGGCATGAGCTGGTCGGGCGGTTGTCAGTGCGGCGCGGTGCGCTACCAGGTCGAGGGCGAGCTCGGGCGCGCCAGCATCTGTCATTGCCGCATGTGCCAGAAGGCGCTGGCCGGGCCGTTCGGCGCCTTCGTCACGGTCGACGCCGCCAAGACCACCTGGACCGGCGAGCGCGGCCTGTTCCAGAGCTCGAACAAGATCCGCCGGGGCTTCTGCCGCGACTGCGGCACGCCGCTGACGTTCGAGAGCGACAAGACCCTCGACATCACGATCTTCTCGTTCGACCGCGCCGCCGAGATCGAACCCGTGATCCAGTTGGAGCCGCAGTCGGGACCCGCGTGGGTTCGACATTTCGAGGGGCTCGAGGTGCTGGTCGCGCCACCCGGGTATCTCGAGGGCATCACCTCGAACCAGCACCCCGACAACGACGCCTGAGGTCGGCCCTCACCCGGTTGCTTGCACACTTTGTAACCGTTGTGCTGTCGACTTGAGCAGATCGTGCTCTGTATTTGTGCGAACCATCCCAACCGTTCGGAGGTTCGCTCATGCTTCGTCACACGCCCTGGATCCTGGCCCTCGCCCTCGGTGCGGTTGCTTCGGGCGCTTCGGCGCGGTCGGACGGGCCCGTGCTGGAGCCGGGCGTCTACGCCGAGGCGGACGGCTGCGGGCGGGCCCAAGCGCGCCTGCGCTGGGATGGAGAGCGGATGATCTCCAAGGGCGGTTCCTGCGTGTGGAACGTCAGCTGGAGCCGTGACGCCGAGCACGGCCTGCGCCAGACCTGTTCCACCCCCGGCCCGCGGCCGGTGCGGCGCGACGTCGGCGAGGCCCGGATGATGGTCAGCGATCCCGCCGGCTTCGTGCTGAAGACCACCCGCGGCGAGGCGGCCTATCAGCGCTGCCTGGCGCGCTGATCCTCAGTTCAGTCGCAGATAGAGGATCGGCTGATCCCAGGTGATCCGGCCGAGCGGGCGGCGGGTGCCGATTCGCTCGGCGCCCATCCGCCGGTAGAAGCCCTCGGCCGGCGGGTTGGCGATGATCTTGACCGCGTCGATGCCCAGGGCCCGCGCCTGATCCGCCATGTGCTCGAAGAGGCGGGCGCCCAGGCCCGTTCCCTGCGCCGCATCGGATACGAACATCAGGTCCAACTCGGGTTCGCCCTGGGTGATCAGGCTGTAGAAGCCCAGCGGCCCGCCGCCGGCCTCGGCCAGCACCATGATGTCCCGCTCGGCCTGCTCCGGCTTGATGGCGTAGCCGGCCAGCATCGGCGCGTACTGGCCGTGGTAAGCGCTGCTGGCCAGCATGAGCTCGGTCAGCGCGCCGATGTCGGCGAGGCCGGCCCGGCGCAGCGTCTCGCTCATCCGGCCGCCTTCAGCTCGGCGATGATGTCGGTCAGGGCCGCCTGCCACGGCCGGGGGCTCACGCCGAAGTCGCGCCGCAGCCGCGTCAGGTCCATGGTGGCGCGCAGCGGGCGCTGGGCGGGGGTCTTGTAGTCGGCGGTCTTCTGGCCGCCCACCTCCGGTCCCTGGTCGCCCAGGGCCTGTCGAAAGATTTCGATCGCGAAGTCGCGCCACGAGACCTCGCCGTCGTTGGCGAAGTGAACGACGCCGAAGCGGGCGTCGCCAGCCGGCGCGGCGGCGAGCGTCGGGGCCAGACCGAGGATGAAGCCGGCCAGGTCGGCGGCGGACGTCGGGCGGCCGGACTGGTCGTCGACGACCTTCAGCGGATTTCCCGCCGCGGCGACCCGCAGCATGGTCTTCACGAAGTTCTTGCCGTGAGGAGAGACAACCCACGAGGTGCGGATGCTCAGCGATCGCGGATTGGCCGCCGCCACCGCCTGTTCGCCTTCCAGCTTGGTGCGGCCGTAGGTGTTGAGCGGATTGGTCCCGGCGTCCTCGCCGTAGGGCGCGCCGCCCGCGCCGTCGAAGACGTAGTCGGTGGACACGTTGATTACCGCCGCGCCGATGCGGGCCGCCGCCGCCGAGATCGCGCCGGGCGTCCCCGCGTTGATCGCCCGCGCCAGGTCGGGCTCGCTCTCGGCCTGATCGACGGCGGTGTGGGCGGCGGCGATCACCACCACCTCTGGACGGAGTTCCTCGACCTTCGCCACCGCGGCGGCCGGATCGGAGAGGTCGCACTCGGCGCGACCCAGCGCGGTGATCGCCACGTCGTGGGCCGACGCCTGGCGCAGCAGTTCCACGCCGAGCTGGCCGGTGGTTCCGAACTGGAGGATCTTGACGGTCATGCGCCGTGTTTAGACGGAAACGCCATCGTCTCAAGCACAGGCGCTTGAACGTCCCATGACACCGCTCGTAGAAGCGGTATGGAGCGGGGGGATTTTCGGTGACTGACGCAGGCGCGGCGAGGGGTGGGCCACCGGGCCGCAAGATGCCCGACCTGACCCAGGGACCCATCGGGCGCACCCTGATCCTCTTCGCCCTGCCGGTGCTGGGCACCAACATCCTGCAGTCGCTGAACGGCTCGGCCAACGCCATCTGGGTCAGTCACGTGCTGGGCGAGTCGGCGCTGACCGCCACGGCCAACGCCAACCAGATCATGTTCCTGATGCTGGGGGCGGTGTTCGGCCTATCCATGGCCTCGAACATCATGATCGGCCAGGCGATGGGGGCGCGGAACGAGGCTCAGGCGAAGAAGGTGATCGGCACCTCGACCGCCTTCTTCATCTTCGTGTCCCTGACGGTGGGGATCGTCGGGGCCCTGCTGACGCCGCACGTGCTGGACGCCATGGGCACGCCCGCCGAGGCGCGGGCCGAGGCGATCGCCTACCTGCGGGTGATCTTCTCGGCGATGCCGTTCATGTACTTCTTCAGCTATGTGATGATGGCCCAGCGCGGGACGGGCGACAGCCGTACGCCGTTCCTGTTCTCGCTGCTGACGGTGGGCCTGGACGTGATCCTCAACCCGCTGCTGATCACCGGCTACGGGCCGTTCCCCGAGCTGGGCATCGCGGGCTCCGCGACCGCCACCCTGATCTCGCAGACCACCACCCTGGTCGCGATGATCGTCCACCTCTACCGCAAGAAGTCGATCCTGGTGCTGCGGCCGGGGGAGTTCCACCTGCTGCGGCCCGACTTCGGCATCGTGCGCGGCCTGGTGCTGAAGGGCCTGCCGATGGGCTTTCAGATGATCGTCACCTCGCTGGCCGCGGTGACGATGATGGGGCTGGTGAACCGCTACGGCGTCCACACCTCGGCGGCCTATGGCGCGGCCTCGCAACTCTGGACCTATGTGCAGATGCCGGCGATGGCGCTGGGGGCGGCGGTGTCGTCGATGGCGGCGCAGAACGTCGGGGCCGGCCGGATGGACCGGGTCGAGCGGATCGCCAGAAGCGGCGCCTGGTACGCCCTGCTGTTCACCGGCCTGCCCGTGCTGGCGATCTACTTCCTGGATCCCTGGATCCTGCGCGCCTTCCTGCCGGGCGACAGCCCGTCGCTGCCGATCGCGATCCACATCAACTCGATCGTCCTGTGGGGCTTCATCGCCTTCGGGGTCGCGTTCATCTTCTCGGGCGTGGTGCGGGCGACGGGGGCGGTGTGGCCGCCGCTGATCGCCATGATCATCTCGCTGTGGGGCATCCGGGTGCCACTGGCCAACCTGCTGCAGCCGTCGATGGGCGCGGAGGCGATCTGGATCAGCTTCCCGGTCGGCAGCGCGATGACGATGGTGCTCTCCGGCGCCTACTATCTGTGGGGCGGCTGGCGGAAGCAGCGGATGATGCCGAACTCGCCGATCGCCACCGACGAGCCCGACACCGGCTTCGGCCAGCCCATGATCGAGGAGGCCGAAGCGCTGGCCGAGGCGGCTAGCCGTTCGTCTCCATCAGGGCGGAGTAGACCAGCGTCCTGAGCTCGCGGCGGATCGGATAGGCCGAGCTGGGCAGCAGCTGGGTCATGAACACCGCCGTGATGTCCTCGATCGGGTCGACCCAGAAGGCGGTGGAGGCCGCGCCACCCCAGTAGAACTCGCCCAGGCTGCAAGGGATGAGGGTCTGCGGCGGATCGAAGACCACGGCGAAGCCCAGGCCGAAGCCGACGCCGGCGTTGGTGCTCTCCGAGAACAGCGAGCGCGACAGCTCGGTCAGATCGCCGCCGCCGGGCAGGTGGTTGGAAGCCATCAGGTCGACGGTCTTGGGCGCCAGGATGCGCGCGCCGTCCAGCTCGCCCCGGTTCAGCAGCATGTTGGCGAAGCGCAGGTAGTCATAGGCGGTGCCCACCAGGCCGCCACCACCCGAAAGCAGCTTGGGCGGCGCGAGATAGGGGCTGGCCTGCGGGTCGTCCTGCAGCTTGATGGCGCCGCCGGGCTGGGCGTCGTAGCAGGCGGCGAAGCGGCCCCGCTGGTCGTCGCGGACCTGGAAGCCGGTGTCGACCATCTTGAGCGGGTCGAAGATACGTTCCTGGAACACCTGGTCCAGAGGCTTGCCGGCCACCTTCTGCACCAGGTAGCCGCAGACGTCGGTCGAGACGGAGTAGTTCCACGCCTCGCCCGGTGTGAACTCCAGCGGGACCTTGGCCATCATCTCGATCATGGCCTCCAGGTCGTGCTCGCCGTGCATGTTCTCGAGCTTGAGCTTGCGATAGGCGGCGTCGATGTTGGTGCGGTTCTGGAAGCCGTAGGTCAGGCCCGAGGTGTGGCGCAGCAGGTCGACCACCTGCATCGGCCGTTCCGTCGGCGCGGTCAGATAGGGGCCCACACCGGCCGAGAAGACGCCGAGGCCCTTCCATGAGGGGATGTACCGCTCGACGGGATCGTCCAGGGCGATCTTGCCTTCCTCGACCAGTTGCATCAGCGCCACCGAGGTGATCGGCTTGGTCATGGAATAGATGCGGTAGACCGTGTCGTCGGCCAGCGGCACGGCGCGCTCGACGTCCTGCTGGCCCAGCACCACCTCGTGGACGACCTCGCCGCCGCGGGCCAGCACGAACTGGGCGTGGGGCATCCGGCCCGGCCCGACGTACTTCTCCTGCAGGAAAGCGTCGATGCGCTTCAGGCGTTCGGGCGAGAAGCCCAGACGTTCGGCCTTGCTCATGGTGGTCCCTCGATGCTGCGGGCCGGCATTTGCGCTTGCGTTCCCCGTGGTCGCAAGGCCGACGATGCGCGGCGGGAGGACCAGACGATGACGGTGAGCTTCGAGCGCGACGGCCGGATCGGGATCGTCACCATCGAGCGGCCCGAGCGCCGCAACGCCGTGGATGCGGCGACCGCCCAGGCCCTCTACGACGCGTTCAAGGCCTTCGACGCGGACGACGGACTGGACGTGGCGGTGCTGACCGGACGGGGCGGCTATTTCTGCGCGGGCGCCGACCTCAAGGCGATCAGCGAGGGCGGCGGCAATCCGGTCAGGGAGACGGGCGACCTCGGTCCCATGGGCTGCACGCGCCTGGCGCTGGGCAAGCCGGTGATCGCCGCGGTCGAGGGGCCGGCGGTGGCGGGCGGGCTGGAGGTGGCCTGTTGGGCCGACCTGCGCGTGGCGGCCGAGGACGCGACCTTCGGGGTGTTCTGTCGTCGCTTCGGCGTGCCGCTGATCGACCTCGGGACGGTGCGCCTGCCCCGGTTGATCGGCCATTCGCGGGCCATGGACCTGATCCTGACCGGCCGTCCGGTGGGGGCGCGGGAAGCCCTGGACATCGGCCTGGCCAACCGTGTCGCCCCCAGCGGGAAGGCGCTGGAGGCCGCGTTGGATCTCGCGCGCCAGATCGGCGCGTTCCCGCAGCTCTGCATGCGCAACGACCGCCTGTCGGCCATCGCCCAGTGGTCGCTGGACTGGGAGGCTGCCCAGGCGCTGGAGATCCGGGTCGGCATGGAGACCCTGCGCTCGGGGTCGTCGCGCGAGGGTGCGGCCCGTTTCGCCTCGGGTCAGGGCCGCGGCGGGGCGTTCTGAGGCTCAGATCGCCTGATAGAGCACCAGGGCGTCGACATAGCCCTCGGTCGGATGGTGGAACGCGCCGGGCAGGCGGCCGACGATCTCGAAGCCGAGCGCCTGCCAAAGCTTCACGGCCCGCACGTTGGTGCTGACCACGAAGTTGAACTGCATGGCGCGAAAGCCGCGCGCCCGGGCATGGTCCAGGGAGTGGGCGCACATGGCCCGCGCCACGCCGCGCCCGGCCGCCGCCGCCGCGGTCATGTAGCCGCAGTTGCAGACGTGCGCGCCGCCCCCCGCCTGGTTGGGGCGGATATAGTAGGTGCCCAGGATCTCACCGCCGGCCTCGGCGACGAACGTCTCCTTGTCGGCCCCCAGCCAGTAGTCCAGCGCCGCCGCCTCGGTGAGATCGCGGTCCAGGCTGTAGGTCTCGCCCGCCCGGATGGTCGGGCCGATGATCGCCCAGATGGCGGCGGCGTCGGCGCGGGTCGCGGGGCGGATCTGCAGGGGCTCGGTCATGGCGGCGGAAGCTAGGGGGCGAAGACGCCCGACGCCATAGGTGTCGGCCACGCGGGGCGACGACCGGCGGCGCACCCGTCCCGACAGTCTTCCGCTGACCGGCTGGATCTCGGCGACGAACACCGTCCGGACCGCGACGAGCCGGTTTCGCCGAACCAGGGCCGGTGTTGGCCGAGCTGCGGTGGCGGTCAGTCCCAGGGCGTAGGACGACGCCGGCCATGGGAAGCCAGACAGATCCCGAGACTGGCCGAAGTTGTGGCCTGGGCGTCGACCGCGCGGCGCTGAGGGCGTCCGTCGCCCTGTGGTCGTTCGGCTTCACCCTGGTGGCGGCGATGACGTCGCTGCAGGGGCGTGGCTCACTGCTGCTGCAGGCGCCGTTGCAGGGCGGGTTCTGGGTGGCGGCCGTGGCGCTGGCCGTGGCGTTGCATGCGGCGTGGCGGCGGCTGCGGCGATACCCGCTCATGCTGCGTTGGCCGCTCACCGGGATCGCCTGCGCCGCGGCGGGCCTCGTCCAGACCACCATCGACCTGTCGACCTACGCCTGGCTGGCGGCCACGTGGTTTCCGGAATGGCGGGGCTGGACGGCGATCGACGTGCCGCGCTTCGCGTCGGTCTGGATCCTCTACACCTGGACATTCGGCCTGAACGCGGCGCTGTTCTGGGTGCTGAGCGCCAACGACGAGGCCCGGCGGCAGGCGCGCCGGGCGGCAGAGGCGGAGGCCGCGGTCCAGGCGGCGCAGCTGGCGCTTCTGCGGCTGCAGCTCAATCCGCACTTTCTCTTCAACACCCTGAACGCCATCTCGGGTCTGGTCCTGGAGCGGGACGTCGAACGCGCCGATCTCATGCTCACGCGGCTGTCGGACTTCCTGCGCGCCTCGCTGGAGATGGAACCGACGGCCCTGACCTCGCTGGGCAGCGAGCTCGACATGTTGGAGGCCTATCTGCAGATCGAGGCCGTGCGCTTCGACGAAAGGCTGGGGGTCACCTATCGATGCCCGCACGAGCTGAGGGCGGCGCAGGTGCCCGGGTTCATCCTCCAGCCCCTGGTGGAGAACGCGATCAAGCATGCGGTGGCCCCGGCGCTGCGGCCCGTCGCACTGGACATCAGCGCGCGGCGGCAGGGTGAGGATCTGGTGCTGGCCGTCAGCGATGACGGCGAGCACCGCGTAGCCACGACTGCCGGCGTCGGCGTTGGCCTGCGCAATGTCGCGGCGAGACTGGCGGCGCTTTATGGCGCGCGCGGACGCCTGGACGCGCGGTCGACCAGACCCGGCTTCCGCGCCGAGATCCGCCTGCCGATGGCCCCGGAGGCGGCGCCATGATGCTGCGGGCCGTGCTGGTCGATGACGAACCGATGGCCCTGCGCCGCCTGGCCCGCACGCTGCGCAGCGTGCCGGGGGTCG
>JBFMGV010000014.1:0-65125 GCA_040752615.1 Pseudomonadota bacterium | reverse complement strand
GCGCCGGGTGGCCGCGGAGATGACTGGGGTCTGAGGCGCTGCAGCAATTCCTCCCCCTATGGGGGAGGTGTCGCCAAAGGCGACGGAGGGGGTCCGCTCACACAGTTGAGGACCCCCTCAGTCAGCTTCGCTGACAGCTCCTCCCCCGAAGGGGAGCAACTTGGCCGCTAGAAGTCGACCGCGATGCCCTTGCGTTCCCAGTCGCCGAAGCGCGTGGGTTCCGGGCCCTTGGGGCCGCCGTCTTCCGGGGGCATGGCCTCGGCTTCCTTGCGGCGGATCTCGGCCTCCTCCAGCGCGCGGCGCGCAGCCGGGCTGAGCTCCTTGCCGGGGGCGGCGTTCGGCGGGTTCTCGTCCATGGCGACGATGTAGGCCCTTGCGCGCCGGGCTCCAAGCGGGCACGCCGCGCCCGTGAGCGAAACCGACGACATCCGCGGCCTTCCGGCCCGCGCCGCCGCCCTCGACCTCCTGGCCACCGCGCTCTCGCGTCGGGCCGGTCTGGACGAGGGCCTGAACCATCCCGCCATGCAGGCCCTGGAGCCGCGCGACCGCGCCTTCGCCCGGGCGCTGGTCATGGCGACCCTGCGCTGGCTGGGGCCGATCGACACCGTGCTGCAGTCGCGGTTGAAGAAGCCGCCGCCCGAGCGGATCGTGAACATCCTGCGCCTGGGCGCCGCCCAGTTGCTGGTGCTGAAGACCCCCGCCCACGCCGCCGTCGGCGCGACGGTGGACCTGACCGCGGCCCAGAAGGGCGGCGACACCTTCAAGGGCCTGGTCAACGCCGTCCTGCGCGGCCTGACCCGGGAGCCGCCCGAGCTGAACGATCCGGGCCTGATGGCCCCGACCTGGCTGGCGGCGCGCTGGCGCTCGGCCTATGGCCCGGCGGACGCCGTGGCGATCGCGGCGATGATCGGCGAGGAGCCGGCCACCGACGTCACACCCCAGGACGACGCGGTCGCAGCCGACCTGGCCGGCCCGCTCGAAGCCGAGGCGCTGACGGGCGGCAGTCTGCGTGTGGGCCTGAAGGGCGAAGTCCCCGGCTGGCCCGGCTTCGATGACGGCCGCTGGTGGGTGCAGGACGCCTCCGCCGCCGTTCCGGCCCAGCTGCTGAGACTGGAGAAGGGCCAGACGGCCCTCGACATGTGCGCCGCGCCGGGCGGCAAGACGCTGCAGCTCGCGGCTGCCGGAGCCAGGGTGGTCGCGCTGGATCGCTCCGCCGGCCGGATCAAGCGCGTCTCCGAGAACCTGAAGCGCACCGGCCTGGGCGCCGAGGTCGTCGTCGCCGACGCCGCGGAGTGGAAGGACGGCCGCACCTTCGACGCCGTGCTGCTGGACGCGCCCTGTTCGGCCACCGGCACCTTCCGCCGCCACCCCGACATGCTGTGGGTCGCCAGCCCGGCCGACATCGCCAAGCTGGCGCAGGTGCAGGTGCGCCTGCTTGACTCCGCCGCGCGCCGCGTCGGCCCCGGTGGCCAGCTGGTCTACTGCGTGTGCTCGCTGGAATGGGAGGAGGGCGAGAACCAGGTCGCGGCGTTCCTGGCGCGCCATCCCGCCTTCCGGCTCGACCCGGTCGCCGCCGGCGAAGGCGGCGCGCCCGAGGCCAGCCTGCGCGACGACGGCACGCTCCGCATCCTGCCGCACCACCGCGCGGGCGGGACCGACGGCTTCTACATCGCGCGGATGCGCAGGGACGGCTGAGCTGCGTCTGGTCCAAGGGCGCGCATCACGCTAAGCGGAAGCATGGCCCGCGACATCATCATCGCCCCTTCGATCCTGGCGTCCGACTTCGCCCGTCTCGGCGAGGAGGTGCGCGCCATCGAGGCGGCCGGCGCCGACTGGGTCCACGTCGACGTGATGGACGGCCACTTCGTGCCGAACATCACCCTGGGCCCGGACATCGTGAAAGCCCTGCGGCCGCACGCGAAGATCCCCTTCGACGTGCACCTGATGATCGCGCCCGCCGACCCGTACATCGAGGCCTTCATCGCGGCCGGCGCCGATTACGTTAGCGTCCACCCCGAAGCGGGGCCGCACCTGAACCGCACGCTGAAGCAGATCCGCAAGCTGGGCGCCAAGGCGGGCGTGGTGTTCAACCCGTCCACCGACCCGTCTGTGATCCAGTGGATGATGGACGAGGTCGACCTGATCCTCGTCATGTCCATCAACCCCGGCTTCGGCGGGCAGACCTTCATGCATTCGCAGCTGAAGAAGATCGAGAAGCTGCGCGCGATGATCGACGAGACGGGCCGGGACATCCCGCTCGAGGTCGACGGCGGCGTCACGCCCGAGACCGCCCCCATGTGCATCGCCGCCGGCGCCACCGCGCTCGTGGCCGGAACCGCCGTCTTCCGCGGCGGGGCGGAGCGTTACGCCGCCAACATCGCCGCGCTGCGGGGCTGACGGGCGGCGTGGCCGGGCTGCGCGCGCCTCGCCTGCCGGGCCGACACCTGGCCCAGGCCGCGCTGCGGAGCGCCGCCGACGCCATCCAGGACGAATGGCGGCCCATGCGCGCCCTGGCCTCCGGCCGCGGCGTCGAGGGCTTCGGCGTCCAGCCGCGCGATTTCCGTCCGATAGACCCCGAGGTCGGCCGCACCATCCTGGCCGGCGCCTTCGTGCTGGCCGGGCAGACCCTGGCGACCGGCGTGCGCGGAGACCCCTGGGACCGGGCCAGCCCCAGCCGCGCCTTCGCCGAGGCCCTGCACCGCTTCGACTGGATGCCAAGCCTGGTCCTGGCGGGCGCCGACGGCGCAGCGGAGGCGCTGCGCCTCACATTGGAATGGCGGCGCACCTTCGGCCGCTGGAACGCCTTCGCCTGGGTGCCCGAGATCATGGCCCGGCGAGTGTACAACCTGGCCTGCGCCGGGCCGCTGCTCGCCGCCCGGGCGTCGGACGCGGAGACGGCCAAGATCGCCACCGACCTGGCCCGGCAAGCGCGCGACCTGCTCTCGTCCGGAGGGGTCGAGACCAGCGCCGGACGCGCGGCCGCGGCCGCCGTCGCGGCGGCGGCGCTGCGTGGAAAGGGCGGTCGGCGGCTGCTGGACAGGGCCCTGGGACGCCTGTCGCGGGCGTTGAACTTCACCGTCGCGGCCGACGGCGCCCACGCCAGCCGCCGGGCCGATCTGGCGCTGGAGCTGCTGTTCGACCTGCAGACCCTGGACGAGGCGCTGGTTCAGCGGGGCATCGCCGCGCCCGAGGCCGTGCAACGGGCCATCGACCGGCTGGCCGGCGCTGTGCGCTTCTTCACCCTCAACGACGGCGCTCTGCCCTCCTTCCACGGTGGAGCGATCCGGACGGCGGCCTATGTATCCGCCGCCCGGGCCCAGGACGAGACCGGCGAGCGGCCGATCCCCAGTGAACTCGGCGGCTACCAGCGGCTGGACGCCCCCGGGCTGCAACTGCTGGCCGACGTGGCCGGACCTCCCGCCGGGCCCTGGAGCCAGCACGCCTGCGCGCACCCCCTGGCGATCCACGTGCTGATCGGGCAGCGCCGGATGATCGACCCCGCGCTCGGCCGGTTGATCGACGTGGCGGCCACGGCCGAGGTGGGCGAGCGTGAGGGCGGTCGTCTCCTGAACGGATTCGCGGGTCGCACCCTCGGACCGCGCCTGGTGGACGCCGACGTCGACGTGGAGTCACAGAGGCACGAGGCCCCCGGAGCCCTCTGGCTGGACCTCGCCCACCACGGCTGGATGAAGCGGCACGCGGTGATGCACCAGCGCCGCCTCTACATCGACACCGAGGCCGGTGAGCTGCGCGGCGAGGATCGCCTGACCCCCACCGCCAAGGCGCAGGGCCCGGACGGCCGGCACTTCGTCCCCTTCGCCCTGCGCTTCCCGCTGCACGCCGGGGTTCAGGCCCTGGTCTCGCAGGACAAGCGCAGCGTGCTGCTGCGCCTGCCGGGTCCGGGCACGGGCTGGATCCTGCGCAACGACGTCCTCGACATCGTGCTCGAGCCTCTGGAGGGCCGGCCCGGCGCGCAGCTGGTTCTGCGCGGGCAACGACGGGCGGATTCCGGCGCCAGGGTGCGGTGGAAGCTCGCGCCCGCACGGCAGGCCGTTGACCCGGGGCCGGCGGCGGCTTAGAGCCGCGCCATCCTGCGTGACTGGCGATAGAGGTGGGCGACCACCGGGGAGCGCAAGGATCATATCGCCGCTCGCCTGGGCATTTCCTTCGAGACTTCAGAGGAGAATGCCGTGCCCGCAGCACCCGATTTCCCGCCAGCCCCTGACAAGGTCACCGTCCGCCGCGCCCTGATCTCGGTCTCCGACAAGACCGGGCTGATCGAGGCCGCCCGACAGCTCGCCGCCCTGGGCGTGGAACTGGTCTCCACCGGCGGCACCCGCAAGGCGATCGCCGAGGCCGGCCTGCCGGTGAAGGACGTCTCGGACCTCACCGGCTTCCCGGAGATGATGGACGGGCGCGTGAAGACGCTGCACCCCATCGTGCACGGCGGCCTGCTGGGCGTGCGCGACGCGCCCGAGCACAAGGCGGCCATGGAGACGCACGGCATCGGCGCCATCGACCTCGTCTACGTCAATCTCTACCCCTTCGAGGCCACCGTGGCCGCGGGCGGCGACTATGAGACCTGCGTCGAGAACATCGACATCGGCGGGCCGGCGATGATCCGCTCGGCGGCCAAGAACCACGGCTATGTCGCGATCTGCACCGAAGCGGCCGACATGACCGAGGTGCTGGCCGAACTGGCGGACGGCGGGGCCACCTCGCTGGCGCTCCGCAAGCGCCTGGCCGCCCGCGCCTATGGCCGGACCGCCGCCTATGACGCGGCCATCTCGGCCTGGTTCGCCGGCGCGCTGGAGGACACCGCCCCCAAGCGCAAGGCCTTCGCGGGCGAGCTGGTCCAGACTATGCGCTATGGCGAGAACCCGCACCAGGCCGCCGCGTTCTATCGCTTCCCGAACCCGCGCACCGGCGTCGCCACCGCGATCCAGCTGCAGGGTAAGGAGCTCAGCTACAACAACATCAACGACACCGACGCGGCCTTCGAGCTGATCGCCGAGTTCGACCCGGCCAAGGCCCCGGCCTGCGCCATCATCAAACACGCCAATCCCTGCGGCGTGGCCACCGGCGCCAGCCTGGCCGAGGCCTACGATCGCGCCCTGGCCTGCGACCCGACCAGCGCGTTCGGCGGCATCGTCGCCCTGAACACCCGCCTGGACGCCGCCACCGCCGCCAAGGTGCTGGAGATCTTCACCGAGGTGGTGATCGCCCCCGAGGCCGATGAGGACGCGGTCGCGCTCTTCCGCAAGAAGAAGAACGTCCGCCTGCTGGTCACCGGCGGCCTGCCCGACCCGGCCGCGCCCGGCGACACCTTCCGCTCCGTGGCCGGCGGCTTCCTGGTTCAGGGCCGCGACACCGCCAACCTGACCGCGGCCGACCTCAAGGTGGTGACCAGGCGCGCCCCGACCGAGGCCGAGATCCGCGACATGCTGTTCGCCTTCACCATCGCCAAGCACGTGAAGTCGAACGCCATCGTCTACGCCAGGGACGGTCAGACCCTGGGCGTCGGCGCGGGCCAGATGAACCGCAAGGACTCGGCGCGCATCGCGGCGCTGCGCGCGGCGGATTTCGGCCTGGACCTGACCGGCTCGGCCTGCGCGTCGGAAGCCTTCTTCCCGTTCCCGGATGGGCTCCTTCAAGCCGCTGACGCGGGTTGCACCGCCGTGATCCAGCCGGGCGGCTCGATCGGCGACGACAAGGTGATCGAGGCGGCCAACGAACGCGGCCTGGCCATGGTGTTCACCGGCGTCCGCGTCTTCCGGCACTGACCGAAATTCCTCCCCCATCGGGGGAGGGGGACCGCAAAGCGGTGGAGGGGGTCCGCTCAGATCGTTGAGGCCCCCCCCGCCAAAGGCGGGAGCTCCCCCAGAGGGGGAGCAACTTCGCAGAGTCTGAGAGTTAAGCCCGGCCCAGGCGACGGGCGGCGCCGTCGCTGCGCGGGGTGGCCAGCTCGGCCATCACCTCGTTGAGGCGGCCCAGCTCGGCGGCCAGCTGGTCGCGGCGACGCTCCAGCTTGGCCACGGCGCACGAATGGCCCTGGCCGCCGTCGTCCTCGGCGTGCAGCACGTCCTCGATGTCGGGCAGCGAGACGCCGGCCTTGCGAAGGCGGGCGATCCACTCCAGCCGGCCCCGGGCGACGGGGTCATAGTAGCGGGCGTTCAGGCGGTCGCGGCGGGCTTCGACGAGCCCCTTCTCCTCATAGAAGCGGAGCGCGCGGGCCGTCAGGCCGAAGAGACGCATGGCGCCAGCCATGCCGAGGCGGGGCAGGTGGTGGATGTTCTCGCGGGTCATGTTTCCGTCCGAAGGCGATGAGGCGGCGCCGGGGGTGATCCGACGGCGGGCGCGAGCGCTTCTTCACAGGTCCACACAAACCGGTGGACCAACTGGTGGCGCTTCTGGGCCTGCGAGGCGGGAGTACGCCTTCATCTCCCTCAGAGTTCAAATGACTTCGTGCGAAGACTTGACGGCGGGCCGCGTCTGGTTTGTGAAATTGTGAAATGCGCTACAAGCTCTTCGTCGGTCCGAAGGTGCGTCAGCTGCGGACCCGCAGGGGATGGCGGCTGGAGGCCTGCGCCCAGCGCCTGGGCATCTCGGTCAGCTACCTTTCGCAGATCGAGGCCAACCAGCGGCCGGTGACCGATCGCGTCCTCGTCGGCCTGATCGAGATCTTCGGCGTCCCGGCCGAGACGTTCGAGGCCGACAACGACCAGCGGCTGATCGCCGACCTGCGCGAGGCCGTGGCCGAGAGCGGCGGCGGCGACGATCCCATCCCGCTCAGCGAGGTGCGCCAGATGGCGCTGCAGGCCCCGGCCCTGGCCCGCCGCTTCCTGGACCTGCACCGCGCCAACCACCGCCTGGGCGAGCGTCTGAAGCTGACCGAGGAGGCCGTGGCGCTGGACGAGGCGACCGCCGCCTCCTCGCTGCTGCCGTACGAGGAGGTGCGCGACTTCTTCCACTTCAAGGACAACTACATCGACAGCCTCGACCGCGCCGCCGAGGAACTGGCGCAGGAGATCGGCCTGGACGCCCCCGCCTCGGCCGACATGCTGCTGGAGATGTACCTGCGCGAGCGGCTGGGCGTGCGGGTGCGCTACGCCCCCATGGACGACGTCATGCGCCGCTACGATCCGGCCGCGCACGAGCTGTGGCTGAACTCGGCCCAGCCCAACGCCACCCGCGCCTTCCAGATGGCCTTCCACCTGGCCGTGGCGAACCTGTCCGACGTGATCGAGGACGAACTGTCCCAGGCGCGCTTCAAGAGCCAGGAGGCGGTGGACGTCTGCCGCGTGGGTCTGGGCAACTTCGCCGCCGGCGCCCTGCTGATGCCCTATCGCCGCTTCGCCGCCGAGGCCAAGGCGCGGCGGCACGACGTGGAGCAGTTGGCCGCGCACTTCGGGGTCAGCCTGGAGCAGGTCTGCCACCGGCTCTCGACCCTGCAGCGGCCGGGCCATCGGGGCGTGCCGTTCTACTTCGTGCGCCTGGACTACGCGGGCAACATCACCAAGCGCCACAGCGCCACCCGTTTCCGCTTCGCCCGGTTCGGCGGCGCGTGCCCTCTGTGGAACGTGCACGACGCCGTGGCTTCACCCGACCGCTTTCTCGTGCAGGTGGCCGCCATGCCCGACGGCGTGCGCTACCTCTGCGTGGCCCGGGCCGTGGTGAAGCGCTCGGAGTCGTACCTCGCCCCCGACCGGCGCTACGTCCTGGGCTTCGGGTGCGAGATCGAGCACGCCCACGAGCTGGTCTATTCCCAGGGCCTGGACATCAAGGGCCCCGCCTCGCCCATCGGCGTGTCGTGCCGGATCTGCGAACGCGACGACTGCGCCCAGCGCGCCTTCCCCCCCGTCGACCGCCGCCTGCGGGTGCCGCAGCACGAGCGCCGCACGGTGCCTTTCCGCCTGGGCGGCTAGGTGTCGACCAGACCGGACCAGAGCGCGACGAAGACGGGCGTCCAAAAGCGCCGCCTGTCGTATGCTCGCGCGATGGGACCGAACTCCGCCACCTCGGGCGACGCGCAGGGCCGGCGGCATCTCGTCTGGCTGACCCTCGGCATCTGGGGCCTGGACGTCGCCTTCAACGTGCTGCCCGTGCTGATCGCCGGCAAGGTGCGCCCCACCGGGTTCATGGCCGCGCTGCTGCTGGCGACGATCGGCCTGATACTCTCGCCGGCGCTCTATCGCGCCTGCGCCTGGCTGCGCGCACGACGGGCCGGAGAGCGCTACGCCGGCCTGGCCCTGGTCACCTTCCTCTTCGGCGCGATGGTCGCCACGGCCGACGTCACGCTGGGCGCCTGGATGCGGGCGGCGATCGATCCGACCCGGGTGGAGCCCACCGGCAACCTGCTCACCGCGCGGGTCGTCAGCAACCTGCTGGCCTTCGCCTGGATGTTCGGGCTGCTGGGCGCCTTCTACATGATGATGCTGACCAACCGCGCGCTGCTGGAGCACGAGCGCCAGCTCGCCGACGCGCGGACCCAGGCGGCGGAGGCGGAGGGCCAGGCCACCGCCGCGCGGCTGGCCGCCCTGCGCTATCAGCTGAACCCCCACTTCCTGTTCAACACCCTGAACGCCGTCTCCTCGGCCGTGATCCGCAAGCGAAACGGCGAGGCCGAGGCGATGCTGGACAAGCTGGCCGGCTTCCTGCGCGTGACCTTGGCGGCCGATCCCGAGGGCATGATCCCCCTGGAGGACGAGCTGGCGACCCTGCAGGCCTATCTGGAGATCGAGGCCGTGCGCTTCCGCGAACGCCTGGGCCTCGACTTCTCCTGCCCCGACGAGCTGCGCGGCGCCGTGGTGCCCAGCTTCATCCTGCAGCCCCTCATCGAGAACGCCATCAAGCACGGCGTCTCCCGCTCGTCCGACGCCGTGACCATCCGGCTCGAGGTCAACCGCGACGGCGACGACCTCGTGGTGCTGATCGAGGACGACGCCGAGCGCAGCGGCGAGCCGGCCCGTAGCGGTGGTGGTCTCGGCCTGCAGAACATCCGCGAGCGGCTCAAGGTGCTGTACGGTCCCCGCGGCGTGCTGCAGACCACCTCGCGAGAGCGGGGCTACCTGGCGCTGGTGCGCATGCCGCTGATCCAGACCCTCAAGTCCCGCGCGCGGGCCGCCTGATGCGGGTCCTGCTGGTGGACGACGAGCCCGCCGCCCTGGAGCGGCTGGAGGCCCTGTTCGAACAGATCCCGGGGGTGGCGGTGGCCGGCGTCGCGCGCAACGGCCACGACGCCATGCTGCAGATCGAGGCCCTGAAGCCCGACCTCCTCATGCTCGACATCCAGATGCCCCACCGCAGCGGCCTGTCCGTGGCGGCGGCGCTGCCGACGGAGCAGCGGCCGGAGATCGTCTTCGTCACCGCGTTCGAGATGTACGCCGCCGACGCCTTCGACGTGGAGGCCGCCGACTACCTGCTGAAGCCGGTGCGGTTCGATCGGCTGCGCGTCGCCATCGAGCGCGCCCGCCGCCGACGCCTGCAAAGGGACGTTCCCGCCGAACCGGCAAACCTCGCCTCCGAGGTCGCGTCCTTCTGGGTCGCCGCGCGCGGCGGCCATGTGCGCGTCTCGGCCGAGGAACTCGACTGGGTCGAAGCCGCCCGTGACTACGTCATGCTCCACACGGCCACCCGCAGCTACATCCACCGCACGACCATGACCGCGCTGGAGGAGGTGCTGGACCCGGAGATGCTGACCCGCGTCCACCGCTCGGCGTTCGTGAACCTCTCGCGCGTCCAGGAGGTCCAGCGCCTGGGCAAGGGCCTGATCGCCCTCGTCCTGCGCGACGGCGTCAACGTCGCCGTCGGGCCGACCTACGTGAAGGCCGTCCTGGAAAAGCTGAAGCTGGGCGTGGGGTAGGCGGCGTCTACCCCCGCCGCTTCCGGCCCGCCGCCGCGTCGGCCGCCAGTTCGCGCAGGGCGGCGTTGGCGATGGTGAGCTTGGCGAAGGTCCAGGCGCCGCCGCCGTGTTCGATCTCCTCGACCGTACGGGTGGCGGCGCGCGCCAGGTCCGGGCGCAGACCCGCCCAGGCGGCGACCGCGCTCTTCGCCGACTCCGCATCCTCGCCCGCCTGCGCCCCTCCGGCGAAGGCCATGATGGCGCGGGTCAGCTGGGCCTGTTCGGCGATCAGGTCCTCGATCAGGCGGCGCAGGGCCGTCCGCTCGAAGATGTCCCCCGCGCGGAACTCGCCGGCGGCGTTCCGCAGGCGGTCGAAGGCGAAGCCGGCGCCCGTCGCGTAGTAGAGCTGCGCCACGTTCGGCAGAGGCCAGCTGGACGCCTCGGCCAGGTCGACCAGATCAGCGGCGTTGGTGAGCGGGCCGAGGATCCCCAGCGCCCAGGCGCGGGTCTCGGGCGCGCCCGCGGCCACCAGCTTGTCGACCCCGGCCTGCACGTACGAGCGCTCGGCCGGCGACAGGATCTCGGGCAGCAGCTTCTTCAGGCTCTTGAAGCCCGGGGCGTAGCGGGTGGCCAGTTCGTCCACCGACAGGCCCTCACGACCGGCCCGGCGGGCCAGCCAGAAGGTGGCGCCGCGCAGCGAGCCCACCAGCCGCCGGAACAGCGCCATCTGCGCCGCTGCGGGAATCTTCAGGTCCAGCGCCTCGACCTCGGCCCACAGGGTCTCGAAGTCCAGGGCCTGCTTGGCCGCCTCGTAGCCCGCGGTCAGGGCGACCACGTCGCAGCCCGCCGAGGCCATGGCCCGGCTCGGGAAGCTGGGGCCACAGCGGTTGACCATGTCGTTGGCGATCACGGTGGCGATGATGTCGCGGCGCAGGCGGTGACCCTTGATCGAGTCCTTCCACGGCTTGCGGATCGGCTTCGGGAAATAGGCCTCCAGCCGCTGCTCGAAGAACGGATCGTCCGGCGCCTCGGTGGCGACGATCTCGCGCTTCAGCTCCAGCTTGCCGTAGGCCAGCAGCACGGCCAGCTCGGGTCGGGTCAGACCCCGGCCCGAAGCCATCCGGTCGGCGATCGTCACCGCATCGGGCAGCCCCTCGACGGCGCGGTCCAGCCGGCCCTTGTGCTCCAGCTCGATCATGAAGCGGGCGTGCGGGTCCAGTTCGCCCACCGTGTCCATTTCCAGCAGCGAGAGCGCCAGGGTCTGGTCGTAGTTGTGCGCCAGCACGTGGGCGGCCACGTCGTCGACCATCGAGCGCAGGATGGTGTCCCGGCGCTTGCGGGTCAGGGTCCCCTGCCGCTCCAGCGCGCCCGAGGCGATCTTGATGTTCACCTCGTGGTCCGAGGAATCGACGCCGGCCGAGTTGTCGATGGCGTCGGTGTTCACCCGGCCGCCAGCCTGCGCGAACTCGATGCGGCCGGCCTGGGTGAGGCCCAGGTTGGCGCCCTCGCCCACCACCTTCACCTTCAGGTCCGAGCCGTTGACCCGCACCGCGTCGTTGGCCTTGTCGCCGGCGTCGGCGTTGCCCTCGTGGCGGGCCTTCACATAGGTGCCGATGCCCCCGAGGTAGAGCAGCTCGGCCGGCGCCTTGAGGATCAGGTTGATCACCTCGGGCGGCGACAGGGTCTCGGCCTCGGTCCCCAGCAGCTTGCGGACCTCGGCGGTCAGCGGGATCGACTTCAGGCTGCGCGCGAAGACGCCGCCGCCCTTGCTGATCTTCTTCTTGTCGTAGTCTTCCCACGACGAGCGCGGCAGGACGAACATGCGCTCGCGCTCGACGTAGCTGCTCTCGGGGTCCGGGTTCGGGTCGAGGAAGATGTGGCGATGATCGAAGGCCGCCTGCAGCCGGATCTGCCGGCTGAGCAGCATCCCGTTGCCGAACACGTCGCCCGACATGTCCCCGCAGCCGACCACGGTGAACGGCTCGGACTGGATGTCCTTGCCCAGCTCGCGGAAGTGGCGCTTCACCGCCTCCCAGGCGCCACGGGCGGTGATGCCCATGACCTTGTGGTCATAGCCCGCCGAGCCGCCGGACGCGAAGGCGTCGCCCAGCCAGAAGCCGTAGGACTCGGCCACGCCGTTGGCGATGTCGGAGAAGGTCGCCGTGCCCTTGTCGGCGGCGACCACCAGGTACGGGTCGTCCCCGTCGTGGGCGACCACCGCGTCGGGTCGGATCACCTTGCCCTTGGCGTCCAGGTTGTCGGTCAGGTCCAGCAGGCCGAAGAGGAAGGTCTTGTAGGCCGCGATCGCCTCGGTGCGGATGGCGTCGGGCGAGCCCTTCGGCAGCTGCTTCGGATAGAAGCCGCCCTTCGAGCCCACGGGCACGATCACCGCGTTCTTCACCTGCTGCGCCTTCACCAGGCCCAGCACCTCGGTGCGGAAGTCGTCGCGACGGTCGGACCAGCGCAGGCCCCCGCGCGCCACCGGCCCGAAGCGCAGGTGCACGCCCTCCACCTGGACCGACCAGACGAAGATCTCGCGATACGGCTTGGGCGCCGGCAGGTCGGCCAGCTCGCCGCTGGCCACCTTGAACGAGATGTAGGGCTTCTCGGACCCGTCGGGTGCGCGCTGGTAGAAGTTGGTGCGCTGGATGGCGCCCACCAGCAGCGCCAGGCGGCGCAGCACCCGGTCGTCGTCCAGGCTCTCCACCGCCTGCAGGGCCTCGACGATCTCGGCCATCACCGCCACGGCCTGCGCCTTGCGGCCGGCCAGGTCGACGGCGATCGCCGGGTCGAACTTCACGCGGAAGAGGTCGAGGATCAGCCGGGTCACGCCCGGATGGCTGAACAGGGCCTGTTCCTGCACCCGCTGCGACGGGTCCAGGCCAGACTGCTGGCGATAGCGGGAGAGCGCCCGCACCAGGGCCGCCTCGCGCCAGGAGATCGACAGCTCCATGACCAGGCGGTTGAAGCCGTCGTTCTCGGTCCGGCCGGTCCAGACCGCCACCACCGCGTCCTCGAACGCGTCCTTGATCTCGGCGAAGACGAGGTTGGCGCCGCGCGGGTCCTGGATCTCGAAGTCATGGACCCAAACCGGATCCGCGCCGGCCAGCCGTACCGGGAAGCCGGCCTCGGCCATGGCCTTCAGGCCCATGTTCTCCAGGATCGGCAGCACGTCGGCCAGCGGCGCCGGCTCGCCCTTGCGATACAGCTTGAAGCGGAAGTCCAGCGGGCCGTCGGTCGCCTTGCGATAGGCGCGCGCGCAGATGGTCTGGCCGGGCGTGAAGCCGTCGATGACCGCCACGTCCTCCAGCGCCTCGGCCGCGTCGAACCGGTCGCGGTAGCCGGCGGGGAAAGCCTCGCGGTAACGCGCCACGGTCTCGGCGACCCCGTCGGGCTCGCGCCCGCTGCCACGCACGGCGGCGTCGAACCGGTCTTCCCAGGTCCGCGCGGCGTCGGCGATCTCGGCCTCGACCTTGCGCAGGTCCGGCGTCAGGTGCTTGCCCGGCGTGAAGCCGATGATGAAGTGGACGCGGGCCAGCGGCGTGTCGTTGAAGCTGGGATAGTAGGCCGAAAGGCGCCCGCCATAGGCCGCCGTCAGGATGTCGCCGGCCTTCTTGCGCAGGTCGGAATCGTAGCGATCGCGCGGCACGAACAGCAGCACGGAGGCGAAGCGGTCGAACGGGTCCTTGCGCTCGAACACCTTCACGCGCGGGCGGTCCGACAGGTGCAGGATGCCCAGCGCGATCTCCAGCAGCTCGTCCTCGCTGATCTGGAAGAGCTCGTCTCGCGGGTGGTTCTCGACGATGTTCTTGAGGCGCTTCTCGTTGTAGCTGCCGGGCGCGGCGCCGGCGCGCTTCAGCACCCGGGCGACCTTCTCGCGGATCAGCGGCACGGTCACGACCGGCTGGTCGTACGCCTCGGCGGTGAAGAGGCCCACGAAACGGACCTCGCCGGTCGGCCGGCCGTCGGCCCCGTACCGCTTCACGCCCACGTAATCCATGTAGCCGCGGCGGTGGACGCGGCTCTTCACGTTGGATTTGGCGATGGTGACGGCGGGATCGCGGACGATGCGGTCCTTCATCGCGCCCATCAGCACAGCCGGCTCATTGGCGCGGCGCAGCACGGTGCGGTCGGGGTCACGCAGCACGCCGAGGCCGTCCGTCGGCTGGTAGAGCGGCTCCTCTGCCGCGTACTCGCCGCTCTTCAGGCGCGGATACTCGTAGGCGCGGGCGCCCAGGAACACGAAGTGCTGGGCGTGCAGCCACTTCAGGAAGTCGATCTCGTCCGGGCGCGCCTTGCCCGAGGCGGCCAGGTCGTCGGCCGTCTTCTCCATGAGCGAGAGCATGGCGGGGAAGTCGTCCACCGCCGCGCGCACATCGGCCAGGGTGTCCTTCACCCCCTCGATCAGGGCGGTCTCGCGGTCGGCGCCGATGTCCTCGAGCAGGACCTCGATCATCGACTCCCGGCGCGAGGTCCCGCCCTCGACCCGGAAACCCGCGCGGTCACGGGTGACCTCGACGATGGGGTGGAACATGGCGCGGACCGACAGGCCCTGGTCGGCGATCTCGCCCATGACGCTGTCCACCAGGAACGGCGCGTCGTCCTGCACGATCTCCAGCCGGTCCAACGGCCCGCCTTCGACCGGCGCGATGCGGATCTGCGGGCTGCGGCCCCGGCGGCGCTCTGCGAACCGCCAGAAGTCGGCGAGGTTGCGCGCGAGGTCGGCCGTCGAGAGCTCGGGCAGTTCGTCCGGCTGCGCGTCGGAGGCGGCCTGGGCGGTGAAGGCCTTCACCGCGGACTTCGCGGGGTCGTCGGCCAGGGCCGCGGCCAGGGCGCGATTGAGGCTGGGGGCGGATTTGGGCGTGCGGGTCATTGGGGGTTCACCCTGGAACGCGGGCGCCAGACGCGAGGACGCCGCCGGAGGAGAGAGTCCGGCGGCGCTTGGCTCCGCCGTGGGGGACCAGCGGAGCGCGGGGTGCTCGCTGCGCCCGTGGGGTTGGGGGACGGGCGCACCGCTCGGACGAATGTGTCGTCCGGCCGACTCTAGATAGGAGGCGCGAGGTCACGTTTTAAGTCCCGGATCGCAAGTTCTTTGAGCGCGGTTTCGCGGGCGATTTGCCCCGGCGGATCGGGGCCTCCGGCGTGGCGCCCGGATGCGCCGCGCGCAGGGGGCCAGGGTCGCCGTTTTCCGAGAGCAGCACGGCGATCCAGTGGGTGCCGGCGAACTGCGCGAGGATCACCATCATCACCGTGGTCAGGGGCGTGGAGAGGAACGCGCCCGGCAGGCCCCAGACCACGCTCCAGAAGGCCAGCGCCAGCAGCAGGACGATGGGGTCCATGTTGAGGCTTTTGCCCTGCATCCGCGGCTGGACGATGTTGCCCACGAAGGCGGTGATCACCTGCAGCACCCCGAACAGCGCCACCGCCCGCCACAGCTCGTCGAACTGCAGCAGGGCGAAGATCGGCGGCAGGGCCACGGCGACGATGCCACCGACCACCGGGATGTACGAGGCGATGAAGATCAGGATCGCCCAGAAGACCGCGTTGTCGAGGCCCACGGCGGCCATGCCGATCCACGAGGCCACGGCGATCATCAGGCCGGTGACGGTCTGCACCCACAGGTACTGCTCGACGCCGTTGCGGATGCGCAGGAAGGCGGCGACCGCCTCCTGCCGCTCTTCCCGGCTCTGGAACAGCGCGACGGCCTTGCGCTCCCAGCCCCGGCGCGAGGCCAGGATGAAGCCCAGGTAGATCAGCACGAAGGCGGCGGTGGACGCGAAGCTCTGCAGGCCCTTGGCCACCTGGCCCAGGTGGCTGGCGGGGTCGAGCTGCTGGACCAGCTGGGTGATCGTCGGCGGCACGGCCATGCCGACCATGCCGGCGACCTGGGCGATCAGGCCGTTCAGGCGCGGCTGGTAGGCGATCACCTGGGTCGCGAAACTTGTGGCGTTGTCGGCCACGAAGAAGGCGGCCCCGCCGAAGATCGCCACCGACAGCACCACCGCCAACGGCACCGCGGCCCGTTGCGAGACACCCGGCAGCCGCGCCTGCAGCACCCGGGCGAAGCCGTCGACCATCACCGCCAGGAAGAGGGCGAGGGCCAGGGGGGTGAGGATGTCCGACAACAGGTAGAGGACAGCGCCGGCCGCGATGGTCGCCAGGATGACCAGGGCGTTTCGCGAGACCGGATCGGCGGCGGTGGCGGGCATGCGCGCTTTCACTGGAGACGGGCTGGCGACTGTCGGTGGCGTCGCCCGCGCCGTCAATTCGGGCGTGCTCTACCCCGGTTCTCTGGCGTTTGGGAGCGAATTTGCCCTGCATTCTGCCAATTTCGGCACGGATCGGCGCTGAATCCCGACGTTTCGGGCCGTGAACGCGCCTTTCCGGGGTGAAGACGCGGAAAATCCCGATGACTCCACGCCCCGCTCGGATCGGGCCTGGGAAGGCTGGCCCGTTCCGTGGTTTCTGTGGTTCTTGAAGCGGCTTCGCCGTTCGCAGCCCAGGAATCGAAGATGACCGACAACGCCGTCCTGATCGGATTTTCCGGCCAGCCCGAGGAGCTCCTGCTGCACCGGGCCAACCGGCACGGGCTGGTGGCGGGCGCCACGGGGACCGGCAAGACGGTGACGTTGCAGGTGCTGGCCCAGGCGCTGTCCGACGCGGGCGTGCCGGTCTTCGCCGCCGACGTGAAGGGCGACCTCTCCGGCATCGCCGCGATCGGAACGCCCAACGAGAAGATGCTGGCCCGCGCCGCGGGCATGAACCTGGAGCTGCACCCCGCCGCCGCCCCGGTGATCTTCTGGGACCTGTTCGGCCAGGCGGGCCACCCGGTGCGCGCCACGGTGTCCGAGATGGGCCCCCTGCTGATCTCGCGGATGCTCGAGCTGAACGACGTGCAGGAGGGCGTGCTCACGGTGGTCTTCCGCGCGGCCGACGAGGAAGGCCTCCTCCTGCTCGACATGAAGGACCTGCAGGCCGCCCTGACCTACGCGGCCGACAACGCCAAGGAGCTTTCGGCCAAGTTCGGCAACATCTCGCCCGCCACCATCGCCACCATCCAGCGCAAGCTGCTGGTGCTGGAGACCCAGGGCGGGACCAACCTCTTCGGCGAGCCCGCGCTGCAGCTCTCTGACCTGATGCGCACCGACTCCTCCGGCCGCGGCTATGTCAGCGTCCTGGCCGCCGACAAGCTGATCGCCAGCCCGAAGCTGTACGCCACCTTCCTGCTTTGGCTGCTGTCCGAGCTGTTCGAGGAGCTGCCCGAGGTGGGCGATCCCGACAAGCCGCGCCTGGCCTTCTTCTTCGACGAGGCTCACCTGCTGTTCCGCGACGCCCCCAAGGCCCTGCTGGAGAAAGTGGAGCAGGTGGTCCGCCTGATCCGCTCCAAGGGCGTCGGCGTCTACTTCGTCACCCAGAACCCGGCCGACATCCCGGAGACCGTGCTCGGCCAGCTGGGCAACCGCATCCAGCACGCCCTGCGCGCCTACACCCCCGTGGAACAGCGCGGCCTGAAGGCGGCGGCGAACAGCTTCCGGCCCAACCCCGCCTTCGACACCGCCGAGACGATCCAGGGGCTGGGCGTCGGCGAGGCGCTGGTCTCGGTGCTGGACGAGAAGGGCGCGCCCACGGTGGTGCAGAAGACGTTGATCCGCCCCCCGGCCTCGCGGCTCGGCCCGCTCACCCCGCCCGAACGGGCCGGCGTGATGGGCCAGAGCCCGGTGCGCGGTCTCTACGACCAAGCGCTGGACCGCGAGTCCGCCTACGAGGTGCTGCAGAAGCAGGTGGCCAGCGCCCAGGCCGAGGCCGAGGAAGCCAAGGCCGCCGCCGCCCGCGCCAAGGAGGCCGCCGAGGACGACGAGCCCCGCCGCGCGCCGGCCAGGGGCGGCAGCCGCATGGGCATGACCGAGATCTTCGCGAACACCCTGGTCCGCAACGTCGCCAATCAGGTGGGGCGCGAACTGATGCGCGGCCTGCTCGGCGGCCTCACGGGGTCCAGTCGCGGCCGTCGCCGGAGATAGGCGCGCACGACCGAATTGCGATTGACTCGCAACTGCATTTGCCTCACGCCTTGTTGCGAGCAATTCGCAATTTGGTGAGGCGACGATGCGGGCGTACGACGCGGCGAACGACCATCACGACTTCGAGGACGCCGATGACGACGACGCGACCTCGGCCTGCAAGGTCGGGCTGACGCCCACCGAGAACCTGCTCTTCGCGGCGCTGCGCGGCTGGGCCAGCGCGAGGATCGGCGGGGCGCGGCCGCATCCGGCGGTGACCTCGGCCCTGGCCCGGCGCACCTCGCCGCGCAGCGCCAGCCTGTTCATCGCCTGGGCCCAGGCGGTCGAGAAGGTCAGCCGGCGGCCGCTCCAGCTCACCTGTCCCGGCTGCGGCGGCGTCTCCACCGACGCCCAGCGCCTGATCGTGGCGTGCGGCGTGGCCCCGGTCGACCCGATGATCGCCGAGGCGCTGCTCAACCCGATCCTGCGCGATCCGACCGCGGTCGTCCTTCTCGGCCGGTCGCTGAACGCCTCGCTGGCCGCCGACGGCTGGCGCCTGCCCGTGCGGCTCGCCGAGGATCAAGCCCACAGCTCTTCGCCCCAGCCTGTGACGCGCCACTAGCGGTCTCCGGTCGTGAGGACGCGCTCGACCGGATCATCAGACCACTCGTGACGAGGCGGAGACGCGCTTCCCGTCCGGTCGGCCCGGACGGCGCGCGAGCTCCAGGGGGCAAAGAAGAGGCCGCGTTCCGATCCCCCGGAACGCGGCCTCATACATTTCAGACGTGTGGTGCGCGGCTTAGCGCGGCGCCATCCGGATCGCGCCGTCGAGGCGGACGTCTTCCCCGTTGAAGTAGGGGTTGGTGATCATCTGCAGCGCCAGCGAGGCGTAGTCCTCGGCGTTGCCGAGACGCTTCGGGAACGGCACCGAGGCGGCCAGGGCTTCCTTCACCTGCGGCGGGGCGGCGTTCATCAGCGGAGTGTTGAAGATGCCCGGCAGGATGGTGTTCACGCGGATGCCGTCGCCGGCCAGGTCGCGGGCGATCGGCAGGGTCATGCCGACGACGCCGCCCTTCGAGGCCGAGTAGGCCGCCTGGCCCATCTGGCCGTCCTCGGCCGCCACCGACGCGGTGTTGACGATCGTGCCCCGTTCGCCGTCGACGGGCTCCAGGTCCAGCATGCCCTTCGCCGACTTGGCGATGCAGCGGAAGGTGCCGACCAGGTTGATCTGGATGATCCAGTTGAACGCGTCGAGCGGGAAGTGCTTGGTCTCGCCCGTGGCCTTGTCGCGGCCGGCGGTCTTGATGGCGTTGCCGGTGCCGGCGCAGTTCACCAGGATGCGTTCCTGGCCGTGGGCGGCGCGGGCCTTCTCGAAGCCGGCGTCCACTTCCTCTTCCGAGGTGACGTTGACCTTGCAGAACACGCCGCCGATGTCCTTGGCGACCGCTTCGCCCTTCTCGGCGTTCATGTCGAAGATGGCGACCTTCACGCCCTGGGCGGCCAGAGCGCGCGCGGTGGCCTCGCCGAGGCCCGAGGCCCCGCCGGTAATGACGGCGGCGACGGAGGAATCGAGTTTCATGGAACAATCGCTCCCATATGATGCGAATGAAAAATTCGGCGAAGGCTTAGCCTGATGAGCGCCAGCGAAAAAGCGTCACCTGACGTCACCTTCGATCCGGAAGCCGAGATCGCGCCCGGCCGCGCGCTCGTGCCCTCGGTCATGCGGGTGAACGAACAGCGCGTGGACGAGGGCTTCTGGCCCAAGATCCGCAGGGTGGCCGCCAAGATTCCGTTCGCCAAACAGGCCCTGTCGGTCTGGTACTGCGCCAAGGACGACGACACCCCGCTGGCCGCCAAGGGCATGATGCTCGCGGCCCTCGCCTACTTCGTCCTGCCGGTGGACGCGGTCCCCGACTTCATCGCCGGGCTCGGCTATACCGATGACGCGGCGGTCTTCACCGCCCTGATGGCCATCGTCGGCAAGAACCTGAAGCCCAGACACAAGCTCGCCGCGCAACAGGACATCGAGCGACTGCGCGGGGAGTAGGCTTCACGCGCCGTGGAGGACCCCCTCCGTCGCCTTCGGCGCCACCTCCCCCGGTGGGGGAGGAATATTGGCAGCTAGTCTCGCTCGGCCTCGGCGCTGAGTTTCGCCGACCGCGCCAACTGCTGTTCGCGCCAGGTGATGAAGAGGGTCGAGCCCACCACCGCCGCCGCCCCGGCCAGCGTCCAGGCGGTCGGCACTTCATGGAAGAGCAGCAAGCCCGCCGCCGCGGCGAAGACCAGGCGGGTGTAGTCGATGGGCGCCATCGCCGCCGCGTCGCCCACCTGCATCCCCTTGATGTAGCAGGCCTGGGTGATCGTCCCCAGGACCCCCATGGCGCATAGCAAGGCGAAGTCCACAGGCGCCGGCACGCGCCAGGTCAGCACGCCGCCGGGGATCGAGAAGATCAGCCCCAGGGTCATGGCCCAGACCAGCAGAACCGTCGGGGAGTGGTCGCGGGTCATCACCTTCATGCCGGTGATGGTCAGGGCGAACAGGAACGAGGCCAGCAGCATCGCCAGAGCCGGCAATCCGAGGGCGAACTCGCCGCCCGCCCCAGGCCGCGCCATCAGCAGCACGCCGAGGAAGCCCACCACCGCCGCGCCGATCCGCAGTGGCCCCACCTGTTCCCGCACGACGATCGCCGCCAGCGGCACCAGCCACAACGTGCGCGTGAACGACAGCGCGTTGGCGTCGGCCAGCGGCAGTTCCTGGTAGGCGTAGAACGACAGCATCAGCGCCACCGTGCCCGCCGCCGAGCGGAACAGCAGGATGCCCGGCCGGGTGGTGGCGAACGCCCGACCGCGCAGGCGCAGGATCACGGGCAGCAGCACCGCGAACCCCGCCGCCTGGCGGTAGAAGGTCTGGAGCGCCGGCGGATAGTCGGCGCCCAGGAACTTGATCAGCACGGTCATGCCCGTGAACGTCAGCGCGGAGGCCAGCATCCACAGCGCGCCCTCGGCGTTGGGCGAGAGGCTCGCCCGTCCGCTCACGACTGCGCGGGCGCGGGAGCGGTGAAGGCGTCGCCCAGGATCTCGGCGAAAGGCGACGGGCCGCTCTGGTCCCAGCTGTGCCGGCCGCCCACGGTGATGCCGCCGTCGACCACCAGGTGCGTGCCGGTGATGAACGCCGAGGCGTCGGAGGCCAGGAACAGCGCCGCCTGGGCGATGTCGTCGGGCAGGCCCGGCTTCGGCACCGGCTGAGCCTTCGCCGCGTTCTGGGCGACCAGCGCCGCCATCTGGTCGGCGACCTCGCGCGGCAGGCCGATGGAGGCGCCGAAGATCGAGGTGGCGATCAGGCCCGGACAGATCGCATTGACCCGGATCTTCTGCGGCGAGAGCTGCGCCGCCGCCACGCGGCTCATGTGGATCACCCCGGCCTTGGCGGTCGAATAGGCGATCGGCCCGAAGCCCGCCTGCAGCCCGGCGATCGAGGCCGTGTTGATGATCGAACCGCCGCCCCGCGCCAGCATCAGCGGCGTCGCGTGCTTCATGCCGAGGGCCGGGCCACGCACCAGGATGTCGAAGATCCAGTTCCAGCGGTCGGCGTCCAGCTCGGCGATCTCGCGCATGGAGTCCGAGATGCCGGCGTTGTTGAAGAGGATGTCGAGGCCGCCGAACTCGCTGGCCGCCAGCTTCACCGCGGCCTCGATCTCGGCCTCTTTCGTGACGTCGCAGTGGGCATAGCGCACCGTGCCGGGGAAGCGCTTCTCCAGCATCGCGCCCTTCTCATCCTGGATGTCGGCGGCGATCACCCGCGCGCCCTCGGCGACGAAGAGCTCCACCGTGCCGAGACCGATCCCCGACACACCGCCGGTGATGACCGCGACCTTGCCGTCCAGCTTACCCGTCATGACGCCTCTTCCCCTTGATTGGTTATCAGCGATCAGTAGAAGCGCCGCGCGAGCCTGTCACCCCCTTCCCGCGGAACGAATTGTTCAAGCTTAAGGCCTAGCTGTCACGGCGTAGCTTGGGGGTTTTCGATGGCCTTTGCCGCGGCGGACCGTGTTGCACCGCAAGGCTCGGACCTGCCCGCGTGGCTGAAGGGCGTCGCCAAGGCGAGCCCCGGCGCCGCGCCGGGCGGAGGCGTCGTCGCCGGCATGGTGTCGGTGCTGATCGTCTTCCTCGCCACCGTGCCGTTCGCGGGCCTGTCGATCCCCGCCGTGTGGGTCGCCCCCATGCTGATGCTGGCGATCGCCGAGCAGGGCTGGGAGGCTCGTGTCGCGCGCCTGGGCCCCCTGCCCCTCTGGGGCCGCCTCAATCCCTTCAGCTGGCTGGTCAGCGCCGGATACGCGGCGGCGGCCTTCTACCTGACCCTCTTCCACGTCAGCGCCGCCCAGACCCTGGGCGTGACGCTCTACGGCGTCCTGATCTTCCAGATCCTGGCCCGGGACTACACCGCCCCGCGCCGGCTGATGGTCAACATGATCCCGCCCCTGGCCTCGGTGGCCCTGGTCCAGATCGCCGCGGGCTTCTCGTTCGTGGACCGCGGGACGCCGTGGCAGATCATCACCCTGCTGGCGAGCCCGTTCATCGTGTACCGCGCCTTCCGCACCATGCAGTCGCACCTGGTGCGCAATCACACGCTGGAGCAGCGCGCCCGCGCCCAGCTCAGTGAGAGCGAGACCCGCTACCGCCTGCTGGCGGAGCGCTCGCCCGACCTGATCATGCGCTACGACCTGGGGGGCAAGATCGCCTACGCCTCCCCCGCCGCCGCGCAGTACGGCTACGACCCGAAGCAGGTCATCGGCATGAACCTGCGCGACTTCCTCGATCCCGCGGACTGGCCTCGCCAGGACGTGCGGATGAAGGACATGGCCGAGGGCCGCGCGCCCGAGATCAGCGACCAGACGATCTGGCGCTCCAGCCGCGCCGACGGCTCGCCCATCGTCTTCGAGGGCGCCTTCTCGCCGCTGCTGGACGACGAGGGCCAGGCCACCGGGGCTATCGTCGTGCTGCGCGACGTCACCGCCCGCGAGGCGATGGAGGAGGACCTGCGCCGCCAGCGCGCCCGCGCCGAGGCGGCCGCCGTCGCGAAGAGCCAGTTCCTCGCCAACATGAGCCACGAGATCCGCACGCCGCTCACCGGCGTGATCGGTTTCGCGGGTCTGCTGGAAGCCATGCCGCGCCTGCCGAAGGACGCGCGCCGCTACGCCAGCCGCATCCATACCAGCGCCGCGGCCCTCCTGACCGTGGTCAACGACGTGCTGGACTTCTCGAAGCTGGAGGCCAACCAGGTCGAGCTCGACCCGCAACCGCTCGACCTGCGCGGGTTCCTGGAGGAGACGACCGACCTCATCCGCGAACTGGCCGCGCGGAAGGGCCTCGGCATCGAGGTCCTGCCGACGGCCGACGACCTGCCGGGGCGGATCGTCGCCGACGGCGCCCGGCTGCGCCAGGTGCTGCTGAACCTGCTGACCAACGCCGTGAAGTTCACCGAAACGGGCGGCGTGACGGTGAGCGCCGAACGCACCCCCGCCGGAGAGCTGCGGATCTCGGTTCGCGACACCGGCATCGGCGTGGCGCCCGATGTCGCCGGCCGGCTGTTCCTGCGCTTCTCGCAGGTCGACGGCTCCAACGCCCGCCAGCATGGCGGCAGCGGCCTGGGCCTGGCCATCTCCAAGGGCCTCATCGAGATGATGCGCGGCCAGATCGGCATGGAGAGCCAGCCGGGCGCGGGCTCCACCTTCTGGTTCACCCTGCCCGTGGTGGCGGCGCCCGAGGCGGAAACGGCCCCCGAACCGGTGTCGCTGGATGTCGACGTCGGCGCCACGCGGCTTCTGATGGTCGACGACGTGGCGGTGAACCGGGAGCTGGTGACGGCGATGCTGGCGCCCTTCGACATCAGCATCGTCGAGGCGGCCAACGGCGCGGCGGCGGTCCAGGCGGCCCTGGCCCAGCCGTTCGACCTGATCCTGATGGACCTGCAGATGCCGGGGATGGACGGCCTGGCCGCCACCGCCGCGATCCGCGCCACCAGCGACCTCAATCGCGAGACCCCGATCGTGGCGCTGTCCGCCAACGTGCTGGGCGACCATGTGGACGCCTGCCTGGCCGCCGGCATGAACGATCACATCGGCAAGCCGATCAACCCGACCGAACTGCTGACCAAGATCGCCCACTGGACGGCGCCGGTCGCGGCCTGAGCCACGACCGGCGGTCCGACGGCGTCAGTCGACGGTGACGACGACCTTGCCCATGGCCTTGCGGCTGGCGAGGTGGGCGATCGCGTCGGCGGCCTTCGAGAGCGGGAAGCGCTCGGAGACGTGCGGCTTGATCTTGCCGTCGGCGTACATCTGCAGCAGCTCGGCGACGCTCTCCTGGTGACGCTTCGGGTTCTTGCCGACCCAGGCGCCCCAGAACACGCCGACGATCTCGCAGCCCTTCAGCAGCGCCAGGTTCAGCGGGATCTTCGGGATCTCGCCGGCCGCGAAGCCGACCACCAGATACTTTCCCTCCCAGGCGATGGATCGCAGGGCGGGCTCGGCATAGGCGTCGCCGATGGCGTCGTAGATCACGTCGGCGCCGTTCGGGCCGGTGGCTTCCTTGAACAGGCCGCCCAGCGCCTTCTGGCTGTCCTTGTCGAACGGGCCCTTCGGATAGACCACGCCCGAGGTCGCGCCCCGGCTGATGCAGAGGTCCACCTTCTCCTGGCTGGACGCGGCGGCGATGACATTGGCGCCGACGGCCTTGCCCAGTTCCACCGCCGCCAGGCCCACGCCGCCGGCGGCGCCCAGCACCAGCAGCGACTGGCCGGCCTTCAGCTGGGCGCGGTCCTTCAGCGCGTGCCAGCTGGTGCCGTAGGTCATGATGAAGGCCGCGGCCTCGTCGAAGGGCATGGAGTCGGGAATCTTCACCAGGCGCGAAGCTTCCAGCGCCAGCTGCTCGGCCATGCCGCCCCAGCCGGTGTTGCCCAGGACCCGGTCGCCCGGCTTCACATTGGTGACGCCCTCGCCCACCGACTTCACGACCCCGGCGATCTCGCCGCCCGGCGAGAACGGACGCTCGGGCTTGAACTGGTACTTGTCCTCGATGATCAACACGTCGGGGAAGTTGACCCCGATGGCCTTCACCTCGACGACCGCCTGGCCCGGCTTGGCCACGGGCTCGGCCACGTCCTCCAGCACCAGGGTCTCGGGGCCGCCGACGGCCTTGCTCAACAGCGCTTTCATGGACGTTTCTCCCGCATGTCTCTGTGATCCGCGGGCGCGACCCTAGCCAAGTCGAACGGATGTTTGAAGTGCCCTTCCCGCCGTTGATGAGGGTGCGGCGTTGCAGGGATTTGGTGAGAGACGCGGCCTAACCTATATTCGCCGGCTTCCAGAAGGACCTGACTGCCTTGGGCGTGACCCTCGATCTCAGCCGCGCGCCGGCGCAACCGCTCGCGGCCCAGCCCGCCGCGCCGATCAACCTGACGGGCCTCTCCCGCCAGGAACTGGCGGCCGCGTTCGTGGAGTCCGGGGTCGCTCCGCCCGAGAAGGCGAAGATGCGCGCCTCGCAGGCCTGGCGCTGGATCCATCACTACGGAATCACCGACTTCGCCGCGATGAGCGACATCGCCAAGGACACCCGCGCGGCCATGGCCGCCGCCTTCACCCTGGCCCGGCCCGAGGTGATCGAGCGCCAGGTGTCGAAGGACGGCACCCGCAAGTGGCTGATCCGCATGGCGCCGGGCATCGAGGTCGAGACCGTCTACATCCCCGACGTGGGCCGGGCCGGCGCGCTGTGCGTCAGCTCCCAGGTCGGCTGCACCCTCAACTGCACCTTCTGCCACACCGGCACCCAGGCGCTGGTGCGCAACCTGACCGCCGCCGAGATCGTGGCCCAGGTGCAGGTGGCGCGCGACGACCTCGACGAGTGGCCCTCGCCCAAGGAGGACCGCCGCCTCTCGAACATCGTGTTCATGGGCATGGGCGAGCCGCTCTACAACCTCGACAACGTGGCCAAGGCCATCGACATCATCGCCGACAACGAGGGGATCGCCATCTCCCGCCGGCGGATCACGGTGTCGACCTCGGGCGTCGTGCCGATGCTGAAGGACCTGGGCGAGAAGACCCAGGCGATGCTGGCCATCTCGCTGCACGCCACCAACGACGCGCTGCGCGAGAAGCTGGTGCCGCTCAACAAGAAGTACCCGCTGAAGGAGCTGATGGACGGCATCCGCGCCTATCCGGGCCTGGGCAACGCCAAGCGGGTGACCTTCGAATATGTGATGCTGAAGGGCGTCAACGACAGCCCGGCCGAGGCCAAGGCCCTGGTCCAGCTGCTGAAGGGCATCCCGGCGAAGATCAACCTGATCCCGTTCAACCCCTGGCCGGGGACGGATTACGAGTGCAGCTCGTGGTCCACGATCGAGCAGTTCGCGGCGATCCTGAACCGGGGCGGCTACGCCTCGCCGATCCGCACGCCGCGTGGCCGCGACATCCTCGCCGCCTGCGGCCAGCTGAAGAGCGAGAGCGAGAAGCAGCGGGCCAGCGCCCGCCGCAAGGCCGAGACCGAAGCGGCGGCGAACGCGGCCGAATAGCGGTCCGTCGCGGGCCGTTTCCGGCCGGCAGCTTCGCTGTGCTAGGAGAGGCGCCTCGTAAGAGGGACGCGTCACATGCCCATCGCCTCGCCAGAGATCCAGGCCTTCGCCTCCGGATTCCCGGTGTTCCTCGCCCACGCGGGCGTGACGGTGCTGATCCTGTTCGCGGCGGCGACGCTCTATGTGCTGCTGACGCCGCACAAGGAGATCACCCTGATCCGCGAGGGCAACACGGCGGCGGCGGTTTCGCTGGGCGGGGTGCTGCTGGGCCTCGCCATCCCGCTCTCCGCCTCGCTGCGGGCATCCACCAACATCATAGAGATCGCATTGTGGGGCGGCGTCACCGTGGTGGTGCAGCTGCTGATCTTCCGGCTGGTCGACCTGATGCTCCACGGCCTGCCCCGGCGGATCCAGGACGGTGAACTCTCGGCGGCGGCCCTGTTGGTGGGCGCGAAGATCGCCACCGCCCTGATCATCGCCGCGGCGCGCAGCTAGCCCGGGACCGGCGGCCGATGCGTTTCCCGCGGCTTCCGGACTGGGCGGTCTACGCCGCAATCACCGTGGCGCTGCTCTTCGCGGCGCTCGGGCGGGACGAGCGTGTCGACGCGCCGCCGCCGCCGCCCAAGGGCGCCGATCCGCTCGGCGAGGCCCTGGGCCCGGCCTCGCCCTTCGACCCAGCCGTGGTCGTGGACGTCCCCGCCAAGGCCGGCCCGGCCGCCGGCACCGCCTTCTCCATCTCGCGCGCCGGGGTCTGGATGACGGCCCGGCACGTGGTCGACGGCTGCAAGCGCGCCGCGATCGTCGTGGGCCCCGGATCGGGCGTGGCGGTGAACGTGCGCATCGATCCGCGCGGCGAGGCGGCGCTGCTCTACACCGAGGGCGGCTCGGCGCCGTTGCCGCTGGCCCTCACCGAGCCGTTGCGGCGCGGCCAGCGCGCCTTCCACCCCGGGTTCCCCCAGGGCGAGCCGGGCGAGGCCAGCTCGCGCCTGCTGGGCCGCGAGAACCTGGTGGTGCGGGGTCACGGCGCGCGGACCGAGCCGGTGCTGGTCTGGGCCGAGACCGGCCGCACCGAAGGCCTGAACGGCACCCTGGGCGGCCTGTCCGGCGCGCCCGCCCTGGACGCTCAGGGCCGGGTTCTGGGCGTCACCATCGCCGAGAGCCCCCGGCGCGGGCGCATCTACACCACCGCCCCCGAGGTCGTCCGCTCGACCCTGGCCACCAACGGCCGCCGCGCCGACGCCAGCGCGGTGGGCGAGACGATCACGCCGCAGAACTACTTCTATGTGGCCGACGACCTGCGCCGTGAGCTGCAGGTCGCGCAGGTGGTCTGCCTGGACAGTTAGGCCGTCGGCGCCTCCGACCGCGTCTTCTCCCGGGCCGCGACCATGAACGCCAGCACGATGGCGGCGACGCCGACCGCCGACGAGTAGAGGAAGAAGACCAGATAGCCGGCGCCCAGGGCGGCCGGGCTGACGTTCGACTTCTCCATCGCCGTGGCGAAGGCCTCGGGCGGAAGGCCAGCGAACAGGCCCTTCAGTCCCGCGAAGGCGCCGCCCGCGTCGGCCGAGGCGGCCGAACTCTCGACGATCCGCCCCGACTGCGACGCCACCAGCTTGCCCGGCAGCGCATAGAGCGAGGAGAACAGGGCGTACTGCGTGGCCGTGAAGCCCGCCGTGGTCAGGCTGGACATGTAGGCGATGAGGCAGGTGCCGGCGATGCCGCTCGCCACGTTGTCGAGGCCGATGGCGACGAACAGCGCCCAGAGCTGCGGCCCCTGCATCGCCAGCCAGCCGAAGGCCAGGTTGCTGATCGGGCCCGCGAAGGCGCCGATCACCAGCGCCCGCATCATCCCCAGCCGCGCCACGAGGAAGCCCCCCAGGCCGACGCCGATCACGGTCATGACCACGCCGAACACCTTCCGCGCCTCGGCGATCTCGATCTTGCTGAAGCCGAGGTCGGCGTAGAACGGGTTCATGATGTTCAGCACGAAGTCCGACAGCCGATAGACGCAGATCAGCGCCAGGATCAGCGCCGCCACGCCGCGGTAACGCGCCAGGAAGTCGCGCAGCGGATCTCCCAGCGCAGCGAACAAGTAGATCCCCGGCCGCGTCTTCACTCCGGGGATCGGGCAGATCGCCAGCACGATGATCCCCAGCCCGGCCGCCACGGCCAGCAACTGGACGTAGACGCCCTCCGGCTTGGCCTCCCAGGCCGCCTTGATCGCATCGGCCGCGCCGGTAGCGCCCTGGGCGCCGAGCAGCGAGGCCAGCATCGAGGCGTCGGCCGCGAGGCCCGAACCCAGCAGCAGCGCGCCGATCGCGAAGATCGCGAGGCGGGCGATCCACTCCGGGATCTCCAGCGCCGGGCGGCTCGGCACGCCCTCGGCGTGGATCGGCCGGATGGTGTGCTCCTTCTCGCGCGGCGCGCCCAGCACGCCCAGCACGCCGAACAGCATCAGGCCCGCCATCACCGCGTAGGACGCGCTCCAGCCATAGGCCTCGGCCAGCAGCAGCGGCGCCGCGCCGGCGGTGATCATCGCGATGCGATAGCCCCACTGGTAGGCGGCGGCCATCGCTCCCTGTTTCTCGACCTCGGCCGCCTCGATCCGCCAGGCGTCGATGACGATGTCCTGGGTCGCCGATACGAAGGCCACGAAGGCGGCGAAGGCGGCCATGGTCGCCAGGTTCACCGCCGGGTCCGTGCCCGAGATCAGCCACAGCCCCAGCATGAGCAGGACCTGCAGCACGATCATCCAGCTGCGGCGGTGGCCCAGCAGGCGGGTGAGCCCCGGCACCTGGGTCCGGTCGATCAGCGGCGCCCAGAGGAACTTCAGGGAATAGGACAGCGTGGCCAGCGCGAAGATCGAGATGACCTTCAGCGACAGGCCCGCCTCGCGCAGCCACAGCGACAGCGTGTCGAAGATCAGGAGGTTGGGCAGGCCGGACGCGAAGCCTAGCGCCAGCATCACCAGGGCGCGGCGCTCGAGGAAGACGGCCAGCGCGGCCAACGCGCCTCGTTTGGGTTCCGCCGCGTCCGCGCTCACCAGGCTCTCCGGATCGAAGGCGCCCCCGCGCCCGAGATCAGCCGAACTTGGCGCGCGCCGGGGCCTTCGTCCAGCGGGTCGGCTTGGCCCAGCGGGCCAGGGCCGCGCGCAGGGCGTCCGGGGACAGCGGCTTGACCAGGAAGTCGTCCATGCCGGCCGCCAGGCACGCGTGGCGATCGTCCTCGAAGGCGTTGGCCGTCAGGGCGACGATCGGCGTCTTGATGCCGTTGGCGCGCAGGCGGCGGGCGGTCTCCTCGCCAGACAGGCCGGGCATGCGCATGTCCATCAGGATTAGGTTGAAGCGACCGACCTCGCAGGCGGCCAACGCCTCTTCCCCGCCGACCGCGTGCTCGACCTCGCAGCCCTCGCGGGTCAGCAGGGCCTTGGCCAGCAGGGCGTTGATGGGATTGTCCTCGACCAGCAGCACGCGCGCGCCCGGCGCGGCGGCGGTGGCGATGCGTTCGTCCTCGCGCGGCGGCTCGTCGGCGGCATGCACGCCCGCGGCGGCGATCAGCACGCGCTCGGCCACCGAGGCTCGGCGCAGCGGCTTGATCAGGTAGCCGGCGAACCCGGCGCGGCGGTAGCGCGGGATGCGATCGCGTTCGTCCGGCGCCAGCAGGATGATCGCAGCGCGTTGCAGCGGCGGACGCAGGGTCCCGTTGTCGCCGGCGAAGGCCGCGTCCACCAGGATCGCGTCGCCAGGGCGCGTGCGGGCGATAGCTTCAGGAATGGTCTCGGTGACCACGGCGCGGCCGCCACTGGCCTCGATCTGCAGCCGCGCGCCTTCGCGGACCATGGGATTGGGCGAGGCGACGCCGACCGTGCGGCCTTCCAGGGCGCGCGCAGGCTCCGCGGCGTCCACGGCCGGCAGGGCGGCCTCGAACCAGAAACGGGCGCCGCCGCCCGGGGCGCTCTCGACGCCCACCTCGCCGGACATGGCGCGGGCCAGCCGGCGGGCGATGGCCAGACCCAGGCCCGCGCCACCGAGATCGGCGGCGGCCTGGTCGGCCTGGGCGAAGGCTTCGAAGATGCGGTCGCGGTCGGCGGCCGAGACGCCCGGCCCCGTGTCGTCGACGGTGAAGCGCAGGCGGCCGGGCTCGGGGATCGAGGCGGTGATCAGCACACCGCCGTCCTTCGTGAACTTCACCGCGTTGCCGGCGAAATTGAGCAGGATCTGGCGCAGGCGGCCTTCGTCCGCGTGGATCTGGGCCGGCGCGGCGGGGGCGGCCCAGGCGATCTCCAGGCCCTTTTCACGCGCGCGGGGGCTGAGCAGCTCGGCGACGCCGCGCATGAGGCCTTCCAGCTCCATCGGCGCGGGATGCAGTTCCACGCCGCCGGCGCCGAGCTTGGCGAAGTCGAGCACGTCGTTGACCAGGGTCAGCAGGTGCTGGCCGCTGTCGTGCAGGGCCGTGACATAGGCCTTCTGCTCGGCCGTCAGCTTCGTGCCCTCGAGCAGCCGCGCCATTCCGAGGACGCCGTTCAAGGGGGTCCGGAACTCGTGGCTGAGCGAAGCGAGCTGCTCCGCGCTGATCTGCGCGCGGGTCGGGCGGCGCTCGGAAAGGGGACGGGGCGTTCTGCGCATGTGGCGCCACCCATAGCCGTAACGGCTTAACGGTAGGTCAAACGGTCGCAGAACGGTGCTACAAAATAACGCGAAGCGCTGTTTTCCACGCGGTAAAGTAGACGTGAGGCCCAAGCCGTCGTTTACTGTAGGCTGTTGGATCAGCGTGCGCTTTGGGGGGGCGTTATGAACCCTGTCGACCTGTTGACGCAGCGAGAGCGCGACTGCCTGCGTCTTGTCGACCAGCATCTGAGCTCCAAGCAGATCGCCCGCGAACTGGGGATGTCCAAGACGTCTGTCGACACCTACTGCGACCGCGCGCGCCGCAAGCTCGGCGTCGTCGACCGCTTCCAGGCGGCGAAACTCCTGCGCGGACAACCCTCTGCGGCTGTCCTGATTGAATCAGGACACGACACGATCAGGACAGACACTTCCCTCGGGAACTGGCCCGATGACCCTGCCAATCAGGGAGCATCCAATGGGCGAGTGGCCGAGTTTCGAGAACAGGGCGGTGATCGGCAGGGCGCTGCGCCTGCGCCGGGAGATCGACGACTTCGAGGCGAAGTGGCCGGCCCTGGCGAAGCGGGAGGAAGTTCTTCCCGGCTTCTCATGGACGCAGCTCGAGCGGCAGCTCGTCGATCTCGCGGCGACGCCGGCTCAGGCGGATATGGCGAAGCACCTGGTTTCCGCCACGCGGAAGCTGGCGCCCTTCAAGCCGCCGGAGATGGTTCTGCGGGAAGTGCTGTGCCTGACCTGGGTGCTGCTCGACGAGAACTTCAAGGGCGATCCAGATGGGAACTCGGGCCTAACGGCCTGAGCCCGGCCGCCAGGCTGGGAGCCATCGTGGCGATCGCCATCGCAACCGCCCTCGCCTTCGGGGGCATGCTGGCGGGGCTCCACGCCCTCACCGATCTGGCGGCAAGTTTACTAAAGGCCTGAACGGCCGAGAAACCCCGTTATCACATTCTTAGGGCGCGTCGTCCTCGGCGGCGCGCAGGAGAGAACTCATGCTCAAAGAACGCCGCCTCGCGGCCGAGCAAGTCGCCGGCGCCCTCTTCGAAGCCGAAGCCGCCATCGACGCCGCCCTGGCCAAGACCGCCCACCTGACGGGCGTCATGCCGTCGCTCCGCAAGGCCGCGGGCGCCTCGGCCCTGATCGGACAGGACGCGGTCGAGCGCGCCAGCCAGGCCATCATGGCCCTGGCGGAGGCCCGCCGCGCCATCGTCGAGACCCACAAGGAGCTCAGCGTCGTCCAGGACCAGATCGGCCTCGGCGCCGTGCGGATGCAGGGCGACATGGGCGAGAAGCCCCCGCCCACCGGGTTCGAGACCCAACGTGTCCGCATGCGCAACCTGCGCGTCGCGTCCTGACGGTTCAAAGCCAGACCACGTTCTGACACACTGCGGCCCCGGAGCTTCCGAGGGCCGCAGATTGTATCAACTCCCCGCCTGGGTCTGGCCGGCCGCCTTGATGGCGGTCTGTGGCGTCGCGGTGTGGCGAGGGCGCGACGAGGAACGGCTGGCTGCCGCCGGCCTGCTGGCGAACTGGGCCCTTTCGCTCGTCGTCTTCAAGTCCCGTAGCGAGGAAACCCAATGGGCGGTCTTCCTCATCGACGGCGCCTTTGGCGCCCTGTGCCTCTGGATCGCCATGCGCAGCAGGCGCTACTGGCCGATGCTGGTGGCGGGCGTCGAGCTGCTGGTGCTGACCCTTCACCTGGGCAAGGCCATCGACGCCGGGGTCTCCGGATGGGCCTATCTCACCGCCCAGCTCGCCTTCTCGTATCTGATCCTCGTCACCATCGGCTACGCGGCCTGGACCGCGCCGCGCTACGCCGAGATCGGCGAGGCCCCCAGCGGCATCCCGGGCGCCACCCGGCGATAGACCAGCGCCTCGGCCACATGCACCCGTCGGACCGCGCCTGATCCCTCGAGGTCGGCGATGGTGCGCGCCAGGCGCAGCGTGCGCGTCCATCCCCGCGCCGACAGGCCGCCTGCCTCGGCGGCCCGGGTCAGCAGGTCCCGCGCCGGCGCATCGAGATCGGCCGCCGCCTCCAGGAAATCGCCCTCCGCCAGGGCGTTCAGCCGCGCCGCCCCAGGAACCGCGGCGCCACGCTCGGCCTGCAGCGCCCGCGCCGCCAGCACCCGGGCGGCCGCCTCGGCCGTGCCCTCGGCGGGCGGCGGCAGGGCCAGGTCGGCGGCGGTCACCGGCGGAACCTCGACCTGCAGGTCGATCCGATCCATCAGGGGGCCAGAGATGCGGCCCTGATAGTCCGTCTGGCACCTGGGAGCCCGACCGCAGGCCCCGCGTCCCGGCCCACCGTGACCGCAGCGGCAGGGGTTCATGGCCGCCACCAGCTGGAATCGCGCCGGATAGCGGATGTGGGCATTGGCCCGGGCCACGACGACCTCGCCGGTCTCCAGGGGCTGTCGCAGGGAATCCAGGGCCTGGGCGCTGAACTCTGGGAGTTCGTCGAGGAACAGCACGCCGTTGTGCGCCAGGCTGACCTCGCCGGGCTTGGCCTTGAGCCCGCCGCCGGTGAGCGCCGCCATGCTGGCCGAGTGATGCGGCGTGCGGAACGGGCGCGAGCGGCTGAGCTGGCCCCGCGCGATCAGGCCCGCGATCGAGTGGATCATCGAGGTTTCGAGCAGCTCGGCCGGGGTCAAAGGCGGCAACAGGCCCGGCAGCCGCGCCGCCATCATCGACTTGCCCGAACCGGGCGGCCCGACGAAGGCGAGGTTGTGCCCGCCCGCTGCGGCGATCTCCAGCGCCCGCTTGGCGTTCTCCTGGCCCTTCACGTCGCGCAGGTCGGGCGCGCGTTCGGCGTCCAGCATCGGCCCCGCCTTGGGCGGGCTCAGCATCTGCGTGCCCCGGAAGTGGTTGACCAGCGCGATCAGCGACGGCGCGGCCAGCACCCGCGTCTCCCCCGCCCACGCCGCCTCGGGCCCGCACGCCTCGGGACAGATCAGGCCCAAACCCATGCCGCCGGCGGCGACCGCGGCCGGCAGCGCCCCGGCCACCGGCATGATCCGCCCGTCGAGGGAGAGCTCCCCCACCGCGGCCCAACCCTCCAGGGCGTCGGGCGGGACGATGCCCATGCCGGCCATGATCGCCAGGGCGATCGGCAGGTCGTAGTGGCTGCCCACCTTCGGCAGATCGGCCGGCGCCAGGTTGGCGATGATCCGCTTGGCCGGGAGGGCGAGGCCCAGGCCGGTGAAGGCGGCGCGGACCCGCTCACGGCTCTCGGCGACAGCCTTGTCGCCCAGCCCCACCAGCATGAAGGCCTTCTCGCCGCCGGTGAACTGGACCTCCACCTCGACCCTCACGGCGTCCACGCCGCTGAAGGCCAGGGTCACAACCCGCGCCGCCATCCCCACCCCGTTTCGGTCGAGCCAAAGTTATCCACAACCGAGCACAAAGTAGAGCTCAGATCAAGAACAAATAGGGAACTTAGGGGGAAATCAAGACAATTCCGAAACTTCCGGATGTCTCTTGCAACACACTCTAAGCTGTGGCGCGCAGTCCTTCAACCCGCTGCCACATGATGTCGGTGGCGTCGATACCGGTGAATTTCTTCAGGGCGACAGCCCCGGTGGGCGATGTGACGTTGATTTCAGTGAGGTAGTCGCCGATCACGTCGATCCCCACGAAGATCAGGCCACGCGACTTCAGCTCGGGACCGATGGCGGCGCAGATCTCGCGGTCGCGCGCGGTCAGCTCCACGGGCTGGGCCTCGCCGCCGACCGCCAGGTTCGAGCGGATCTGGCCCTTGGCCGGCACGCGGTTGATGGCGCCCACCGGCTCGCCGTCGACCAGCAGGATGCGCTTGTCGCCCTTGGTCACCGACGGCAGGAACTTCTGCACGATCACCGGCTCGCGCCCGAGCTCGGCATGGATTTCCAGCAGCGAGTCCAGGTTCGGGTCGTCGGTGAGGTGACGGGTCACGCCCGAGCCGCCCCGGCCGTTCAGCGGCTTCAGCACGATGTCGCCGTGCCGGGCGCGGAAGTCGCGGATCGCCTCGCGGTCCCAGGTGATCAGGGTCGGGGGTTGCAGACCCGGGAACTTGGTGACGAACAGCTTCTCGGGCGCGCTGCGCACCTCGACCGGGTTGTTCACCACCAGTGTCTTCGGATGGATCGCCTCCAGGAAGAAGGTGGCGTCGATGTAGTGCATGTCGAAGGGCGGATCCTGGCGCATCAGCACCGCGTCGAACTCGGTCAGCTCCACCCGCCGCACCGGCCCGGCCTTGAAATGGTCGCCCTTCACGCGCTGGACCTCGACGTCCCGCCCCCGGGCGTAGACGCGTCCCTCGTCCATCGCGAGGCTGTCGGTCAGATAGACGAACAGCGAATGCCCGCGCGCCTGGGCGCTCTCCATCATCAGGAAGGTCGTGTCGCCTTCGATGTTGATCCCCTCGATGGGGTCCATCTGGACGGCGACCTTCAGAGACATGCGACGCTCCCGCGAATGACCCCGCCGACATAGGGGGTCCGGCGCGCGAGCGCTAGCGTGTGCGGACGGCGCCCGGCGGCAGGTCGGCGGCCCTGACCCCGCGCAGGATCAGACGCGCGCCCTGCATCTCGATGATCGTGTCCGGCCCCTCCTGCCGGATCTGGAAGGCCGTGCCGGCGTCCAGCAGCACCCGGTCGCCCTCGGCGATCGAGAAGTCGAGCACCTCGTCCGTCCCCGCGTCGGGGAAGCTGTTGAACACGTCCGGGCCCGCGCCGCCGCGCAGGACATCGTCGTCCCGCCCGCCTGACAGCGTGTCGGCGCCGTCGCCGCCGTCCAGCCGGTCGCGGCCGCGGCCGCCGCGGATCATGTCTGGTCCGCCCCGGCCCTCGATCGTGTCGTCGCCAGGGCCGGCCTGGATATCGTCCGGACCGTCGCGGCCGATCAGCTTGTCGGGCCCCTCGGTCCCCTGGACCCGCTTAGGTGGGCGGCCGTCCTCGGGCTTGGCGAAGACCGCGTGGCGCTCTCGCCGCGCCACGACCAGCCGCACGCGCGCCAAGGCGTCGGCCGACGGCGCCGGCGATCCGTCCATCACGTTGGGTACGCCGTTCTCGATCACCTCGCTCAGGACGATGTCCGGCTTGAACCGCGCCATCAGGTCGGCGCGCCAGGCCCCATCCTGCCCGTGCGACAGCACGATGCGGCTGAAGTGCCCGTACAGGAACGGCATCAACGCGTTCGAGAACGAGTCCATCGTCATCATCAGCACGGGCTTGCCGGCCAGGCCCGTGTCGATGACCTGCGGTCCTGTCCAGTCGCGCTTGTCCGACAGGTAGGTGATGGTGGTGGAGGGCGCCGCCGGGTCCGCGAGTTCGGGATAGTCCACCTCCACGAAACTGGCGACGCCCAGCATCAGGGCCAGATCCCGGGGCTTGTTGCGTTCATAGCGTCGGACCTCGGCGAACGCCTCCAGCGGCCGCGGCGCCTCAGCCAGGCCCCGGCGGTTCAGCTCGGTCATCAGCGCGCGGTAGCCGTGATAGGCGCCCAGGCCGGTCCAATGGGTGTCGTGGCGACTGTAGGTCTTCAGGCCCCAGCGGACCTGTTGCTGCAGCTCGGGCGCGGGATAGATCACCACCCCGGCGCCGGACGCCTGGGCCAGGGCCGGCAGCACGGTGGCGGGCCGGGCCGGCGCGCGGCCGAACCACCACGGCGCGTGGTGCGGATAGACGGCCTCCTTCACCGGTGCGATCAGCACCACATAGGTCGCGCCCTGCCCCGCCGCGGCCTCGCTGCGGCCCGCCAGGCCGGCGAGCCAGGCCCGCAAGGCGTCGGGCGCCATCGCCGGGTCGCCGCGCGCCGCGCCCAGATGCGTGCCGTTGTCGCTGAACAACCAGCCGTCGCGCCCGACCACCGCCGTGGTCGACCCGCTGACGCCCATCGCCATCCTGGCCCGGTTGAGGCCGGCGATCAGATAGCTTCGCCCCGGGAAGTTGTCGGCCACGTAGGCGTCGGCCGCCTTCCGGAAGGCGGCCAGGTCCGCGAGGCTGCGCGGCGCCTTGGGCGGCGGCGCCAGGACCCGGTTCTCCTGGATGTCCACCGGCGGCAGGACATGTGGCGACGCCACGATCGCCGCCATGGTGATCGCCGTCGCCGCGATCAGCCGTCCCCAATGTGCGCGCCGTCCGTCCATCAGAACCGGAAGTACAGGAAGGGGTTGAGACTCGAGCCCGCGAGGGCGGCGATGGAGACCACGAAGGCCAGGATCAGCACCGGCGTCGCCAGGACATGGACGGCCTGGGTGTCCAGGCGCGCCTCGATCGTCGGCGAGGCGGGCAGGCGCGGCGCACGCATCCTGTCCAGCATCCACGGCAGGACGGGGAAGGCGAACACGCACCCCAACGCCAGGGCCGCCAGCCGCTGGGAATCCAGCAGGATCAGGGTGCCCACGGGCAGGCCGGTCCAGCCGCCGATGTCGGCCATCCGCGCGAGATAGGCGGTGGCGTCGGGCAGGGTCTCGGCGCGGAACAGCACCCAGCCGATCATCACCGCCAGCAGGGTGTAGGCGCGGCTCAGCGCCTGCGGGCCGGCCGCCAACAGACGCCCCAGCCCCAGCCGCTCAGCCAGCAGGAAGGCCCCGTGATAGAGGCCCCACAGCACGAAGGTCCACGCCGCGCCGTGCCAGAGGCCGGTGAGCAGGAACACGATCAGCAGGTTGCGCAGCGTCTGGAACTGTCCGCCGCGATTGCCGCCCAGCGGGATGTAGACGTAGTCCCGGAACCACGACGACAGCGAGATGTGCCAGCGCCGCCAGAACTCGGTGATCGAGCGCGCCGCGTAGGGGTAGTCGAAGTTCTTCGGGAAGGTGAAGCCCAGCATGGAGGCCAGCCCGATGGCCATGTTCGAGTAGCCGCAGAAGTCGAAATAGATCTGCAGCGTGTAGGCCAGCGCGCCCAGCCAGGCGGTGCCCGGGTCCAGCAGCGCCGCGTCCAGGCCGAAGGCGCGGTCGGCGAGCGGCGCGACGGTGTTGGCCACCAGCACCTTCTGGGTGAGGCCGACGATGAAGTACTGGATGCCCAGGCCGATGCGGCCGGTGGTGCGCCGGTCGGCGTGCAGCTCGGCCCGGATGTCGGCGAACCGCACGATCGGCCCGGCGATCAGGTGCGGGAACATCAGGATGTAGGTGGCGAACTTCAGCAGGTTCCGCTCCACCTCCACCCGCCGCCAATAGACGTCGGCGATGTAGCTGATCAGCTGGAAGGTGAAGAACGAGATGCCCAGCGGCAGGGCCACCTCGACCTTTGGCAGCGGATCGCCGGGAAGGAAGGCGTTGGCCGTCTCGGCCAGGAAGCCCGCGTACTTGAAGAAGCCCAGCACGGCCAGGTCGGCCACCACCAGCCCGGCGAGGATGGCCCTACGCCGCCCCGTCGCCTGCGCCGAGGCCAACGCCCGCGCGCCGGCGTAGTTGGCCAGGATCAGCGCCCCCAGCAGGAAGACGTAGGCGCCCTCGCCCCAGACGTAGAACGCGGCGCTGCCGGCCAGCAGCACGCCCGTGCGCCAGCCGCTGACCCAGTATCCGACGAGGAAGACCGGCAGGAAGTAGAAGATGAAGATGACCGAACTGAAGACCAACTTGCGGCGCCTGCTCCTGCCTGCCGCAGCCTTGTCGTGATCCTCCCGGCGCTGCAACCGCCGTTCGTCGCGCGGCGCGACGGATCCCGGCTTGGTTGTGGGTCAGTTGAGCCGCAGCCTGACCCGCTCTCGCTGGGCCCGGGCCGCCAGGGCTGCGCCGCCGTCCAGGGCCGTGGCCCGTTGCAGGGCCTCCAACGCGCCGGCCAGCGCCCCCTGTCCCTCGCGCGCGGCGGCCACGTCCAGCCAGGGGCGGTGATCCAGCGGGTCCAGCAGCGCCCGGCGCAGCGCGGCCCGCTCGGCGCGGGCGAAGTCGCCCGAGACCGTGGCCTGGGCGTAGCAGACGTTCTGGAGGCGCAGCAGCACGGCCCGATCGCTGACCGGCGCCATCAGCCGGTCCAGCCGGTCGGCCACGTTGGGCGTCAGGCCGGCGTGCAGGGCCCGCCGCGTCAGCTCCGACGGCAGCACCACGCGCCCCTCCGAGAACGGGTCCAGGGCCAGCGGGCCCTCCTCGGTCTCGATGCGCAGCAGGAAGTGCCCCGGGAAATCGACGCCCTGGACGGTCAGGCCGCACCGGCGGGCGGCGTGCAGGTAGTAGATGCCCAGGCTCACGGCCAGTCCGCGCCGGCGCTGGGCCACGGCGATCACGTCGGCGTTGTCCGGGTCGTCCAGGGTGAAGAGGTCACCGGACAGGCCCAGGTCGCCGCACATGGCCTCGGCCAGGGCTTCCTCGGGGCTCTCGCGCTTCAACCGCTCGGACACGCGCTCGACGCCGATCGCGGCCAGGTCGCGCGGCAGGGCGGCGTCCCGCGCTGGATCCTCGTGGATCGCGCAGGCAATCGCCGCCTCCAGCAGGGGAAACTCCCCGTCGGTGGCGCTCCCCGCTTCGGAGAGCGCGCTTTCAGCCTCGTTCCGGTTCATTCCCGCAAGCCGCTCCCGTCAGCCGCCTTGCCAAGCGTCGGGAATATGCCGGGGAAGCCGGCCCGGCGCGAGGGCCAGCAGATCCAGCCGCACGCCACAGCCGCGCAGGGCGGGCCGGCCGGCGGCGATGGCGGCGCCCGCCCGGCGCAGGCGGTCGCGCTGATCGAAGGTGACGGTCTCCAGGGCGACCTCCAGCGACGTGCGGCTCTTGACCTCCACAACCGCCAGAACGTCTCCGCGTTTCGCCAGAATGTCGATCTCCGCCTGCGGCGTCTTCAACCGGAAGCCGAGGATGCGGTAGCCGCGAGCCATCAGCCACGCCACGGCCAGCACCTCGGCGCGGCGCCCCGACCGTCGGGCCGCGAGCCCCCGGGCGGCGCGCGCCAGGCTCACCGCTTCAACTCCAGGGCCCGCCGGTAGAGGTCGCGCCGGGGCAGGCCCAGCGCCTTGGCCACCTCGGCGGCCGCATCGGCGGGTTTCAGGCGCGAGAGCGCCTCGGCCAGCGCCGCGTCGGCATCGTCGGCCGTGGCCTCGGTCTCGCGTCCCGGCGCCACCAGGATCACGATCTCGCCCTTCGGCGCGTCCAGCGCGGGATCGGCCGCCAGCGTCGCAAGCGGTCCCCGGTAGAAGGTCTCGTACAGCTTGGTCAGCTCGCGGCAGACCACAGCCTCGCGATCGCCCAGCACCGCCGCCATGTCGGCCAGGCAGTCGGCCAGGCGCGAGCCACCCTCGAAGAACACCAGCGTAGCCCGCACGCCGGCGAACTCGGTGAGGAAGGTGCGCCGCGCGGCGCTCTTGGGCGGCGGGAAGCCCACGAACAGGAAGCGGTCGGTCGGCAGCCCCGCCGCCGACAGGCCCGCCAGCAGCGCCGAAGCGCCGGGGATCGGATAGACGCGATGACCCTCGGCCGCGGCCTCGCGCACCAGCCGATAGCCGGGGTCCGAGATCAGGGGCGTGCCGGCGTCGCTAACCAGAGCCACCCGGCCGCCCCCGGCCAGCACCGACATCGCCTTGGGCCGCGCCCGCTCGGCGGCGTGCTCGTCATGCCGCTCCAGCTTGGCCGAGAGCCCGTAGGCCGACAGCAGCTTGCCGGTGACGCGGGTATCCTCGGCCAGCACGAGGTCGGCCTGGGCCAGCACGTCCAGCGCCCGCAGGGTGATGTCCCGCAGGTTGCCGATCGGCGTCGCGACCACATAGAGGCCCGGCGCCAGCGGCGCGTCGTCGAGCGTGGGCGGAAGCGTTGCGCGGGCCATGGGGCGGAGGCTTCGCCGCTCCGGGGCGGATTGGCAAGCGCGGCCGTCAGCCGCCGGCCAGGGCCAGCCTCGCCGACAGGCTGTCCAGCACCTGCCGTCCGGCCGCCGTGGCCCGCAGCCGCGCCGGATCGTCGGCGAGCAGGCCCAGGTCGACCAGGTGGCGCACCTCGGGATGGGCGGGCGACAGGCCCAGCGCGGCGACGTCGCCGAACGCGATCCCGTCCATGATCCGCAGGCCGCTGATAATCCGCTCCTCGGCCGCCTCGACGGCGGTCAGCGTCTCGCGCTCGGCGAAGCCCGTTCCGGTCTCGCCCACCGCGCGGATGTAGTCGGCCGGCCGGTCCTCGGCCCTGGTCGCCAGGCGGCCGTCGGGCCGGGTCAGCCGGCCGTGCGCGCCGGGCCCGACGCCGACGTAGTCGTGGCCCCGCCAGTAGACGAGGTTGTGCCGCGAGCGCGCCGCCTCGCCCCGGGCGTGGTTCGAGACCTCGTAGGCATGGAAGCCCTCGGCCTCCAGCACCGCCTGGGTGGTCTCATAGAGCTCGGCGGCGGGCTCGTCGGCGGGCGGCGCGAACAGGCCTCGGCGCACCGCGCGGTCGAAGGCCGTGCCCTCCTCGATGGTCAGCTGGTAGGGCGACACGTGCTCGGCCCCTAGCGCCACGGCGGCCCGGAGCTCGGCGGCCCAGGCGCCGGGCGTCTGTCCCGGCAGGGCATAGATCAGGTCCAGCGAGAGGCGCGGGAAGGCGCGGGCCGCCGCCTCGGCCGCCCGCCGGCCCTCGTCGGCGCCATGGTTGCGGCCCAGGAACCTCAGCGCCGCATCGTCCAGCGCCTGCAGCCCCAGCGACAGCCGCCCCACACCGGCGTCGGCCAGCGCGGCGAAGCGACCGGCCTCGGCGTCGGTCGGATTGGCCTCCAGGCTGATCTCCAGGTCGGCCGCCGGCGTCCAGAGCCGGAGGGCCGCCTCCACGATGTCGGCGACCCGGGCCGGGTCCATCAGCGAGGGCGTGCCCCCGCCGAAGAAGACCGACACCAGCTCGCGCGGCCCGGTCAGCGCCCGTTGTGCCGTCAGGTCGGCGACGATCGCCCGGGCGAGGTCCGCCGCCTCGGCCTCGCGGCCGCGCGCCCGGAAGACGTTGAAGTCGCAGTACGGACAGATCCGCGCGCAGTAGGGCCAGTGGACATAGACCCCGAGCGGCGGGGCGGTGCTCACAACAGCGCGGCCTTCAGCTTCACGAAGGCGCGGGCGCGGTGGCTCATGCCGTCCTTCGCCGCGGGCTCCATCTCGCCGAACGTCTGGGTCTCGCCCTCCGGGACGAAGATCGGGTCGTAGCCGAACCCCTTGTCCCCGCGCGGCGGGAAGGTGAGCACGCCGTCGACCCGGCCTTCCACCACCACCGCCGGGCCGTTCGGCCAGGCCACGGCCAGCGCCGAGGTGAACCACGCCGACCGGTCGTCGCCGCCCACTTCCTCCAGGCGCTCCTCGACCTTCCTCATGGCCAGGGCGAAGTCCTTTTCCGGACCGGCCCAGCGGGCGGAGAAGATGCCGGGCGCGCCGTCCAGCGCGGCGACCGAGACGCCGGAGTCGTCGGCGATGGCCACCAGGCCCGACGCGTCGGCCGCGGCCCGCGCCTTCAGCAGCGCGTTGCCCGAGAACGTCGCCTCGGTCTCCTCGGGCTCGGGGAGGCCCAGTTCGCCCGCGGCCACCAGCTCGAACTGGCCGTCCAGGATCTCGGCGATCTCCTTCGCCTTGCCGGGATTGTGGGTGGCGACCACCAGTCGGGTCCCGGGCTCCAGCTTCAGCGCCATCTCGCTCGTCTCCTTTGGGCGGCGGACCCTACCGCCGGCCGCAGGCTGTTGCATTGCGAAAGTTTAATATCGTTACTCGATATTCACGTGATCGAAAATCGATGTGGGCGTATCGATAATCACATCGAAGCACAGCGCTTCACCCACACAGATGCTGCAGCGCAGCAAGAAAACCGGAGCCACCCCATGTTCGCCAACGCCATGTCCTTCATCGACCGCGCCGCCATGAGCATCGTGCTCGTCCTGGCCGCCATGCCGATCCTCAGCATCGCCGCCCGCGCCGCCTTCCTCTAAGACTTGTTCGCAAGTGATGGGGAACGTCCGATCCGCTCCGGTCCTCGGCTGACGCAGCCGACCGCCGGGGCGGGTCCAGACGAAGCGGGGAGCAGGCTTTTCATGCGCGCCTTGGGTCCGGGTTCGGTATCGAGTTTCCTGAAGATCATCCTCGACGTGGTCTTCGCCGCCCTCTGGATCGGCATCGGCGTTCTGGCCCTGCTGACGCTCGCCGCCCTCCTGCTCAGCTACAATCCCGACCTGCTCGGCAGCCTCGCCAGCGCCGACCCCGGCGAAGCGGAACGCAACAGCTCGATCCGCGAGCTGCTGGAAAACGGCCCCTCGGTGGCCGGCGGCCTCCTCGGCCTGGGGCTCTACATCGGCGGCATCCTGGTGATCGTGGGATCCCTGCGCCGCATCTTCACCACCCTGACCATCGGCGACCCCTTCCATCCCGACAACGTGGCGCGGCTGCGCCTGATCGGGCTGATGCTGGCGGGTCTCGAACTGGGCCGCTACGCCTTCTGGGCGATCAGCGCCTGGCTGTTCTCGGGTGTCGACCGCATTCAGCCCTCGCTCAGCCTCACCGCCTGGTTCTCGGTCCTGGTGGTCTTCGTGCTGGCCGAGGTCTTCCGCGAAGGCGCCCGCCTGCGCCGCGAAGCCGAACTGACGATCTAGAGGCCCGGAACCGCCCTCATGCCGATCCGTGTAAGCCTCGACCGCGTCCTGCTCGAACGCCGCATGTCGCTGACCGAACTCGCCGACCGCGTCGGCGTGACGATCGCCAACCTGTCGATCCTGAAGACCGGCAAGGCTCGCGCCGTCCGCTTCTCCACCCTCTCCGCCCTCTGCCGCGAACTCGACTGCCAGCCCGGCGACCTCCTGGTCTACGAGCCGGGACCGGAGGACGGGCCGCTGGAGGATGAGGAGTAGAGCGACGTCCTTCACCTCCCCCGCGCAGCAGCGGGAGGTGAAGTCTGGCTTCGACCCATTGTTGACGTTCGATGAGCCGCCGCGCTGCTCACTTGCCAATGATCGAGGCCCACAGCGCACTCACGACACCCACAAAGCCCCACAGCAATCCGAGAACGATTGCTAAGCCTAAGCCAGCCGACAGCGCGTCTCCAATGCGGGTGCTGAGCGCCTTCGCGATGGGGCCGGGCGGGGGGACGCTGTTCAGAAAGCGCTCGAATAACGTCTCGTCATCAGGGTGGATGATCGTGCGCTCGCCGTCCTTCACGTCTGTGGGGTAGAGGTCCACGATCTGTCCATCGGGCCAAAGCTCGATTGGCGTCGCCTTTGCGTTTGAGTGTTCAAATTCGAAGGTGGTGTTATCGCCACGGAAGATAGGTCGATAGCCGCGCTCAACGAGGCGGTGGAGCCTCCGTGCCACCATTTCACCGTGAGCCCAGCGCTGTCGCCAACGCCGTTCATCCTCAGGGGACATCGGCACTTGGGGGCTCTCGAAATCGGGCACGGTCGGCACCTAGTCGCCGTCGTCAATGCCATGCGCCCGGTCAAAGGGCTTGACGTAGTCCCGGTCGAACCACTTCGACATCATGAAGTGGATTGCCTTCAGAACCTCGAAAATGCGCCAGAGCAGCCATAGGCCGATCATGGCCGCGCCGGACCAGAAGAAGTTGTACATCCCGGCGGTCATGTCGAACATTGGCATCCGCTGAAACTAGCTCAGCTTCCGACGCGCTTGCAAAGCAGGGTCCACGTCCACGCTTCTCTCACCTTCCGGGCGTCCGCTGCTCTGCACATAGAACAACGACGTCGCGTCTCCTCTCCCAGGCGCGGAGCGCCGTGGGAGAGGTCGGGAGAGGGCGGCGCGGCGGTCGACGGATCTGCGCTGTTGGACCCGCTCGCGCTTCAGCTTGGCGGCGAGGCTCGGCGACCGCGGGCGATCCGACAACCACGTCGGCTCGGATCTGATTCCCGGCACGCGCTCAGGATCTTCCAGGCGACGCGTTCGCGATTGTCGGACACCTCCGCGTTCCGGAAACGGAGCACGCTCAGACCGCGATGCTTAAGGTACGCCTCGCGGCGAACGTCGTACTCGACCTGCTCGGCGTGGACGCCGCCGTCGAGCTCCACCACCAAGGCGGCCTCAAGGCAGAGGAAGTCCACGATGAAGGGGCCGACCGGGACCTGACGCCGCCACTTCCAGTCTTCGAGACGCGCGCCCCGCAGCAGCTCCCACAACTGGGTCTCGGCCTCGGTTTGATTTCGCCGGAGCCGTCGCGCGCGATCGCGGCGCAGCTTGGAGACGACGGAGATGACTCTCGCCAAGGTAGGTCTCGGGTCCAACGCTAAGGAGGCGGGACGGCCGCGCCGCCCTCTCCCGGCCTCTCCCTCGGCGCTCCGCGCCTGGGAGAGGAGATAATAGAACAAAATCAGAACTTCGTGCCACCCTCCTTCGTCCTCTCCCCCCCAGATGACGTTCAGAGCGTCCGCTTTCGAAGGCCACAACGCCGCCCGGGACCATCGCCCCGTCCGCCGCTCCACCCTCACCCCCGCGGATACAAGATCACCTGCGTACAGCGGAACGCGGCCATCAGCCGGCCGGTGACGGGGTCTTCCACCTGGGCGTCCCACACCTGGGTCGTGCGACCGCCGTGCAGCAGCGTGGCGACGCAGACGGCGTCGCCCTCACGCAGGGTGCCGGTGAAATTGCACTTCACCTCGGCCGTGGTGAAACCGGTCGCGCCCTCGGGCCAGACGGTGGAGACGCCATAGGCGCAGAGGATGTCGGCCACCGACAGCACCGCCCCGGCCAGCAGGTAGCCGGTGTGGGCCACGAGGTCGGGCCGCACGGTGAAGCGGCCGACCACCCGGCCCTCCTCCACGTCGGTGATCTCCAGCCCGATGTGCCCCGGCAGCTTGCCGAGGTTGGCCCTGTTCAGGTCTTCGACACTGGTGCGGTTCGTCGTCGCCGGCATGGGTCCCTCCGCCGGCCTGTCTGGCACGAAACCACCTGAAGCTGAACCATCGCGCCACTCGCGTCTCTTGTTGCATCGCAACAACACGTCTGCGGCATTGCAGCGCAGATCAATTCATCCAATGCGGAAATCCTTGAATCCGCCGAGGCGCGCGCCTATCTCCCACTCACGTTGCACTGCAACATGGAGTGAGGACAATGGTCAGCCTGATCGAACGGATCCTCGACGCGCTTTTCGCCCCGCTCGCCCGCGAGCTGGAACGCGTCCCGCCGCAAGCCATGCGCTTCGGCGTCTTCTTCTAAAGAAGCGATCCCGGTAGCGCCGGCGGCTTAATCAGCCGCCGGTCGCCGCCCGCTGCAGCTCGCACAGTTCGCCGATGCCCTTGCGGGCCAGCGAGAACAGCGCATCGAACTCGCCCTGGCTGAAGCCGCGCTTCTCGCCCGTGGCCTGCACCTCGACGATGTCGCCCGTCCCCGTCAGCACGAAGTTCGCGTCGGCCTCGGCGTTGGAGTCCTCCTCGTAGTCGAGGTCCAGCACCGGCGTGCCCGCGAAGATCCCGCAGCTGATCGCCGCCACCTGGTCCAGGATCGGATCGTTGGCGATCACCCCCTCTTCCCGCAGGTACTTGGTGGCCAGCCGCAGGGCGACCCAGGCGCCGGTGATCGAGGCGGTGCGGGTGCCGCCGTCCGCCTGCAGGACGTCACAGTCCAGGGTGATCTGGCGCTCGCCCAGCGCCTTCAGGTCGATGACCGCGCGCATGGAGCGGCCGATCAGCCGCTGGATCTCCTGGGTGCGGCCCGACTGCTTGCCCTGCGCGGCCTCGCGGCGGCCGCGGGTGTGGGTGGCGCGGGGGAGCATGCCGTACTCGGCGGTGACCCAGCCCTGGCCCTTGCCGCGCAGGAAGCCCGGAACGCCCTCTTCGACGCTGGCGGTCACCAGCACCTTGGTGTGCCCGAACGTCGCCAGGCACGAGCCCTCGGCATAGCGGGTGACGCCGGTTTCCAGCGTGACGGCGCGGAGAAGGTCGGGGGCGCGTTCGGAAGGACGCATATCGGGCTCGCTGCAGGGTCCGGCGCCTTGCGCCGACGAAGGTCGCGCTTATCCTAGATCACGAAGGTCCAGTCCATGGCCGCAGAGAGTCCATCGCCGCGCACCGTGCCAACGCCGTTCTTCTCCCGCGGGCCCGGGCTCGCCGACATGGATGTCCGCGCGCGGGAGATTTTCCGCCGCATCGTCGAGAGCTACCTGGAGACCGGTGAGCCCGTCGGCTCGCGCACCCTGTCGAAGGGCGGCCTGTCGCTGTCCCCCGCCTCGATCCGCAACACCATGCAGGACCTGACCCAACTCGGCCTGCTGGGCGCGCCGCACGTCAGCGCCGGACGCCTGCCCACCCACGCGGGCCTGCGCCTCTTCGTCGACGGCCTGCTCGAGGTGGGCGACATCGGCGAGCAGGAGCGCCGCAACATCGAGACCCGCCTGCTGGCCCACGGCCGCAACTACGAGGATGCGCTGAACGAGGCCTCGGCCATCCTGTCCGGCCTGGCCGGCGGCGCCGGGATCGTCGTCACTCCCATGCGCGACGCCGGGGTGACGCACGTTGAATTCGTTCCGCTTTCGGGTGAGCGGACCCTGGCCATCATGGTCTTCGACGACGGCTCGGTGGAGAACCGGCTGATCCGCCTGCCGGTGGGGGTCACCCCGTCGGCGCTGCAGGAGGCATCGAACTTCCTCAACGCCCGCCTGCGCGGCAAGACGCTGGGCGAGGCCAAGGCCGACCTGCGCGTCGAGCTGGACCGGGCCCGGGTGGAGCTCGACGCCACCGCCGCGCGCCTCGTCGAGGACGGCCTGGCCGCCTGGGGCGGCGGCGAAGTGGAGGACCGGGCCCTGATCGTCCGCGGCCGCGCCAACCTGCTGGAGGACCGCGAGACGCTGGAAGACCTGGAGCGGGTCCGCTCGCTCTTCGAGGACCTGGAGCAGAAGGAACAGCTCATCCAGCTCCTCGACGGCGTCCGGGACGGCGAGGGCGTGCGCATCTTCATCGGCGCCGAGACGCGGCTCTTTTCGCTTTCGGGTTCCGCTGTGATCGCGGCGCCCTATATGTCGGGCGCACAGCGGGTGGTCGGCGCGATCGGCGTGATCGGCCCCGCCCGCCTGAACTATGCCCGGATCATTCCGTTGGTGGACTACACCGCCCGCGTGCTTGGTCAGGTGATGAACGCGTAAGGGTTTGACGAGAGCTATGTCCGAAGACACCACGCCTCCCGAGTTCGACATGGATGGCGAAGACGGCAACGCCAACATCGACCGGCTGCTGGCCGAAAACCAGGCGCTGAAGGAGCAGGTGCTCCGCTACGCCGCCGAGGCCGACAACGTAAAGCGCCGGGCCGAGCGCGAGGCGAACGACGCCCGCGCCTACGCCATCCAGAAGTTCGGCAAGGACCTGCTGGCCGCCGCCGACTATCTGGCCATGGCCAACGCCCACGCCCCCGCCGACCACGCGGACCCGGCGGTGAAGAACTTCGTCATCGGCGTGCAGATGACCGAGAAGGAGCTGCAGGCCGCCTTCGAGCGCAACGGGCTCAAGAAGATCGCGCCGAAGCCGGGCGACAAGTTCGACCCGCACCTGCACCAGGCCATGTCGGAACAGCCTGCCGAGGGCGACGTGGCCCCGGGCGCCGTGCTGCAGCTGATGCAGCCGGGCTACGAACTGCTGGGCCGCCTGGTCCGCGCCGCGACGGTGGTGGTCGCCGCCAAGGCGGCCGCGCCCAAGGCCGACGCCGGCAACCCCTACGGCTCGGGCGGCGAAGGCGAGTCCGGCGGCAGCATCGACACGCGCGCCTGACGCGACCGCAGCCTGAGGCTGCGAAATTCCCCCGAGACCTTGCTGCGCTTCGGCGCGGCCCTGCGGCGCAGGCCCCGCTCGGCGCTCATCCAGGCGCCTTCGCCGCAGGCGGACGCCTCGTGAACGACTCGCGAGGCGTTTTGCCTGTGGGTGAGGCTTCGGCGGACTTCCACACGGTTTCGATTCCGCTAATGTCGCAAGTCCCCTCCATTCGGGGCGTGCGCTCACTCGGGTGATTCGCCGAGCGCGTACGATTGGCGAGCCGGGACCGATATGAAGCTGACGATTGAACGCGCCGCGCTGCTCCGCGCCCTTGGCCACGTCCAGAGCGCGGTTGAACGCCGGAACACCATTCCGATCCTGTCGAACGTGCTGCTTTCGGCCGAGGGCGACCGGCTCACCTTCTCCGCCACCGACCTCGACCTCGAGATCATCGACGAGGCGATCGCCCAGGTGGACCAGCCCGGCCAGATCACCGCGCCGGCCCACACCCTGTACGAGATCGTCCGCAAGCTGCCCGAGGGCGCCGACGTCTCGCTCAGCTTCACGGGCGAGGATCCGCGCCTGACGGTCGCCGCCGGCCGTTCGCGGTTCAACCTGCCGGTCCTGCCGGCGGGTGATTTCCCGGTGATGTCGGCCGAGGGCTTCTCGGGCCAGATCGACGTCGACGTGAACGACCTGATCCGCCTGATCGACAAGACCCGCTTCGCCATCTCGGGCGAGGAGACGCGGTATTACCTGAACGGCCTCTACGTCCACACGGTGGTGATCGACGGCAGCCCGCGCCTGCGCGCCGTGGCCACCGACGGTTCGCGCCTGGCCCTGGCCGACATGGCCGCCCCCGAGGGCGCCGCCGGCATGCCGGGCGTGATCGTGCCCCGCAAGACCATCGGCGAGCTGCGCCGCTTGGTCGAGGACGCCGGCGAGAACGTCACCCTGCAGATCAGCCCCCAGAAGGTGCGGCTCGAGATGAACGGCGCCGCCCTGACCTCCAAGGTCATCGACGGCAACTTCCCCGACTACGGCCGCGTCATCCCCAAGGACAACAACCGCACCGTCATGGTCGACGCCAAGCTGTTCGCCCAGGCGGTGGACCGCGTGGCCACCATCTCGGCCGAGAAGAGCCGCTCGGTGCGCATGGCGATCGAGTCCGGCCGCGTGGTGCTGACCGTCCGCAACATGGAAGCCGGCCAGGCCGTCGAGGAGCTGGAGATCGACTACGACGGCGAGGCCTTCGAGCTGTCGTTCAACGCCCGCTACCTGCTGGACATCACCGACCAGATCTCGGGTCCCTCGGCCGAGCTGCGGTTCGGCGGCCCGAACGACCCGGCCCTGGTGCTGGATCCGGCCGACGCCGACGTCCAGTACATCCTGATGCCCCTGCGGGTCTGATCAGCCCGAGGGTCTAGGCGAACAGCCGCCGCGACGGACAGAGGTCCGCCACGGCGCATTCCTCGCACTTGGGCTTGCGCGCCAGGCAGGTGTAGCGCCCGTGCAGGATCAGCCAGTGGTGCGCCCGGGTCAGGTACGGCTGCGGGACGATCCGCATCAGCTCGGCCTCGACCGCGTCGGGCGTCTTGCCCGTCGACAGCGCCAGCCGGTGCGAGACCCGGAACACGTGGGTGTCCACGGCGATCGCCGGCTCCACGCCCAGCTCGTTCAGCACCACCGAGGCGGTCTTGCGCCCCACGCCCGGCAACGCCTGCAGCTTCTCGCGCTCCAGCGGCACCTCGCCGTCATAGTCGTCCACCAGGATCTGCGCCGTGCGGATGACGTTCTTGGCCTTGGTGTTGAAGAGGCCGATCGACGAGATGTACAGCTTCAAGCCCTCCTCGCCGAGCGCCAGCATGTCCTGCGGCGTATGGGCCACGGGAAACAGCTTCGCCGTCGCCTTGTTCACCGAGACGTCGGTCGCCTGGGCCGACAGCGCCACCGCCACCACGAGGGTGTAGGGGCTGGAGTAGTCCAGTTCGGTGCGCGGATCGGTCTCCTGACTCTCGAACCGCTCGAACAGTTCGGCGATCCGCGCCTGCTCGGCCGGCTTCAGGCGCTTCGGTTTGGTGGCGGGCTTCGCCACGTCAGCCCCGGTCCACCGCGAACGGCCCGAACGCCTGCTGCACCGGCATCAGCTCCAGGGTATTGACGTTGATGTGGGCCGGCAGCTTCAGCACGCTCTCGCACACCAGCGCCACGTCGTCGGCGCTCATGGCGTGGACGCCCTTGTAGACGTTGTCGGCCTTGGCCTGGTCGCCGGCGAACCGCACCACCGAGAACTCCGTCTCGGCCATGCCCGGCTCGATCGACGTCACCCGCACCCTGGTCCCCAGCAGGTCGGCGCGCAGGTTCAGCGAGAACTGGCGCACGAAGGCCTTGGTGGCGCCGTACACATTGCCGCCCGGATAGGGGTAGCTCGCCGCCACCGACGACAGGTTCATCACGTCGCCCCGGTCGCGCGCCACCATCCCCGGCAGCACGGCGCGGGTCATGCGGACCAGCCCCGTGACGTTGGTGTCGATCATCGTCGTCCAGTCGTCGAGGCTCGCCTCGTGCGCCTTGCCCAGGCCCAGGGCCAGGCCGGCGTTGTTGTAGAGCACGTCGATCGCCTCGAACTCACCGGGCAGGCTGGGCAGCAGCGCGTCGATGCTCGCGGCCGAGCGCACGTCCAGCTCGCGGGTCAGCAGGCGGTCGGTCCCCAGATCCTTGGCCAGCGCCGCCAGCCGGTCGGCCCGCCGCCCGGTCGCGATCACCCGCGCGCCGCCGGCAATCAGCCGCCGCGTCATCGCCTCGCCGAACCCGGAGGTGGCGCCCGTCACCAGGGCGATCCGGCCCTTAGCCCACTGCTCGCTCATCGCCGTCTCCTGCTTGGCAAGGCGGCTGGATAGGAGGTTGCGGATTTCACGTCCAGCCAGCCACGGCGCCAGTTCCGCGAAGGTGGACTTGGGCGCGCCCGGGGGTAGTCTCCCACCATGCCCGCCGCGGTCCTCTACATGGACGCCGAGATCCGCCCCAACCGCTCGCTGTCGCGGCGCGGCTTCATGATCCTGATCGGCGTGGTCACAGCGGCCAATGTCGCGGCGGCCACGGTCTTTCTGTTGCACCGCGCGACCTTCGTGCCGGTCTTCATGGGTCTGGACGTGGCGGCCCTCGCCGTCGCGTTCTGGGCCAGCTACCGCTCGGGCAAGGTCGTGGAGCGGGTCCAGGTCAGCCCCGCCGAGATCACCGTCAGCATCGAGACCCCCAAGGCGGTGCAGACCGTCTGGTCCAGCGCCACCGCCTTCACCCGCGTCACGCGCCTGTGCGACGAGGAAGAGCGCGTCGTCGCCCTCGGCCTGGCGCTCTCGGGCCGCCAGATCCAGGTCGCCGCGGCCCTCAGCCCCGGCGAGCGCCGCGCCTTCGGCCTGGCGCTGGAGGACGCGATCGTGCAGGCCCGTCGCCATCGGTATTGAGAGTTCCCGCATGATCCGACACGTCCTCGGCGGCCTGGTGGCCGCGACCCTGGCCGTGAGCGCCACCGCCGCGCCTTCCGCCGAACGCCCCCGGGCGCGGGAGCTCGGCATCGCCCCGGGCGTGCTCCCGACCGGAGCGAACAACGCCATCACCGACGTCGCCGGCGTGAAGGTGGGCCACGTCACTCGCATCGAGGGCGAGGACGTGCGTACCGGCGTCACCGCCATCCTGCCCCACGGCGGCAACGTCTATCAGGACAAGGTCCCCGCCGGCCTCGCCATCGCCAATGGCTACGGCAAGCTGACCGGCGTCTCCCAGATCCTGGAGCTGGGCGAGATCGAGACGCCCATCGTGCTGACCAACACCCTGTCGGTCCCCCGCGCCTTCGACGGCCTGCTGACCTGGACCCTGCGCCAGCCGGGCAACGAGAAGGTCCGATCGGTCAACGCCGTGGTGGGCGAAACCAACGACGGCTACCTCAACAACATCCGCAAGCGCGTGATCGGCGAGGCCGACGTGCTGAAGGCGCTCACCGACGCCAAGACCGGCCCGGTGGCCGAGGGCGCGGTCGGCGCCGGGACCGGGACCATGGCCTTCGACGTGAAGGGCGGCATCGGCACCAGCTCCCGCGTCCTGCCGGCCAAGCTGGGCGGCTACACCGTCGGCGTCCTGGTCCAGAGCAACTACGGCGGCACGCTCACCGTCGACGGCGATCCCGTGGGTCGCCGCTCGGGCCGCTTCTACATGCACGAGTTCGCCGCGCCCCAGAACGCGCCTGCCGCCTCGCCTCCCTCGGTGGCCGACGGCTCGATCATGATCGTCATCGCCACCGACGCCCCGCTCAGCGACCGCAACCTCGAGCGCCTGGCCAAGCGCAGCTTCGTCGGCCTCTCCCGCACCGGCTCGGCCTTCACCAACGGCTCCGGCGACTACGCCATCGCCTTCTCCACCGCCCCCTCCGTCCGCCGCACCCCCGAACGCCGCCAGGCCGCCGCCACGGTCGAGGACCTCGCCAACGAAGCCATGTCGCCCCTGTTCGTGGCCGTCGCCGACGCCACCGAGGAGGCGATCTACAACTCGCTGCTGAAGGCGACGACCACCGAAAGCCGCGACCTCGACGGGAAGCCGGTGCGCGGCGAAGCCCTGGACCCGAAGGCGCTGCGGGGGCGGTAGGGGCGCTGTCGACCGTTGCGGATGTCCACGATGGATTCGTTGCGAGGCGCCGTGGATTGCGCCTAGCCTCATGACCGAAAACTTGGCCATGGAGGCGTCCGAGGTTTGCGATACGACCTGTGGTCCTCGTTGGCGATGATCCTGTACCTTGGAACTCTCGGCCTTCTTCTTATGCTCACCCGAGACGCTTGGAAGGCGCAGAGCCTGGCGGTGCGAGGGCGAGGCTTTCGGCGCGAGGTCTATGGCCGCTGCTGGTTCGCTCTCAGCTCGAAGTCCGCGAGCGGGCCTGTAGTGCTCCTGCGAGCGAGCGCCTTCCTGGCCTTAGCAGCTGCTCTTGCTCTTCAGCTGGGCATACTTGCGCCGCCATAGCGCGGCTTGGGAAACCCATTCGTCAGCGGCGAGGCGGTGGGTGCGGGCCGCGCTGCGCGGCCCGCCGCAGAGGGTTGCGGCGGCTGAACCATGGGTCCGCCGGACAAGCCGGGGGATGACGGGCTTTGGGAGGCGTGGGCGCGTTGTCTGCCACCCGGACTTTAGCAGACGCGCAACCTAGACGCGCTACACGAGGGCCCCTGCGCTACGCGCCAGGACCTGGGGATCAGCGATGTCCAAGCGGGAGAAACGGGCTGCGACCAGGGTCGAAAGCGCGACCCGGAGGCTCGTTGAAGCTTATCTCAGGGCGGGTGCGGAGCCCTGGTGGCCGCCCGGTCGTGAAGCCGAAGCGCAAGTCGACAACCTCGCGATGCACGACCCCGAGACCTTCTGGCAATTCCTGCTGCTTCTGCTGGAACGGCGGCCGGGCCTCACCGACCTCGTTCACCTGGGCGGCGCGCTAACCTGGTTGCTGCGCTACCATCCTGACCAGTTCGATGAACGGGTCGCAGGCTTGGCGCGGCGGGAGCAGCAGATGCGGGACGTGCTCAGCTCGGTCGACCCCAACCGCATAGCCCCGGACGTCTGGGCAAAGATCGACACCGCGATCAGGGAAGCCGACGCGGCACAGTATTCCTGACCTCTGCAGCCACGCCTCCGTGAACCTCGGAATGTCCGACTGACGCATGGCAGCCCCACCAGCGTCCTTCTCCCCTTGCGGGAGAAGGTGGCCCGCAACGCGGGTCGGATGAGGGGTGGCGCCGCCATCTCTGCGCAGCGACTGCAGCCCTCAATCGGCGATCAGGAACCGGTGAAGCGCCAAGAAAAGCGACGGCCCCGCACGACCCCTCATCCGGCCGCCTTCGGCGTCCACCTTCTCCCGCAAGGGGAGAAGGGCGCGGCCGTGAACCTCCAGCTCCGTCGGGAGTAGGACGCCATCCGACCCCCTACAGAAGTTCAGCGCGATGCCTCCAGAGCTGCTCGCAAGGCCGCAATCGCACCCGCTTCGCCATACGCCTGCAGCGTGTACCAAGCTGTTTGGCCGCTCCTGTCCCAGCTGAAGATCCGATTGAGGATTTTCTGCGCCTTCCGAGTGTCACCTCGTTCGAGAGCCGCCAAGAGTTCCGGCGCTCGCCGGTGTCGGGCGACCTCTTGATCTGGATTGATCGCTGCACCGATCCGCATGGCGAGACGATAGGGGCGCGCGCGTCAGCTAACCACCCCCACCTACCCCGCCGCGACTCACGTCCCCGCCACCGCCGCCTTCAACTCCTCCAGCCTCCGCTCATCGGCCGGGTGCGTCGACACCACCTCCGGCGGCTTCTGCGCGTCACCGCCCCGCGCCACCATCCGCTCCCAGAACCGCACCGCCGCGGCCGGGTCCAGGCCCGCCGAGCGCATCAGGTCCACGCCCACGCGGTCGGCCTCCAGCTCGTGCTTGCGGGAGTAGGGCAGGATGACGCCGTAGATCGCGCCCATGCCGAGGGCGGCGCCGATCTCGTCGGTGTGTTCGCCGGCCTGGTCCGACAGCACCATCTGGGCGATCGAGACCCCAGCCTGCACCGCCAGCTCCTGGCTCAGCCGCTCGGCGGCGTGGCGCGCGACGATGTGACCGATCTCGTGGCCCAGCACCGAGGCGACCTCGTCGTCCCCCTGGGCCAGCTCCAGCAGGCCGCGGAAAAAGCCCACCCGGCCGTTGGGCAGCACGAAGGCGTTGAGGTCGGGGCTGTCCAGCACCGTGAACGACCAGTCGAGATCGTCACGGCCCGAGGCCTTCACCAGCGGCGCGCCGATCCGGGCCAAGCGCGCGTGCGCCGCCGGGTCGGCCACCGGCTTCACCTGCGCGGTCACCTCGGCCCAGGCCTGGTCGGCCATGCCCGAGAGCTGGCTGTCGTCGACCAGCACCAGCTGGCGGCGGCCGGTGGCGGCGTTCTCGCTGCAGCCCGCCAGGCCGACGGCCCCCCCCAGCCCCGCCACGAGGCCCCCCAGAACCCATCGCCGCGACCGGCCCGCGCAGCGAACGCACATCAGAGGATGAACTTCGACAGGTCGGCGTTGCTGGCGAGCGCGCCGATCCGCGCGTTCACATAGGCCGCGTCGATGGCGATGGTCTCGCCCGAGCGGTCGCCGGCGCTGAAGCTGATGTCCTCCATCACCTTCTCCAGCACGGTCTGCAGCCGGCGGGCGCCGATGTTCTCCACCGAGCCGTTCACCGCCACCGCCGCATCGGCCAGGGCGTCGATGGCGTCCTCGGTGAAGGTCAGGGTCACGCCCTCGGTGCCCAGCAGCGCCTGGTGCTGTCGCAGCAGGTTGGCCTCTGGCTCGATCAGGATGCGGCGCATGTCCTCGCGGGTCAGGGCCTTCAGCTCCACCCGGATCGGCAGGCGACCCTGCAGCTCGGGCAGCAGGTCCGACGGCTTGGCCACGTGGAAGGCGCCCGAGGCGATGAAGAGGATGTGGTCGGTCTTCACCGGGCCGTGCTTGGTCGAGACCGTGGTCCCCTCGATCAGCGGCAGCAGGTCACGTTGCACGCCCTCGCGGCTGACGTCGGCGCCCTGGCGGTCGGACCGGCTGGCCACCTTGTCGATCTCGTCCAGGAAGACGATGCCCTGGTTCTCGGCCAGCTCCAGCGCCTCGGTGGTCAGGGCCTCCTGATCCACCAGCTTGTCGCTCTCCTCGGCGATCAGCGGCGCCCAGGCGCCGGAGACGGTGGTCTTGTGGGTCTTGGTCCGCCCACCGAACGCCTTGCCCAGCATGTCGCCCAGGTTGAGCATGCCCATGTTGGGCTGGCCGGGGATCTCCATCATCGGCATCTGCGGGCCGGACTCGGCGAGCTGCAGCTCGACCTCCTTGTCGTCCAGCTCCCCCGCGCGCAGCTTCTTGCGGAAGCTGTCGCGGGCGGCGGTGGAGCCAGGGCCGGTGAGAGCATCGAGTATGCGATCCTCGGCCGCCGCCTCGGCGCGGGCGCGCACGCCGGCGCGGCGCTTCTCGCGCACCATGGCGATGGCGCTCTCCACCAGGTCGCGGACGATCTGGTCAACGTCGCGGCCGACGTAGCCCACCTCGGTGAACTTGGTGGCCTCCACCTTCAGGAACGGCGCCTGGGCCAGCTTGGCCAGGCGGCGCGCGATCTCGGTCTTCCCGACGCCGGTGGGGCCGATCATCAGGATGTTCTTCGGCGTGACCTCGTCGCGCAGGTCGTCCGGCACCCGCCGACGGCGCCAGCGGTTGCGCAGGGCCACCGCCACGGCGCGCTTCGCCTCGGCGTGGCCCACGATGTAGCGGTCAAGTTCGGAGACGATCTCGCGGGGGGAAAACTCGGTCATGGCCCGCTAGATAGGGGATCACTCGGCCCCTGACGACACCCCGGCAGGCTGAATTGGGGCCGACTGAACCGGGGTCGACTGAACCGGCGGCGTCTTCAGCGGCGGCGCCGGCAGCAGCTCGTCGAACAGCAGGCGCCAACCCGCCGCGTCGTTCCGCCAGATCCGCACATAGTGGCCCCGGCGCGCCGAGCCGTCCTTGCCCGTCCAGCCCGCCGCCCCATAGGTCCAGGCGAGGTCGCCGGCGGTCGAGGCCGAGCCGCCCAGAGGCGCATAGGCGATCGTCGTCGGGCGGGTGGCCAGCTCGGCCTCCAGCGCCGCGCGGTCGGCCGGCGGCTTGGCGCGCGAGCCGACGATACGGCCGTCGTCGGCGATCACGGCCAGGAAGGCGGCCTTCACGTCCTGTCCCGCCGCGGCGTTCAGCGCCTTCTCGGCGGCCGTGACCTCGGCCATCGCCTTGTCGGGCGAGCCGGCCTGGCGCTGGGAGAGCCGCGCATAGGCGGCGGGCGAGCCCTGCTCAGCGGCGCCGGTGATGTCGCTGGGCGGGCCACCGTCGAACAGCCACTTCCACGTCCCGTCGGCCTGCTTGCTCCAGACGGTGAAGTAGTAGCCGCCGGGCCGGCCATCCAGCGTGAAGGGCCCGGTCGTGAAGCCCAGGTCGCCCGATCGCGCGATCCCGGCCCACAGCGGCCACCAGATCAGCTCGGTGGTCTTGGGCTGCGGCGCGCCGTAGACGGCCTGGGCCAGGACGGGCTCGGGGCCGAAGACGATGCCGTCCGGCGCGGAGTGCTTCTTGAAGCTCGCCTGGATGCCCATCGCCAGTCCATCGGCCGCGAAGGCCCGCTCGGCCGCCACCACGGGGGCGGGGTCGACGTCGGAAGCCAGGGCAGGGGAGGCGAGGAGGGAAGCGGCGGCGAAGAGGCTAGAGAACCTCAACGGTCAGGCTCCCGTTCGTGTAGACGCAGATCTCAGCGGCGATGCCCATGGCCTTGCGGGCCACCTGCTCGGCGTCCAGGCCGTCGATGTCGATCAGGGCGCGGGCCGCCGCCAGGGCGTAGTTGCCGCCCGAACCGATCGCCGCCACGCCGTGTTCCGGTTCCAGCACGTCGCCGACGCCGGTGACGGTGAACATCTCGTCCTTCGACGCGACGATCAGCATCGCCTCCAGCTTTCGGAGGTACCGGTCGGTCCGCCAGTCCTTGGCCAGGTCCACGCAGGCGCGGGCCAGTTGCTCGGGGTATTGCTCGAGCTTGGCTTCCAGCCGCTCGATCAGGGTGAAGGCGTCGGCGGTCGAGCCCGCGAAGCCGGCGATCACACGGCCGCCGGCCAGCTTGCGCACCTTCTTCGCGGCGCCTTTGACCACGGTCTGGCCCATGGAGACCTGGCCGTCACCCGCCACCACCGTGCGTCCGTCCTTGCGGACGCCGATGATCGTGGTGCCGTGCCAATCGGGAAAGGTTGAGGTATTCGACATCGCCGCGATGTGAGCAGCGGCCCCGGAAGGGTCAAGGGACTTACGACGAAGCCCGTGTCTTTCACCGACGAAGAGATCGAGCGGTACGCCCGCCACCTCGTGCTGCGAGAGGTGGGCGGACCCGGCCAGCAAAAGCTCAAGGCCGCCAGTGTCTTGCTGGTCGGGGCAGGGGGCCTGGGCGCGCCCGCCGCCATGTACCTGGCCGCCGCCGGCGTGGGCACGATCATCCTGGCCGACCCCGATGACGTCGACCGCTCCAACCTTCAGCGCCAGGTGATCTACGCCGAGGACGACCTGGGCCGGCCCAAGGTAGACGCCTCGGCCGACCGGCTGGCCGCCCTCAACCCGCACGTCTTCGTGGCCGGCTTCCAGGGCGCCTTCTCGGCCGAGACAGCCGACCAGTTGGTCGAGGGGGTCGACCTGGTGCTGGACGGCACCGACGACTTCGCCACCCGCTTCTGCGTCAACGACGCCTGCGTGCGCCACGGCAAGACCCTGGTCTCCGGGGCCATCGGCCGCTGGACCGGCCAGGTCGGGGTGTTCGGCCGCCGTCCCTGCTACCGCTGTCTCGTTCCGGAGATCCCGCCTGACGCGGAGACCTGTGTCGCCGTCGGGGTGGTGGGCGCCCTGGCCGGGGTGATCGGCTCGATGATGGCCCTGGAGGCGATCAAGATCCTCACCGGGGCGGGCGATCCCCTGGCGGGCCGCCTGCTGATCTACGACGCCCTCGCCGCCGAGACCCGGACGGTGCGCATCGCCGCCGACCCGGAATGCCCGGTGTGCCGGGGAGGAGCCGGCGGCGGCTAGATCCGCTCGCCGATGAAGCCGGTCACCTTCTCCAGCACCGTCTTCCAGGTCGCCGGGTCCCAGTTGTTGTGGCCCTCGTTCTTCAGCTCGACCAGTTCGCACGGCTTGCCCGCCGCCTTCAGGGCCTTGGCCATGACCCGCGACTGCTTCGGGTCGACGATGGTGTCGCGTTCGCCATGGATCAGCAGGACCGGCGCCTGGATCTCCGCCGCCCGGCGGGCCGGTGAGGCGCGGATCAGCATCTCCTCGTCGGCCTTCGGGTCACCGATCGAGGCCCGCCAGTAGGCATAGGCCGGGGAATCCGCCCCGTCTTCCTTCCGCGAGAACGCCAGGGTTTCAATCAGGTCGGCGTCGCCCGCCACCGACACCACCGCCCGATAGGCGTCTGGTCGCCGGACCGCGCCCATCAGGGCGGAATAGCCGCCATAGCTCGCGCCGTAGATCGCCAGCCGCTTCGCATCGGCCCGGCCGCTCTTCACCACCTGGTCGACCGCGTCCTCGACGTCGGCCTGCATGCGTTCGCCCCACTGGCGGCGGCCCTGGTCGGCGAAGGCCTTGCCGTAGCCCCCCGAGCCCCGGAAGTTGGGCTGCAGCACCAGCCAGCCACGCGCCGCCAGCGCCTGCACCGAGGTGTCCCAGTCCAGATAGTCGCGCAGCTCGGGTCCGCCGTGCGGCATCACCACCATCGGCAGCGGTCCCGGGCCCGCGCCGGCGGGGGTGGTAAGGTAGGCCGTGATCGTCGAGCCGTCGCGGGTCCGGACCGCCAGGGTCTCGGTGCGCGCCAGCCGGTCGGCCGACAGCCACGGCTTGGCGTGGCCGACATACTCCAGCGCCTTGCGCTCGCGGTCGTAGACCACGAACGCCCCCGGCTCCTGCGGGCCGGTGATCCGGAACAGCATCCGGCGATGCTCGGTGTCGATGTCGTAGAGCTGGACGTTGCAGGCGTTCTTCAGCGCCGCGTTCACCGCCCGGAAGTGGGGCGCCAGGGCCGGATCGGCGAACTGGTAGTTCAGCCGGTCGTCCCAGTAGGCCGCGCCCACCAGCCGCTGGCGCTCGTCGACGAAGGCGCCCTCGAAATCACGACCGGACCGCTCGGCCACCACCTCGCCGAACTCCAGGCTGGCCACGTCGAAGGTGCGCACCACGCTGGTGTCGCGCCCCTCGGGACGCTGGCAGACCAGGAAGACCCCCGCCCTGGGCGTCGGCCCGACCACGTCGAAGTCCGGCAGCTTCTTGGCGGCGTCGAACCGAGAGCGGCGGACCAGCTTCCAGTCCTTCTCGCCGGGCGCGCGGCCATAGATCCAGGCCACGGTTCCCCGGGCGTTGGAATCCAGGCGCAGCATCGGCACGCCGCCCTGCGTCAGCCAGGTGTCGGTCGCCGGCGCGCCCTGCTCCACCAGTTCGGCCTCGCCCGTATAGACGTCCACGGCGTAGAGCGCATAGGCGCCCCGGCCCTCGTTCCAGGCCTGCATCAGGATGCGGCGCGGGTCGTCCTTCATGTAGTCGACCACGCGTGAGGCGTCGTAGCCCCGCCGCAGCACCGACGGGTTGCCGGAGAACATCACCACCGAGTTCTGGCCCTGCAGGTCCACCGAGACCACTCGGCGCACCGGGATGGGCACGAAGGTCCCGTAGAACACCAGGCCGTAGGGCCGGCCGCGGTCGTCCTTCTCGAAGGTGAGCCAGATCAGCAGGCGCTCGTTGTTGGCCCACTCGACCTTCTCGGCGTTGTGCTCGCCCAGCTTCACCAGCGCCGGCTGGGCCGACAGGTCCTGCATGTGCGAGAGCGTGACGAAGGCGGTGGTCTTGCCGCCCTGCGGCTGGGTCCGCAGGATCGCCAGTTGCTCGCCGTCGGGAGAGATCGCCGCGTCGCGCAGGTGCGGCTCGCGGAGCAGTTCATCCAGCGTCGGCGGCTTTGGCCCCTGTTGAGCCGAGGCCTGGGCCCGCGCGATCGCGGGCGCCGCGACCCCGGCCGCCAGCATCGAGCGACGAGTGAGCATCCTGAGCGGCTGGTCCCGAACCCGCTGTTACTTGCTGTGACGTTGCGGTGACGACGCGGCCGCCGTCAATGCGCGCAATGACCCAGAGCGTGGCCGGACGTCAGAGCATCTGGGGCAGGACGCGGTCGGGTGGCCGGTGGCCGTCCATCCAGGTCTTGATGTTGATGATCACCTTCTCGCCCATGTCGACCCGCGCCTCGACGGTGGCCGAGCCCATGTGCGGCAGCAGGACGGCGTTCGGCAGCTTGAGCAGCTTGGGGTTGATGCGCGGCTCGTGCTCGAACACGTCCAGGCCCGCGCCGGCGATCTTGCCCTCGGCCAGCAGGTCGGCCAGGGCCTGTTCGTCGATGATCTCGCCCCGGGCGGTGTTGATCAGCACCGAGTGCGGCTGCATCAGCCGCAGACGCCGGGCCGAGAGCAGGTGATAGGTGGCCGGGGTATGCGGCGAGTGGACAGAGATGATGTCCATGCGCGCCAGCATCTGGTCCAGGCTGTCCCAGTAGGTCGCTTCCAGCTCGTCCGAGACCCGCGGGCTGACCGGCTTTCGATTGTGGTAGTGGATCTGCAGGCCGAACGCCTTGGCGCGGCGGGCCACCGCGGTGCCGATCCGGCCCATGCCGATGATGCCCAGGCGCTTGCCGGTGATCCGCCGGCCCAGCATCCAGGTGGGCGCCCAGCCGGTGAACTGGTCGGCCTGCACGGCGTTGGCGCCCTCGATCACCCGGCGCAGCGTGGCCATCAGCAGGGTCATGGTGAGGTCGGCGGTGTCGTCGGTCAGCACGCCGGGGGTGTTGGTCACCATGATCCCGCGCGCGTTGGCCGCCGCCACGTCGATGTGGTCGACCCCGGCCCCGAAGTTGGCGATCAGCTTCAGCTGGTCCCCGGCCTTCTCGATGAGGCCGGCGTCGATCTTGTCGGTGATCGTGGAGGCCAGCACGTCGCAGCGTCCGACCGCCTCGATGAGCGCCTTTCGGCTCAACGGCTCGTCGGTGACGTTCAGTTCGGTGTCGAACAGCTCGCGCATCCGGGTCTCGACCTGATCCGGCAGTTTGCGGGTGACGATGACTTTCGGCTTGCGGGCGGGCATGGGCCTACGGAAAAAGGGGAAGAGGTTTCCAGCGCCGCTTGTGGCGCATCTGTTCGCCGAACCCTTAGCAAAGGGGCCCGGCACGGCCAAGGCGAGGGCTTGAGGTTGAAGCGGAGCGAGGCGTGGGCCGGGCTCGTGATCGGGCTGATCGCGCTGGCTGGCGGGAGCGCGGCCGCCGCCGCCGACCGCCAGACGCCCTCGGGCTATCCTGTCCCCCGGTACGTGACGCTGAAGTTCGGCAAGGTGAACGCCCGCGCCGGTCCCGGCGACGACCACCGCCTGCTCTGGGTCTACTCCAGCAAGGGCCTGCCCGTGCAGGTGGTCGCCGAGACGGCGGAATGGCGGCGCGTGTGCGACCCGGACCGGGGCCTGGCGTGGGTGCACAAGCGCGTGATCGACGGCCGCCGGGGGGTGATGAACACCCAGGCGCGACCCCAGCCGCTTTACCGGAAGCCCAAGTCCGGGGCGGAACCGGCCGCCTATCTCAACGTTCGCGCGGTCGCCGGCCTTGTGCGATGTGAGAAGGGCTGGTGCCGCGTCAAGACCGACGGCGCCTCTGGCTGGGTGCGCGAAGGCGCGCTCTGGGGCACGGTCGAGAAACCGCAATGTCGTTGAGGCTCCGCCCAGGCGTGTGGTAGGCCCGGCCCCTCTCTGATTTCGAGGTTCAATCGATGAACGACACCCCCGCCCGGCCCTCCAGCTTCACCTACGAAGACCTTCTGGCCTGCGCGCGCGGTGAGATGTTCGGCCCGGGCAACGCCCAGCTTCCGGCCCCGCCGATGCTGATGTTCGACCGCATCGTCGAGATCAGCTCGACCGGCGGCCCGCACGGCAAGGGCTACATCGAGGCCGAGCTCGACATCAATCCGGACCTCTGGTTCTTCGCCTGCCACTTCATCAACGACCCGGTGATGCCGGGCTGCCTGGGCCTGGACGCCATGTGGCAGCTTGTCGGCTTCTTCCTGGGCTGGAGCGGCGGGCCCGGCAAAGGTCGCGCCCTGGGCTGCGGCGAGGTGCGCTTCTTCGGCGAAGTCACGCCCGACATCAAGAAAGTGACGTACAAGATCGAGATGAAGCGGGTGGTCCTGCGCCGTCTGGTCATGGGCGTCGCCGATGCGGTTCTCCTGGCCGACGGCAAGCCTATCTATGAGGCCAAGGATCTGCGCGTGGGCCTCAAGTCCAGCGATCAGGCCTGAGCGGAGGAGACCGACTGATGCGCCGCGTCGTCGTCACCGGGATGGGCATCGTCTCGTCCATCGGCAACAACACCAACGAGGTCCTGGCGTCGCTGCGCGAGGCGAAGTCCGGCATCTCGTCCGCGCCGGAATACGCCGAGCTCGGCTTCCGAAGCCAGGTGCAGGCCAGGCCCGACATCGATTGGGAGTCGATGGTCGACCGCCGGGCCGCGCGCTTCCTCGCCCAGGGCACCGCCTTCGGCCACATCGCCATGGAACAGGCCATCGCCGACAGCGGCCTGGAAGAGAGCGACGTCTCCAACGAGCGTACCGGCCTGATCGTCGGGGCCGGCGGCCCGTCCACCAAGGTGATCGTCGAGGCGGCCGCGACCGCCAAGGAACGCGGGCCCAAGCGCGTCGGCCCCTTCGCGGTGCCCAAGGCCATGAGCTCGGGCGCCTCGGCCACCCTGGCCACCTGGTTCAAGATCCGCGGCCTGAACTTCTCGATCAGCTCGGCCTGCGCCACCTCGGCCCACTGCATCGGCTCGGGCTACGAGCAGATCCTGATGGGCAAGCAGGACGTGGTCTTCGCCGGCGGCGTCGAAGAGCTGGACTGGACCCTGAGCGTCATGTTCGACGCCATGGGCGCCATGAGCTCGAACTTCAACGAGACCCCGGCCGTGGCCAGCCGCGCCTATGACCGCGACCGCGACGGATTCGTGATCGCCGGCGGCTCCGGCATCGTGGTCCTCGAGGAGTACGAGCGCGCCAAGGCCCGCGGGGCCAAGATCTACGGCGAGATCATCGGCTACGCCGCCAACTCCGACGGCTACGACATGGTCGCGCCCTCGGGCGAAGGCGCCCAGCGCTGCATGAAGCTGGCCATGTCCACCATCGGCGGCCGCGCGATCGACTACCTGAACCCGCACGGCACCTCGACGCCGGTCGGCGACATCAAGGAGATGGAGGCCGTCCGCGCCGTCTTCGGCGACAAGGCCCCGCTGATCTCCTCGACCAAGAGCCTGACGGGCCACAGCCTGGGCGCCGCCGGCGTGCAGGAGGCGATCTACAGCCTGCTGATGCTGAACAACGGCTTCGTCGCCGAAAGCGCCCACATCGAGAACCTCGACCCGGCCTTCGCCGACCTGCCCATCGTGCGCAAGCGCGAGGACCGGCAGCTCGAAACCGTCATGAGCAACAGCTTCGGCTTCGGCGGCACCAACGGCGCCCTGGTGATGGCGCGGGTCTAGCAGCCTGCCGCGCACGACTTCACCTCCCCCCCGAAGCGGCGGGAGGTGAAGTCTGGTTTCGACCCTTATGCGACGTTTATCGCCTCCTCTCCCCCGAGCGCAGCGAAGAGAGGGAGAGGGTAGGGAGAGGGCCGGCTGAGTTTTCGTGAGGAAGGGCGGGACATCGAGGGTTCTCGACGTGCCTATTGTGAAGCTTGTGCGCCGAGCCAGCCCTCTCCCTCCCCTCTCCCTCTCGCTGCGCGGGGGAGAGGAGGTGAAAGCGCCAACATCCGCTAACCACCGATACCGTTGAAAAAGGCTGCGCCTGAGCCGGCGCCGGCGCGGGTGCGATGGCGCTCTCCGCTCCTCAGGCGGTTGCTGGCGCTGGGGGCGGGATGAGCTTGGCGAGTTTGCGCAGGTTCTG
>JBFMGV010000013.1:0-80691 GCA_040752615.1 Pseudomonadota bacterium | reverse complement strand
TCCGATCCAGAGCGCCTACGGCGACTTTACCTTCTCGCCCGACTCGCAGTGGCTGTTCTGGATCTGGCGCGACGAGAACGCCCGCCCGGCGAAGATCTTCCGCCGACCGGCGCGTCCCGGCCCGGACTGGAGCGGCGACGACGTCCTCGTCTACGAGGAGGCCGACGACGGCATGTTCCTGGGCGTCGGCACGGCATCAGACGACAGCCACGTCCTGATCCATGTGGGCAACCAGGAGACCACCGAGATCCTGCTGATCCCGGCCGCCGATCCCACCGCCGCCCCGGTGATCGCCGAGCCGCGCCAGGTGGGGGTGAAGTACAGCCTCGATCACTGGACCGACCGCTGGGTGATCCGCACCAACGCCGACGGCGCCGTCGACTTCAAGCTCAGCGTCTCGGACGCGGCCGTCCCGACCAAGGCCACCTGGCGCGACTGGATCGGCCACCTGCCGGGCCGCTATCTGGTGGGCTTCGCCGCCTATGCCGGCCACCTGATCCGAGCCGAGCGGGTCAACGCCCTCGACCGCCTCGTCGTCATGGATCGCGCCCCGCTGGGTCAGGAGGGCGGCGAGCACATCGTCGCGTTCGACGAGGAGGCCTACGCACTGAATCTGGAGGGCGGCTACGAGTACGACACCGCCGTCACCCGCTTCGTCTACCAGTCGCCCACCACGCCCCGGCAGTGGTTCGACTACGACATGGCGAGCCGCAAGCGCACCCTGCGCAAGACCCAGGAGGTGCCGTCCGGCCACGACCCCTCGCAGTATGTGGCGCGCCGGCTCCAGGCCCCGGCCGCCGACGGACAACTGGTCCCGGTCACCCTGCTGATGCGCAAGGATACCCCCCAGGACGGCTCCGCGCCCGTGCTGCTCTACGGCTACGGCAGCTATGGCCATGCGATGGAGCCCAGCTTCTCGATCCGCAACCTCAGCCTGGTCGACCGCGGCTGGATCTGGGCGACGGCCCACATCCGCGGCGGCTCGGACAAGGGATGGGGCTGGTTCCTGGACGGCCGCAAGGAGAAGAAACCCAACACCTTCACCGACTTCATCGCCTGCGCCGAGCACCTGGTCGCCGAGGGCTATGCGTCGAAGGGCCGGATCGCGGCCTACGGCGGCTCGGCCGGCGGCATGCTGATGGGCGCCGTGGCCAACCTGCGGCCCGACCTGTGGGGCGCGATCATCGCCGCGGTGCCGTTCGTGGACGTGCTCAACACCATGAGCGACACCTCCCTGCCCCTCACCCCGCCCGAGTGGCCCGAGTGGGGCAATCCTATCGAGGACCCGGCCGCCTACGACCTGATCGCCGGCTACAGCCCCTATGACCGGGTCAGCGCCCAGGCCTACCCGCCGATCCTGGCCACGGGCGGCCTGTCGGACCCGCGCGTCACCTATTGGGAGCCGGCGAAGTGGGTCGCGAAACTGCGCGAGTTTTCGACGGGCGACGCCGCCATCCTGCTCAAGATCAACATGGAAGCCGGCCACGGCGGCGCCTCGGGCCGCTTCGACTTCCTGAAGGAGATCGCCCTGGACTACGCGTTCGCGGTCTGGGCGCTGGAGAAGGGTCGGCAGGGGTGATCATCCGGGCGGCGACGCGCGACGACGCGGCGGCGTTGGCGGCCATCTACGGCCACCACGTCCTGCACGGCTTCGGCACCTTCGAGGAGGAGCCGCCCTCCGCCGAGGAGATGGAGACACGGCGCGCCGCCATCGCCGGCCGGGATCTGCCCTACCTGGTCGCCGAGGATGCGGGCCGGGTCCTGGGGTTCGCCTATGCCGGGCCCTTCCGCCCTCGCCAAGCCTACCGCTACACCGTCGAGGACAGCGTCTACATCGCCCCCGAGGCCATGGGGCGCGGCGTGGGCAAGGCGGTGCTGTCGGCGGTGATCGAGGCGTGCGCGGCCCTGGGCGTCCGCCAGGTGGTCGCGGTGATCGGCGACAGCGGCAACGCCGCCTCCATCGGCCTGCACCGTTCGCTCGGGTTCGTCGACGCCGGCATCGGCCGCAGCTTCGGCTTCAAGCACGGACGCTGGGTCGACATCGTCTGGATGCAGAAATCGCTCAATGGGGGAGATGAGAGCGCCCCCGACACCCCTGGCGTGAGACTGTCGGGCGCCTGACACAAGTATAGGCAGCGAGAGGCGAAGATTTTCAGAAAATTCCCCGAGAAAGCGAATTTTCTGCCCCTGCTGTCCCCTTAGGTACTTGTACGGAATTGCTTAGCAGGCAAAATTTTCGCACAACACGATTGTCGGCGGGGACCGGCACGGAATGTAGAATACATGTCGCGGTTGTGGACGGGAAACAACACAACCGACGTGGCAGACTCGTGGACACCTCCGAGCATCGTACGGGGGCAGTTCGTGGCGATCGCGCTGGCCGTGGTCGCCCTGTTGGCGCAGCTATGGCTGAGCCCGATGGTCGGTCACTCGGTCTATCTGCTGTGCATTCCTGCACTGCTGGCGGCCCTGTGGCTGGGCGGCTGGCTGTCCGGCGTCACCACCACCATCCTGACGATCGCCACCGCGATGATCCTCGACGTCGGCGTCCCACTCAGCCCCATCCAGGAGGTCACGCGGCCCGCCGCCTTCCTCGCCGTGGGCCTGGTGGCCTCCGAGGGCTTCCGTCGCTTTGAGCTGGAACGCCGGCGGGGCCGCAGCCAGGTCCGCCGCCACCGGCAGCGCGAGGCGCTGCTGCAGGCCGGCATCGACATCGTCGCCGACGCGCTGGTGGTCACCGACGCCGCCGGCGTGATCCTGATGTTCAGCAACGCCGCCGAGCGCCTGTTCGGCTGGAAGGCCGCCGACCTGGTGGGTCAGCCCTTCGCCCGCCTCATGCCCCCCGGAGACGGCGACCTGGCCGGCGTCGATGGCGAGCCGGTCAGTGGCAGCATCCGCCAGGTCACCGGCCTGCGCGGCGACGGCTCCACCTTCCCGATGGAGGTTCAGATCGCCGAGGTGGCCTCGGACACCGGCGTGCACCGCGCGCTGGTGGTCCGCGACCTCACCTCCACGCTGGAGGCCGAGCGGCGCTCGGAGGAACTGCGCGCCCAGCTGACCCAGCTCTGGAGCGCCAACTCCATGGGCGAGATGGCCTCGGTACTGGCGCACGAGCTCAACCAACCGTTGTCCGCGGTGGCCAACTATCTGCGCGCCGCCCGCAACATCATCGCGCGCATGGAACTGGAGGACGACGACCTGCTCGACGCCGTGGCGCGCGCCGGCGACCAGGCCGTGCGGGCCGGCGAGATCATCCGCACGATGCGCGACCTAGCGACGCGGGGCGGAACCCTTCAGAAGCCCGAGAGCCTGTCGGCCATCATCCGCGAGGTCGACTTCATCATCTCGCTGATGGCGCGCGATGCGAACGTCCGGATTGTCTACGACCTCTTCAAGGGCGACGACACCGTCATGGCAGACCGCATTCAGATACAACAGCTTGTGGTCAACTTGGCCCGAAACGCCATTGAAGCTGTGACGAAGTACCCAAATCGCCAGCTCAACATTTCGACCAAACTGGATTCATCGAACCAGCTTATCACGACTGTCGAGGACAGTGGTCCCGGGATCGACCCGGGCGTGAGCGACCGCCTGTTTCAGCCGCTCGCCAGTACCAAACCCGAAGGCATGGGTCTGGGCCTCTCGATTTCCAGTGCTATAGTCGAGAACCATAGGGGGCGGATCTGGGTTGAACCAAGCCGCCTTGGAGGCGCCGCATTCTGTTTTGCGCTGGCGCGGGCGGGTGAAGATGGTGACAGCAGCGGCCGAACGGACGGTGTTCGTCGTCGATGACGACGACGCAGCCCGGGATTCGCTCGTCATGCTGCTGAAGTCCGACGGCCTCACGTCGCGCGGATTCGTCTCGGCCCACGACTTCCTGGCCACCTTCGATCCCGAGGCGCGGGGCTGCATCGTCAGCGACCTGCGCATGCCCGGGATGGACGGGATCGAGCTGATCCGCGAGCTGAAGACGATCGGCTGCATTCTACCCGTGATTGTGATCACCGGGCACGCCGACGTGAGCCGGGCGGTGGACGCCATGAAGGCCGGCGCCAGCGACTTCATCGAAAAGCCGTTCGAGTCCGAACAGCTGCTGCGCACCGTCCGCGGCTGCCTCGAGGACAACGACGCGGCGGTCGACGCCAACGCCGCCAAGACCAAGGTGCTGCGCCGGCTGGAGAGCCTGACGGCCCGCGAGCGCCAGGTCCTGGATCTGATCATCGAGGGCGCCAGCAACAAGGTGATCGCCGCCAAGCTGGCGATCAGTCCGCGCACGGTCGAGATCTACCGCGCCAACGTCATGTCCAAGATGCGGGCCGACAGCCTGTCGGACCTGATCCGCTCGACGCTCACCGCCGCCGGCGCGGCCTGAGGGCTCAGATGCGCGGCAGGTAGAGGGTCGCGGTCGTCCCGACGCCCTGCTCAGAGACCAGCCCGAAGCTGCCGCCCGACCGGGCCGCGAAGTCCTGCACCCCCGCCAGGCCGAGGCCGGTGCCGCCGCGCCCCGCGCGAGTGGTGAACCAGGGCTCGCAGGCCCGCGCCAGCACGGCGGGCGACATGCCCACGCCATCGTCCGTCACCGACAGGGTCACATAGCGCCCGGCAGGCAGGCCCAGCACCGCGGCAGCGGCGGCGTCCAGGATCACCGGCGCGGCCGTGACCGTCACCGCGCCACCCTCTGGCAGGGCGTGGCCGGCGTTGACGCAGAGGTTCAGCAGGGCCGAGTCCAGGCCAGCGCGGTCGGCCGCCACGCACAGCGGCTCCAGTCCCGTGTCGGCGACGATCGTCACCCCGGCCGGCGCCGAGGCCTGGGCCAGGCGCGTCACGCCGCGGACGACCTCGCCGCTCTCCACCAGCGACTGGGCCTGGGCATCGGACGACGTCACGTCGATCAGGCGGCGCAGCAGCTCGGCGCCGCGCTCCGCGGCCTCCAGGCTCATGCGCGCCAGGTCCTGGCCGGCGGAGCCGTCGGCGAGCTGGGCGGCTAGCGCCTCGTTGGCAGCGACGATCACGCCCAGCAGGTTGTTGAAGTCGTGGGCGAGCACGCCGACCTGGCGCTGCAGGGCCGCACCGGCCTCCGCGCCATCCGCCATCCGGGTCGCGCCCGCCTGGCTCCAGTCTGCAAATCCGTCGAACGCCACCTCTGAGCCCCCGCTCATGGCCAGGATGTGGCCAGGGAAATCTTCACCATGGACGAGGCGGCTTTTCACCCCGAGGCGACTACCTACGTAGACTCCCGGAGCGGCGTTACGCCGCCGCCCAGACACGCGAACGGCCGGCGCCGCGCTCGCGACACCGGCCGTCCACGACACACGCCTGCTGGGATCAGGCGGCGATGCGTTCCGGCGAGCCCGACGACTTGTCGCGCATCATGTAGCCGCCACCCCAGACCGTCTCGATCAGGTTGTCGCCGCCGGCGGCCGCGATCTTCTTGCGCAGCTTGCAGATGAAGACGTCGATGATCTTGATCTCCGGCTCCTGCAGGCCGTTGTAGAGGTGGTTCAGGCAGGCTTCCTTGGTGAGGACGGTGTTCTTCCGCAGGGAGAGCAGCTCCAGCATCTTGTACTCGCTGGGCGTCAGGTGGATCGGCTGGTCGTTCACCTCGGCGCTGCGGGTGTTGAGGTTCAGCGCGATCGGGCCGGTGCGGATGATCGATTCCACGTGGCCGCGCGAACGACGGACCACCGCGTTGATGCGGGCCATCAGCTCGGCCTTGTGGAACGGCTTGGTGATGTAGTCGTCGGCGCCCGAGCCCAGGGCGGCCACCTTGGTGTCCACGTCCAGCGAGCCGGTCAGCATTATCACCGGGGTGGCGTTCTTCTTCATGCGCAGGTCGCGCAGGGCCTCGGCGCCGGTGATGTCCTCCAGATCGAGATCCATCAGGATCGCGTCGTACTCGTAGATCTCCGCCAGTTCGACGGCCTCTTCGCCGGAAGCGGTGATGGACACGTTGTGACCCTCAGAACCCAGGATCATCTTCACGCTCTTGGCGGTGGTTTCGTTGTCTTCCACGAGAAGGATGTGCATCGGTCAGTTCCCCAGTTCCGTTGCGTCTGTGTTCCCGCCAGCGATGACGGAGGTTGAGATCTTCATCAGCTCGGCCATGCGAAAGGGCTTGGCGAGAACTTCGTCCGCGCCCAGATGCCTGGCCCAACTCAAGTAGTCCGCGCCCCGCGAGCGACCCGCGCCCGAGATGGCGATAACCTTCGGCGGCCGCGCGCCCTGCTTGATGGCGCGGATCGCCCCGATGCCCTCGACGTCGGGCATCACGATATCCGTGACGACGAGGTCAGGCCGGTGGGCCGAGGCCATCCGGACGCCCTTCCGACCGTTGTCCGCGGCCACCACACCGTAGCCGGCGGCCTGGAAGGCCATGGACATCAAGCGCAGCAGCGCCGGGTCGTCGTCGATGATAAGAACCTTGCCCCGCACGTCGTTGTTCCCCCCGGATCAACTCAGGCTTGCGCTTCAGAGGCGCGGTCGGCGCCGAGGAGCGTGCTCGCCTTCGAAGGGTGCCTGGGGGTCATCGGGGCCGGTCCTCATCCGTTGTTCACTATGGTTAACGACTAAAAACCACAGTGATTCGGGGGCTGGAAATCCGGGACGATTCCTTAAGTAGATTCCCGTGTGACGGGCTGTCGCAGCACGTGGCGGTTGCGAAACGTCGAGAGGCCTGATCGAGGCCTCGGGACCGGTCCGGAAGTGGCTGGGGAACTAGGACTCGAACCTAGAATGACGGTACCAAAAACCGCAGTGTTACCATTACACCATTCCCCAGCAGGAACGGTCGCACCGGGGCGCGAGCCCCGTGGAGGCGGGGGAGATAGCGCAGCGCGCGGGCCGATGCAACGCCTGTCGCAAACCTGTTTCAAGAACCTCTTTCTGGCCGCTTGCAGGCCCGCGGAGCTTCCCCTATAAGCCCGCCTCCAAGTCGGAGTGTGGCTCAGTCTGGTAGAGCACTGCGTTCGGGACGCAGGGGTCGCAGGTTCAAATCCTGCCACTCCGACCATCTTCTCCCCGCTGCCCGGGCGGAGGCCCCTTCCTGAAAATACCATCAAGAAGTCCGCCCCTTAGGCGGGCGGCGGCTCGCGGCTGATTGTCCTTCGGACCGCGTCCTCCAGGACCGCCAGGGCGCGCGGCGGCGCGAGGCCCTGCTCGCGCCGCAGACGCGACCACGCCTCGTAGCTGAGCAGCAGGTCCAGGGCCTCGAGCCGGTGGGGGTCGGACGCGATCTCCGGCGGCAGGATGGCGATCAGGCGATTGCGCAGGTCCACCAGCAGCTCGGCGTAGTCCGAGCCCAGGTACCTGGAGCGATGGCGGAACGCGTCGGCGCTCCGCTTGAACGGCGCGATGGTCTCGAAGGCCCGGACCCGGCGCGCGAGGGTCTCGATCAGGCGCGCCTCCCAACCCTCGCCCGTCAGCGGCGGGCCGAGGATCGCCCGCACGCGGTCGCCGATCAGGGCTCCGATCTCGCGGTAGAGGCTGTCCATGTCCTCGAAGTGCCGGAACACCGTGCGCAGGCCGACATCGGCCTTCAGGGCCACCTGCTCGGCGCTGGGCGCCACCTCGCCGGATTGGACGATGTCGATCATCGCCTTGACGATGCGCTCGCGGTTGTCGTGGCCGCGCCTGCGGCGGCCGTCGACGGCGCGCTGATCCGGGGGTGGCGTGGAATCCGATGGGCGCGACGTCCGGCTCATGCCCCCGTTCTCGCCGACACACGCGCCCCCTGTCGAGGCGTCAGACAGCCGCGCTTGACGAACCGAGATATTGACACTCAGAATGTCATTATATCGATACCGCGGAGCCGAGATGCAGCTGTTGAGAACGCCCGACGACCGTTTCGCGCAGCTGCCGGACTGGCCCTTTCAGCCGCGCTACGCAGAGGTGACCGACCCGGCCGGCGACACGCTGCGCCTGCACTATGTGGACGAAGGCCCGCGCGACGGCGCGCCCGTGCTGCTGATGCACGGCGAACCCTCCTGGGCCTATCTCTATCGGCACGTCATCGCGGGGCTGGTCGCGCGGGGCCGCCGCTGCATCGCGCCGGACCTCATCGGGTTCGGACGCTCGGACAAGCCCGCCGCGCGCGACGACTACACCTATGAGCGTCACGTGGGATGGATGAGCCAGTGGCTCACCGCCCTGGAGCTGGAGGACCTGCACCTGTTCTGCCAGGACTGGGGCGGCCTCATCGGACTGCGGCTGGTGGCGGCGTTCCCTGACCGGTTCGCCGGGGTGGTGGTCGCGAACACCGGACTGCCCACGGGCAGCGGGCTGACCGACGGCTTCAAGGCGTGGCTGCAGATGAGCCAGACGATGCCGGTGATGCCCATCGGCGGCATCGTGAACATGGGCGTCGCGCGCGCCCTGACCGACGCGGAGGTCGCCGCCTACGACGCGCCCTACCCCGACGAGAGCTACAAGGAAGGCGCGCGCCAGTTCCCGATGCTGGTGCCGGTCACGCCCGAGCATGGGTCCGTCGCGGAGAACCTCCAGGCCTGGAGCGTGCTGGAGCGCTTCGAGAAGCCGTTCGTCACCGCCTTCAGCGACGGCGATCCCGTGACCAAGGGCGGCGAGGCCGTCTTCCAGTCCCGCGTGCCGGGCGCCAAGGGACAGCCGCACGTGACCTTGAAGGGTGGCCACTTCCTGCAGGAGGACAGCGCCGCCGAGATCGTCGACGTCATCGACGCCCTGATCCGACGCACCCGGGCGGGATCCTAGGTGACGGGGACGCGCAGCACCGTTCGAAAGCCGATGTGGTTCTCGCCGGTGTCGGCGGGCCCCGCCTGCCGGGCCGCCGGCCTGTAGCGGTAGCAGAAGTCGGGCGAGCACAGGAAAGAGCCGCCCTTGATCACGTGCTTCCGCTGGCCCGGATCGCCGGGATCGCGCGCCAGGGATTCCGCCGGTCCTCGCGGACTGTCACGGTCGGCGGGATCGAGGCCGGGCCGGTACCAGTCGCGGGTCCATTCCCAGACGTTGCCGGCCATGTCGTGCAGCCCGAAGCCGTTCGCCGGATAGCAGCCCACCGGCGCCGACGTGGCCTTGTAGCCGTCGCCGCCGGTGTCCATCGCCGGGAAGATCCCCTGCCAGACGTTGGCCTGCGGACGCGCCTGGTCCAGGGGCTTGTCGCCCCAGACGTAGCGGGTCGCGGCGGGCTTGCCGCCCTGGGCCGCGTACTCCCACTCCGCCTCGGTGGGCAGGTCCCGTCCGAGCCACTTCGCATAGGCCATGGCGTCGGCCCAGCTGACCTGCACCACCGGCCAGTCCGGCTTGTCGGCGATCGAGCTTCCCGGCCCCGTGGGGTGGCGCCAGTCCGCGCCCTGCACCACCCGCCACCAGGCCGACGGGTCGCTCCCCGGATGCTCGGCGCCGACGAAGACGATGGCGGACGGCCGAAGCTGATCGGCGGCCAGCCCCGGATACGCCTTGGGATCGAGCGGCCGCTCGGCTTCGGTGACATAGCCGGTCGCGGCCACGAACCGTCCGAACTCGGCGTTGGTCACCTCGGTCCGGTCGATCCAGAAGTCGCCCACCGTGGTGCGCCGCGGCGGCCCCTCCTCGGCGCGGTACGGGGCTGCGCCCATGTCGAACGCGCCGCCCCGGATCGGCGCCATTCCGGCGGTCGACGGCGCCCGGGCGGGGATCGGCCTCTCGGCCAGACAGGGCTTCGCCGCCACCGACGCCGAGGCGGACACGGGCCTCTCGTCACAGGCTGCGAGCGCCAGCAGCGCCAGCGCCACGGCCGGCGTGACGATGCGCCCGCCCACGCTCATCGTCAGTTGTCCCACAGGACGTATTCGTCGCCGGTCTTGTGCTTCACCCCGCCCGGGGCGTCGACATAGACCGGCCCTTGCAGCAGGGACGGCCAGATCGCCTTGGCGCTGGCGGCGTCCTGCGCCTTCAGCATGGCCAGCATCGCCTTCACCCGCTCGGGCTCGCGCCGCGACAGCTCGTTCTGCTCGGTGGGGTCGGCCGCGAGGTTGAACAGCCACACCTTCTTCTGCGCCTCGCTGGACTGCAGCTTCCAGTCGCCGTCCAGCACGACCTTGTACTGCCCGGACCTCCAGAACAGCGTCTGGTGGGGCCGACCGGTGGAAGCTCCGGCCAGGTAGGGCAGCAGGTCCACCCCGTCGATGATCCGGTCCGTCGGCGTGCCGGCGCGCGCCGCGCCGGCGGCCGTCGCGAAGATGTCCACGTGACCCACCGGGTAGGGATAGCGCGAGCCCGCCTCGATCACCCCAGGCCAGCGCATGAAGAAGGGTGCGTGGATACCGCCCTCGAAGAAGGTCGACTTGAACCCGCGGTAGGGCTTGTTCACGTCGGGCAGCCCCACGTAGCTGGCGCCCCCGTTGTCGCTCGTGAAGATCACGAGGGTGTTGTCGTCGATCCCGGCCGCCTTCAGGGCCTGAAGGATCTTGCCGACGTTCTCATCGAGGTTGCGGACCATCGCCCCATAGACCCGCGCGCGGTGGTCGCTGATCTGCGGCAGGGCGTCGTAGTCCGACTTCTTCGCCTGCAGCGGCGTGTGGATGGCGTTGGGCGCGAAGTAGAGGAAGAACGGCCGGTTCCGGTTGGCGTGGATCGCCTTGACCGCCTCGTCCGCCAGATAGTCGGTCATGTAGCCACGTGGCTCGAACATCGCCGAGCCGTTGAACTGCACCGCATAGGGCAGATTGGGCCACAGGAACCGGTCGATCGCGTCCCACGGCTGCTTGGAATTGACGACCGTCTTGTCCTTCTCGGGCAGGTACATCGATGCACCGGCGATGAAGCCCAGGCTCTCGTCGAAGCCCTGGTCCTCGGGACGCGATCCCTGGATCCCGCCCAGGTGCCACTTGCCGAAGTGCAGGGTGTGATACCCCCTGGTCTTCAGCACCTCGGCGATGGTGACCTCGCCGGTGGGCACCGACAGGCTGTTCACCGCGGCGACCCCGGGCCGGGTCGACCCTTCCGGCATCTGGGCCAGCCGGTCCTTGAAGAACTTCGGCTTCACCAGCGCGCCGGGCTCGGCCTCGGTGCCGACCATGCGCTCGAACGCGACGGGCGCGGGCGTGAACTCGTAGCCGAAGCGTGTGGCGTAGCGGCCGGTCATGATCGCCGCGCGGGAGGGCGCGCAGGTGGCGTTGCCGGTGTAGCCGTTGGCGAAGGCGACGCCTTCACGGCCGATCGCATCGATGTTCGGCGTCGGCACGCGGCCGCCCGCGACCCCGCCGCCGTTGAAGGTGATGTCGTTGAAACCCAGGTCGTCGGCCAGGATGAAGATGACATTCGGCGGCCGCTGGCCCTGCGCGGCCACGGCCGGCCCCTGCGCCCAGGTCACCGCGCGGTTCGGCTGCACCTCCGGAAGCATCGCATGGGCGACCATCGCCAGCAGCGCGGACCGGTTCAGATAGGCCAGGCCGCCGCCGAGCAGGACCACCAGACCCACGGCCGCAATCCAGGTTCTCGCCCGCATCATCGCCTCCCGTTTACGCGGAGGCTATTTACTGACACTATCAGTGTCAATAACGCCGCAATCCACGGCATGAGAGGGAGGTCTCGATGTCGGACCGCTACAGGCTTCTCGGAGGCCTCGGCTCGCCATACTCGATGAAGATGCGCGCGATCCTCCGGTATCGCCGCCTGCCCTACGATTGGGTCCAGATCACCCCGGCGCACGACGCCGAACGGGCGAACGTCAGGGCCCCGGTGATCCCGGTGATCCGGTTCCCGGACGGCAGCTGGCACAACGACTCCACGCCGATGATCTACGAGCTGGAACGGCGCCACCCCGGCCAGCGGGGCATCGTCCCGGCGGACGAAGGCGACGCGTTCCTCGCCTACCTGCTCGAGGACATGGCCGACGAGTGGGCGACCAAGATCATGTTCCACTACCGCTGGTTCCGTGAGCGCGACCAGACGCGGATGAGCGAGTGGCTCGCCTTCGACCGGGCGCAGGGCGGAGGCTACGCGGGGGTGAAGCGCTTCGCCGACATCTTCCGGGAGCGTCAGGTCGGCCGGATGGCCCTGGTCGGATGCACGCCTGGGAACGCGCCCCTCATCGAGGAGACCGGCCGGACGCTGGCGGCGATCTTCGAGGCCCAGGTGCTGGACAGCTTCTACCTGTTCGGCTCGCGTCCCTCGCTGGCCGAGTTCGCCTGGTACGGCCAGTTCTCCCAGTTGATCGTCGATCCCACGCCGAACGACCTCCTACGCGAGATCGCGCCCTTCACCGTCCGCTGGCTGATGCACCTGGACGACGCGTCGGGGGTCGAGGGCGAATGGCGATCGGCGGATGCGCCTCTGGCGCCGGCCGTGGAGGCGCTGCTGGCCTTCGCCGGCGAGATCTATCTCCCGTTCCTGGAGGCCAACGCCGAGGCCGTGACGGCGGGGCGAGAGATGTTCACCGTCGAGCTGGCGGGCCGCCCCTACACCCAGGCGGCCTTCAAGTACCAGGCCCGCTGCCTGGACGGGCTTCGGCGCGCCTACGCGGAGCTGTCGGAGCCCGCGCGCCTTCGGCTTGCGCCGACGCTCGACGCCGCCAACCTCCTGCCCGCCCTCACGCGATGAGACGGGAGGCCGACGCCGGCCAGGTCAGGCGCCCGGTTGCGGGGCCGGGCCCCAGTCGAGCTCCAGCGCCTCGCGCAGGGCGGTGAAGCGGGCGGCGCCGATGCGCTCGCCCAACTGCCGCTCGAACTCGCGCAGCAGGTCCACCGACACGATCCGCAGCCGCTCGGTCTCGGGGCTGAAGTCGATGATGCGCGCGCGCCGGTCGTCGGGGTCGGGCTTGATGACGATCAGCCCGCGCCGCTCCATCTCGCCCAGCATCTGGCTGGTGGCCTGGCGGGTGACGCCGAGGTTCCGCGCGATCCGGGTCAGCCGGTGCTCGCCGGCGGCGATGTTGGCCATCACCAGCGACTGGGTGCGGGTCAGGGCGTCCCAGCCCCCGACCTTCAGATGCGATTGCAGCGCCTCGTCGAACCAGTAGAGCGCGCTCATCAAATTGATCATCAGCAGCGGATGTTGCATCGGCTCTCCAGGACAGCGATCCGATGTACGTCGTGCCGACAGCCGGCGCAAACCCGCCAGCCGGACCGGACCGGGGCGCCGGCGGCGCCCCGGCCGCCAGGGTCAGTAGCGCAGGACCGCCTGGACCGCGACGGTGCGCGGCGGGTCCACCACGAAGGTCTCCGATCCCGCGATGAACGGCGTACCGAAGGCGTGGGACGCGGTGATCTCGTCGGTCAGGTTCTTGGCGATGACGCTCACCCGCCAGCGGTCGCGGACATCGGCGAGGCCGAGGCGCAGGTCGACCTTGCTGTAGGCCTTCTGCAGCGACAGCGGGTTCAGGGTCTCTTCCAGATAGGCGCCGCTGCGGTGCGCCACGTCGACCCCGCCCACCAGCCGCAGGGCGTCCGACAGCGGATAGTCGATGTCCAGCGCCGCGCTGCCGGTCCACTTCGGCGCGCGCGGGATGCGGCTGCCCGCGATGTTCTGGGTGCAGGGGTTCGGCGTCGGCACGGGCAACGGATAGATGCAGCCCGCCCCGGGGAAGTCGTCGTACTTGGAGTCTAGGTACGCCAGCGAACCGTTGAACGAGAGCCAGCTCGTGAGGCGCGCCGCCGACTCCACCTCAACGCCGCGGCTGGTGGCGCTGGCCGCATTGCCGGTGATGAAGGCGTTGGTCTGGGCGTTGAACACCGAGACCTGCAGGTCCTCGTACTTGGTCTCATAGAGGGCGATGTTGAGGCGCAGCCGCCGGTCGAACAGCGAAAGCTTCGCGCCCAGCTCGGCCGAGGTCGCCGTCTCGCCCTCGAACTCGAACTGCGGCTGGGTCGTGGTGGACTGGGCGGCGACGAAGCCGCCGGCCTTCGAGCCCCGGCCGTACGAGACATAGATCATGGCGTCCGGGTTGAAGACGTACTGGACCTGCCCGGACGGATCGAACGCCTTTTCGCTGCGCGAGCCGGAGAGCGGGGTGGCCAGCCAGGTCGGCGGCGTCGTCCCCGTCCGGGCGCGGGTCTGGTCGGCGGACTTGTCGTCCCAGGTCTGGCGCGCCCCGGCCGTGAGCCGCAGGGCTTCCGTCAGCTTGTAGGTCGCCTGGGCGTAGATCGAGACGGTCTCGGCGTCCTGCTCGAAGAACCGGTCCGAGGTCCCGCGCAGGGCGCCCAGGTTGATGGTCGAGCTCTGCGTCAGGTCGATCTCGTTCTTGTGGTAGTAGGCGCCGGCGATCCAGGTCAGCCGCGCCTCGGCCGGAGACGCGATCCGCACCTCCTGCGAGATCTGCGAGAAGTCCTCGATGAAGCTCGACACCAGCAGGGGGCCGGCGGTGAAGTCGCTGTCGATCAGCTTGTCGTAGCCGAAGGTCGAGTAGCCGGTGATCGCGGTCAGGGTCAGGCCGGGTCCGAACTCGTACGTGCCGGTCAGGGCGGCGTTGAAGCTGTGCGCGTCGTCGAAGTCGGCGGCGCCCGGCGTGGTCTGTCGCACGAAGCCGAGCTTGCCGCCGGGCGCGACCGTGGCCATCGGCTGGCCGTCCAGTTCCTGACGCGCGGTCTCGAGCTTCAGCCTCAGGCCGAACTGTGGGCTGGCCTGGTAGTCGATCACCGCGCGTCCGATGAGCACCTTGCGCTTGGGATCGTCCCCGCCGGCCGTGGTGTTCTTCAGCCAGCCCTCGTTCTGGCTGGCCTTCACCGCCAGGCGCAGGCCCAGCTTGTCGGTCACGGGCCCGGAGAGGATCTGCGTCACCGCGAAGCCCGGCTCTCCCTCCACGGTCGCCGTCACGTCGGACTGGGCCTCGAAGGTGGAGGTCGGCCCGCGAGAGGTGATGTTGATGGCGCCGGCCGAGGTGTTCTTGCCGAACAGGGCGCCTTGCGGACCGCGCAGCACCTCCACCCGCTCCACGTCCAGGAACGGGGCCGCGAACTGGCGTGAACGCGAGGCATAGACCCCGTCCACGAAGAGGCCGACCGACTGCTCGAAGCCCAGGTTTCCCGCCGTGGAGCCGATGCCCCGAATGTAGACCGACTGGTTGCCCGGCGTGCTCTGGATGAAGAGGTTCGGGACGAAGACGTTGAGCTGTTCGAGAGAGCCGATGGCCTTCTCCTGCAGCTGCTCCCCGCCGGTGACGTTCACCGAGATCGGCACGTCCTGCAGCCGTTCCTCGCGCTTGCGGGAGGTGACGACGACCTCCTCCACCGTCAGCGATCCGTCGCCCGGCGTCTGGGCAAGGGCGGCGTCGGCCGCGACGAGACCCGCGACCAGGGCCAGCCAGCTGGCCCCGGTCCGAACATGCTTCCTGAGCATCGAAAGACCTCCCTGCGGGCGGCTTATTTCGAGATCTCGTCTCGCCGCCTCGTCACGATCTTGATGCCGGGGGATATGATTTATGTCAAGTTTTGGAACTAGTAAAATTCTTTACTTTATACCCGCCACTGGAAGGCCGGGCCCGGCAGGTGGCGACCGTCGTCCACGCCCACCTCACGGGCGATCAGCGCGTTCAGCCGCTCGTTCAATGCCAGCAACTGATCGCGGCGCGCCTCGCCCTCGCGCGCCAGGTTGATCATCTCCAGCGGGTCCTCGAGGGTGTCGTAGAGCTCCAGGTCGTTGCGCCCCGCCAGGTTGGCCCAGTCCTTCGGCCGGTGATGATCGCGCGGGCTGAAGTAGCGGGCGAACCGGTAGCGGCCGTCGAAGAGGCCCCGATAGAACGTGCGCCGCTCGAACTCGACGAAGTACGGCGGCTTGGTCATCTCCTGGGCGCGCTTCACCGGATCCGGCTCCAGCGACAGGCGCGAGCGCTTGCGCCGGATCTCGGGACTGCCCGTGTAGAAGGCGCTGTACGACAGGAGGATCGCCCCGGCCTCCTCGTCCCGCCGCCCCTTGGCCGCGGGCCGCGCCACGCTCTCCGAAAGGTCGTAGCCGACCAGCTCCGGATGGCGCTGCTGGATCGCCGCCGCGTCCAGCCCCGCCAGGCCCAGCAGCGTCGGCGCGAGGTCGACCGCGGAGCCCAGAGCCGCCGTCGTCTCGCCCCGGCGCTTCACGTCCGGATGGCTGACCATCATCGGCACGCCCAGGTTCTCGCTGTAGATGAAGGGGCCCTTCTGGCGCTGGCCGTGCGACCCGGCCATCTCGCCGTGGTCGGCGGTGAAGACCACCACCGTGCTGTCGGCCAGGCCCGAGGCGTCCAGGGCGTCCAGCACCGTGCCCAGGTGACTGTCCACGTCGCGCAGGCAGTCGGCGTAGTAGTTCACATAGGTCAGCCAGGCGTCCCGGTCCTGGTCGTCGATCACCCCCAGGAAGAGGTCGTCGTCCTCCCGGAACACGTTGTGGCATTCCAGCCGGTTCGCGGTGTCGAGGGTGAAGTTCGCCGGCAGCTTCACGCGTGGCCCGCGGCCATAGGGCGGCGCGCCCGGCGTCGGCTTCATCACCGTGGGATTGAACCGGATCTGCGCCCGCGTCTCGTTCATCCGCCCCGTGGCGTCGAAGAACATGATGTCGTGCGGATTGAGGAAGTTGACCGTCAGCAGCCAGGGCTGGTCGGCGTTGCGGCCCTCGTTGGCCAACCAGCGGGCGGCGTCGGCGGCGATTTCGGGGTCGTGCTCATAGCCGTCGTGGGCCAGCCCCACCGCCTCGGGCCCCCTCTGGTAGTGGTCGAAGCCGTAGGGCTGCAGGCCCCGGGAGTAGTCGCCCGCCGCGTCGGCGGCGATCTCTGAGAGGTGCCACTTGCCCTTGTAGACCGTGTGGTAGCCGGCGGCCTGGAAGAGCTTGCCGAGGGTGAGGATCCCGGTGTCCAGGATGTTGGTCCAGGGCGGAACCCCGGGGTTGTCGATGATCCGCGTCTTCTGGATGTGCTGGCCGGTGTAGAGCACCGACCGCGACGGCCCGCACGGCGCCGAGTTCACCGTCCAGTTCTCGAAGTGGGTCGAGCGCGCCATCAGCCGCTCGTGGTTCTTGAGGCCTGCCTGGTGCGGATACTTCCGCCACGGCTGTTCCTGGTCGGTGGTGATCAGCAGTACGTTGAGCGGGCGGCCCGACGGTCCCCGGCCCGGACTCGGCGCCGGCGCGGCCTTGGCGACCTGCGCGGAGGCGGCCGTGGCGGCAGCGGCCAGCCCCAGTGAGCGCCTGCGGGTCATCTCCAGCGGACTGCCGGTACGCATCGTGCCTACTCCCCATGTCTGGCCGGGCCTCGTCGCCGGAAGCGCGGGCGGGCTCATCTCATTCCTTGTTGACCTCCGCCCGTTTTTTGTCAAGTTTTGGAACTGACAAGAAACTTTACTTATTTGGCGCCTCGGCGCCCCGGAGGACGCATGATGACCCAGATGGCCCAAGCCACGCGACCCCAGGCCACCGACTGGTCCGCCTGGGCCGAAGACATGTCGGCGCGAGTGGCCACGCGCGCGCGCCAGGCCGAGACCGAGCGCCGACTGCCGCAGGCCACGATCGACGAGGCCCGGGAGGCCGGCTTCTTCGACATGCTGACACCGCCGGCGCTGGGCGGCGAGGGCGCATCCTTCCGCACCTTCCTCGATACGGTGCGCCAGCTGGGCCAGGGCTGCGCGTCCAGCGCCTGGACGCTGTCGTTCCTCTCGCTGCACGCCTGGCTCTTCGCCAAGTTCGGCGCCGAGGCTCAGGACGAGCTGTTCCGCAGCGGCGCCCCCCTGGCGCCCGCGCCGCTCGCGCCGACGGGCCGGGCCGTACCGGTGGATGGCGGCTATCGCATCACAGGGCGGTGGGAATGGGCGACGGGCGTCAACCACAGCGACTGGGCGATGGTCAGCTGCCTGCAGGACAACAACCCCGTTCCGCTGTTCTGCGTCCTGCCGCTCTCGCGGATGACGGTCGTCGACGTCTGGCACGTGGCCGGGATGGCCGCCACCGGCAGCCAGATGATCACCTGCGAGGATGTGGTCGTGCCGTCCCACATGGCCCTGTCGGCCCTGGAGCTGCGCAACGGTCCCTGCCCCGGCGCGGCGCTGCATCCCGGCACGACCGTCGTCTACCCCTTCTCGGCCACCCTGGCGCTGGTGGCGGCCACCTCGGCCCTGGGCGCGGCGGAAGGCGCGCTGGCCGCCTTCACCGAGCGGATGCGGACCAAGGTGCAGGCCTATGCCGGCGCCCGGCAGGCCGACCTGCCGCTGACCCACTTCCGTCTCGGCGAGGGCCGCGCGGCGGTGCTGGCGGCCCGGGCGATCTGGGACCGCGCGATCGACCTCCTGGAGCGCGACGGCCCCGCGGGCGAAGGCACGCCGCTGGAAACGCTGCTCGAGCTGCGGCTCTCCAGCGCCAGCGTCGTCCGGCAGGCCAATGTGGCGGCCGACCTGCTCGCCGCAGCGGCGGGAGCCAGCTCCGGCTTCCTCTCGGCCCCGCTTCAGCGGCATCTCCGCGACCTTCAGATGATGCGCGGGCACGTGGTCTTCGACTGGGACCGCGCCGCCCAGGTGGTCGGCCGCATCGCCCTCGGCGGTCAGCCGGGTCCGGCGGACCTGCTCTGAGCCGTGGCGATCTCCGACGAGGTCCGGACCTGCCTGCGGGAGGTGGCGTCGACCGTCACCATCCTCAGCGCGGGTCGGGGCGACGGAGTGGTCGTCATGACCGCCACCGCCTTCACGCCGGTCTCGCTGGAGCCGGTCCCGACCGTCCTGGTCTGCGTGAACCGCGCCGCGCGCCTGCATGCGGCGGCGGTGCGCGAGGGCGGCTTCCGCATCAACGTGCTGCGGCACGATCAGGCCGCCGCCGCCTCGACCTGCAGCGGCGGCGACATGGCGGACCGGCTCCGGGCCGCCGACTGGCGTGACGACGGCGCTCCCGGCCCTCGCCTGGGCGGCTGTCTCTTCGACTTCGCCTGCCGCACCGTCCGGACCATCACCCAAGGCGAGCACAGCATCTTCATCGGCGAGGTGCTGGACGTCGCCCGGGGCGGAGGAGCCCCCCTCCTCTACGCGCGCGGCGCCTACGCCGTCCTGGCGACGGATCCGCCGCCCGCCGCCTGACGGCTCCGCACCTCAGCGCAGGCTGGCCAGCACCGCTTTGTGGAACGCCTCGGCGACCGGCTTCACCAGCTCGCCCGAGGTGCAGCGCAGGTCGTCGCCCGCGGTGTGGAAGTACCGGTGGGCGCCGTAGAGGCCGATCATCCGCTCGTAGCCGGCCTTCTGGACGTTGACGAGTTCGCCGCCGACATTGCGCGCATCGGCGGCATAGACCGCCTCCAGGCCCGGAAGGCCCCGGAACGCGTCGCTCACGGCGGGCAGCAGCGCCGGCGAGGCGGTCATCACCCTCTGGGGGTCGGCGCTGGGCAACGGCCGCAGCCGCCCGCCGAACTCGTGCCAGTCGCGCGCGGCGGCGCACGCGCCGATATGCACCCATAGCCGCGTCGCCTGCGGCTTCGACGCCGCCCGTTCCAGATAGTGCTCACCGCCCAGGAACTCGTACTCGTGCCCGCTGTTGGCCGCGAACTCCAGGTTGACGCCCAGGTCCTCGGCCGCCAGCCGGCGCGCCAGATCCATCCACACCGCGAAGCCCGAGCCGCGCTCGGCCGCGCAGACGAACCAGCCCGATCGCGGGGTCGTGACGATCAGCGTCTTCTCGGCCTTGCGATCCAGCCTTGCGATCACGTTGAACGCCGGCCGCCGGCCGCCGCGTCCCGCCACCACCAGCGTCGCCGTCCCGCCCGCGTCGGCGGCCTTGGCGAAGGCGGCCGCGTCCTTCGGCGCCAGGATCACCACCGGCTTGGGATACCCCGGATGGTGCGGCGAGACGTTCAGGGCGATCGCCTCGCCCGTCACGCCATGGGTGACCAGCACCACGGCCGCCGCCCCGCGCCGCAGGGCGTCCTCCAGCGGCGCGCGCACCTGGGGGTCCAGCAACGTCACCCAGCGCTTCGGCGGCAGGTCGATGTAGGCGATCGCGCCGTTCAGGTCCTGGCCCGCATCAGGGCGGCGAAGCGGCGCGCTGACGCCGTCCGCGGTTGTCACCACGATCGCCTGCGGGAACACCCCCGCCTCAGCGCCGCCGACCGACAGCGTCGCCGCGCGCGCCTCGAAGTACGGCGCCTCGAACATCTGCCGCTCGCACCGATAGCCGAGGGCGCCCAGCGTCGCCTCGATCCAGGCGCCGCATCGCGTGTCGCCGTCCCCGCCCGAGGCCTTGATCCCGAACCCGGCATAGCGGTCGAGAATGGCCTGCAGGTCCGCCGCCCGCGCCGGGCCCGAGGCCGCATCCGACGCCGCCAGGGCCGGGGTCGCGCCTGCCGCCAGGGCCCCCGCGCCCACCGCCCGGAGCACGCCACGGCGGGAGGGGGCGACAAGCCGATCGACGCTCATGATCTCTTCCTTCAGTCGGGCACATGCAGCTCGGCGATGCCGATACCGCCTTCACCCTTCACCGCGTACAGCAGATAGGTGCGGCCGCCCTCCTCGAAGATCGCCGGGTCTCGCAACTGGTTCACCGGCGCGAAGGTGGCGCTGCGATACGAACGGATCATCGGCAGGTCCGCCCCCTCCCACGCCCGCTCGGGCCGCAGGACCTCGACGGGCTCGCTGGCGCGCCAGGACTTCCAGTCGCCGCGCAGGTCGATGGTCGAGGCATGGATCCGCTCGGGCGCGTCGCCCACCCGCGTCCAGAACACATGCAGCGTGTCGCCCCGCACCAGGACCGCGGTGTGGCGCTGGTTCTCCGGGAAGAGACGCGGTCCGTACTCGAACGCCGTGAACCCGTCGCGCGAGCGCAGGAACTGCCCCGGCATGGTGATGGCGTAGCGATAGCCGCCGTGGTCGAAAGCCCGCAGGTACGGCGGCCCCAGCACGCCCTCGCACGGCGTGAAGCTCACGCCGTCCGGCGACGTCGCCACCTTGCTGAGCTGGACGCCGAAACCGGTCAGCCCATGGAAGTACATGACGATCCGCCGATTGGCCTCGTCCACGTGCACGTCCGGGGAAGCCAGGTGCGGCAGCACCGAGTCCTCCAGCGGCGTGGGGATCCCCGGCGTGCCCTCGGGCGCGCGGTCGGGCGGGGTGCGGGCCTCCAGCGCGGCGAGCTGCGCCGGCGTCGGAACGATCCGCGTGGTGGGCAGGCCGGATTGGGCCAGTTGCAGCGACCCCGGCGCATGCACCGTCCAGGGCCCCTCCAGCCGGTCGGCATGCGCCAGCCGGATGTAGTCGCCCTTGTGGTCCGCGAAATAGAGGTAGTAGCGGCCGAGCCGGTTGGGCAGCCAGTCCGGGGCGCGGATCAACGACGGCCCCTCGATGTTCGCGCCCATGCGCGCGTCCATCCCCGGGGTGATGATCGGATGATCGACCAGTCGTCGCGCCACGTAGGACGGCGGCCCGGCGCCCCCCTGCCCCGCGAACGCGGGTCCGGCGAGCGCCGCGCCGGCGATGGTCGTCATGGCCCTGCGGCGCGAGACACGAGGCATCGGGGACTCCTTACACAAGCGCCGGCCGCGCACCCTTGGGATCAGAACCTCGCCCGGGCCTCCACCGCCAGGGTGCGCGGCTCGTTCAGGGTACAGCGCAGGACGGTCCCGCCGGTGGCGCGATCCAGGCCCAGGGCGGCGTTCTGCGGCTGGTTGAAGATGCCGGTGCAGAAGGCCTTGTTAGTCAGGTTCTGGCCGACGAACGCCAGTTCCCACTTCTCCTGTGGTCCCCGGAGCGCGATCCGTGCCGAGAACAGTTCGTAGCCGGCCTGGACGGCGTCGGGGTTGTTGTCGCCGGCGGCGCTGACGTTGAGCTTGCTGGTAAAACTCATGTCGCCGCGCACCAGCCAGCTCATGCCGCCCGGCAGGTCGCCGACGTACTGGGCGGAGGCCGCGCCCTGCCACTTCGGCGAATAGGGCAGGCGCTCGCCGGTCAGATCCTGCGGCGTGGTCAGGCCCGGCAGCGGCGGCGCGCCACGGAAGTCGGTATACTCGGAATCCAGGTAGGCGACCGAGAACGTCAGCGTCAGCGGCCGGATGGGCCGGGCCACCGTGTCCAGTTCGATCCCTTGCTGGCGCACCTCGCCGTTGTTGCGCACCCGGAACTGCAGGCCATCGTAGCTGCGGAACTGGTACTCGGTGATGTCGGTGCGGAAGAGCGTGGCGTTCGCGATCAGCCGGCGGTCGAACAGCTCGGACTTGATGCCGATCTCGGTGTTCTTGGTGCTCTCGGGATTGAACGTCCGCGCCGCCGCGCCCAGCGCCGCAGTCGTGCCGGTGCTGGCGTCGAAGCCTCCGGACTTGAAGCCCGTGGCGTAGCTGGCGAACAGCATGATCCCGTCGGTGGGCTTGTACGAGGCGTTCAGGCGGTAGGTGACCTTGTCGGCGTCCAGCGACAGGTCGGTGACCTCCGGCGCGGCGGGCGCCACGCGGTTGTTGCGCTGGGCGCGGAAGACGCCCGTCTTCTCGTCCTTGGAGTAGCGGATGCCGCCCGTGAACGAGAGCTGCTCCGTCAGCTCATAGGTGCCCTGGAAGTAGGCCGCGTAGGAGTCGGTCGTCTGGCTGAAGTTGCTGACCGATACATTGGTCTTCGGATCGGCCAGGCACATGGCGACGCGCGCCGCCGTGCTGGTGTTGCGCAGATAGAGGTTGCAGTAGGCGTCATAGAAATCGGTCGCCTGCCCGATGTCGTACTCCTCGGTGAAGTAGTAGAGGCCCGCCACGTAGCTGAAGTGGCCGCCCAGCAGGTCCGGCGGCGACAGGAGCTGCAGCTCCTCGGAATGGCTCTGGCTGTCGAAGCTGCCGCGCCGGGTCTGCAACGGCACGGGCAGGTACTGCGCCGCCGCCTCGAACTGTTGGTCATGCCAGTCCCGATAGCCGCTGATCAGCTTCAGCTGGTAGCCGCCGGGAGCCTCCCAGCTCAGCTCGCTCGCCACGCCGGTCTGGTAGTCCTTCACGTCGCCGCCGTTGGTGCCGCGCACCCGCCGCCTGTAGGTCCCGTCGAGCAGCGGCAGGTCGGCCGCAAGCGGTCCCGCGCCGTCCGGGTCCAGCCGGGTGCGCCAGTTGGCCAGGGCCTGGGCCGTCACCGTGCTCGAGATCACGGTCACCACGTTCGAGCCGTCGCCGCTCAGGTTCTGATAGTCGCCCTTCACCGTCCAGGTCAGCTCGGGGCGGATCTCCCACTTCACGGCGCCCCGCAGCGAGAACCCGGTGTTCCGGCCGACCCGCTCGCCGGTCAGTTCGTCGCGGCCGAACCCGTCGCTGCGGAAGCCCAGCACGGCGACCCGGGTCTGTAGCGTGTCGTTCACCGGCACGTTCAGGATCGCCGTGGCGCGGCGACGCCCATAGTTGCCCGCCTGCGCCCAGAGCTCGCTCGTCAGGTCCCGCTGCGGGTCCGTCGTGCGCATGTTGATCGCGCCCATCGAGGCGTTGCGGCCGAACAGTGTCCCCTGCGGCCCCCGAAGCACCTCCACCGAACCGATGTCGTTCAGACCGGCCAGCAGCGCGCCGACCCGGGGAATGTAGATGCCGTCGACGAACGACGCGACGCTGGGCTCGATGGCGGTGTTCCCCGCCGTGCCGATGCCGCGGATCATCACCCGCGTGTTGGTCTGCTGGGCCGAGGTGGTCAGGTTCAGGTTCGGCGCGATGCGCCGCAGGTCGCGCACGTCCTGGACGCCGGCGGCCTCCAGCGCCTTGCCGCTGAACGCCGTCACCGAGATCGGCACGTCCTGGACATTCTCCGCCCGCTTCTGCGCCGTGACGACCACCTCTTCCACGCCGAACGCCTCGGCTGGCGCTTCCTGGGCATGCGCCACGGCGCCATGGGCCGCGAAAGCCGCCGCCATGAACAGGTGAGTCTTGCGCGAGATCATGCTTCCCCCTTGAGCGGTCCTGACGGCCGCATTCGTTTCTTGTGGGAAACACTAGACGGACCGACGCCCGGCGCCCTCGCCCCGGGACGGCATGGCGCTCATAGCCTGTGGGTATGACGTCGGCGGCGTTCACCTGGGCGATCATGCCGGAATGAGCCATGCCTGCCGGTTATGCTGCAGGCTGCGCATCGCGGCGAGACGATCCGCGGCGGGCCCAGGGGAAGGAATGACCAGATGACGAGAAGCAGGCTGAAATCGCGCGTCTCCAGCGCCGCGATCGCAGCGGCGCTGCTGGCGTTCGCCGGCGCGGCGGCGGCCGCCGCGACGCCCGCCCCGAACGGCTCGCCGGACCCCTTCCTGGCCGAAGCGCCGCGCACCAGCCCCGCGCGCGAGCCGTCCATCGCCCGTCCCGTTCAGGCCGCCGAGGCGCAACGCAAGCTCGACGCCCTGCGCCAGCGCACCGGCCGTCGCCCCAATGTGGTGGTGATCCTCCTCGACGACGTGGCCTGGGGCGACTTCGGCGTCTACGGCGGTGGCGCGGCGGTCGGCGCGCCCACCCCCAACATTGACAAGCTGGCGCAAGGCGGCCTGCGCCTCACCTCCGCCTATTCGCAGCCGTCGTGCTCCCCGACCCGCGCGTCCATCATGACCGGCCGCCTTCCGATCCGGACCGGCCTGCTGCGCCCCTTCTTGCCCGGCGAGAACACCACCGGCGAGGGGCTCGGCGGCGAGGTGACGCTCGCGGCCCTGCTGCGGAAGGCCGGCTACGCCACCCATGCGGTCGGCAAGTGGCACCTGGGCGCCGCGCCCTCGACCCAGCCGCAGAACGTCGGCTTCGACGACTACTACGGCACGCTCACCTCGTCCGACGACTACACCGCGTGGATGGAGCCGTGGCGCAATCCGGACCTCTCCGAGGACCCCGCGCGCCGAGCCTGGGCCTCCGAGGGCGAGACCATGGCCATCGTCGAGGGCCAGCGCGGCGAGGCCGCGAAGCCCGCGTACGCGATCAACATGGAGACCATCCGGCTGGTGGATGAGAAACTGACCCAGCGGGCCACCGACATCATCGCCAGGGCCCCCGCGACGAAGCAGCCCTTCTTCCTCTACCTGGCCACCCGAGGCGCCCACAACGACAACTATCCCCACCCCGACTTCCGCGGGAAGTCGCCGGCCAAGTACCCCTACAAGGACGTCATCCAGGAGCTGGACCACCGCGTGGGCCAGGTCGTCGAAGCGCTGCGCAGGAGCGGCCAGCTCGAGAACACCCTGATCATCGTCACCTCCGACAACGGCCCCTTCGCCGAGACCTTCCCCGACACCGGCTACACCCCGTTCAGGGCCGCCAAGGGATCGATCTACGAGGGCGGCGTGCGCACGCCCTTCATCGCCTCGTGGCCGGGGATGATCGCGCCGGGCCGGGTGTCGGACGGTCTCTTCGACCTCACCGACCTCTACGCCACGACGCTGGCCCTGGCCGGCGCGACCGAACAGATCCCCGGTGACCGCTATATCGACAGCATCGACCAGTCCTCGTTCCTGCTGGCCGACACCGGGGCCAGCACCCGGCGAGCGGTCTACTTCTGGCTCGGCCAGGCGCTGATGGGCGTGCGGGTGGGCGAGTTCAAGTTCCTGCAGCGCAGCCAGCAGTACAAGCACGAGGACACCTGGCCCTCGCTCAGCCCCTTTCAGGGATCGATCACCGTGGCCGGGACGGGGTCGAAGATGTTCGACCTCTACATCGATCCCAAGGAGGAGCACGCGCTGACGCCGCTGAAGCAGCCCCAGATTCCCGTGCTGACCCGGGCGCTCGCCGCGCACATGGCGACGTTCAAGACCTACCCTCCCAAGGTCCCTATCCGCGACTAGGGTCCGAGCCTATCCATAGCCGATGCAGCACAGACACCTGGAGCAGATCGTCGAAATCTGCCGCGAGGGCGGCTTCGGCCGTGCGGCGCGCCGTCTCGGCGTCTCGCAGCCCTCGCTGAGCAAGAGCATCGCGCGCCTGGAGGCCGAGTTGGGCGTGCAGCTCTTCGAACGGGCCGGCAGCGGCGCCAAGCCCACCGCCTATGGCCGCTTCCTCGCCGATCGCGGCGAGGAGATCATCGGCAGCGTCGCCAGCCTGTCGCGCGAGTTCGCTTCCTATGTGAAGGGCGACGAGCGCAAGCTGCGCATCGGCGTCGGCCCGACCACGCGATTGCGGCCGCTGGTCGGCGTGATCACCGAGGCCGAGAAGGCGTTCCCCGCCCTGCGCATGGAGATCCGCCAGGGCCACCCGGCCTGGATCATCCGTGGCGTGGCCGAGGGTCGCTTCGACATCGCCTTCGCCTATCACGGCTCGGCCGAGCCCTACGGCGACCTCATACGGATCAAGATCTTCGAGGACCGCTACGTCCTGGTCTGCCGGCCCGGCCACCCCATGGCCGCGAACCCGCCCGCCACGGTCCGCGAACTGCTGGCCTTCCCGATGGCCGCGGCCGGGATGGACATGACCTTTCGAGGTCTGCTCGGGCCCTTGTCGGTTCCCGAACAGGAGAACCTGCTGGCCTTTCAGTCCGACTACTACGAGCTGATCCGGATGCGGGCCATGGGCTCGGACACCGTGGCCCGCGGTCCCCGGTTCATCTTCGAGGAGGATGTCCGCGCCGGCCGCCTCGTCGAACTGCCTTACGAAGCCGGGGTCTACGAATGCTGGATGCTGACCACTCCGGCCCAGTGGCGATCCCCCGTGGTGCAGGCGGTGGCCGCTTTCGCCAAGGCGACCGCCCCGGCGAACGGCGCCGGGACGGATCGGGACTGACCCCGTGAAGGGCATGCGGCGGCTGCGCGGCGGCCGGTTCCTGATGGGCTCGGACGTCCACTATCCGGAGGAGGCGCCCAGCCGATGGGCCGAGGCTCCGCCCTTCTGGATCGACGCCACGCCGGTCACCAACACGCAGTTCGCCCGCTTCGTGGCCGAGACCGGCCACGTGACCAGCGCCGAGATCGCCCCGACACGCCAGCAGTACCCCGACGCCGACCCCGCCAACCTCGTGGCCGGCTCGACACTCTTCTCCCCGCCCACCGGCCCGGTCGACCTCTCGGACCCGGGCCAGTGGTGGACCTACGCGCCGGGAGTCACCTGGCGCACGCCGCAGGACGATGGCCTCGGCTGGCGCGACCTGCCGCACCACCCCGTGGTCCACGTGAGCTACGCCGACGCCCAGGCCTACGCCGCCTGGGTCGGCAAGCGGCTGCCCACCGAGGCGGAGTGGGAGTTCGCGGCGCGCGGCGACCTGACCCACGCCGCCTTCGCCTGGGGCGACACGCTGGAGCCGCGCGGCCGGCCGCTCGCCAATGTCTGGCAGGGCGCCTTCCCGCATGAGAACCTGCTGCGGGACGGCTTCGCCCGGACGTCGCCGGTGCGGTCCTTCCCGGCCAACGGCCATGGCCTCTTCGACATGATCGGCAATGTCTGGGAATGGACCGTCTCGCCGTTCGACGCCGCGCCTGGCCCCACGCCGTGCTGCGGCGGCGGCGCGGCCCGAGGCCCGACCGTTCTCACCCTGAAGGGCGGTTCTCATCTCTGCGCGCCCAACTACTGCCAGCGCTACCGGCCCGCCGCCCGCCACGCCCAGACGCCCGATACCTCGACCTCGCACATCGGCTTCCGCTGCGTCGCCGACTGGTGACGCCGGCGTATCTCGTGCCCGCCGACGCTCGCCCTTGACCTCCCCGCGCGGGCCTCATATTTAAGTGATTATTTAAATATCTGAACAAGCGAACCCGTGCAGACGCCCCAGGATCTCGGACAGACGTTCGCCGCGCTCGGCGACCCGACGCGGATGGCGATCCTGGGTCGTCTCGCGGCGGAGGGCGACCTCACCGTCCAGGAGCTGGCCGCCCCGTTCGACATGAGCCTGCCGGCCGTCTCCCAGCATCTTAAGGTGCTGGAGCGCGCCGGTCTGATCGCGCGCGGCCGCGACGGCCAGAAGCGGCCCTGCTCGCTCCGCGCCGAGACCCTGGCCGAGGCCATGCGCTGGCTGAACCACACACGGCAAGCCTGGGAAGCGCGTTTCGACCGGCTGGACCGCTTCCTGGCAGACCTGGAGACGAAAGGTGACGATCATGACCGCTGACCCGCGCCCCGCCTGGTCCATCGACCGCGAGATCGTGCTGAGCCGCGTGATCGCCGCCCCGCGTGAGCGCGTGTTCCAGGCCTGGACCGATCCGGCGCAGATCACCCGGTGGTTCGGCCCCGACGGCTTCACGGTCGAGACCCTGGAATGCGACATCCGGCCGGGCGGGCGCTGGCGTTTCCTCTACATCGCCCCCGACGGCACGCGCTGGGACAACCGCATCGTCTTCCTGCGGATCGAGGCGCCCGGCCTGATCGAGATGGAGCACGGTTCCGACAAGGACGCCGACCCGGGGCGCTTCCACGTGATCGTCACCTTCGACGCCCAGAGCGACGGCAAGACCGTGCTCATCATGCGCCAGCTGCATCCCACCAGGGAGCAGCGCGACGCCGGCATTGGCTTCGGCGCCGTGGAATACGGCTACCAGACCCTGGGCAAGCTGGCCCGGCACGTCGGCGCGGACTGACGGCGGGGGAGCGCCGGCGCGCCCGCCCCGCCGCGCGGTCAGGCGTTCGCGCCGCCGTCCACGGTCAGCACCGAGCCGGTGATGAACTTCGCCGCCGGGCTGGCGAGGAAGGCCACTGCCGCGGCGATGTCGGCGGTCTCGCCGTAGCGGCCCAGCGCCGTCAGCCCGCGGATCGCGCCCGACTGTTCGCCGTCGGCGGGGTTCATGTCGGTGTCGATGGGTCCCGGCTGCACCAGGTTGGCGGTGATGTCCGACGGCCCCAGTTCGCGCGCCAGGCCCTGGTTGAAGGCCAGCAGCGCCGACTTGGTCATCGAATAGGCCGTCGAGCCGCCGAACGGCACCCGCTCGCCCAGGCACGAGCCGATCGAGATGATCCGGCCGCCCTTGCCCAGGTGCGGGATCGCCGCCTGCGAGGCCAGCACCACGCCACGCACATTGACGTTCAACAGCGCGTCCAGGTCTTCGAGGCTGATGTCCGCCACCGCGCCGTAGCGGGCGATGCCGGCGTTGTTCACCAGGATGTCCAGGCCGCCCAGACCCGCCACGGCCTCCTCGACGGAACGCTTCACCGCCGCCGGATCGGCGCTGTCGGCCTGGATCGCCAGGCCGCGTCGTCCCTTGCCCTCGATGGCGCGCACCACCTCGGCGGCGCGGTCGGCCGAGCGTTCATAGGTGATGGCGACGTCCGCGCCCTTCTCGGCCAGGGCCAGGGCGATCGCCGCCCCGATCCCGCGCGACGCGCCCGTCACCAGGGCGCGCTTGCCAGCCAGCTCACTCATCGTCGTCCTTTCTGTATTGATCGACACAAAAATAGCTAGGAACGTTGCCGGAGCGAGTCAATAGATTTATATATCAATCGATGCAAAATTCAGGACAGGACCCACGGCCCGACCCGGCCACCGCCGTCCGCGCGCGCGGCCGCCCCCGTGGCCGTCCCCGGGCGTTCGACCGCGAGGCCGCCCTCGCCGAGGCCACGCGCCTCTTCTGGCGCAAGGGCTACGAGGCCACGTCCATCGCCGACCTCACCGCCGTCATGGGGATCGGCTCCCCCAGCCTCTATGCCGCCTTCGGCTCGAAGGAAGCGCTCTACGTCGAGGCCGTGCGCCACTACGGCGACCGGTACGAGGCCCTGGTCTGGTCGCGCTTCCAGGCCGCGCCCACGGCCCGCGCGGCGGTGGAGGCGTTCCTGATCGACTCGGCCGGCGCCCTGACGGGATCCGTGGCCGACAATCCCCCCGGCTGCATGGTCACCCTGGCCTCGGTCGGCGACGACGAGCATCGCGAGCTCGGCCAGCACATGCGCTGCGCCCGCGCCGCCGGCCTCCAGCGGCTGGAGGACCGCTTCCGGCGCGCCCAGGCCGACGGCGACCTGCCCGCCTCCAGCGACCTCCACGCCCTGGCCCGCTTCGTCCAGACGGTGCAGAGCGGCATGTCCATCCTGGCCCGCGACGGGGCCGGCCGGGACGAGCTGGAAGCCGTGGCCCGCATGGCCCTCGCCGGCTGGGACGCCCAGGTCGGCGCCTGAACCTGCTCAGCCCGCGGCCGGCTCCCACAGCTCGATCGGGTTCCCCTCCGGGTCGTGGATCCGCGCGAAGCGTCCGATCTCGGGACTGTCCCAGTCCGGGTTGGTCTCCACCGCGACCCCCGCCAACTCCAGCCGCGTGGTCAGCGCGTCAAGATCGGTGACGCGGAAGTTCATCATCCACTGCTTCCCGGACGGCCAGTAGTCGGTGTCGCGCGTGAACGGCATGAACACCGTCGGCCCCGCCGCCTGTTCCCACGGCGTGAAGCCGTCCATCACCACGCCCAGATGATCCCGGTACCACCGCAACAGGGCCTCGGGGTCGCTGGCGCGGAAGAACACCCCGCCGATGCCGGTCACCGCCATGAAATCCTCCCGGAGCGCTCACCACAGCCTACGCCCGTGACGTCCGGCGCCAAGCCGCTCTCTCGCCCTGGCTTGCCCCTCGACACGCGGCCGTCGTCGCGGTCATTTACGGCGCAGGTCGTCCGTAGCGATCAGGGAGTACAGCGTATGCGTCGGGTCATCCAAGCCTTGGCTGTGGCGACGATCGCCGCCGCCGCGGGCGGGCATGCGACCGCCCAGTCTTCCTCCGGCGGCCCGCGCGGCGAACGCTATGACGACCGCCGCGAGCCGCCGTCCTTCCGGCCTGACCGGGGCGCCTACCGCGAGCACATCGCCTTGATCTGCTACGGTGAGGGGGAAAAGCTCACCAGCCAGTACCGGTCCGGGTACCAGTGGGACGCCGACAAGCGCCGCTACGTCCCCAAGTCCGGGTTCGAGCTCGCCCCCAAGGACTACGACACCTCGCTCACCATCCAGATCGATGGCGAAACCGGCAGCATCCGGCCCGCCCGCAACATGATCCCGCCGATCCACGCGGACAGCGACGCCGGCTGGTACGACATCCGCAACCTGTCGATCTCGCGCGACACCATCCGTGGCCAGTTCAAGCTCAACGGCGCCAACCAGCCGAAGCTGACGATCGACCGCCGCAGCGGCCACATCACCCTGGAGGGTCTAACCAGGTTCCGGGGCACGTGCGATCCCATCGACGCCGACCGGAAATTCTAGGACCGGAGCCCGCGCTTGGACTTCCTGAAGATCCTTCGCAGCTTCGAGGATTTCATCTTCGAGGCCGCGACCTGGATGCTGTTCTACCCGCTGACGATGTGGCGCATCGTCAGCCGCCCGCTGTCGACCATGCGCTATTCCGACAGCGAGCAGTCCGACCGGGAGGACGGCCGCTACGATGACGCGATCTCGCCGCCCCTGCTGCTGCTGTTCACCCTCGTCCTGGTCAATTTCATCGCCTTCGCCCTGCACGTTCCGGCGCCCGAGGGCTCCTCGATCCTGACCAGCCAGATCGTCAGCTCGCCCCAGAACCTCGCCCTGTTCCGGTCACTGGTGTTCAGCCTGTTGCCGCTGATCGCCGCCGTCGCACTGCTGGTCGCCCAGCGCACCCGGCTCTCGCGCGCCACGATCCGCCCGCCGTTCTACGCCCAGTGCTACCTCGCCGCGCCGGTGACGGTGGCGATCAATCTCGGCGGCCTCTTCTATCAGCGGGCCGAGGTGAACAACGCCTGGGCCGCGGCGGTGATGATCGCCGCCGCCCTCTGGTTCATGGCCACCCAGACCCGCTGGTTCGCCAGCAAGCTCCAATGGCCGCTGCTGCGGGCCTTCGGCCTCTCCTGCGGCGTGGTCGTGCTGTCCGGCGTCTATCTTCTGATCCTGTTGATCCCGGTGGCCCTGCTGTGAGCACGGCCCAGGCCGGCGCCCGGGCCCCGTCGCCGGCCTGCCCCGACTTCCCATTCTACGACGGGCGCCCCCGGCGCCTCGCCCCCACGGCCTGGGCCATCGCCTTCGCCATGTGCGCCCTCGCCTTCGCCGCGCTCCAGGCCGCCACGTTGCTCGGACCGGGACCATGGCCGACCTTCCTGGGCATGGCCGCCTTCGGCCTCATCAACCTGACCGGCCTGCGCCTGGCCGCGGGCCGCGACTGGGCAGCCGCCTTCCGCAGGCCCGGCTGGCGCGACGTCGCGGTCGGCCTCGCCGGCGCCCTGGCCTGCATGCTCGCCAGCGCCGCCGTCGCCAGCCTGATCTATGGGGCCACCCACGGCGCGGTCGCCGCCAATCCAATCACGGAGCGGGCCGCCCGGCTCGACGCCGCCGGCCTCGCCCTGCTGCTGGCCGGCAGCGCGATCCAGTTGGTCGGCGAGGAGGTCATCACCCTGGTCCCGTTCCTGGCGATCCTCACCGTCGCCACCGGCCGCCTACACTCGGGCAGCCGCCTTCCGCGCCGCCCGGCCGCGATCGGTCTGGCTTGGGTGGGCTCCGCCCTGGTGTTCGCCGCCCTCCACCTGCCCACCTACGACTGGCGCATCGTCCAGACCCTGGCGGTGATCGGCGTCGCCCGGCTGGTCCTGACCGCACCCTACCTGATCACCCGGAACCTCTGGTCATCCGTCATCGCCCACGTCGCCAACGACTGGACGCTGATGCTGGGCCTTCTCGCGCTCCGCTAGCGACGCCGAGGCCGCCCGCTCACCCGCCCTACCGACCGCAGGCGGCGGCCAGTGACTTGGCGTCGACGGTGTTGGGCGCGGGCGTGCTCCACGGTTCGGTCCCGCCCGGATCCTGGCGCGGCTCGCCCTGCGCATTGTGCCCCGGGAAGGCGGCGGTCTTCAGGTTGCGGAAGCGCCCGCCCCTGCAGTCGTATTCGTCGAGGGCCAGCAGGCTCAGATAGGGTTTGCCGCCCACCTTCACCGCGTCCCGGTACTCATAGCGCAGCTGCAGGCGCGGATAGCCCTCGGGCCCCTTCGGCGCCGGCCGGCGGAAGATGATCATGTCGCCGTCGGCGGTCACCCGCCCGTCGCCCCAGCCGTCGTCCCGCACGTCCCGGGCCCAGCCCATGTCCTGCGCCGCCGCCGCGCCGCCGCAGAGCGCGAACGCCAGCACGCCCAGCCGCACGCCCGCCAGCACGCGGCTCCGCACACCGACGCCCGTCCCTATGCCCCGAATCCCGAGGTTCTCAGCCCTGTCCGTCATCGCAGCCCCCCGCGCCATTGCCGGCCGGGCGAACGATGCCACCTCGGGACGCCGTCGTCACCCGCGCCCGGAAGCCGGGCCGGGCTCGTTCAAGTGGTCCCCGGTCCCGCCGCGCGCGCCAGGGCCGCCAGGGCCGGGGCGCGATCGAAGCGGTTGCGGTTGACCATGATCGCCAGTGTCAGGCGGCGCGCCGGCACGTGGGCCAGGACGGACCCGTAGTAGGGCATGGTCCCGCTGTGGCCCCACGAGAGGCCCAGTCCCGGGACCTTGCGGATCATGACGCCCAGGCCGTACTTGCCGTCCTTGTGCGGCGGGATATCGGGCGTCGCGAGCAACTCCGGAAGGTAGGGCCCGTTGACCGCCCGCCCCCCGAACAGCGCCCGCCCCCAGCGGACCAGATCGCCGGACGTGGACATGACGCCGCCGCCGGTGAACTCGACGCCCGGGTTCACGAAGAGCGCGCCATCGACGAAGGAAGTCTCGGGCAGCCCCATGCCGTCGGCTTCGCGCAGGTAGCCATTGACCAGTCCTGGATAGCTGCGCCGGTCGCTGCTGACCGTTCGGGCCAGGCCCAGCGGCTGGAAGAACCTGCGGCGGATCTCGTCGTAGTAGCCCGCCCCCGCGGCCTGCTCGAAGATCATGCCGGCCAGGATGAAGTTCGTGTCGCTGTAGTTGTAGCCCTTGCCCGCCACGAACAGCGGAGGCCGGTCGAGGACGAACGCCACCAGTTCCTCGGGCGTGAAGATGTTGTCCGGATCGCTCTTCGTCCGCGCGAAGAAGGCCTGCAGATAGGCGGGGTTCCAGGCGTGATCGATCAGGCCGCTGGTATGGTTCAGCAGCATCCGGATCGTGATGGCCGGACCGTTCGGCAGGCGGGCAAACCAGGGTTTCGCGCCGAACCAGCGCGAGATCGGCGCGTCGAGATCGACCTTGCCCTCGCGTTCCAGCGCCAGCGCCCAGGCGGCGACGAAGGTCTTGCCGATGCTGGCCGCCGGCATCAGGGCGTCCGCCGGCATCCGCTGGCCTGCCTCGATGTTCGCGAAGCCGGAGGCGAGCTCGGTGACCGCCCCGTCTCCGATCACCAGCGCCGCCGTGGCCCCGGGGATCGCCTGCGCCTTCACGATGCGGTCGAGCGCGCCTTGCAGCGTCTCGACGGCCTGGGCGGGCGTGGCGGCGAGCGCGCCGAGCGACGCCAGGAGATCGCGCCGCCGCATCACTGGGCCGCTCCGCGCGCGGCCAGCACCCGCTGGCGCAGGGCCGGTTTGTCTATCTTTCCGAGCGGAAGGAGCGGCAGCGCCGGCATCACCTCGATCGCCTTCGGGACCTTGTAGTTGGCCAGCCGCGCGCGACAGAACGCCCGCAGCTCCTCCAGGTCCAGCGCCGCGCCGGGTTCGAGCTGCACGAAGGCGAATCCGGCCTCGCCGTAGAGCGGGTCGTCGACACCGACCACCGCCGCCGTCGCGACGGAACCATGGGCCTCCAGCGCCTGCTCCACCTCTCGCGGGTAGACGTTGTAGCCCCCCGACTTGAACATCTCGGACAGCCGGCCGACGAGGCGATAGCGACCGTCGGGACGTTCCACCGCCAGGTCGCGCGTGTGCAGCCACCCCTCGGCGTCGATCGTCTCGGCCGTGGCGTCGGGGCGGCCCCAGTACTCGAGCATCACGAAGGGCCCGCGGACCTGGACCTCTCCCTCGCTCCCGGCCGGGACGGGGATCCCTTCCGGCGTGGCGATCCGCACCTCGAACTCAGGCGGAGGGCGGCCGACGGTCTCGGCCAGCACCTCGAGATCGTCGCCCGGCTCGGTGTAGGTGATCGAGCCGATGGTCTCGGTCATCCCGTAGTCGGTGGCGAGGTTCGGGCAGATCGTGGCCAGGCGGGCGATGAGTTCCGCCGGCATCCGCGCACCACCCCAGGTGATCAGTTGCAGCGCCGAGAGATCGAACTCGGCGAAGTCGGGCTGCTCCAGGCAGAGCTGGAAGGTGGTCGGCACGCTGCCCCAGATCGTGGCGCGCTCGTCCTGCATGAGCCGCAGCGTCGCCTGCGGCTCGAACTGCTCCATCAGGATCAGGCAGCCGCCGGCCAGCAGGATGGTGCATCCCGTGTCGCCGACGCACCCCACATGGTTCACCGGCAGGAAGGTGACCACCCGCGCCGGCGTCGCCCGCGCATAACTGAGGCGAACGCGGTTGGTGGTGATCAGGCCCAGGTGGTGCAGCACCGCGCCCTTCGGCCGCCCCGTCGTGCCGGAGGTGTAGACAAGCAGACACGGCTGCCGCCCGCCGACCCCGGACCGTGCGGCGGCCAGGACCTGCGGCGACAGGGCGTCTCCGGCGGCCAGGAAATCCGCAAGTCGATCAAAGCCGGCGGCCTCGCCGTCGAGCGCGACCAGCGGGCGCGGCATCGCCGCGCCGACCTCGGCGAGGGCCAGCAGGTCCCCGGTGAAGTCTCGCCCCCCGGCGCTCAGGCGACCGAAGATCAGCTTCGGGTCTGCATCGGCGACCACATAGGCCAGCTCGGCCCGGCTGTAGCGCGGATTGAGGCCCAGCCAGATGGCGCCGATCGAGGCCGTGGCCAGGAACAGGATCCAGAAGTCCGGATTCGGCGGCGACAGGGTCGCCACCCGGTCGCCTCGCCCGATCCCCGCCGCCAGCAGCGCCCGCGCCGTGCGGTCCACCTCGGCGGAGAGCTCGGCGTAGGTGTAGCGGCGCCCGCCTCCCTTCAACGCCTCGGCGTCGGGCGTGGCGGCGGCGTAGTGGGCGACGTAGTCGCTCACCGCGCTCAGCAACGGGATGTCGTCGATCGAATGGCGTGCCACCACCATGCTCCTGTCAGAAGTCCACGCGCAGTTCGAGGCCGTAGGTGCGCGGCTCGCCCAGGATGATGAACTTCTGGCCGACGAGGTCCTGGTTGAAGCTGTCGAACAGCCGGGTCTTGTACACCTTGTCCCCGAGGTTCTTGCCCCAGGCGGTCAGGCGCCAGGGACCACCGGCCGGGCCGACGCTGGCGCGCAGGTTCCAGAGGCCGTAGGGGCTGACCCGGCCGTCGGGGTCGTTGTTCGGGGTCAGGTAGGTGCGGCCGCGGCGGACATACTCGGGAAGCAGGCTGACCTCCCAGTCGCCGACCTCGATCTTCTGCTCGGCGTAGAAGCTGGCCGTGTAGTTCGGCGCGAAGGGAATGTCGCGCAGCGGCGTGCCGTCGGGCAGCGCGCCGCCGTCATACTCCGCTTCCTGCACCGAGAAGTTCGCACCCAGGGTCAGCAACGCCGTCGGTCGGAAGGTGGTCTCGACCTCGACACCCTGGCTGTGCGCCGCCCCGCCGTTCAGGATCGTGGGGTCGAAGATCGGCGTCCGGGGGTCGTCCTGGGCGATCTGGATCGACGACCAGTCCATGTAGTAGGCCGCCGCGTTGACGATCAGCCGGCGGTCGAGGAACTCGGCCTTCAGGCCCGCCTCGTAGTTCCACAGGGTCTCGGGGTCGAACGCGATCCCGTCGGCGTCACCCAGCGCATCGTTGAACCCGCCGCTCTTGAAGCCCTTGTTCGCGGTCGCATAGACCATGATGTCGGGGGTGATCTTGAACTTCGCGTTCAGGCTCGGCGTGAACTGGCCCCAGTCGTCCTTGGCCCGGATGTCGGCGTCGCCGCCCAGCAGCCCGAGGGGGTCGGACTGGGTGTAGCGGATCTTCTTGCGATCGCGCGTGTAGCGCCCGCCCGCCGTCACCTCGAGCCGATCCGTCACGTGCCAGGTGGCGCTGACGAAGCCTGCCAGGCTGGTGGTCCGCAGGTCGCCGTTCGAGCCGGTGCGCACGCCCGCGAGGCCCGGCGCGCCCAACACGGCCGCCAGGTCACGCCCCACCTCGATGAAGCTGAGGTTCTCGCTATGCTGGCGATAGAAGTAGGCGCCGGTCAGCCAGTCGACCGGACCGGTCGTCAGATCGAACCGCAGCTCCTGCGACAGGCGCGAGACCCGCTCGGGATCCCCGTCGTAGGCGATCGCCAGCGTCGTCCGATCCGTGTCGGTACGGCTGGAGTAGCTGTGATTGCGATACGCGCTGATGCTGGTGACTTTCACGTCGCCGAACTTGGTGTTGAAAGTGGCGGCGATCCCGCGCGCGTCCAGCTTCTCCTGGCTCACCGCGTCGCCCAGCACCCGGTAGTCGTACGGGTCGGTGTTCAGGGGCAGCCCCATGCCGGTCAGCAACTGGGTCGCGGTCGCCGCCGGATTGTACTTCAGGGTCTCGAACATCAGCGGCTCCTGGCGCACCCGCTGATAGTCGGCGGTGACCAACAGGTCCGTGTCCGCGCCGAGATCGAAGGCCAGCTGGCCACGCGCGCTAAAGATGTCCCTGTCGTTCACCCGGCGGTCCAGGAAGACGTTGCGCGACGTGCCGTCACGCACGTCATAGATCGCCGACAGCTTGCCGCTGACCACGCCCTCCACCAGCGCGCCGGAGATCGAGGCCCCGATACGGCGCCCGTCGTAGTTGGACGCCTGCAGCGTCGCCGAGGCCTTGAACTCGTCAGAGGGCTTCTCGGTCGTGATGCTGATCACGCCGCCGATCGTGTTGCGCCCGAAGAGCGTGCCCTGCGGCCCCCGCAGCACCTCCACCCGCGCGATGTCGTAGAGGTCGACCACCGCGCCGGCGCCCTGCCCCACGAACACCTCGTCGACGTAGTAGCCCACCGCCGGGTCCGCGCCGGCCGAGCCCGCCGAACCGACGATGCCGCGCAACGACGTGGGCGACAGCTTCACGTCACCGAATTCGCCGTACTGGAAGCCGGGTGTGCGGCGGGCGATGTCGACGACACCGGTCAGACCCTGGCGCTCGATGGTGGCGGCGGTGAAGGCCGTCACGGAGAGCGGCGCCTCCTGAAGGCGCCCCGCCCGACGGGTCGCCGTGACCACGACTTCCTCGATCTGCGCGGTGTCACCCCCGGCTGCCGCCTGGGCGAACGCCGGCCCACCGGCGCACAGCGCCGCGGCCGAAGCCGCCGTCAACAACATGCTACGCATCGCCACCCCCTCTTATATAAATATGAGATCAGTCTCAGTTTATGACGTCATGGCGACGGCGCGGTGTCAATCCGACCTCTGCCGCCGTCATGTCGATTTCGATCAGGAAGGGCCCGTTTTCACGCAGGCCGGTGTCCAGCGCGGCAGCGAGCGCCGCCGTCTCCGCCACCCTGACGGCCGGCACGCCCATTCCGTGGGCAAGCGCGACCCAGTCCAGGGCCGGGCGTCCGATGTCGAGGAGCGAGCTGGCCAGGTCTCCCGCGCCATGTGCGCCGACCCGGTCGAGTTCGATGCCCAGGATGGCGTAAGCCCGGTTGGCGAACACGATCGTCGTCACCTTCGCCCCCGCGCGCGCCTGGCTCCAGAGCGCCTGCAGCGTGTACATCGCCGACCCGTCGCCCTGCAGCGACACGACCCCGCGATCCGGCGCCGCAACGGCCGCGCCCAGCGCCAGCGGCATTCCCTGGCCGATCGCGCCGCCCGTGAGGAAGAGGTGATCGTGCGGCGCCGCGGGGGCGAGCGCCTCCACCGTGGGGACAGCGGCCGTGAAACCCTCGTCCGAGACGATCGCGCCGTCCGGAAGCGCGCGCGCCACGATCGCCGCGACCGCCTGCGGAGTCAGGGCGCCGTTCGGGGCCTCTGGCCTCACGTGTGCGCGACGCGGGGCGCTCCCCGCGCCGCCGCCCACCGCGTCCGCCAGGTCCGCGAGCGCGGCGACGATGTCGTCCTCCGGCCCCGCGAGGCACGGCAGCGCGGCGTCGGCCGGGGCCAGGCGGCTGGGTCGGCCCGGATAGGCGAAGAAGGCCACCGGCTCCACGCCGCCTGCCAGCACCAGGGTCTGGTAGGGCGCCAGGCAGGCCACCGCCTGCTCGGCGAAATAGGGGATCCTGCGGACCATCACGCGGCCGGCGCCGCTCTCCAACCGCGCGGGGGAGGTGGGCGCGAGCAGGTGGACTCCCGTCGCTGCGGCGATCCTGCCGGCGTGTTCCAGCCCGTCTCCGTGCAGCGCAGGCCCCGCCAGGATCATCGCCGCCCCGGGTCGGGCCAGGGCGCGGGCAATGGCCTCAATGCGCTCGGGCTCCACGCGGCGGGGCGTGTGCGGAGAGACCGGAGCGGCGCATTGCGCGCCCTCGTCCCAGGCGGCGTGCGCCGGCAGCACCAGCGTCACGGGACGCCCGCCCCTGCTCCGGGCCTCGGCCACGGCGTGGGCCGATGCCGCCCCCGCCTCCGCAGAGCCGCCCACCCGGCGGATCCAACCGGACACCGGCCGGGCCAGCCCCTCCAGATCGCTGGTCAGCGGCGCGTCGTAGCCGAGGTGATGATCGGCATGATCCCCGACCACGGTGACCATCGGGGTGCGCGCCCGTCGCGCGTTGTGCTGGTTGGCCGCGCCGTTCGAGAAGCCCGAGCCCAGGTGCAGCAGGGCGCAGGCCGGGCGCCCGGCGATGCGGCCGTAGCCGTCGGCCGCCCCCGTCGCCACGCCTTCGAACAGGGTCAGCACCGGGCGCAGGCCGGGCGCCCGATCCAGCGCCGCGACGAAGTGCATCTCGGACGTGCCGGGGTTGGCGAAACAGGTGTCGACGCCACTGGCGACCAGCGTGCGGACGACGGCTTCGGCGCCGTTCATGACGAGATCCTCGAGGCCGCGAGCGGCAGGAGCGAGACGAGGGCGAGCGCCGCCGGGGCGACGCCGGCGAAGACGACCAGCCCGCCGCCACCGGCCGCCGGCATGAGCGAGAGAGCGGCGGCGGTGAGCGCCGGGCCCGCCGCGAGCCCGATCTTCTCGGAGGCCGTCCAGACCCCCGTCAGCGTGCCTTCCGCCGACGGCGCCGCGCCGGTGATGACCCTGGCGCACAGCATGAACGGCAGGACCTGGAGCCCCGCGAACCCAACTCCGAGCAGGGCCAGGGACCCCAGGAAGGGCGGCCAGCCCCATTGCCCCAGCAGCACGACCGCCGGGATCAGCGCCGCGACCGCGTACAGCGCAGCCGAGAGCCTGAGGGCCCGCGCGGCGCCCATCCGCCGCGCTGCGACCGACCAGGCCGGGACGGCGAGCAACGTGCTGGACAGCACGACGGCCATGGCCAGCCCGACGTCGCCCGTTTCGCGGCCCAGCACGCGGGTCACCAGATAGGGCATGGTCGCGGACACCACCGCCACGCCGGCCATCTGCAGGACGTAGCTCGCCGCCAGCCAGAGATAGGGCGCATGCAGGAGCGCTCGCCACGAGCCGCGCGCGACGGCTGTGGGAGGAGGCGTCGACCGCCGCAGCACGCCGGCGGGGACGAGCATCAGGACCAGGCAGATCGCGCCGATCAGCCCGCCCATCGCCCGATAGCCGCCGAGCCCTCCGCCGAACGTCTCGACCATCAGGGGCGCCCCGGCCGCGCCCAGGATCACCCCCACCATCACGAGGGTCATGCGCCAGGAGATCAACCGTCCCGCCTCGCGCTCGTCGGCCAGCTCGGCGGGGGCCGCGACATAGGGCACCGCATACAGCGAGTAGAGCGTCGTCAGGGCGAAGTAGGTCGCCGCGATCCAGATCGCCGCCCGCGGGCCCGCGCCGAAGGGCGCCGAGAACAGCGCTGCGAAGGCGCAGGCCACCCCCAGCGCGCCGGCGATCACGAACGGCGCCCGCCGCCCCCACGGCGTCCGCACGCGGTCGGACCAGGCGCCGACCAGCGGATCCCAGAGCAACGACCAGAGTTTCGGCGCGAACAGGATCGCACCCGCCACGGCGGGAGCCACGCCAGCGACCTCGGTGCAATAGAACAGCAGCAGCACCGACGGCACGGTCGAGAACACGCCCGTTCCCACCGACCCCAGGCCGTAGGCCAGAGCCCTCCCGGCGCCGCCCTGCCCGGCGCCGCCTCGACCGGTCGCGGCCAGCGCGGTCATTCGGCGTCCGGCACCCAGATGGTCACCCACTCGGCCACCATCGCCGGGCGTTCGTTCCCCTCGATCTCCACCACGCACTCATAGGTGCCGACGAGGCGGCCCTTGTCGTCCTCGCGCCGGCGCAGCGCCGTGAAGCGGCCGCGGATGCGCGAGCCCGCCGGCACCGGCGAGACCAGCCGCACCCGATCGAAGCCATAGTTCAGGCCGTGGCCGCCCGGGGCGTCCGACCTGCCGGGCGCCTCGCCCTGCGCCGAGCGCAACAGGGCCGTGAGCATCGACATGGTCAGGAACCCGAATGCCGTGGTCTGGCCGAAGGGCCCGGCCGCGGCCACCGCCTCGTCCATGTGGATCGGGTCGGGGTCCTGGGTGACCAGGCCGAAGGCGTTGATCATCTCCTGCGTGATCGTCAGCCAGTCCGAGACCCCGATCTCCTCACCGGGATTGAAGGGCGGCGGTTCCGCCTTGACCGCGTCACGCATCGAATGGTCCTCTAGAACTCAATAAACTGAGACTGATCTCAGTTTTTTATCCGAGTCAATGCGGAGCGCCAGCCCGGCATGAGCCTTTCGTTCGTCGACTATCTGGAACAGCGCCTCGCCGAGGATCCGCCGAAGAAGAAGGGCCTGCGGACTCGCGAACGCTTGAAGATCGCCGCGGCGCGACGGCTGGGCGAAGGCGGCTATCACGCGCTCAGGGTCTCCGACGTGTCGGCCACGGCCGGCCTCGCGGAGGGGTCTTTCTATCTGTATTTCAAAGATAAGGCGGACATCACCCTGGTCGTTCTGACCCAGATGCTGGAGGAGTCGTTCGCCCTCGACGGCGCCGCGGCGGCCGAGGTGACCCCCTATGGCGCGATCCGCGCGTCGAACCGGCACTGGATGGCGCTGTGCCGGGCGAACGCCGGCCTGATGCGGTGCGTCTTTCAGCTCGGCGACGAGATCGTCGAGTTCACCCGCCTACCCCAGCGCGTGAACCGGATCTGGTACGAGCGGGTCGCCCGCTCGGTCGTCCGCCGCCGCGAGTCCGAGGGCGTGCAGCTCGATACCGCGATGCTGGCGGTCTACATGCTGGGCGCCATGATGGACGAGATGGTCCGCAAGCTCGTGATCTATCCGGACCCCGACTTCCTCGAGCTGGTCCAACGGCTGGAGCTGAGCGACGACGATCTGGCCGACGCCGCCAGTGTCCTTTGGCTGCGAACCCTCTACCCCCAGGCGGAAGCCCAGGAGCCCTCCGGCTCGATGGCCGCGCTGATCGCCGCCTTCACGGCCCCGCCGGGTTAGACGACATCGCGGACGAAGACCGTCTTCATCGCCGGCTCGCGCAGCCGGCGCGCCGCCTCGCCGAATGGCAGGACCTCGGTGATGGCGATGGTCGGATCCACCCGGCCATCGGTCACGAACGCCAGGGCGTCGGCGATGTAGGGCTGCCCCCGCCCGCGTCCGGTGTGGAAGTGGATGCCCTTGGCGTACATCTCGCGCATGGGGATGCTGACGTCGTGCCAGTGCGTCCCGACCGACGAACAGGTCCCCTCCCGTTCGGTCGAGGAGATCGCGCACCTCAGGCCCGCCTCCGTTCCGCTGGCGTCGACGGTGATCCCGAACGTGCGGTCCATCCGCCGGGGCGCCGCGGAGTCGATCGCCCGGGCGCCGTACCGCTCGGCGCGCGCCAGCCGGTCCGGATGGTCGTCCACGTAGACGACCTGGCCCGCGCCTGCCGCGATCGCATACGCCACCGCGTAGAGTCCCACCGATCCGACGCCGCCCATGACCAGAACGTCGGACCCCGGCGCATCCGCCAGATGTGGCGCGGTCAGCTCATAGCCGAACGGCAGGTTGTCGCTGGCGGCCGCGCAGGTGGCGGGGTCCAGCCCTGCCGGCAAGGGAACCAGCATCTCTCCGGCGTGCGGCACGTACAGCAGGTCCGAGAAGAAGCTGCCGAAGTCGCCACCCACGTCCATCCCGAACATGGCTCCGGCCGGATAGCTGCTGCAGATGTTCGGCATCCGCCGCCGGCAGCTCGGGCAGGCGCCGCACGAAACGTGCCAGGGCACGACCACCAGGTCGCCGACCGAAAGGCCGACGGCCTCCGCGCCGAGTTCCACCACCTGGCCGACGCACTCGTGCCCCAGGGCGATCGGCCCGCCGAAAGGCGTCGTCCCGCGCAGGATCATGACGTCGAGATCGCAGGTCGTCGCCGCGATCGGCCGGACCAGCGCGCCATGCGGCGCCTGCAATGCCGGCCGCACGGCGTCACGCCACTCCACCTCGCCCGGGGCGAGGAACCACAGCCTCTGCATGGTCGTCACGCGGCGGCCCTCCAGCAGAGCGACAGCGTTTCGATGCGCCGGACCACGCCGGCCACGTTGACCGAGGAGATCCGGCCCGCCTCCACCACCAACGTGACCTCCAGCCGGCTCGGAGACGCGGGCGTCATGAAGCGTCCCTGCTCGATCACCAGCGTCCGTCGCGGGTCTCCCCGGTCGTGCAGCAGGCAGCCGAGGGGGCCAGCCGCCATGCCCGTAGCCGCCTCTTCGGGAATGCCGTAGCGGGGCGCGAACATGCGCGTGGTCGCCGCGAAGACGCCCTCGCCATCGTCGGCGAAGACATAGAATCCGACGAGATCGTACTGCTCGCTCAGTGCTTCCAGTGCGGCGAGGTCAGGGCGCAGGCCCGCCAGCGACGATACCCGCCGAAGCCCCACCAGGATGAAGCCGTTTCCGGTGTCGACCCGTACGGGCGCGAAACGCGGATCCACTTCCGCCGAAGTCACCCCCAAGGCTCCGAGCACGGCGTCGACGTCGACGGGCGCATAGCGCGGGGCCAGTTGCTGCATGGAGGCGCTCGCCCCCTCGACGCGCACCTCGCGCAGGCCGTCGATCGTTTCCTTGCTGTGGAGCCCGGGCGCCAGGCGACCGATCGAACCCAACAGCCCGAACGCGGCGATGGTGGCATGCCCGCAGTGGGCGATCTGCCGCTGGGGAGTGAAGAACTCCAGCTTGACGGTCGCCAGGTGCGACCTGGAGACGAACGCCGTCTCCGACAGTCCGACCTCCGCGGCGATGGCCTGCTTCTCGCTCTGCGATAGACCATCGGCGTCGACGACCACACCGGCGGGGTTGCCGCCTGCGCCGTCGGACGTGAAGGCGGCGACGATCTGAACGTCGAGACGCCGGTTGGAAGTGTCCATGTCAGGCATGATCTGGTCCGGATGGCTGTTTCCAGACCGGTATGATCCTGGCTTCGTCGCAATTCGATCTGTATGTTTGGAGATCTCATTTGCACAAATGCAAGACGCCATGGACGACTGGAACGACCTGCGGCTGGTTCTCGCGATCTCGCGGCACGGCGCGCTGACCGGCGCGGCCCGGGCGTTGAGCGTCAACCACTCGACCGCGTTTCGTCGGCTGGCGAGCCTGGAGGCCCGGCTGGGCGTTCGCCTGTTCGAGCGCCTGCCCGCCGGCGCCTATGCCACGACGCCGGCCGGCGAACGGATGGCGACGGCGGCCGAGCGCGTCGAAGCCGAGGCCGCCGCGCTGGACCTGGACCTGCTGGGCGCCGACCAGCGGCTGACCGGCCGGCTCCGCGTCACCTGCTCCGAGACCCTCGCCTACGCCCTGCTCACCGAATGCGTCGCGGGGTTCCGGCGTGAGCACCCGGGGATCACGGTGGATCTGGTCGTCGACAACCGGGTCCTCAGCCTGTCGCGCCGCGAGGCCGATGTGGCGCTGCGCGTCGCGCGACCGCGCCAGCCCGACCTGCACGGCCGCAAGCTGGCCGACCTGGGGTGGGCGCTCTACGCGACCCCGAGCCTGCTGGCCACGGCCGGCCCGCCCGCCGACATCGCCCGATCAGCGCCCTTCGTGGGGTGGGAAGAAGCCGTGACCGGGGTCAATTCGGCCGACTGGCTGGCGCGCGAGGTCCCCGAGGCCGCGATCGTCTACCGGACCAACAGCGTGGTGAACCAGATGATCGCGGCGCGCGCGGGCGTGGGGGTGGCGCTGCTGCCCTGCTTCCTCGGAGACGCCGAGCCCGCCCTGGTCCGCGCCGCGCCCGAGCCGATCGCCGAGATCAGCCGCGAGCTGTGGATCGTCACCCACGCCGACCTGCGCCGGACCGCCCGCGTGCGCGCGTTCATGGATACCGCCGTCGCCTTCCTGACCGCACGCCGCGCCAATCTGGCGGGCGTCGCGCGCTGACGGCGCGCTTCGCTTTTCACGTTCCGATCACGCTCGACCAGCGCCCGGCGCACCGCCGCGCCGCTACCTCCCCGCCACGCAGTCCGGCCGTCCGGGCTTCGATGCGGAGAGAAAGATGCAACGTCGCAAGCCGATCCTCGCGCCGCTGATCTATGCGCTGCTGGCGGGTGGCGCCGACGCCGCGGCGGCCGACCTGCGTCGCGCGGCAGAGGCGCCGAGCTGCGAGAAGATCGCCGCCGAACGCGCCGCCCTCGAGACCGAAGTCGCCCGGCGGAGCGGGACCAGCGATGGCCGCGCAGGTTTCCTGCGCTTCGCCCGGGGGGCCGCCAGCTATGCCGCGCCCCACCTGCTGGGACAGCTCGGCGGCGGCTCGGGCATGGGCTCGGTAGCCGCGCGGGCCGCCGGCCAGGGCGCCGTGGCGGCGCTGTCGCAGCCGACGCCCGAGGCGTCGTCAGCCACCCCGACCCCGAAACCCAGCCGCAAGCAGCAGGCCCGTCTCGACCGCCTCTCCAGGCTGGCCGCCGACCAGAAATGCCCCGCCTGAGCGCGCCAGGCGCCCTGACCACACCAGACAAGAGTTCCCGATGTTCAGACCTCTCACGCACGCCGTCTTGCTGACCGCATGTCTTTCGGCCTTGGCCGCCTGCTCAGCCGAACAAGGCGACGCGCAGGCCGCCTCGCCCGGCCCGGCCCAGGCCCTCGCCCGAACCGACCTGCCGAAGATCCGGCCCGGCCGCTGGCTGATGCGCAACGTCCAGTTCGAGGGCGACAAGGCCAGCCGTGAGCTCCTCGACGAGGAGCCCGAGTACGTCTGCATCCCCGCCGGAGCGGACATCCTGCGGACCACCGAGACCGACCTCGCCGACTGCGCGGAGCACGCCCTCACGCGGCGCGGCGGGACCATCGTGGTCGAGGCCCAGTGCACCGCCCAGGGGGTCAAGAGCTCGATCCGCGCCGTCTACTCCGGCGACTTCCAGTCGACGGTCCACGCCGACGTCGCGCTCGGCCTCGCGCCGGTCGGCCAGCCGCTGGAGCGGATCCGGGTCAGGATCGAGGGCCGCTACCAGGGCGCCTGCCAGGGCGACGAGGGCTGAGCGCCCCTTCTCAAGGAGACACCATGCGATTTCTGATCCCCTGGGGCTGCGCGCTCGCGTGCGCCGCCGTGACCCCGATCATCCATGCGACCGCCGCGACGGCCGCCCCCGCGGCGCCGGCCATGAGCTGCCGTCAGATCCGCGACGCCCAGGCGGTGTTGGACCGCGACGCGGAGAAGATCCGCCTGCGCGTCCAGGCGCAGACCCGAGGCGAAGGAACCAACGTTCGCGCCGCCCGCGAGATGATCGCCCTGCTGCCCGGCGTCTACGCCGGGGCCAAAGGCGAGCAACTGCTGGAGGAAGCGCGGAAGATGGACCACGCCGACGCCTTCATCGACGCCGACCGCGTGAAGCCCGGCCAGACGCCGAGCGCCGATCAGAAGGCGCTCGCCGGCATCCAGGCCAGGATGGCGGAGCTCGACCGCGCCTACGCCAGGAACCCCGACTGCGAGGATCGCGGCGAGTTCGCCTTCACCCACGGCCGGCGCTAGGGCGGCGCCGATTTCACGCCTGCGTCACACCCGCCCTCCGCACCGGGTGCGCGCCCGCGCCTAGGTGAAAGCCTCCCCCGATGTTCAAGGAGTCCAAGTTGCCCGCCATTCGCCCCTCCAGCGCGAGCCTCCTCGCCGCGCTCGCACTGTTCAGCGTCGCCGCCTCCACAGCGAGCGCGGCGACCGAAGTCCTCGATTTCACCGCCGCCGCCTGCGTGTCGGGCTGCGGCAACGGCGCCGCCATCGAGCAGAGCTTCGGCGACTCGGCCTTCGTCGACGTCAGCTACCGCTCGGTGGACAGCCGCACCAATGCGGTGATCGAGCCCTTCCTCCGCTACTGGTCCACCGACGTGGGCGACCTGGAGGGCGTGGCCTACGGCGGCTTCGGCGGCCCGTTCTCGCTGTCCGAGATCACCATCGCGGCGCGGGACGGCTTCGAGCTGTCACTCGAGAGTCTCGACGTCGCCACCTACCTCGGCCGCCACGCCACCGCGACGTTCACGGTCACCGACCTCGACGGACGGACCATTCTCGCCCCCACCACGATCTCGACCAACGTGCCGTCGCACAACACCCTGTCGCTGGCCGGCGTCTATGCCCGCGGCGTCGTGATCCGCTGGACCGACAGCTACGACAACGGGGTCGACAACATCCGCTTCGACGTGAGGCCCGCGATCACCGCGGCCGTCCCCGAGCCCACCACCTGGGCGATGATGATCCTCGGATGCGGCGTCGTCGGAACGACCATGCGCCGTCGCCGGGCCGCGGCCCCCGCGGCCGCCTGACCCCGGCGCGCAAGCGGCCACGTCTCCCGCGAACGCGTGGTCGCCTGCCACCGAGGTCCCCGCTATGACGATCGCCTATCGCCGCTGACGCGACCGGACAGCCTCCTGATGAGCTCGCCTCTCCCGCCCCCTGATTCCGACACGGCCGCGGCGCGGATCGGCAACGAAGCCTTCCTGCTCGAAGTCCGGCAGGCGCTGCACGACGAGATCGACTGCGAGGTCATCCTCTCCGAGACCTCCGCGCGGCTCGGCCGGCATCTGGGCGCCAGCCGTGTCGGGTACGGCGAGCTGAGCACCGACGCCGCGTGGTTCCTGCCCCGCAGCCATTGGATCGACGGCAGCGTCGTCGAGATCAGCGAGCCCGTGCGCTTCGAGGTCTTCGGCCCGGCCATCACCGGCTCGCACCACCGTGGCGAGGTATGGGTGCACACCTCGCTCGAGGATCCACGCCTCGACGACGAGGGCCGCGCCACCTGCGCGCCCCTGGGCATCTGCGCCGCCGTGACCGTCCCGCTCGTCAAGGCGGGACGGCTGGTCTCGCTGATCTCGGTCCAGCAGGCGTCGCCGCGCGACTGGACCGACGCCGAGATCGACCTCGTGCGCGAGGTGGCCGAACGCACCTGGGCCACTCTGGAATGGGCTCGCGCCGAGACCGCGCGGCGCGAGGGCCAGATCCTCTTCGACACCATCCTGGCCCACGCCCCCATCGGCATCTACGTCAAGGACGCGGACGGCCGCTTCGTGATCGCCAACGACGAGATGGGTCGCCTCCAGGGCCGGCCCGCATCCGAACTCATCGGCCGACGCGCGCGCGACCTCTCGCCGCCCCGGCAGGCGGGCGAGACCGGCGAGGCCGACGCCCGCGCCCTGGCCCACGGCGGGCTCACGGTGAGCGAGCGCCACGACCCCGAGGCGGACACCTACCGCGACACCCTGGCGATGCGCTTCCCGGTGCCCGGCCACGCCAACGGCCCGCCCTGGCTCGCGGGGTTCGAGATCGACGTGACGGGCCAGAAAGAGGCCGAGCGCGCGCTTGAGCGATCGCGCGAGGCGCTGTTCCAGTCCGAGAAGCTGGCGGCCCTCGGCGCGCTGCTCTCGGGGGTCAGCCATGAACTCAACAATCCCCTGTCCATCATCGCCGCCCAGGCGGAACTGCTGGAGCATCAGGCCACCGGCAGCGTATTCGCCGATCGCGCCGGCAAGATCCGGCGGGCGGCCGAGCGCGCCGCGCGCATCGTGCAGACCTTCCTGGCCATGTCGCGGCACGCCGAGCCCAGGCGCCGGCCGGTGGCGATCAACGCCGTCGTCACCAGTGCGCTGGACCAGCTTGAGCCGATGCTCGGCGACAGCGCCGTGCGCGTGACCCGCCGGCTGGCGGCCGACCTGCCGTCGATCGTGGCCGACGCCGATCAGCTTCATCAGGTGCTGGTCAACCTCGTCGTCAATGCCGAGCAGGCCATGCAGGCGCAGGCCGGCGATCGCGCCGTAATCGTCGAGAGCCGCCCTTCTCCCGATGGCCGCGCGATCTGGGTGGACGTGCGCGACACCGGGCCGGGCGTGCCCGAAGCGATCCGGCGGCGGATCTTCGAGCCCTTCTTCACGACCAAGCCGCAGGACGTCGGCTCCGGCGTGGGCTTGGCGGTGTCGCAAGGCATCGTCGAGGCGCATGGCGGCGCCCTGGAGCGGCTGGACAGCGAGGCCGGCGCGCACTTCCGCATGACCCTGCCGGTCGGGCCTCCGGCCTGACGCCTCAGCGGCCGGCTGTCCTGCGCAGCAGCGCCCGCACCCGGGCCAGGAGTTCGCGCAGCTCGAAGGGCTTCGAAAGATAGTCGTCCGCGCCGACCTCCAGCCCGACGATCCGGTCCACCACCTCGCCCCGCGCCGTCAGCATGATGATGCCCATGCCGCCTTGCTCGCTCAGCCGCCGCGCGATGCTGAGCCCGTCCTCGCCGGGCATGCTGACGTCCAGGAGCACCACGTCGGCCGCACGCACGGCGAGCACCGCGTCGAGCTCCGCGCCGCATCCGGCCTCGGTGGCGTCCAGGTCATGCAGCTTCATGTAGGTGGCGACCGACTCCCGAAGGTCGGCCTCGTCGTCGACCACCACCACATGCGGCCGCCGCCCGCCGGCCGGCCTCGCGTCGGCCTCCGGCGGCTCGGCCTCGGGGGCCGACGCCTCCGCGCCGGCGGGCCGCAGGCGACTGCGGCGCAGCTTCTCGTAGAGCTGCACCGTGGCGACCTCGGGAGCCACCTGGAGCTGGCTGCGCAGGAGTTGCGTCAGGCTGCGGAACTGCGAAAGCGCCAGCGCCGTCCGCCCCTGCCGGGCGTAGGCCGTCATCAGGCTGCGATGGGCCGCCTCGTTGAAAGGGTCCAGCGCGACGAGCCGCAGGGCCAGGCCCACCGCCCCGGCGAGGTCCGCGGGCTCGGTCAGCGCCTCCTCCAGCAGGTCCTGGAAGAGGCCGACCGCGCGCTGACGCAGCCGGGCCTGCTCGATCGCGAGCCATTCGTTGAACGCCGGAGCATCGCGCAGCGCGAAGCCGCCCATCAGGTCGGTGCGATACAGCTCCACCGCCTCGCGGCGCGCCGTCGCGTCCCCCTGGCCCAGGGCTTCAAACGCCGCCGTGTCGACCTCGACGTCCGGGGCGAGCCGCACCAGGTCGCCATCGATCGCCAGCAGGCCCTCGCCCCCCGGCGCCAGCTTGCGCAGGCGCAGCAGCGCCTGGCGCAGGCTGATGCGGCCCTGGGGCAGGTCCACATTCTCCCAAAGCAGCGCGGCCAGCACGTCGCGGCGCGCCGCCCGCGCCGGCTGCACCGCCAGGTAGGCCAGCAGCGCCATGCCCTTGCGCGCCGGCGCCGCCGTGCGGCCCTCCGGGTCCAGCACCTGCGCCTCGTCGAGCAGGCGTATGCGCCATCCGCGCGCGGGGTCGACGGTCTCCGCGAGCCGTCCTGGCGTCGTGTCGTGGGACATGGTCGGGCTCAACTCAGGCCGTCGGCGGCCACGGCCGGCGGAAGCCACGGCCAGGCCAGACAACGTTGGAACCCCTTGCTTCAGTCAAGGTGCTTGAGGACGCTCGCATGAGAGGGGCAATCTCCCAGACCCCGTCCCCCGGCGCGAGATCCAGCGTGACACCCGCGTGAATTCGCCCCCACGACCAACTCCCCCGCCCCTCGCCGAGCCCACCGGCTACGCATCCGACGCTCTAGCCTCAGCCCCTGGCCAGCGCGCTGGCGGTCTTGCCGTCGTATTGGCCGCCGAAGCTGGCTTTCAGGTGGGCCATGATGGCGCCCACGTTGGCGTCGGGGTTGCCGGCTCGGAAGTCGTCGATGGCCGCGCGCAGCTCCGCTTCCGTCATCTGCTTCGGGCTGTACGCGGAGAGGATCGCCAGCTCGGCCTCGGCCGCCCGGGCGCGCTCGTCGACCTTCGACACGTCGCCGCCCGCCTCGCCCAGGCGCGCGCGCTCGCTCGCCAGGTTCTCCAGCGTCAGCTTCGTGTTCTTGAGGAACTTCGCGACGGTCGCGGCCACCTTCTCGTCGGTGACTTCCGACACCCCGCGCTTGAACTCCTCGGTCGTGATCTGCGTCGCCTCGCCGATCAGCGTGGTGAGCAGGTCGGCCTTCAGACGGTCGCTCGCCTTACGCGCCGCCAGTTGGTCAGCCTTGAGCTCGTCGAGCAGCGCCATGTCGCGGTCCCTTCAATCGAATCCGTTCGGTAGTGCTCTAGTGGGGAAAGGCCGCCGCAATTCAAGAGCGCTGTCGCGCGTCACGATGCGCGTTGGGATCGATACGGGGAGCAGACGCCGCGTTGCCCCGCCTTCTGGACAGGAGCTGACATTGGGTTCCCGCCGAAGAGTGGTCGTTGAACATGGGTCTGGCGCGCCCTCTCGCGCTCAGCCTTTCCCCGACATCTTCTCTTCGCGTGGCCGCTTAAACGAGCGCGCAAAGCCGTCAAAGGTCCTAGACGACGGCGACCGTGTCCGGAATGAACACGCCGTTCTTCACCGGCGCCCCACCGTCCAGGTCTGGCAGGGGCGCGAAGACGTGGGATCCTTAACCCAGCCCGGCCCCGCTGCTGAGCTCGGCGGACACGGGGACGGCGCGCGCGATGCTGAGCGGCGCAAGCAACTGGACTGTTCGTCATGTCGGCGATCAGGATGTTCCGGTTGGACGAGCTGTCCAGGCTCACCGCAAACCGGCCGAGGTCCGTGGAGAACGGCGGCGCGCTGGGATCCCCCGCAGGCGGCGCGTTTCGAGCCGGAAGTCGGCCTTTGAAACGTTTCTCATTGCTGGCTTCGGGGGACTCCCGCGAACACATCGAAGATGCGCTTGGATATGGTTATGCGCGTGGGCCCGTCCGCCTAGTCTGGTTCCTGCGCCGGAAGATGCGCACTGCTCGCGATAGATGAGGACCTCACAGCGCTGCCCGAGTTTAGCCGGCAGCCATTGCCCCTTGTTATGAGCCCTCGACGAGACTTCTCGCTGTGATTGACGGCGAACTGTACACAAGGCGAGATAGCCGTCCTCCACCGCCTTGGGGGATCTATGAAGAACCACCTAATCTCGATAGCTGCACTCGCTCTCGCCGCCTGCTCACAACCCACGCCGCAGCCGACGGCCATGGCCGAACCAGCGGCGGCGCCGGCCACCGCTGCCGTGACGGCCATGGCGGCCCCGCCGCCGAAGATCGTCGCGCAAAGTAAGCCGGGCCAAGGCCTGTGCGCCGACAATCGGCAATACCACTACCAGGCCCGCAAGCTCGAAGACGGGACGTTGTGCACTCACTTCCAATGGGAAGCGCTGTTCCTCATCGACATGGGCTGGGATCCGAAGTGGAACGCCGAGGCGAAGAAGCGGTACTGCCCGACCTCCACCAAGGATCCCTGCTTCCTCAAGGAGTAGGGTGGGACAGCGGCGGTTGGCCTCTCGAGCCAGCCGCCACATTCAGGGCCAGAGCTCGTCGATCCGGCGCTGCACCACCGCCTGCGCCTGCTTCCATTGGTTGGTCGGGTTGCTGGCGTAGCATTTCTTCGCCACGGCCTTGAGGGCCTCCAGCCCCTGCCGGTCGAACTTGTCGCTGTCGGCCACGACCTTGTCGATGACCACCGCGTCCGCGGCGGGCAGGTCGCAGATCGACGCGCCAGGCTGGGTATAGCACCCCACATGCGTGTCGTAGGCAGCCTGCTGCAGCTTCGGGCAGTCGCACTGCGCGGGGTTCGTCGGCAGCTGGGCGACCATCTTCTCCTGAAGGCATCGCAGGGTCGCGTCGCGCCACTTGCGGCCGGCGGCCGAGAAGCCCGCTTCGGCGAGGAACTTGTCGCAGTACTTCTTGCCGTAGCTCAGCGCGTAGCCGCCGGTGGAGCTGTAGCCGCACTTGCAGGTCGCCTCCATGCAGGAGGTGTAGAAGTTGCAGTTGGGAGTCGCAGGGTTCACGCAGACTGCGGCAGGCGCCTTCGCCACGAGTTGCGCCTGCCTGAACTCTGCGATCGCGCCTTCCCGTGGCCCGCAGCCGCCCAGCAGGGCCGCGATGGCCAGCACCGGGAGAAGGATCCAAGCCTGTCTCCACATCATGCCACGCTACCTCCTACTTGGGGTTCTCACCGCCGGGCACGGCGGCAGGGTTCTGGCCGGGGGCCTGGTCGGCGTCGCGGCTCCACGCCATGCCTGTCTGCAGGTCGATGAGGCTCACGAACGTGCGGTGGGACATCCTGAGCTGGTCCTTCTCGCCGGGCTCCCCGTCGGCGGCCATGTAGCCGAACTCCGTCACGAGCAGGCCCAGGCGTTCGTCGGCGCCGACAGCCGGCAGCGTGAACTCGATGTCGCTCCAGACCGCCTCGCCGGTGTCGACGGCGGCGAGCTTCTCGTAGGGCGTTATCGTGTCCTCGTCCTCGTCCGGCCACGCCGTCCATCCGCCGGCGCCCCCGGAGCGCGAGGACTTCATGAGAGTCACGCGCAGCGACGGAACGTGCACCCGCGGCACGTCGAGCTCGCCCGCGTTTGCCGAGAAGTAGCCCTGGCCGCGCACGGCGAGCCGCACGACACGTTTCCCGTCCCTGGTCACGAAGGTGACGGACATCCGCCGTCGGGGCGCGAGCTTCGCCCACGTCACCGCCGGTTCGGAGAGCTCCTGTCCAGCGATCGCCTGCTCCTGGTAGCGGGCTAGGCTGAGACGCAGGAACGGGGCATAGGCCTGGTCCGGATCGACGAAGGCGTCGCAGCGCCATGTGCCGGTCCGCTCGTCGAAGTTCGGCTCGAAGCCGAAGATCGAGACCAGCTCGCTGGCCGGCGTCGGATTGGGGTCGTCGGCCGTCGGCTCCGGGCGGTAGGGAAGTGAGAGCCCGTTGCGCAGGACGGGGGTCCGAAGGACTCCGTCCGCTGACGACAGGACCTTCACGTTGTCGACGATCAGCCAACGGCTGAGGCGGCCGGACGAGTAGATCGGGTCGTGGCCGCGACGGGTGACGAACGGCTCGACCCGGTTGCCGTCCAGGGCGCTCACCGGTCGATCCCGTTCGGTCCTCGAGATCTGGGCCTGTTCCGTCGAATCCTTGCCGAACAGCTTGGCCGAGCCGCACACCAGGGCCAGAAGCTCGCCCTGGCCGGATTCGTACCAGGGTCGCTCGAGGTAGATGCGCAGGAACATGTCCCGTTCGATGTCGAATCCGGTCTCCGTCCGAACGGTCCTGAACCGGAACAGCGGCAGGACCTCCGGTCCCCGCAGGATGGGGGGCGGTGGCCTCACCGTGGCCGGGACCCAGAGCTCCCTCGTGTCGGCTGAGGCGGATTCGAAACGGTCGGGGAGGTCGCCTTCCGCGGGTTCGTAGAACTCGGTGTACCGCGACCGCGCGATGATCCTCACATCCATGCGCCGCGCGCGGGCATCGCCGAAATCGAAGGACAGCAGTCGCTCCGCGCCTGATCCGTCGACGTTGAGCACGACGTCGCCGTAGCCATCCGAGCGGCGAACGGTACGCTGGTCGTTGTCGAAGGCGATCAGCTCGGCGCGTCGCGGGAGGGACCGGAAGGTCCAGCCCGCCTCCTGGGTACCACCGGGGACCGCCTGCCCGCGGACGACCGCCACGTCGTCCGAGAAATCCTCCCACATCCCCTCCAGGCGCACTCTACCGGTCGCGGCCCTGTCGACCTGCAGCTCGCCGGCGAAGTAGGACCGGGTCGCCCCCACTTGTCCCAGGCGCATCTTGTAGTCCTTCAGGAAGCCCTGCCAGAGCGCCAGGCTTTCCTTCGCGTCCGGCGCGGTCGTGGGGGCCTTCAGGAGACGCACGGCGTTCAGGCTCCGCTGCCCGTTCGCCTCGAAGCGCGGCGCGGCCGGCCTCTCGACAGGGTTGACGAGCCTGAAGACCGTGGCCGTCGCCAGACCGGCGCGCGGCGCGGCCACGGCAAACCGGTATCGGCCGTCCGCCTCGGGGTTCCAGCTTGTCGTGGAAACGACGATACGTGGCGATAGCTGACTGATCAGGGCGTCGAAGGCGTCCGTCCTGTCGCTCGCCGGCGCATCGTCGTCGGCGCCCTCGGAGGCCGCGATGGCCGTCGTGAGGTCGCCATCCGCGAGACTCGGCTGGCGGTAGTCGATCGCCACCTGCCGAACACCCTCGAAGAAGCGGTGCTCGTCGAACGCGACCTGCGCCCGCGGCGCCGACCAGCACCAGAGCTCGAACTCCTCGCCAGGCGCGATGTCGACGGTCACGCCCTTCTCGTCGGACCTCATCTGGGCGCGCGGCCAGCGGTCGCCGCCCTTCACGGTCAGGTTGACGAGCCTCGCCTTCCGCGGCCACTCGCCTCGCGGGTTCATCTCCACGACCGCGGTGCTGGCGACCGCACCACCGTCCCGTGTGAGGTCGCCTGGCGCACGACCCTCGCGGACGAGGGCGAAGCAGCACATCTCGGCGAGCGGGTCCGGATAGTACGCGTACTTCGCCACCTGGCTGTCGGCCCCTTCGGTGGCTGTCTGCTGCACCCCCGAGAGGTCGGCGACGGTGGCGGCGAGCTCGGTGGCGAGGATCGCGCCCGGAAGGGCGGCGAGGCCATCGGCCACCCCGTGGTAGCCGACCAGCTCCGACGTGACGGCTGGCGGCTTGAGCTTGCGCTGGATGGCGCCCGCGCCGCGCACGACCAGCTGGGTCATGGTGTCCCCCCGCTTGCGCGCGCCCAGCAGGGGATCGCCCTTCACGACTAGGGGGGTGGGGGATTGGATCTCCTCGAAACGTCGGAAGGTGACAGCGTCGGTGATGGTCGTGCGCGTACGGTACTGCGCCTCGGCCTCGGTGAGCGAGAGGCCCGCGCCGTTCTGGAACGCGAGCCGGACACCCAGGTGATAGCTGCGCCCGAATCGGAGCGGCATCAGGCCCCGCAGGTCACCCGCGGCCTGTGTCGTCCCCGGCTTCGCCGCATCAGGTATCCGGCGGGTCACGCTGGCCGCCAGGTCGATGGCTGGATCGGTGACGAAGGCCTTGGAGGGGCCCGACGAGACCGCGAGGCTGCCGCCTGGCCACGTGACGATCGTCTGGAAGGCGATGACCTCCTTCGCGTCCGTTCCCTCCTGGACGAGCGGCCGCACGTAGCCGTGCTCGCGACGCGCGTCGCGCCCGGCTGCCTGGGGAGGGACCGACCCGTCCAGGGGCGTCGCCGTCACACCGAAGTATTCGACCTCTCGTTCGACCAGGCTACGCCAGACGACGACGCCGCCATTCGTCTGGAGCCCGACATCGATGCGGTAACCCACGAGCAGATCCTCGGAGTAGACGATCCGCTCCCTGTCACGCGACTTGTTCTGGTTGATCTCGCGTTCGACCGCCTGCTTGCGGCTCCGGTCGATCAGGGCGAGCCCGGCCGTCCTCAGCTCGGGGAGCCTGGGCGACGCGCTCGTCGCCGCCCCCTGCGCCTGGGTCGCGAGCGCCGCCTTCGCCTGCTGGCCCAGGGCCTCGATCGCGGTGCGCTGCTGGAGGGTCGTGACCGCGAACCGCGGCGTCCCCGAGCCGTCCAGCGCCGCCGCGCGCAGGTTCAGCAGACCGTCGACATGCTCCCGGCCGGCCTCGTCGGCGCCCAGCTCCGCGCGGGTCGCCGGGAGCAGGCCGAGCTTGTCGACCCATCTGGCCGCGCTCCAGACCTCGCTCCCCTCCAGCGCGCCGCCGGGCAGGTCCTTCTCGGTCACCGCTACCAGGAAGGGGGTCGCATCCCGCGGTTGGGCGAAGTAGGCGTCCGCCACGAGGCCGAGGTACCTGGCAAGCCCGGGCTGGGCGAGGATGCCCGTCAGCTTGCGGCGGACGGCGTCCTCGATGCTGACGGGGTCCCGCGGCGGGCGGCTGATCGACCTAACGGCGAGCCGGTAGCGGGCGACAAGGGCCTGCACGTGGGTCTTCAGGACCGGATCGGCGAGGGCGCCCTTCTGCCATGTGTCGGGATCCGTCATCACCTGGGCGGCGAGGACCTGGACCATGCGGTCGCGGGGCGCGCCGGCGGGAACGGCGATCCGGAGATCCTCGAAGCGCTTCTTCAGGGCGGCGTAGTCCGGAGCCGAGCCCTTGTAGGCGTCGGATATCGCCTTCGCCCACACCGCATCGCCCGATACCCGGGTGTGGCCCAGGAGCTCGTGCCAGGTCCGCCCGGGGACGCCACCGACCGTCTCGTCGCCCCTCGCGGCCAGCAGCTCGCCGATCGGCGTGCCGACGCCTTCGTCGGCGAAGAGCATCGTCCTGATCCCCGCCAGGCCGCCGGGGGCGATGGCGCCCCCGAAGGGCTTCACCCCGGCGAACGTGGCGCGCTGCGTTCCGATGCCCGCGGCCAAGCTCGTGGCCGCCTCGCCGTAGACGGCGCTCTCGATCGCGGAGGCGAGCTCGTCGCCATCGTAGCTCCGCACGGTCGCGGACGCCGCCTCGGCCGCCTCGCGCGTCGCGCCAGGGCCCTGGTCCTTCTCGAGGACCTGCTTCAGCACATCGAACTGGCCCTCGAATATGCGTTCCCACATCGCGAGCGCGTCGTTCGGAGGAGGTGCGATCCTGATCTGGATCGGCTGCGGGGTCGGGGGATTGTATTCGGGCGAGCCCGGCCGACCGCGTGTCCAGACCGTCAACGGCTGCCCCGCCACGTGGCGGGGCCACCTCTTCAGGTCCGCAGGATCCGCCAAGGCGTGCGGCAGCACCACCAGGCTCAGGTTCGCGAGACGCCCTCCCGAGGGGGCGTCTCGCCACCCATCCGGCACGGCTCTGATCAGGGCTCGGAACCGGGCCATGCTAGATCCTCAACAGGTCGAGGCTGAACTTCTTCAGGTGCGCGCCCCACTCGCGGTCGGGATCGGGGACCTGGGTCGTCAGCGTGGCGAACACCGCCTCGCACACCGCGATCGTGAGCGGTGATGGCTGCTCGAGAGCCGCGGACCTGCCGCCGCCGCCGCCAGCGATCTGGTACTTGGCCGTAAAGGAGTACGAGACCTCCGCCCACCCGACCTTGAACGACAGCCGATAGGTGGACTGGCCTTCCGTATGACCATCGGGATAGTGGCGGAGCGTCACCTCGATGTGCACCGAGACGCTGAAGCACGCCAGATTGCCTTCGCCATGCGCATAAACGAAGCCCTCGATGAGGGCGCCGGCGCCGGACTGCCGGATGTAGATGCCAGCCATCACGCGGCCGGTGGCCCTCAGGGGCCCGAAGTTGATGTCGGCGCCACAGCCGAACTCCAGAGACGCCTCCACCATCACGATGCCGCGCGCGTTGGCGGTGATGGCGATGAACCCGCCGCCCCGGTAGTAGCCGTAGGCTATGATGAAGGGGCGCTGCCGGCTCGACACCGCGAAGCGGAAGACGGCCTCGCGGCTGTCCAGCGGCAGCAGCGCGGAGACCTCAAGCGAGAGGTCCTTGAGGCCGAGCGCCGGCGACAGCATCACGGTCGTCGCCGGGAACCGGTATCCGACCTCGAGGCCTGGCGGGGCCAGGATGACCCGATAGAAGAGGCCGCTCTCCTTTCCCCCGGAGAGGAACTTCTGGAGGGGCTCGATGAACTTCAGCGCACTGCCGATCGTCAGGGTCTCGACGTCGGCGCGGAAGGAGGGGTCGGCCCCGGCCCTGACGTCGAATGTCGCCTTGGCGAAGTCGATCGACAGGAATTCCTTGCCCCCGAGGACGTTCACCCGGAACGGCTGCAGGACCCCGCTTGCGGTGAAGGTCCGCGTCTTGTTCCTGAGGTCGATGTCGACCAGGGCATTGAGTGTCAGGTCGGCCCCGGCCTCCGTCCGCGGCCGCATCTCGAACATCGGCGAGGAGGGCGGGTAGGACCCCAGGTTCGTGGCCCATTCCTGCTTCAGCGTCTGGCGGAAGGGTACGAGCTTCTCCAGCTCGTCGAGCAGGAGGCGCTCGAGGGCCCTGGGATCGAGGATGGCGCCGAGCTGGCCGAGGAGGAGCGGCCGTATCGCCTCGTCCACGGTCCGCACGAGGACCAGCAGCTCGGCGTCGCCGCGACGCCACCGATCTGCCTCCGCGACTGCGGACTTGAAGGCGGCGGCGGTGCGGACGGGATCGCGGGAGGCGACATCCTCGACGGCGGTCCGCATCTCCCTCGCCACTGGGCCGATCTTGGTCGGAGCGGTCTTGACCGCCTCCACGAGGCGCTTGTCCAGCAGGCTCGCGATGACCTTGTTCCCGGGGTCATTGAGCTGCGTCGCGAGCCAGCCCAGCGGCTCCTCGACCGCGGTGTAGGCCTTCGCGACCGCCTTCACCGCGGGCTCGAGGAGCCCGGCCCCGGACTGCATCACCGCGGCCTGGGCGTTCCGGCCGATCGTCCCGCAGGCGCCCACGAGACCCGCGAGCCGCCGTTCCACCGATGTCGCCGCAATCAGCGACGCCTCGAGGTAGCCCTGGAGCTTGCCGAGGTCCTTGCCGACGTCCTGCGCCAGCTTGTTCATCTCCCCGGCGCGGGTGACGAGCTGCTCGGCGGCGTTGATCAGGTCCGCCGTGTAGACCGCGGAGCGCTTCTCGAGCGCGCCCTTGGCGGCCCTGACCGCGTCGCGCACCTTGTCGGCGGGCACGGCCCGCTGGAGCCCGAGGGGGACGGCGGCGAAGAGCAGCTCCTCCACCATCGAGCCCAGCTCCGCCTCCAGGGCCTTGAGCTCGGCGGTGCTCGGCTGCGTGGCGACGAGGTCCAGCAGCTTCCGCACCTCGCTGCTCAGGGCCTTCAGCCGCTGCATCGCCTCGAGGCGCCGCGCGAACGCGCGCGACAGCCCGTCGAGCCTCCCGATGCCGCATCCGGACGGCCAGTCCGGATCGCCGACCACGTCGCGGAAGAGGGCGACCTGCGTGGCGGTGTCCTGCAGGGCCTGGAGGCCTGCGGCCTGGATCGCGGCCATCCGGCTGGCCAGCGTTGCCGGCTGGCGTGGAAGGGGAAGCCCGCGCCACCGCATCTCCACGACGGCGAGCTTCGCGCCCATCTCGGTGACGACCCCGCGCAGCCCCTCGCGCCATGCCGCCACGCACTTCGAGACCATCTCGCAGATGGCCACGGCCTCGGCCGACGCGTCGTTGACCACCCCGGCCATCCGGGCCAGGCGATCGCTCGCCACCGCCTGCTCGACGACCTGCCCGGCCATCGCCAGGACCCCATCCACGACCGCCTCGGCGAGCTGATCGCCTGCAGTCTCCAGCTTCGCGACGGTGTTCAGCACCCGCGCCCGGGCCTGGACCAGAGGCTGCGAGAACGACTCGTAGAAGATGCTGCCCTGCGCCTGGGCGGCGAGCAGGGCTCCTTCGGTGTCGCTGCAGAAGTCCGCGCTGCCCTTGCCGGCGCCCAGGATCACCTGCAGGGCGCCGTCCGCGTCCTGGGTGGCGGCGCGACAATAGGACTGCAGCGCCTCGGTGCTGGCCTTCAGGAATGTCTCCTCGGCCAACCTGCGGAGCGCGTCGACCGACCCGAACGAGCCGAGGTCCAGGATCGCCTTCCAGCGGGCCTGCAGCGCCTCGATCCAGTCGCGCAGGGCGGGCGGCATGGGATCGTCGCGGATCGCGCCCAACTCCGCCACGACCACCTCCAGCGCGGAGCGCACCTCCCCGGCCTTGGCGAGCTTGGCCGGCGCCGGGGTCGCGATCGCCTCGGCGAGCACCCGGCGCAGGCGAAGCATCGACTGGTCGAGGTCCGGGTAGAGCCCCGCCAGGCCGACACCGGCGAACCCCGCCGCCTGCATCCGCGCGTCGATCGTCTCCTGGACTGTGGCCAGCAGGCCGTCGAGGCTGGCCAGCACCTGGTCGATGAGCTCGGCCCCGTACTCCACGACCTCCAGGAGCCTCGGCGCCGCGGACATCAGCGCCGGGCGGATGATCTCGCGAAGCGGCACGAGGCCGAGCAGCTTCGCCTCGTTGAGCGCGCCGCCGAAGAACTCGAGGGGATCGAACTGCCCAGCCTCGGCCGAGCTCCTGGGACCGGACGACGATGGCGCGAGGCCCCGGCGCTCGGCCGGTTCCGGCGCGGCCCCGCGGCCCCCGACCGGTCCCACCGTTCGCGAGAGATGCGAGATGCGCGCATTGGGATGCGCGAAGCCCGAGGCCGACGCGCCGGCTCCCGAGAAGTCCAGCTGGATGGGGTCCAGGACCTCCAGGTAGAGCTCGCCGCCGTTGGCGACGGGGTCGAAGGCGTCGAGCACGTAGGGCCACGCAGGCCGGACGTCGACGCCCCCCAGGTCGCTGTCGATCAACCGCTCGACGCTCTGCAGGCGCACGTTCGCCTTCTCGAGCACCGGATAGAACGGGGGCTGGTCGGCCCCGTTCATGATCGGCGAGACGATGAAGTCGCTCGGCTGGGCGCCAGTCGCGTCCCCGGTCTTCAGCGGTCCGCGGCTACGGAGGGTCCAGGTGGTCGTGTCGAGCTCGGTCTGCCCCGGCTTGCGCGAGGGCGCATACGCGCGCCGCTCGCCCCGGTGGGCGATCTGGCGCAGGCGCACCTCGGCCTTGTGGTAGTACTCGACGAGCTTCGCCATCGACTGCGGGTCGTTGGCGGCGGCGTTGTCCACGAAGATCAGGGGGCCGGTCGCCTCGCCACCCTTCCCGTTCACGCGCATCCGGAAGCTGAAGGGCGGCTTGTTGCGTGTGACGGTGGGCCAGAAGGCCACTCCACCCGGGAGCGCGATCTTGCCCCCCAGGTCGGTGGTGGGGTCCTCGAGGTCCGGGGTCTGCCGGGTGATCAGCTCGATGCTGGCCGCGGGCCACTCGCGTCCGCCGAAGGGCTGGCTGGGTCCCGGGAAGTTCTTCAGCGGCTTGCCGATCAGGATGAACTGCCGCTGCATCAGGTAGGCGACAGGCTCGAGCTTCTCGGGGTGGACGAAGAACTTCCGTTCGGTGCGGGTGACCCAGGTCACCCTGTGACCGATGGGGAAGAGGAAGCCCTTCCTCTGCACCTCGACATAGGTGTCGCGGCCCAGGTAGGCGCGATGGTCCCATCGCTGCACGCTGAGCCCCGACCAGGCGGGGTCCATGCCCCCCTGCTGGGTCGGCGGCTCCCACGCGCCCTTCCCAAAGAACGTACCGCCCTGGCTCGAGAGGATGATCTCGGCCGAGGCCAGGGGCTCGGGCCCATAGACCCCCTCGTCGGCCCCCAGGAACCTCCACTCTCCCGGGAGGCGGTAAGGACCTGGCGACCCCTGTGGCGTCCCACCTCCCGGCTGCGGGTCCCGCCGCAGGGCCGGCAGGCCGTACACCGAGCTGAGCACCACGACCTCGCGGCGGCTCTTCACACCGAGGCCCGGCTTGAAGGCCGCGTCCTCTCCGGCCTCGTCTTCCGGACCCTTCACGTTGCGGAGGAACCCGAGGTCCATGTCCCGGGCCCAGATCGCCCGGACGTCGCGACCACCCCGCTCGGGATCGAGCCGCGCATGCCAGAGCTCGTGCAGGTCCCCCTTGGAGGGCACGGGCTGAAGCCATCGCGCCTGCTTCGCCGGCGAGAGCAGGAGCCGGTACGGGATCTCGATCGCCGTCTCGGAGTGCCCCGGCGGGCTGAGGGCACGAGCGATCTGCATGAGCGCCGATCCGCGGCTCGTGTTCCGGCGGATGTCCGGAAGCGCGAGCTGCTCCTCGATCGAGGCCGTCCTTGGCAGGGCGCGCGGATGCACCGCCATGTCCCAGTCCCGCCAGTCCAGGAAGCGGTCGAGGTCCGGCGTCCACGGCGCCGCCGTGGCGGCGTCGGGCAAGGCGAAAACGAGCCGCGAAGGGTCGGAGAGCTTCGCCCGCGCGATCGCCGGGAAACCGGCCTGCGTCGGCTTGGGGACACCGTCGACGACCTGGACGGCCGTAGCCTGCTCGAGGACATGCTGTGGTGGGAAGTGGACGATGAGCCGGCGTTGCCCGCATTCCGGCCCGCATACCGAGTTCGATCCTCGCGGCAGCAGGCGCACGCCCTTGGCGGTGATCTCCAGGTCGAAGCCGCAGAACTCGAAGGAGAGGTCGACGAGGTCGCGCGCCCGGAGCGTGTGCAGGCGGCCGCGTTCCAGAGCGGCGTCGAGCCGCCCGCCATCGGCCAGCCGCAGGTAGGCCAGTTCGCCGGAGCGGGCGTCCGGATCGCGTGGCAAGGCCGGGAGTGCCGGACCGGTCCGGACCTCCAGGGGCCGCGGAGGGTCGAAGGTCAGGTCACCGAGATCGGCGCCCCTCACGGGAATCTGCGCGCCTGACAGTCCAAGGCGCAGGCGGAACTCTGGCCCGGTTCCGTTCTGGAACGTCCACGTGACGGGGCCCCCGTCCCCTGTGACCATGACCAGGCTGGAGCCGATGCGTGTCGCGCGCGGTGTCTTCGAGACGAGGCCGCGGAGGCTCGAGACCTCGTTCTGCCCGCGACGGAACCGCACGAACCCCAACTGGTCGAAGTGGGTGCGGAACGCGCGCTGGCCCGCCGCAACCATGGATCGGCCAGACCCCTGCACGGCGACGATCGAGCTCTTGTCGGCCGCCTTCGCGCCAACACTGTAGACCCTGAACAGATCGAGCCGTCGCAGCGCGAGCGTCAGTCCCTCGCCGCTCTTCATCTTGCCGGTCCAGGCGCCCTCCCCCCCTGTCAACGAGAGGGGGACGATCGTGGTCGCCGGGCCCGGAGCCTGCAGTTTGAACGGGCTTGCAAGCTCGTCGTCTTCCAGCCGGATGAGCCGCACCGCGAACTGGCCCATGCGCGCGGTATGTCCCGCCGCCTTGAGGATCAGGGGATCACCGGCGGCCTGGACGCGCCACTCCCCGTTCGCCGCATACCCGATACGGGGTGGATCCTTCGAGACGACCTCCAGGCCGCCGAGTCCGCTCCAGAGGTCGGGCTTGATGTAGCCGTCCAGCAACACCTCGCCCCGCAGCCACTGGCCAAGATCGGCGTCCAAGCCTCCAGCCGCGGGTCGCGTCCGAGGGATCATGGTGACCCGCCAGCTCCCGGTCTGCGCCTTGACGATGTGCATCGTGAAGCTGACGTCGATCTCGCTCCCTGGCCAGAACGCGTCGTCGACCCGGATCGTCCACGACCCCTCCGGGTCACGAACTGCGGAAGGGGGCTTCGCGCCTGCACGCAGGAGCGAGGTGTCGAGGGTCCAGGTGAGCTGCTGGAACGTGACCGTCACGGTCCGCGGGGTGGTCTCGACGATCGGACCGGTCGCGACCTGGGCCAGGGCGCTCGAGCCCGCGAGGGCGCTACCGGCACCTAGGATGACCTCCCGGCGGGACGGACCGCGCCCAACGGTCCGCCGCGTTTGCGCCAGGCGTCGAAGGAGTTCGGCGGCTGCTCGTGGGCTCACAGGCTCAGCCTCCGCCTGGCCACACCGCAGACGAGTGCTGATCCCGCGCGTCGTTTCATTGGCCCCCCCGGGTCACCCAAATCGTAACCACGAACTTGTTCTAGTGACAACCAGGAGTGTTCTCAGTTCGCACTACAATCGCAAAGCCAACGGCGACGAGGCGATTTCGATCGCAGCAGCCCCGGCCACGCGTCGAACCTGAGTGCGCCAGTTGAACCCTTCTGCCGGCTCAGAGCGTCGGTCTTGCGCCACGAGTTGCCATCTGAATCAGGTCGAGAAGCGGACGTCCGCACAGCGGTCGTTCGACCGCCTTCTCCGCCGCGTCCTCAGGTCGCGATCGCTTGCGCTACAGCGCTGCGCGTGCACAGTATCGATGTTCGACGAACAATCTGGCCGATGACGACCAATCGTGTCGGGGTGGACGGAAAGGGGGACGCTGTGGGGGCAGGTCACTCCGGACGCAATCGCACTTGGCCTGTCAGACCGCGAGTTGTCGTGGGCCTCGTGATTGTGCTCTTGGTCGCAACATTTGCGGCGGCATGGCCGTCGCTTTCGTCCAGCCAGACGACCGCCTGCACCCACAAGCCTGAGATCAGGTACGACCAGAACAGGCTGATCGTTCACAAAGACGGCGGCGGCGACACAGCGCAGCGCGAGGGCTGGTACTGGTTCGGCGTCTGGCTGCGGAAGGAGAGGCTTAAGAACCCCTGGGAAACCTGCGAGCGCATCAGCTTTGACAAGGTTGTGCTGTTGCTCGACCCGAAGGCGGACGGGTACTTCCGGCGAGCGCCGCAGTTCGAGCCCTTCGACACCACGGGTGACGGCACGAGCCGCGATCAAATCCTGGCCATAGTCGCCGCGTTGGGCGTCAATGGCCGCTCGGACGATATCCGGCGCCTATGGGCGGAGTTGCCCGAGGACGCGCTCGGCAAGCACTCATTCGCCGGGCGTTGGGAGTCCGTGGCCAAGCTCCCGACGATGAACTGCTCGGAGATCTGGCGCAACACCTGCAATCTGGACCAGCAATGCCCAATGCCGGTATCGGACATGACGTGTAAGGCCCCTGCCGCACCGAAGGTCTGCTCGGCGAAGGTCTGCACGCCTAAGGTCTGCACCCCCAAGATCTGCAAGCCAAAGGCCCCGGACATCGATCGATGGTGCGCTCTGGATCCGCAGTGCGTGAAAAAGAAGACCGACGACGCCCTCAGGGCACTTGCCGACTGTAAGACCGACAGCGCAGCGAAGCTCCTCAGCTGTCAGAACAGCAGTGCTACCGACTTCGCACAGTGCCGGACCAAGAGCGCTAACGACCTCGCGACCTGCAACACCAAGCGCGCGGCGACCCTGGCCGAACAGGCGACGGAGACCAAGAACTGTGTCGATCAGAATGTCGCAGCGAACGTCTACAACACACAGTGCAAAGTCGAACGGGCAAAGGGGCCTGCAGCCTGCGAAATCTTCCGAAAGCAGAGCTACGCGTTCTGCACCAAGGGCCGCCGTTTCACGGGCGACCTGATGTCAATGATCGATGCGAACCATTTCCGGCGCGCCGTTGGAGAGGATCCCGCCACGCCCAACGCGTTCTGGGGACGCTACGGGCTCGGCGGGGAAGCGGCGGTTAAGGGGGATCAACAGCTGAGGTGCAATGTTCACATCCGGATCGCGCAAGGGCGCAAGGATTTGGACAACACCGGCAACGATCTAAACCTGATCCTGATGCTGCTCATGTCGGAGGAACGCTTTCCGACCGAGCTGACCCGCACGGCGGTGCGAGAATACGCTGACCACCGGCCAGTGACGTACGGCAACTACATCGGCGTCTATCGCAAGGAGTACGCCAAGGACGCCGCGAAATTGAAGCTGCTGAAGGCCAAGCCAGGCAGGACGTTCCGCGACCTGGTGGCAGCCAACATCAAGCGGAGGAAGAGCCCGTGGAAGGCGCAGCTGTCGCCGCCGCTCGGCGCGACGCTTTGGTATCATCGGCGCGAGAGCGGCGCGAATGAGGACCTCGCCTTGATGTACGGGCCCATCCTGGACGCCTACCTCAAGCCAGGTCCTTCGCCGCGGTTCGATCCCATGTGGCTGGACCCTAAGGTCTGCCAGAAGATCGGCGAGGTCTTCGTCGATCCAAATGCCTGACACGCGCCGGCGCTTTCGCCAGCGCCAACCTTACGGAGAACATCATGGGCGGCCTTTACAGAACCAAGACCATCGACCTGGTGTCGGAAGATCCTTCAACCTACGAAACGGACATCGCGACGTGGGTAAAAGAGGTGAAGCCGGCGCGGCTCACCGACGTCACGGGGTACGTCTCAAACCTGCGACCGAACGGCGCGCGGGCTGAGGCCCCCGTCCTCTATCTGTACGGCAGAACAGGTGGCGGCCAGTCACCGGCCAGCGTGAAGCTGAAGTTTCACAAGCTGCCGAAGAACCGCAATGACCTAATCCTGACCAACTTCATCCTCGGCAATCACGAGGGTTATGTCGTTGGTGCCTGGGACACGGCGGACGGGCATGTCTATCTTTTGGTGTCTGAGCCTGGGTGACGCACACACGCCCTTATCGCGCACTCCGGCGGAGCTCGATCCGTGCTCGCTACGGGCTCGGGCCACCGGCGGCCGCCAAGCCCTAGGATACCTGGGACAAGATCGCGACGCCGACCCCTTAATTCGTGACTTTGGTTTCTGGGCGTCCTCGAAGCATTCGCGCCCCCAGAAGACCAGCCTGGACACGCCCTCTCGAACTGCTTCGCAGCGAGTCGCCAGCGCGCGTCCGCCAGCTACGTCGTGGCACACGGTTCGGTCCTGGCGATCCGCAGATGTTTCCGACGAAGGCGGTCTCTACAGCGCCAGGAGCGGCAGTTGGGATCGGGCCGAAAAGCGGACGTCTAAGTCCTAGCCTCACCCGGTCTGACGCCCGCCACGGCGGAGTCGCTCAGGCGGACCTCGCTCCCGCGCCGTCGAGGTGCCCCGGAGCCGCCTGCTCGCCCAAGGCGTCACCGCCGGTCCGAACCCGCCCATCTCCCAGAACGGGCACGTGAGCCCTTTCCGAGGTCCGTCGCAAAGCTTAGCTGTCGTTTCAACGGCCATCGGGGGGGCGGGGGGCATGCCGAACGAATCCACTCACGCATTGCACCTGCTAACGGCCGAGCTTTCAGCGGCGGCACAGCGATCCGCGGCGAGCGTGGTGCCGACCTCCGCGTTGCAGGACTACGGCCTTACCGCCGCGGAGCTCGGCAAGGTCCTGCAGCGCGCCGCCGATCGCCTGCAGGACCAGCGGGGTCGAAACAGGAAGCGGCTGACCGCGTCGACGATCCTCACAATGCTGCGCGCCGGGCGAAGCCTAGCCCAGGTGGCGGAACGTCTCCTGGTCGTGCTCGACGCCCGACCCCAGTCTCGCCGCAACCACTCCGATGCTTTCCTGGCGATGAAGTCCGCGGATTCAGCCCCCAGTGAAGCCACCCTCGCAGATGGCATGGACCGGTGGTTCACGGTCGATGAAGCACCCCTCTTTCTTGAGACAAAGAGTTTGCCGACTCCCCCCTCTAAGAGGGCGACGCCACCGGAAGCCATCACCCAACGCGTGCTGTTCGCAACTGACCGGAAGCCTGCCGCCGATCGTCGCCTGGGCATGACCTATGGGGGCACGCGCGCGGGCGCCCTCACCTACGGCGAGTGCGAGGTGTCGGTGCCCAAGGACCGGCTGATGGGGACCCTGCCCTTGCCCCGCCTCACGCGCCTCGAATTCCGGGCCGTGCGCGGCCGTCATGTCATACTCACCGCGATCGAGCCGCTCACGGTTGCCGGGTTCTTCACTCGAACCACAGCGCGCCTAGCAGAGAGCGCAGCGAACGACCTCTTCGTGTTCATTCATGGCTACAAGACCGAGTTCTCCGACGCCGTGCTGCGAACCGCGCAGCTCGCCGTCGACTTGCGGCTGCAGGGGCCGCCGGTGCTCTACAGCTGGCCGGCGCGGGGCAATGTGCTCGCCTACAAGCAAGACGAAGACAGTGTCGCGGCGACGGCCGACCGCTTCCGGACTTTCCTGGCGGACCTCGCCACGCGCACCGGCGCGGACCGCATCAACATCCTTGCCCACAGCATGGGCAGCCGGGCGGTGTGCGACGCGCTGAAGGTGCTGGGACATGCGGGCAAGGGCCCCGCCCAGACTCGCATCGCCAATGTGGTGTTCGCGGCGCCCGACGTGGACGCCGAGGCCTACCGCAATATGGCTGAGGCCATGGTCAAACCGTCCGGGAGCGTGACGCTCTACGCCTCGGCGAAGGACCGAGCGCTGCGGATGTCCCGTCAGCTCAGTGGGGCGCCCCGCGCGGGCGAACCGCTGATCATCGCACCTGGGATCGACAGCATCGACGCCAGCGACGTTAACACCGACTTCCTCCAGCACGGGTACTTCGCACTGGCGCGCGAAATCCTCCACGACCTCTACGACCTGTTCGGCGGTGTCCCGGCCACGGCACGCTTCGGACTTGAGCCCCGATCGCGAACCGAGGGCCCATACTTCCACTTCAGGGCCTGATCGTACCGGCGGCTCAGCCCGATTAGTCAGGGCCGCGCCACTAAGAGACATTGGGGTCTGTGCGGGAAGCCGACATTGGATCGCCCCGCGAGTTACCGGCAGATGTAGCCCTTGTAGGTCCACGTTCCCGAGTGATCCAGGACCGCCCGGCGCTCGGTCTGATCACCGGTCGGCAGGCCCTGATAGGTCGTAACCGCGTCGTCGCCCTCGAAGCGGGTTTCGGATTCGAAGCGGATCGAGCCGGTACCGCCCGCCGTCTGGTAGTAGCGTTTTGACCCGCGTCCGAGCGTAACCACCGATACGGCGCCGCCTGGATGGTTCACGCGGATCTTGGCGCCCGGCTCCATCCAGCAGCCGACCGTGGGGGCATTCTCCCCCGGCATCAGCACCGCATAGCCGACGCCCTCGACGAAATGGGCGAAGTACGGATCCGGCGTGTCCTTGCTCAGCGCGACACTGTAGGGCTTCGACGGGTCCGCCCGGACCACGCTGGCGAGGTAGACGCCGTCCAGCGGCAGTATGGCTTCGAGAACCAACTTGTCGGCTCCACTGGCGGTGCGCATCACGGCGCCGCCCTCCGGCTCGAAGAGCTGCGCCTCCAGAGCGCCCGGTCCCTGGATGGTCAGTCGCACGGTCTGCCCCGGCTCGCCCAGGAAGCGGAACAGTTCGGGCGAGCGATCGACGGCGGCGGGCCGCGCGCGGGCCTGGCCGGCGGTCAGGTCGAGCACAGCTTGGGCCTGGGCGGCCGGAGCCAGAACGGCGAGGACGAGCGCGGCGGTGAGGATGCGTCTCATGCGGACCTACTTCAGGAAGACAAGGGCAGGCTAGGGACGGAGGATACTCGGCGTCTGAGTTGCGCCAGTAGGCGACATTGGCATCAGTCCGCAGAGCGGACATCAGCGGTGCCAAGCAGTCAAAGGCCGCTATCGACCATAGGTGCGCACCGGACGCCCTTTGTCCCCCAACGATCAGCGAGAACAACGTTTCGCGCTGTGAAGCGGCCGAGGACGGTTTCGGTGAGCCAAGCTCTCCGCCGGCTACGAGCGTTGCATGGACAAATCCGAGGCCATGACGGTCGAGATGCACGATTGCCTCGGCGCCGAATACGAGCAGCTGGATCCTCGCCTCGGTGTCGCGGCGCAAGGGCTCGCAGCTAGGACCGCTTGAACGTGTAGCGGATGCTGTCACCCGCGATGTTCAAGGATCCGTCGGCCTCGGGGCTGAGCGGGTTGGGCAGGACGTCGATGGTCGTCTGACCGGTCTGTCCCACGTTGGCCACGTAGAGGGCATAGAAGCTTGCGCCTTCCGGTAGGACGAACCGCTCGCTGCGCATCAGCTCGTCGATCAGGTCGGGAGCGTCGCCATACTGCTTCTGGTACCCGTCGTAGTGGTCCTGCCAGACGTCGCTGATGTACTTGAGGAACAGCAGCGTCAGTACATAGTCCTTGTAGATGTCCGCCGAGACCGTGCCGCGGAAGGTGTCGCAGGCGGCCCAGACGGCGCGGTTGATATCGTCCTGTTTGATGGCCTCGGCCATGGCTACTCCTTGTCATGTGCGCGCAAGCCGGCGGCGAGCGCGTTCATCTGTTGCTGGCGGTTTTCGATGAGGCCGGCGAGCAGGCGCTTCTCGCGCGCGGCCGCATCTCACCCGGTTTTTTCGACAGCCAGGCAACCTAGGTAGATATTTCTGCGCCGGTAGACTTGTCTTTGGTCCGCGCGTCAGTCGCGACGCCATTTCATGCAAATTCGTCAGGGGATGGAGACGGCCAACTCTGCGCCGCCACAGCTCCTTGCCTGCTTTTGTTGCAAGGACCATCGAGTCACTTTCGCCAGACAGGCGGAGCCGCGCTCAACTGCCGTCTCGCGGACTGTGCCTCGGGACGATATCACCAACAGCGTGGCACGGAGCTGTTCGCGCCGTAACGGCTACGTTGGGTGTCCGGGATGCCGATGTTTGAGCTTCTTTCACAAGTTCTGGTGGGTGCTGTCGTGGTCGCGCTCGTCCTCTTGCGAAGCACGCGCGTGCGCTCCGTCCATCCTTGGCGGGTTTGGCTCTTCCCAGCATTGCTGGCCGCGTTCGCGGTCCTGGAGCTGCGTCGGGAATGGACAGGTGTCACAAGCACGTGGGCAGGTGGTGGCGCTTTGGTGGCGGCTGCCGCGATGGGCGTTGCGATAGGTTGGTGGCGCGCGTCCCTCGTCGCCCTAACTTGGTCGGCAGAGTCGTCGCGATGGATGATGCAGACATCCAAGGCAGGCGCGTTCGTCATCCTGGCCATCTTTGCGGTGCGCCAGGCGCTCCGCCTCTTTGTCGAAACGCAACCGCAAGTGGGACATGCCTTTGCTATGGTCGTTCTGGATGCCCTGTTGGTGTTTGGCTTGGCGATGATCGTCGCCCACCGTCTTCGCGTGCTTGTAAGCTGTGGCTTCGGAGCGCCCCCCGCCGCGAAGCCGTTCACGTCCGAATAGGTTCAGCGCGACGCCTCTCCATACGTCACCCGTGGCAGACCTACGCGAGCAGCCACCACCAGCAATGCGGGCAGCACGAAGATGTCGAAGAGGAAGGCGACAAAGATCGCCGCGCCGACCATCGTCGCCTTCTCCGCGGTCAGGGCGAAGCGCGAAAGCCCGAGGATGAGAAAGCCCGCCCCGATCACCAGTGTCGAGGCGATGACTCCGGTCCCGCTCTCGGCCACCGCGGCTTCGATCGCCGTGACGGGATCGTGGCCCGCCTCCAACTCCCGGCGATAGCTCAGGATAAAGTGGATCGTGTCGTCGACGACGATGCCACACGCGACGCTAAACACGCTGACTGCCGCCATGTTGATCGAGCCCCCCATGGCCGCGAGGGCGGCATAGACCGCGAGCACAGGCGTGATGTTCGGCGCAAGGCTCAGCAGGCCGAGGCCCCACGAGCGGAAGACCGCCATTAGCATGATGGTCATGACCGCCAGCACCAGCACCGATCCCTGCACCATGCTCCAGAAGTTCCGCATGCTCAGGTCGGCGAACGCCAACGCTGTGCCCTGCACCTGCGGCTCACGTCCGCTGGCGGCGCGCTGCGCGACCTCGGCCAACTGGTCGGCTGCCGCCAACGTCTCGAAAGTCGAGCGTCCCTTCGGGTCGAAATAGCTAACGAGATAGTCGGCCTTTCCGGGCTCGAACTGTGTAATCAGGCCCGCGTCCGACAAGGCCCGCGTAGACAGGGGAGGTGGATCGGCCTGAACTATCGCGGCGTCGGGCCGGAAGCCGGTGGGCCCACTTTGAGAGAGTCGCGCGGCAATGGATTGTCCGGCGGTCACCGCGCTCAGCCAATGCCCATCCGGCCCCGCCTCAAGTCTCGCCTGGACCTTCGTCAAGTCCGGCGAGGCTGCCGGGGAGCCGTCGGCCAGGGCAAAGAGCTCGTCGCGGTCAGCGTCCGTCGCACGGTACGCGAGCGTGATGGTGCGCAAGCTCAGATATCCGGCGTCGAGAATGTCCATGCCCTGTCGAAACTGCGTAGCGGGCGTGAACCAACCGCTCATGCTGTCGTCCACGCGGGAGCGCGTCAGGCCAAGTGCGCAAATGACCAGGAGCGCCGCGAAGACTGCGAGCATCGGCCAAGGCTTGCGGGCGATGCGCCCGACAAATCCGGTCAGCGGGCTGCGAAGGAGACGCGCGCCGGTGCGCGGGCTCGGGGAGATCTGCAGCAGCACCCAAGGCAGCATGAGAACGGCGATCAACCAGGCGATGATGACACCGAGGATGACGATCTGGCCCATGACGCGAACGGGTGGCGAAGCGCTGAAGAGCAGCGCAATTTCACCGACAAGCGTCGTCGAACTGGTGGCCGTAATGGCCCAGAAGTTCTGCGCGAAAGCGTGGCAAACGGCGTCGCGGCGGGATGCGAACTCATGTCCCAAGACGAAATAGGTGTTGGCGACGTGGAGAATGTCCGCCACCGCCAAGGTGCCGACCAGCAGCAGGCCTGAAATCGACAGTGTCGAAAACTCCCAGCCCAGGGCCGCGGCAAGGCCAGCGGTGGCGATGACCGGTAGGAGGATCAGGAGCATTCCAAGCACGGTGAAGAGGATCGAGCGGTAGAGGAAGAAAAGCGTCGCGCTGACGAGGAGCACCGCCACAGGGAAGAGGCGCCGAGCGTCTTCTCGAAGGATTTGCGTGCTCGCGTAGTCGAATAGGGTCGAACCCACGAGGATCAGGCGGTCGCCGGGCGCGACGCGCTGCAGGTCGGCCTCGAGCTTGCGCACCCCCGCTTCGAGGTCGGCCAGCCGTTGCACCCGACTGCCTTCGCCCTGCTCAAGGTCGAGTTGCAGCAGGATGACGGCGCTGGTTTCGTCTCGCGCCACGTAGCGCCCTGAGACATGGAGCGCGCTCCGCAGATCGTTGCGAAGCGTGGCGACACCTTCCTCGGTGTAGATGTCGGCGCCTTCCAGGAACGGCACCGCCGCCAGTCGCCGTTCTGATGCCTCGCCGAGCGTGACAACCTTCTCCGCATCGAGCCAGGACTTCGCTTTCAGAACCAGCGGCAGGGCTTTCGCGCCGTCCGCAGCTTGCCGGTACTGAAGCATCGAAAGGCTGTCGAGGACGTCGCCGCTCTCTGGCCGATAGATCACGACGGCCGTCTCGCGACTGTCGCCCATGCGCGCCGCGAGCCAATCGGTTCGCTCCAGTATAGGGTTTCCGGCTTCGAAGAAGGCCCGATAGTCATTCCGAAGCTTGAGGTTCTGGAACCCGGCCAGCGACGCCGCGCACAGCGCCAGTCCGACGAGGAGCAGAAGGCCTGCATGGCGCGTCAGACGCTCACCGATCGCGCGTTCAGCACGACGCCCGAAGGACGTCATTGACCGGCTCCGAACTGCACCACCGGTGACACCGCTGGACGAAGGCTGATCCCTGCGCGGGGCGGCGCGAGCGCGCCCCGCGGCAGGGGCTTCAGGCCCGCCGCGACGATCCGTCGAGCGATGGCGGTGATGAGCCGTGGCGCGAGTTGCCGCCCCGGACACGCGCGAGCGCCATGGCTGAAGGCGAGGAAGGCGCTCGTCTTGCCGGGCAGCGTGGCGAAACGGTCCGCAACGAAGACATCCGGGTCGGCGAAGTTCGAGCGGTTCCGATGCGCTAGGTAAGGCGATATGCAGATAAGTGCGCCAGCCGGGATCTCACACGCCGGCAAGACCTTGCGCCGTCGGGCCCGGCGGAAGATCAACGGAAGCGGGGGATAGAGGCGCAGGGTTTCGACGATGGCGAGCTCGACCCGCCGCGCCGAAGCCTCGGCGTCCCCCTCCGCCCGAAGCCACGTCGCCAGCTCCGGGTGTTGCGCCAGAAGGGCCGCGAACCAGATCACCGTCGCCGCCACAGACTCGTAGCCGACCATCAGGTTGACGACCAGGTCGTGGAATCCCCGCGCCGTGAAACCTGTGGGCGGCGCATAGCCGATATCGCGCGCCGCCGCGTCAATACGTGTGTAGTAGGGCGTCACCAAGGCCCGGGCGCGGCGCATCCTTCGGCTTGGGAGCCAAGTCGGCGCGCCCAGCACATCGAGCACGTCGATGCGTTCGATCAGCGCGCGGTGCCGCGCTAGGTCGCCCAGCAGCCGGTCGTCCGTCGCCGCCCCGGCGTAGCCAAAAATTTCCGCTGCCAGGAGCCGAATGGATAAATCCGTCGCCGCAGGTCCGAGGTCGATCGGGCCGGCTTGCACCCAACCATCAATGGTCTGCTCGACGATCGCCTCCGATGCCGGCCTGAGTTCATTCGCGAGATCGAGAAGTCGCAACGACGCCCTGCGGTGACGCCGCCAGGGCTCGCCCTCGGCCACGATCACGCCGCCCCGCAGCGCCGGTCCCAGCATCCTGCGATGCATGTTGGTCAGGGCGAAGTCTCTCGACTCAGGTCCCAGGATGGCCTGGATCGCCGCCAGATCGTTGATCACGAAAAGACGGCGTCCGAGAATTTGGTGCGCGACAACTGGCGCGTCATAGCAATGCGCCGGAAAGAGCTCGAGCGCGTCACGCCGTGCGCTGCCGATCCAGTCACGTGCCCGCGGCCAGTCACGGGCCGGCTGCCGACGCGGCGGCTCGAACCGCGGCGCCGCTTGCGCGCCGCTGGCCGCTAATTGGCTGCTGTAGATCGACACCCGTCAGGCCGAGATCGGCGTGCCTTCGGGACCACGGCACATGGCGGACTTGCTCTTCGAGGTTTTACCAAGCTGGTCCCGCACCTGGAACTCCATCTCACCGCATCGCAGCACGGCCCGAAGCTTCCCCTCCGCCGCGCTGCTCGGCATCGCCCGGCCGGCGATCTGGAGCGCGGGGTCGGCCGGCTTCAGCGCCTTGCCGTTCACATATCCCACGATCATCTTGCCCTCCGCGTCGCCATCGACCACGCGCTCAGACACCATGTACCAGTCACTTCCTGGGACTTGCCCAGCCACATAGACGGCGGACTTGGCGGCCAGACGACCCGTGACACGTCCCCCGCCGGGGTTATCCCGCAACTCCGCTGCTGTGGTTACGAGATACGGCTGAGCGAGCACATCGATGTTGGACAAGGTTGCGACGCGGGACGTGTCATAGATCACGTCGACGTCCGCCTCTTTGGTCACGATCGTCGACGGCGGAGTCACGCTGGCCTGGGCGCGGCTGTCAGGCAGTTCCAGGGCGGCGGGCTCGCCGGTCCTTAGCGACTCGCTGGCCGCAGCGAGGACTTTCTTCTGGTCCTTCGCCTGTAGATTCTTGGTGATCTCCTTACCGAGGAGATAGGCGCCATAGCCGGCGACGGTAGCGCCGAGTGCGCAGAGCTGGCGCTGCTGGGCCGTCTGTTGCTGATTGAATGCGCCGCACGCATAGGCAACGCCGAGACCGACGACGGCGCCGAAGATCTTGCTGCCGTTGCTTTGCCGGCTCTGGGCCGCGCGTTGCTCACGCTCGCTGAGCATCTGCGACAGGGTCTTTTGCCCTTGCGCCGTCTGCGCCCAAGCGGGCCCCGCGCTGGCGGCCGCGACCGTCAGGCAAAGTCCAACAGTGAGCGCGACTCGCGAGCCGCGCCTGGAAAGATCGCTCATTTTACGAGACCCCCACTCGACGAACGCAGTATTCGTATCCCCAAGCACGATCCGTCAAGAGCAATCTAGACGCGTGACAAACGGAGCCGTAAACCGTCTTCACGCGGTCGATGAACGAAGTTCTCGCCCGCACTGGGGGATTGATGGAACCGACGCGTCGCAGCAGCCTGGCGATGATGGCTGCGGCCTGCTTGGCCGCGCCGGCGTACGCCCAAACGGCGACGCTGGAAGCCCGTGCCGTGGGGCTCGTGCAGACGTTCCTGGCGCGTGTCATTGGCGCGCCCGTCGCTGATCGTAGACGCTTCGCGACCGCTGCGCTGGACGGTGTGAACGCGCTCGACGCCGGAACCGCGCTTCTCGAAGTCGCGGCCGTCGGCGTTCTCGTTCGCGCCAGTGACCTGGAGGACGCGGTACGCGCCGGCTACCCCCGGCGTAGCCGGGAAGCGCTCGCGCTCGCGCTACGGACACTACCGAACACCGCATGGACTCATGCTCTGCAAGGCGCGTGGCACTACGAGATCGTACGCCGTTCGGCGCTTGGTGCGACCCTTTACGGCGCGAGTCTCAAGCGAGGCGATGAGGCGTTCACGCGGGCGATGGCGTCAGCCGGGAGCGATGCGGGAGTCCGGCTCTCGTACGCGATCGCTTTGTTGTCAGACGATCCTGAGGCGCGCCGCGCGCGCGCCCTCGAGGTTCTCGGTCCGGCGACATCGCCGCTTTCTGGCGCGTATGGCGCCAAGGTGGAGACGCACACCAGCGAGCTGCGCAAGCTTCTGTCGTCCCACAGTCCGGCTCAGGCCGAGCGCTATGTCCTGTCTATTTTTTGAGGCGAAGAGATGAAGTCTTACGTCATGGCGGCTCTTTTGCTGGCGACCTGGGGGGCTGGCGGCGCTCAAGCCCAACTCCTGGCCAACCGCCCCTTCATGAAGAGTATCGACGGCGCGATCAGCGCGCGCCTGTCAGGCCCGGCCTGTGGCGAAACGGTGGACGTCGTCTTCAGCGGGGCGGATGCGGCGACCTTCAACCGCGATGGCGTCGCGACCCGGCTAATGAACAACGTCGTAGCCAACGTGAAGTCAACCTGCCCGCGCGTGCGCATGGTGGCGAGCCGAGGCGTCGTCGGAGAGCGCATCGTCTACAACGCGATTGCGGAGAGCGCGACGAACTGGCTCCTCCTGGAATTGGGCAGCGCGCGCGACGCCAGCTTGCTGGGCTCGTCGGACCGCGGGAAGGCCGCGGACAAGGGGGCCTTCGCGCGTCGCGCGGACTTTGCTGGCCTGCCGACACTCGTCCAGAAGATTGGCGGCCGGGGCCTCCTCTGCAGCGGGCTCGATGCGGGTAGCTGCACCGCCGTGATGGACCTTCGCTCCGCGACGCCGGCGGGCGCCGCCGTTGTCTCGCGCTCACTTCTAGATAGCACCGGGACGCAAGCTGTCCTCAGCTACCGCGCCCAGAACGTGAACGGATTCCTGTGCTCGAATCCTCAGACGTCGAGCATCGAAGTGATCGGAGGCCAGGCCACCCCCCAAGCGCGTAGGCGGATGGCCACCGACCTGCGCGAACGCTTGAAGCCGTATGGCGACGAGGTGTGCTCGGGCTTCGCGATCCGCGGGGCCAACATCATCAGCGCCAACTTCGACGCTGCGGGGGCTCGGATCGGCGCCGAAGGGGTGATGGCCCCGCAGGCGACCATGCCGCGACTGCGACAAGCCCAGTGACCAGACACCGGCTTCCTATCGCAACACGCTGGCTTCAGGCGCTCGTCTCCGTTGCCGTGGTTGCGACGTCCGGCGCGGCCTGGGCCGCGAATCCTGCGGACGACGCCGCCATTGCGCGCGGCAGGGCCGCTGTGGCGTGGCTCAACGGCTTTGCCTGTCCACGCCCGGGAGCCCCGCTGACCACGCCCGGCCTTGAAAGCGATGCGTCCGCGCTGCGGATCCAGGCGGAAAACCTCGCCTTCCTGCGCAACCAAGTGACCGTGCGCGCGGAGGCGCTTCGCGCGCGTGAAGTAATTGCTCGGGAGTTTGCGCCCGGCTCGCGTCCAACCGCATCCATGCAAAAGGCCTTCGAGTCCTTGGACGGCGCGCTGTCCGCCTCAGATCACCGCGCGGCTAATGCGCTGGTCCAATGGTCGCTCGCAGGCTATGCCCAGGTGGCTCGAACGCCCCCCGATTACGACATCCTCTCCGATGCGCCGCACCCGCTTGCGCCCTTCGCTCGCGCGATCAGCGACATCCGCCCCCTTGCACGTCAATTCGGCGACCCCGCCCCCGGGGTGCCCGCGCGCTTTGAGTCCTGTCTGGTCGAGATCAACGACAGTTATCTTGAGCTTGCCGCGCCGCTCATTCGCGAGCGGGCCAGTCGCGCCAAGCGCGCGGCCGACCTCGAACCTCTTTTGCAGAAGCTGTCGGTCTTTCCCATTCTGCCAAATCAACCGGGCGGCGAGGTCTACACAGAACTCCGCGCACGCCAGTCGCAACTCGCGGCGGACGAGGAGCGCGCCCGCGCTTTGGCAAAGGCCCGCGCGGACCAGGCTGAGCGGGATCGGCTCACGGCGTCCGCGAGCCGGGCGCTTGGGGTCGCGCGACGCTACGTGCAGGCGATCGACGCCGGCCAGATCGATGCGGCCGCGAACCTTCTGGCGGAGGACATTTTCCTCTACTCGCCGAAAGGGAACGCGCGCGGGCGCTCGGCGGTCAGCGCGCGGATGCGCGAGGCGGCGTCGCGCGCGGCCGGCGCCCGCCTGCTGACGCCAGAGCTCACCAGCGACTTCAGGGTCGTGAGCCGAATCTACAGCGATCGCGGAAGCGGGACCATGACATTCCAAGTCGTCGCAGACCGGATCGCCCGGATCGAGCTCTCACAGTGAGGTCTCTCATCGCCATGCCTGTTAGCCTTCGGACGTCTATCTTCGCAGCCTTCGCCGGGCTGCTCGCACTGTCGCCGGCGAACGCGCAGGGCCTGTTCGTCAATCCCTTCGAAGAGAAGCCGATGGGGATCGCGCAGCACCCTAGCTTCCTCGCCGAAGGCGGGGGGCCACATCCCAACCGCGCATTCTCCGCCTACGTTGGCGACGTCGGGATGCGGCTGGCGCGTGTATCGGCGAAGTATCCCGACGCCTTCGTATTCACGACACTGAATTCCTCCAGCTTCAACGCTTTCAACTCGCTCGGCGGCTTCGTCTACGTCTACGCAGGCATCATCCCGTGGATGAATGACGAGTCAGAACTTGCGGCGCTGCTCGGACACGAGATCGGCCATGCCGTGAAACGGCACGTCGCGCATGGCATGAACCGCCGCGCGGTCGCCGACCGCATGATCGCGCTCTCCGTCCTCAGAGGCCGCTCCCAGTCGACAATCGAAGACAAACGCGTGCGCGCCGAATTGATCGGCCTCGAATTTAGCCGAGAGCAGGAATACGAGGCGGACGATAATGCCTTCACCGCGACCCAAGGGGTTGGCTATGACCCCTCCGCCTCGGCGCGAATGCTGAACGCTTTGGTGCTTCGCCGACAGATCGACAAGCTGCGTTTGGGTGACGGGTACAAGGAAGGCCCCTCGTTTCTCGACAATCATCCTCCAGCGCCGGATCGGGTGCGTCGCGCACTCAGCCACGCGCAAGGCGCCGGTGGAACGGGGACGACGAACCGCGACCAGTTCCTCGACATGCTTGATGGGTTCACCGTGCCGGCGAGCAAACTGACCTTGGACAAGCCCACTCGCGTGCGCGTGGTGAAAATGCAATCAGGTCAGTCGCCGGAAGCACTCGCGGCTCAAATGCTCACCGCGCCGCGGTTGAAGCTGCCACTTCTGCTCGCGATGAACGGTCTTAGCGATCCATCGGAATTGCGTGCCGGCGCCCGTATCAAGCTGCTCGTCGCCCGTTGATCGCCGTGGACCAGGACCTGAGCTTGCCCGCGTTCGACGAGCGCCCGCTGGCGTAGACCGGGACAACCACGGATGGGCCAGGGCTTCCACGCATAGCATCCTCGGAAATCAGGAGGCGCGCTTCACGTCAGTCCCGCGTCCCAGGGTGATCACAGACTAAGCCACGACGGGAAAGCCCAGCAAACGACGCCTGCCATAAGCGACTTTGGTGAGCCACCCGTTCGAGGCGATCTTGGTCGGGTTAGCCACATGAGGCGCCACCGGCGACTCAGCCCGCGGCGCCAGCCAAGCCGTCTTCGGCGCCGAAGGTCGCCAAGCCCGTCAAGCAACACTCAGGAGGCACTGACGCGAACGGTTGCCACACCAACCACCAAACCGGCGACTATCACTGCCACCGGCCGAAGTAGGCGGCAGACTGGCGCGAGACCATCGGCGTCTCGCGCCCTCATCGGGCGCACGGGTCCAGTCACCTGGCTGACTTCGCCCGCGAGGGCCAAGACCGTCGGCCACGACACACGGGTCGGCGGTTCGGACTGCGAACCCGCGGCCAGCCGCCTCGAACGACAGCGATCCCGCCGCACGGCAAGTCGTGAGCCAGCAGACCCTGAGAGGGTGGTTCGCAGCAGCGTTCTACGCGAACGCGTCGGCGCCGATCAGGTCGCCATCGAGCACGAATCCTAAGGGGCTGATGCGAGGCGCTGCGAAACGACTCTTCGCGACGCCGCTGCCGATGTCGCGTAGGTTTGTCCCGCAACGCTCGCGCCCCTTCTCGCGGAGATGGGCATTTCCGCTTGGCCGGACACGCGCCCCGTCGAGCTCAGCGGCTTCCACCTTTAAGCACCATCCAGCGCGCTTCCGTTGGGGGTGGACCTATCATTCAACCGCATCAGCGGCGCACCCTAACCCTGTCCTCGAATTCCTGACGATCAGCTCTGCGCCAACACCGGACATTGAGACTTGGCCGGGAAGCGGAACTTCTGATGATGAGAGGCTGAAGACGGTTTACCGCTCGCCTAGCGGGTGACGCGCCCGGCCCGCACGCGATAGTACGATGCGCTTCA
>JBFMGV010000012.1:0-54717 GCA_040752615.1 Pseudomonadota bacterium | reverse complement strand
GCGCCGGCCAGCAGGGCGAGCGCCGCGAGGGCGCGCCCCAACGCACGCTTCATGGCCCGATCTCACCAAGCGCGCGTGATCTGGATGGCGGCGAAGCGCCCCACCGGTTCGGCGTTGGTGGGGTCGTAGCCGATGCCGACCGGGTTGTCGTAGAAGGGCGGGCCCTCGTCGAAGAGGTTGCGGACGGTGAGGCTGACCGACACCCCGCGGGCGAAGCCGCGGTCCGGCGCCGCCAGCCGCGCCTGCAGGTCGACGGTCGGCTGGGCCGAGATCCGCGTCCCTGCGACGTCGCGGTAGCGGTCGACGTAGTTGAAGGCCGCGCCCAGGGTCAGCCGGTCATGGGTCCAGTCCACCGTCGCCCGGGCCCGCAGCTTGACCGGGGAGCCGGCGACGCCGACCCGCTCGCGCGGCGCCGAGGTGGGCGTGACCTGCTGCTTGTAGTCGACCATGTAGGTGCCGTTCAGGCCGAGCGCGACCTCGTCGCCGCCCACCGAGAACCGGTAGCCGGCCGTCACGTCGACCCCGCGGACCCGCAGGGTTGTGGTGTTCACATATCGGTTGTCGACGATCGCGGCGAAGGCCTCCGGCGGGAAGGCGGCGGCCGAGGCGAGCGTCCCGGGTCGCGCCAGCAGTTCGACGATCAGGGCGCGGTCGGCCGCATTGGTGGCCGGGGAAATGTTCTGCACGAACGGCGACAGTGTCGGGTCGATCAGGGCGGCGGCGGCGTTCTGCTGCACCGGCCGGTCGATACGGTTCCTGAACGCGATGTCGAAGGCCGTGAACCCGAGCGCCAGGCCCGGGACCGCGCTCGGGCGATAGTCCGCCCCGAAGGTCCAGGCGTTGGCGGTCTCGGGCTCCAGGTCCTCGTTGCCGCCGCCGAGCACCAGCACCCGGACGTGTGCCCCGTCGGCCTGGCTGAGCTGGAGCGACGAGGCCGAGCTCGGATCGTGCACCTCGCGCAGCGCCGGCGCACGGAACGAGCGCCCGTAGGTCCCGCGCACGGTGAGGTCCTCGGTGGGACGCCACAGCACGCCCACCTTGGGGTTGGCGGTGGTCCCCACGTCGTCATAGCGCTCGACGCGGCCGGCGAGCGACAGCTCCAGCGCCTCCACGCCCGGCCGTCGGTTGGCGTCGCCGACCAGCGGGACGCGCAGCTCCCCGAACGCCGAGAGGGTCTCGCGGGCGACATCGGCCGAGATCTGGGGCGAAGGCGCGGCGGTGAAGGCGAAGTTGCTGCCCGAGCGCACCAGGGTCTCGCGCCGGGCCTGGGCGCCCAGCGCCAGCTTCACCGCGCCGCCGGGCAGGCGCAGGAGCGTCCCGTCGGCCTGGCCGCTCGCCACCCAGGAGCGGATGCGGATGCGGCTGCTCGAGAAGCCCGAGCCGATGAAGTCGAGGACGGCGGCGCTGTTGGCCCCGGGCCTCCCTGAGAAGGGGTTGAAGTAGCCGTCGCGGGCGACGTTGAAGGCGGTCTCCGGCCGGTCGGGCGTCGTCCCCAGCGCCTCGCTCAGATAGAGGGTTTGCAGCACGCCGGTGGTGTCGGACTCGCTGATCTCCTGCCCGAAGCCGAGATAGCCGTCCGCCAGCCAGTCGCCGAAGAGCGGCGCCTTGGCCCCCAGCGACGCGGCCCAGGTCTCGGCCGAGCCGATGTTGAGCGGGTTGCCGAGCTCGGGCTGCAGCGAATAGGCGATCGAATGCGACGCCGAGCCGTCGGGCGAGACGAAGAACGGATTGGCGCGGTTGACGGTCAGCCGCGTGACGTTGCCCGCCGTGCGCACCGCGTACTTGCGGAAGGCGTAGCGCACGTCCCCGGTGAACTCGATCCCACCCAGCTCCTGGTGGGCGGTCAGGAACACCGACTGCAGCACCTGGCGGGGCAGGGTGTCGATGCCGGCCCGCTGGTTCTGCAGGTTCGACCTGCCGTCGATGAAGTCGGACGGGCTGAGACCCACGCCGTCCTGGCCCGCCGGGATCGCCCAGCGCGGGACCAGCGCGCCGGTGACGGGGTCGGGCCCCAGGATATTGCCAGGAAAGCTGTTGGTCGCCCGCCAGTCGCTGCCGCCGAGCGGGCGCAGGTCGGCGCTGGCCGTGTAGTCGCGGTCCTCGGCGCGCAACGCGTTGCGCTTCTGGTACTCCAGCGCCACGAAGACGCCGCCGCCCGTCCACTGCCGCCCGAAGGTCTGCGACAGCTGCACCTGGGCCGGCTCGCCGGCCGTGCCGACGCCGGCGTAGGCGCGGGTCTCGGCGCCCTCCACGTCCTTGCGCAGGATGGTGTTGACGACCCCGCCCACGGCATCGGCGCCATAGAGCGCCGAGGCGCCGTCCAGAAGCAGCTCCACCCGCTCGACCGCCGCCGACGGAATGGACGAGATGTCGGCGAAGTCCCCGAAGGAGCCGGAGCCGGAGAGGCGGCGGCCGTTCACCAGGATCAGGGTGGCGTCGGGTCCGAGGCCCCGCAGGTTGACGCTCGCGCCATAGTTCACGTTGCGCACGATGCGGTCCGAGCCCGTGGTGAGGGTGCCCTCCGAGGCGCCCGTCGCGAAGGCCTGCGGCAGGGCGGCCAGCGCCCCGGCCACCGTCGCGTGTCCTGAGCGCTCCAGGTCGTCCCGATCCATCACCATCAGCGGCGAGGCGCTCCGTGTCCCGCGGATGTGCGAGCCGGTGACCCGCACCTCGTCGAGCAGGGTGGGTTCCGACGGGACGGGCGCAGGGGGGGCGGACACAAGGCCGACCGGTGACGGCTCGGCGGGCGCGCCGGCCCCATTATCCCCGACCGGCCCCTCAGCGACGTCGAAAGGGCGCGCGCCCGCGGCGTCCCCTTGTTCCGGCGGCGCGCGCTCGACCACCACTAGGCTGGCATTGACGCGGCGGGCGCGCAGGTCGGTGCCGGCGAGGAGGCGCTCCAGGGCCTGTTCCGCCGTCATCTGGCCCTGCACGGCCGGGGCGCGCCGCCCGGCGACCACGCTCTTGGAGAACATGATCTGCTGCCGGGTCTGGGTCGCCAGGCCGATCAGCGCCGGCTCCAGCCCCTTGGCCTTCAGCGACACGGCGTAGGTCTGCGCCTGGGCGGCGCCCGCGATCAGGCAGGCCGCCGAGGCCAGCCAGGCCCACCGACGGGCGACTTGGTACGCGTAAGCTTCGAACATGCTTCCCCCGCGACGACCGCGGGTCTGGCGCGACCAGGATGGTCTTGCTTCGGCGCCCGGGGGTTCGTCTGCAGGTCTAGAGGGGCTCTGACCCGCAAAACCCTCGCGGGTCCGTCAGAAAAATTTCGTCACCCGGGCGATAGTCGGATCTCCCGAGGGGTCTCGGCGGTCACCTTCAGCCCGTAGAGCGAGCGCGCGCCGGCCACGAAGTTCTCGACGTCGCCGGCCACGAACTGGCCGCTCACCAGCTCGCCGGCCACGGACTCAGGGGCGTCCAGCACCACCTTGCGTTCGGAATAGCGGTTCACCTCGGCCACCGCGTCGCGCAGCGGCACGCCCGAGAAGGTCAGCCGGCCGGTGGTCCAGCTCGCCACCTCGCCCGCGTCGACGGCGGCCACACGCGACAGCCCGCGCCGATCCGCGACGATCGCCTCGCCGGGCGACAGCACGGCCTCCTGACCATCCCCAGCGCGGACCTCGACGCGCCCCTGCACGAGGGTCACCTTGACCACGGCGGTGTCGTGGCGGACGTCGAACTTGGTGCCCAGCGCCCGCACCCGCGCGCCGTCGGCCTCGACCACGAAGGGCCGGGACACATCGTGCGCCACGTCGAAGAAGGCCTGGCCGCGCTCCAGCACGACCCGGCGCTCGCCGCCCCGGAAGGCGATCCGCACCATGGTGTCGGTGTTGAGACGCACCCGCGAGCCGTCCGGCAGCACCTGCAACTGCTGGCCGCCGACGTCCGTCGCGAAGACCGGCTCGCGCGCCTGCCAGGCCAGAAGCGCGCCGCCCGCGACCGCCACGCTGGCCGCCCCGATCGCCAGCGGCGCCAGGACGAACCGCCGCGACGGCCCCATTGGCCGGGTCCCCGTCGGCTTGGCGGGATACCGGGCCAGCGCCGCCTCGGTCATCGACACGATCGCGGGCCGCTCGGCCAACCCGCCGGCCGCCTCCCAGCCGCGCTTGACCTTATCGAACGCGGCGGCGTTCTCGGGCACGCGCCGCCAGGCCCGGAACCGCTCAAGGTCCGCCGGATCGATGTCGCCCCGGGTCATGACGGTGAACCACTGGGAGGCCTCGGTCGCGCGATCCGTTGACTCGCTCATGGCCACGCCTGCCGCCTCAGTCCTGCATCAGGGCCGCACACCTCCGCCGCGCCTCCGTCAGCCGGGCTTCCACCCGCTTCACGGACAGGTTGCAGCGTTGGGCGATCTCCACATTAGAGAGACCGCCGAACCGGCTCAAGACAAACACGTCGCGGATCGGCTCTGGCAGGGCCACGAGCACCTGCTCCAGGAGCACGGCGGTCTCGGCGTCCGCCTCCACCGACACCGGCGGCTCATACACGAACCCCGGCTCCGGCCGCCGCCGGACCTCCTCCAGCGCCGCCCGGATCGCCACCTTCGCCAGGAAGGCCCGCGGGTTGCGCACGACGGCCCCGCTCGCCAGCGTCCGCACGAACGCCTCCTGGGCCGCGTCCTCGCTCACGAGGTTGCCAAACCGCCTGCGCAGGAAATCCAGCAGCCATTTACGGTGGCGGTGATACGCACGCTCCGTGGAGGAGGGGGTATCGCTCGACGCAGACGCATCATACGCGGTCATGCGAACTACATGCTCTCGGGCTGTCGGCGAGGGCCGCCAACGACGAATACATACTATAGTGGATAAACACCAAAGTGTGTATCCGGCCACGTTCGCCGGATGGATATGCGTCGGCTCGTCGGGCGGAATGCGCTGCATTTCCGTCAGGCTCGTGGCCTGACGCAGGAGCGGTTGTCGGAGCTCTCGGGGCTGACCCAGCAGTACATCAGTGGTCTTGAGCAAGGGCGGCGTAACCCGACGGTCGTCACCTTGTTCGAGATAGCTCAGGCCCTCGGCGTCACGCCGGCTGAACTGATCACTCCACTTCCAAGGAAGGAATAGGGGCGACCTAAGGGTCGGCAACGCGCCACAAGCGGTCCTCGGCTGTGCACCGGGAACGAGATATTCGTTGAGGATCGCGGCGCGTCAGCTTCGCGCGAGCATCGCAACGTCGGAACCCGGCAAGGCCGGACGCGCCCAAAGGCTCATTGATCTGAAACAGTCGAAACGCTGCGCGCCAGCAATGCCGTCGCTTCCGCTTGTCTATGGGTACTGGTCTTGGCGAGGATGCGTTTGAGATGGCTGCGCACGGTGGCAAGGCCGATGCCAATGGTTGCCGCGATTTCCTCCAGCGAGGCTCCCTGCCCGAGTGCGGCGGCAACGACGCCTTCGGTGCGGGTTAAACCAAAGAGTTCACGAAGCCGCGCGACGGAGATCGGTGCTTCGGGGTCGCGGATGAAGACCAGAACGGCAGGCCGCTGCGCTCCAAAGGTCGATACAGCTTCGCGCAAGGGGGCGACCTCAAGCGCCAGCGGCATGCGGTGCGGACGCGGAATGGAGAGCGTCACGCCGGGTTCGGCAATCCTGCCCCGGGCAGTATCCACCGCGCCGCGTACCAGAGACAGCAGCTTGTTGTGCTGCGCGGGCGTCCGTAGCGCCAGCCGTCCGCCAACAACGGCCATCTCCGCGTTCTCGCGCAACAGGCGCTCCGCCATGCTGCTCGCCTGAATGACGCGGCCCGTGCCGTCCACCATCAGAACGCCGGTGTCCAGTTTGTCGAGCGCCTGCAAGCTCGCGGCATGGGCTTGGGATACCGCTGCGAAGCGCTGCCCGAGACGCAGCGCCTGCTGCAAGTGCGGCAGAACCAGCGCCACCTGCTGCCGCTCCGCTACGCTATAGGGTCCGGCCTCACACGGACGATGGACGCCGAGCACCCCGATAGCGCCATCAGCTGCGGGGAACACCGCCCCGAGCATGTGATGAATATCCAGATGCCGGAGCCATTCCTGATAAAAGCCGCTGCGCGCCTGTTCCTCGCGCGTGACCAAGTCCTCGTCGGTTATTATTCGTTCCATGCCGTAGGCGACGCTGCGCTCCACCCATAGATCCTTGCGGTGCCAGTCGTCGGCCCATGCCTGCTCCCGCTCGGACACCATCAGGTTGTCGGTGCATTCCAGTAGGTTCACGCGGGCGCCCTCGCCGTGGAGTTTGAGAACGGTGCTGGTCGAGCCGAGGGTTTCCGCGATGCGGTTCGCGGTGCCGGGCCACAAGGCGTCATCTATGGCCGCATCGTAAAGATGGGCAATCAATCCCGATGTTCGTGAAAACTCATAGAATTCTTGTGGCGCCATGGCAGTGAAACGCCCCTTCATTCATCCGATAGCTAAACTTAACTTACACCAGCTGAAATTAGCCCTGCCTGAGCAGTACGGCGGGATGGCGCTCAGCCGTCCTACCCTGCCTGATTCCTCCCCTTTTTAGGGGACGAAAGCCAGCCAGTGGCGCCCTAACCATACCGAAAGGACTTTTGCGCGCGGAGATGTCATGAGCAAAACCCGCCCTCTCATCGTGCTGTTGCTGCTCGCGGCGGGGCTTGCCGCCTGCGGCCAGAAAGCTGCGACGGCGGAGAATACCGCCGCCACGGGGGCCGTGGTGGCCGTGGAGACCGGCAACACCGCTGAAATTACTGAGGTCAAAGCCAATACCGTCACCGCAATCCAAGCTGCCGCGACCGCCACGCCGGAAGCCGTTCCGGCCAAGGCGCAAGTGGCCACCGTCGCGGGGCTGCCGCTCAAGCACGGCTATTACGTCGATAGCGATACCCCGTGCGGCCAAGCCTCCAACGCCACCACGACGCTCCTGCGTCGTGAAGGCATTGGTGGCGCGCGCGACTTCTGCGAATTCAAGAAAATCGAGCAAACGGGACCGAACACTTACCGTGTCACCGAAGCCTGCGGGGATTTGCAGGGCAGCGCCCCGTCGGAAACCAGCACATCCATCTACACCCTCAAGGGGGATACGGCCTTCACCGCCAAGAGCGAGCACGGCTGGGACCGCAGCGCGCGCTACTGCGTCCAATCGAGCATGCCGCCTGATTGGCGCGCCAACGATATCAGCGACGTGACGGGCTGATCCTGGTCGCTGCCCGCGGATATCGCCACCTGCGGGCAGGTCTTGTCCTACGTTCACTGCACCTACGGCCCTGTCATCGTCGCCCGCGCTTCGCAGCTCGACGTGGGCGCGATTTGGGCGGCGGACACGCGCACCACCGCATGGGTCAACGGCATCAGGGCCGAAGCCAAACGCAAGGCGGACGCACAGGCGCAAGCGCCGAGACTCTAGGCCGCGAGGGCACAGCTATTTCCAGCCGCAAAGGGGATTGATATGGGACTGACAACACTGAGCGGCGCCGTCAGCGGTATTCGTCATTCGACGGAAACACGCGGCACGTTCGGCCGTAATGGCGGGTCCGTGAAGACCGGACAGGTCATCGCCTTTCGCGTGGGCGAACGCTCGGCGCAAATCAAGCTGGCCGATGTTCCGGATCTCCGCGACGGCGATGAGGTGACGCTGGCCGGACGCGAGAAGAACGGCGTGTTCAAGGCGCTAGCCTTGCGCAACGACAAGACACGCGCCGTCTACAGCATCCCGACAACGGTTGGCTATCTGATGGGCGCGACACTCATCGCGCTCGGCTTGATGACCCTATTTATCCTTGTCGGCGTCGTGTTCATCGCGGGCGGTATGTGGACGCTGTACGAGGCGTACAATTACACGCAGGCGGCGAATATGCTCAGGGCTTGAAGCACTTCCAGCCTCGCGCAGATGGACGGCAAGCGGTTGTGCTCCAGCACAAGCGAGGTTCGGGACCGAGCTGGCGCGGGATAGAGAGCCGTCCACGGCACGAGGCGCGGACGTTGGCGTCAGCCCGGAAGGCCAACCTCCGTAGGTCCGGGTGGAGGGGCCCGGATTCACCTTCCTCGCGGGCCTTCAAGCCCTGGCTTGACGGCCCCGTGCGGCGCAGCTCCGCTGTCAGCTCCGACCCCCGCCGCCCAACGCGCGGTAGAGCTCCACGCGGTTGGCGACCAGGGCCAGCTGCGCAGCCACCAGGCTTTGCCGGGCCGCATAGAGCGTGCGTTGAGCGTCGAGCAGTTCAAGATAGCTGTCCACGCCGCGGTCGTAGCGCGCCTGGGTCAGCCTCTGGGCTGCGCTCGCCGCCTCCACGAGCCGTGTCTGCGCCGCAACGCGGTCCTCTGCGGTCGCACGGACCGCCAATGCGTCTGCCACCTCTCGGAAAGCGATCTGCACTGCCTTCTCATACTGGGCGACGGAGGCGTCGCGCGAAGCCTGCGCGCCGCGCAGGTTCGCGACATTGGCGCCGCCCGCGAAGATCGGCAGGCCAATCTGCGGCGCGAAGCTCCATGTGCCGGAGCCGGCGCCGAAGAGGCCGCTCAGCGCCGGACTCAGCGTCCCCACGGCGGCCGTCAGGCTGATGTGCGGGAAGAAGGCGGCGCGCGCGGCCCCGATGTTGGCATTCTGGGCCTGCAGCCGGCGCTCGGCCGCGGCGACGTCCGGCCGCCGCGTCAGCACATCCGACGGCAGGCCGGCCGGCACATTGGCCAGCGCTCCGGCTTCGGCGAGGCGGTGCGGAGGCAGGAGATGGGACGGGATCTCGGCTCCGGCGAGGAGCCGCAGCGCGTTGCGGTCCTGGTCCACCCGCGCCTTGGCAACAGCGGCGTCGCTGCGCGCCTGCTCGGCCAACGTCTGCGCCTGCCGCAGGTCCAGCTCGGAAGCGGCGCCAGCCTGGAACCGCCTGTCGGTCAGCTGGAGGGCCGCGTCGCGGGTGGCCAGGGTATCGTCGGTGATGGCCAGCAACTCCTGGTCGGCGGCCAGGGTCAGCCAGGCGTTGGCCACCTCGCCGATCAGGCTGACCTGGACCGCGCGGCGGTCCTCCTCGGTGGCGAGGTAGGACTGGCGGGCCGCCTCGTTGAGACTGCGGATGCGGCCGAACAGGTCGAGCTCGTAGGCCGTGAAGCCGGCGGTCACGCGGTATTGCGCGCTCGTCTCCGCCTGCCCGGTCTGGGACAGGGATGCGGGTGTGCGCCCGCGCCCGCCCAGCGCGGTGGCTTCGATGGACGGCAGCAAATCGGCGCGCTGGACGCCATAGGCCGCCCGCGCCCGCTCAATGTCGGCCACCGCGACGCGGAGGTCGCGGTTCTGCTGCAGGGCGAGCGCGATCACGCCCTGCAGGCGTGCGTCCTGAAAGACGTCACGCCAGGCGACGTCCGCGCCGGAAGCGCCGGTCGCGTCTTGCGTTGACGTGGGCCAGTTCTGCGCGACCGGGAGTGCCGGCCGTTCGTAACGCGGCGCCATCGTCGCGCAGCCGCCCAGCGCGGTCGCGGCCATCTGGGCCGCGACGAGGGTCTTGAAAGCCATCAGGCAGCCTCTTGGGAGACTTGGCCGGCGCCCTGCGGGTCCGCCTTGCGGCCCAGGTGACGCTGCACCAGCACGAAGAACAGGGGCACGAAGAAGATCGCCAGCGCGACTGCCGAGAGCATGCCGCCGATCACGCCGGTGCCGATCGCGTGCTGGCTGCCCGAGCCCGGTCCGTTGGAGATCGCCAGCGGCAGCACCCCGAACATGAAGGCGAGCGAGGTCATGATGATCGGTCGCAGGCGGATGCGCACCGCCTCCAGCGTCGCCTCGACCAGGGTCTTGCCGTGCTCGAAGCGGTCCTTGGCGAACTCGACAATGAGGATGGCGTTCTTGGCTGCCAGACCCATGGTCGTGAGCAGGCCCACCTGGAAGTAGATGTCGTTGGAGAGGCCGCGCAGGGTCGTCGCCAGGACCGCACCCAACACGCCGAGCGGGATCACGAGGATCACAGCGATCGGGATCGTCCAGCTCTCGTAGAGCGCCGCCAGCAGCAGGAAGACGACGATGGTCGAGATGGCGTAGAGCGCCGGCGCCTGCGCGCCCGACTCGCGCTCCTGCAGTGACAGCCCCGTCCACTCATAGCCGACGCCGGCCGGCAGGTTGCCCGCCAGGCGCTCCATGGCGGCCATGGCCTCGCCCGAGCTGCGCCCCTGGGCCGGCGAGCCTTGCACGTTCAGCGACGAGACGCCCTGATAGCGTTCCAGTCGCGGAGAGCCGATCGTCCAGTGGGTGGTGGCGAACGACGAGAACGGCGCCATCTGACCGGCGGCGTTGCGGACGTACCAGCGCTCGAGGTCTTCGGGCTTCATGCGGAAGGGTGCATCGGCCTGCACGAACACCTTCTTCACCCGGCCACGGTCGACGAAGTCGTTGACGTACGCGCCGCCGAGGGCAGTCGAGAGCGTGGCGTTGATGTCGGCGGTGGTCAGGCCCATCGCCCCGGCCTTGGCCTGGTCAACGTCGATGGCGAACTGCGGAGTGTCGTCCTGGCCGTTCGGCCGCACGCCGCTCAGCGCCGGGTCCTTGGCTGCGAGGTCGAGCAACTGGTTGCGGGCGTTCATCAGGGCCTCATGGCCCACGCCGCCCACGTCCTGGAGCTGGAAATCGAAGCCGGACGAGTTCCCAAGCTCCGGCACGGCCGGCGGCACGATGGCGAACACCTGGGCGTCGCGGATCTTCGAGAACGCCTGCATCGCGCGCTCGGCGACGGCGTCGACCTTGCGGGTCTTGGCCTTGCGCTCATCGAAGTCCTTCATCCGCACGAAGGCGAGGCCCGAGTTCTGGCCGGCGCCCGCAAAGCTGAAGCCCGAGACGGTGAACACCGACTCCACCGAGTCCGCCTCGTCCTTGAGATAGTGGTCGGCGACCTGCTTCAGGACAGCCTGGGTCCGCTCCTCGGTAGCGCCGGGCGGCAGCTGGACGATGGTGTAGATGGTGCCTTGGTCCTCTGGCGGCAGGAACGCCGTGGGCAGGCGCACGAACAGCAGCGCCATGACCAGCACGATGGCGCCGTAGACCGCCATCCACCGGCCGCCGCGACTCAGGATGCGGCGGACCTGACCCTGGTAGCGGTGGGACGCGTTGTCGAAGTTGCGGTTGAACCAGCCGAAGAAGCCGCGCTTGGAAAGACCGTGGCCGGGCGCAACCGGCTTCAGCAGAGTGGCGCAGAGGGCTGGCGTCAGCACCAGCGCCACCACCACGGAAAGGGCCATGGCCGAGACGAGGGTGACCGAGAACTGGCGGTAGATCACGCCCTGCGAGCCGCCGAAGAAGGCCATCGGCACGAACACCGCCGCCAACACGAGCGCCACGCCGATCAGCGCGCCCGTGATCTCGCTCATCGAGCGGCGAGCGGCTTCCCTGGGCGACAGCCCTTCCTCGCTCATCAGGCGTTCGACGTTCTCGACCACGACGATCGCGTCGTCGACCAGCAGGCCGATCGCCAGTACGAGGCCGAACATCGTGAGCGTGTTGATGGAATAGCCGAGCGCGGCCAGCACGCCGAACGTGCCCAGCAGCACCACCGGCACGGCGATGGTCGGGATGAGGGTGGCGCGCCAGTTCTGGAGGAACAGGAACATCACCAGGAAGACCAGGACCACGGCCTCGGCCAGCGTCTTCACCACCTCGTGGATCGACTGCTCGACGAACGGCGTGGAATCGACCGGGATCACATAGCTGATGCCGGGGGGGAAATCCTTGGAGAGCTCCGCGACCCGCGCCTTGACCGCCTTCGCGGTCTCCAGCGCGTTGCCGCCCGGCGCGAGCTTGATCGCGAGGCCGGCGGCCGACTTGCCGTTGTACTTGGCGAGCGAGTTGTAGTTCTCGGCGCCCAGTTCCACGCGGGCCACATCCCGCAGGTAGACGTGCGCGCCGCCGCCGGTGTCCCTGAGGATGATCTGCTCGAACTGCGCGGGCGTCTGCAGCCGCGCCTGAGCCGAGATGGTGGCGTTCAGCACCGTGCCGGGCACGGCCGGCGTGCCGCCGAGTTGGCCAGCGGAGACCTGGGCGTTCTGAGCGCGAATGGCGGCGATCACGTCGGCGGGCGTCAGCCCGCGCGACGCCAGCTTGTCCGGGTCCAGCCAGACCCGTATCGCGTACTGCGCGCCGAACAGCTGCACGTCGCCCACGCCGTCCACGCGACTGATCGGGTCTTGCAGGTTGGCGGCGAGATAGTCGGCGAGGTCAGCGTTCGACGCCTTGCCGTCGGTGGCGTAGAGGCCGACCACCATCAGGAAGTTGCGCGTGGACTTCACCACACTGAGACCCTGCTGCTGCACCTCCTGCGGCAGGAGCGCGGTGGCGGTCTGCAACTTATTCTGGACCTGCACCTGGGCGATGTCGATGTCGGTCCCGCCCTTGAAGGTTAGGGTGACCGTGGCCGCGCCGCTGCTGTCGCTGGACGACGACATGTAGAGCAGGCCGTCCAGCCCCTTCATCTTCTGTTCGATGACCTGGGTGACGCTATCCTCGACGGTCTTGGCCGACGCGCCGGGATATACGGCCTGGATAGCCACCTGCGGCAGCGCGATGCCGGGATATTGGGCCACCGGCAGCGTGCGGATCGCAAGCGCGCCCGCCAGCATGATGATGATCGCGATCACCCACGCGAAGATGGGCCGGTCGATGAAGAAGCGGGACAGCATGGCCGACGGGTCCTAGCGGGCGGCGCCGATGACGGAAGGGGCCACGAGCGCCCCGGGCCGCACCTTCTGCAGCCCCTCCACGATGACCTGCTCGCCGGGCCGCAGGCCGGCGGTCACCAGCCACTTGTCGCCGACGGTGCGGTCGGCCGTGATCGTGCGCAGCTGCGCCCTGTCCTTGTCGTCGACCACATAAACGGTGGCGCCGCCCTTGGGATCGCGGCTCACCGCCGCCTGTGGCGTCAGGATGCCCTGGGTCGCCACCCCCTGCTCCAGCCGCGCCCGGACGTAGAGGCCGGGGAGCAGCGCGCCGGTCGGGTTGGGGAAGACCGCCCTCAGGCCCACGGAGCCGGTGCCGGGATCGACGGTGATGTCGGAGAACTGCAGCGCGCCGGGCGTCGGATAGGTCGAACCGTCCTCCAGGATCAGCTGCACACGCGCCGACTGCGGCGCGCCCAGCGTGCCCGCGGCCATCGCCCGCCGCAGCTTGAGGAGCTCGGACGCCGACTGGGTCACGTCGACGTAGATGGTGTCGAGGTTCTGGACAGTGGCCAGGGGTGCGGCCTGGTTGGCGGTGACCAGGGCGCCCGGGGTGACGGTCGACTTGCCGATGCGGCCCGAGACCGGCGCCACGACGCGCGTGTAGTCGAGGTTGATGCGGGCGGCCTGCACCGCCGCGCGCTGGGCCTGGACATTGGCTGCGGCGGCCTGGTCCACGGCCTGAGCGTCGTCATTGTCCTGCTTGCTGACGGCATTGATGCCCGCGAGCTCGCGGTAGCGATCGGCCTTCAGCTTCGCCGCCATCGCCGTCGCCTGCGCCTGGGCCAGCGCTGCTTTGGCGCTGTCGAGCGCAGCGCGGTAGGGCGCGGGATCGATCTGATAGAGCGGCTGGCCGGCGCGCACCATCGCGCCCTCCTGGAACAGCCGCGCCTTGATCACCCCGTTCACCTGCGGGCGCACCTCGGACACTAGGCTGGCCGACGTCCGGCCGCTCAGCTCCGTGGTCAGCCGCACCGGTTCGGCCCGGGTCACCACCACGCCCACGGGCGTCGCGCCGGCAGCAGATCGTCGATGCCGCCTCGGTGTGCGCGCGCCGCTCAGGCTTCCACGGCTCAAGCATGGCCGAGATCGCCCAGCAGGCCGGCCTGAGCGTGGGGCAGATCTACCGTTACTTTGACAGCAAGGAGGCGATCATCGCCGCCATCGTCGAGCGCGACATGGCCGAGATGCGCGACAAATACTCCGAGTTGCGGGACGGCGGGACGTCGGTGCTCGACGCGATCCTCACGAAGTGCGTCCAGGCGGTCGACGACCTCTACGAACCCGAGCGCGCCGCCCTCACCCTTGAGGTCGTCGCCGAAGCCGCACGCAATCCGGCCGTGGCCTGCATCCTGCGGAAGGCCGATACCGAAGAGCGCAAGTTGCAGCAGGACCTGCTCCGCGATGCGTTCCCGGACGCACTCGACGAGCGTGAGCGGACGGCGCGAGGCGAGGTCATCAGCATGCTGTTCGAGGGCCTCGCGGTGCGCGGCGTCAACAATCCTGGGACGGACCGGAAGGCCGTTGGCGAGGTCCTGCGTTCGGTGCTGCAGCATCTGCTGACGCAGCCGCCGACCTAACGCCGGCCTACTGGTCAACCGCATCCGGGCGAGGCATCCTGCCTCCCGCGAGCGGCCGCCCTCGAGAGCGGCCCCGTGGGAGGATCGATCTGATGTCAGTCCATTGGCTTGTTACGTCGAAACCCAAGACGCTGGCGGAAAGCGCCGCGTGTTTCGGCTGCGCCATCGCCGGCCTGGCCGGCGCGGCGGTAGCACTGCAATGGGCGCTGGGGCTCGTCGGGTAGGCGACCTTGCCACGAGGAAGTTCGCTATGGCCGCTGCGCGCCAGGAGGAGCCGTTGGCATCGGTGCGTGAAGCGGACCTTCAGCCGCCCTGCCCGGCCAAGCCCGCCCTCGACCGCCTTCAGTCCCTGTTTGGCGCTCCGGGGACGGCGCTTACCGTGCGCCAGCTCAAGCCGTCACTTATGGGGAGAGATGACGATCCTACCAGGTCCCATGGCATCGTGATCAGCATGCTCCTGCCAGGCGATGCAGGCCCATACGGCGAGGCTTAGGCCCGCGAAGACCGCCGCAAGCCGCAATACGAGCCCAATAGGCTCCCGCCTCCGGCTTGCTCGACCTGTGTTACGGCGCATGGCGACACCGTATGCTCGGCGCGGCCTTGGCGGCGTCGGCCACGAACTGACGGACAACCGGTCCGAACTGAAGTGTGAGGGGGCCTCTCACCATGCTCGCAAGTAGACCGCTGCCTTCCACGCTGTGCCGCAGACAGCAGCCTTCACCGGTGGGCGTGAGGTCGAACCGAAATCTCAGGGTCAGAAAGATCGAGAGCCGGACGGACCACACGAGAGCCCGCTCAGGCGTGACGACCTCGATCCTACCGTCGAGCGTGAAGTGCCTGACCGAGCCATCGGCTCGCACCGTGGGAACGATGTAGGCGAGCTCGGGCCCCCGCCTGACGTCCCCTGCGATCTGCAAGCTCCGCGTCCAATCGCCATACCGATCGAAGCGCGTGAGCATCGCCCAGACCACGTCCGGCAAGGCCTCCACCAAGCTCTCCGAGACGACCTCAAACGTGACCGCGCTCATGGCTTGGGCTCACGATAGGCCAGTAGGCGCAACGCATTTCCCACCACGAACAGCGTCGAGCCTTCGTGGACCATCACCGCCACGCCGATCTTCAGCCCGAACAGCGTCGCCGGGATCAGGAAGGCGACAATGCCCAGGCTGATCCAGAGGTTCTGGCGGATGACGGAACTCGTACGCCGGCTGAGCCCCACCGCGAACGGCAGACGGCGCAGGTCGTCGGCCATCAGGGCGACGTCGGCGGTCTCCAGCGCCACGTCGGACCCCGCCGCGCCCATGGCGATGCCGACGGTGGCGTTGGCCATGGCCGGCGCATCATTCACGCCGTCCCCCACCATGGCCACGCGGCCCTCAGAGGCGGCCAGGGCCCGGACCAGCTCGACCTTGTCCTCCGGCATCAGGCCGCCGCGGGCCTCGTCCAGACCCAGCTCACGCGCAATGGCGTCGGCAACGCCCTGATTGTCGCCCGACAGCATGATAGTCCGGCGGATGCCGATCCTGTGCAGGGCGGCGAGCACCTCGGCGGCGCCGTCTCTGGGCGTATCCATCAGGCCCAAGGCGCCGAGAAACTGGTCGCCGGCCTTCACCACCATCACGGTGCGGCCCGAGGCCTCCAGTCGTCGCACCTCTGCCCAGAGCGACTCGGGCGGCTCCGGTCCCTCCTCCGTGAACATCGCCGGCTTGCCGATGACGACCCGCCGCCCCTCAACGAGCGCCTCCACGCCCTTGCCGACCAGCCCGCGCACGGCGGACGCCTCCGGCGGGGGGCCCTCCAGCGCCGCGCCGCCGTCCCGAACGACCGCGGCGGCCAGCGGGTGGTCGCTCCGCGCCTCGACGGCCACGGCGATGCGCAGCAGGTCCTGGGGCTGCACGCCCCACGCCGGCTCCACATCGGTGAGCTTCGGCTTGCCCTCCGTCAACGTACCGGTCTTGTCGAAGGCGATGGCGGTGAGGCCGCCCAGGTTCTCGAGGGGGCCGCCGCCCTTCACCAGCACGCCCCCGCGCCCGGCCCGCGCGACACCGCTCAGCACGGCGCTCGGCACCGAGATCGCCAGCGCACACGGGCTCGCCGCCACCAGAACCGCCATCGCCCGGTAGAAGCTCTGCGCGAACGGTTCTCCCAACGCGAGGCCGCCGACGATCAGGCCCGCGACCAGCAGCAGGACCGCCGGCACGAACAGGCGCTCGAAACGGTCAGTGAACCGCTGGGTGGGCGATTTCTGCGCCTCGGCTTCGGACACCAGGCGTACGACGCGGGAAAGCGCGCTCTCCGAGGCCAGCCGTGCGACGCGCACGTCGAGCGCGCCGGGTCCATTGATTGTGCCGGCGAATACTTTGTACTCGGGCGGCGCGCGGGCGAAGTCCGCCTCCGGCTCCGGGCTCGGCCGTTTGTCGACTGGCACGCTCTCGCCGGTGACCGGCGCCTGGTTGACCGCGCTTTCGCCCGCCACCACCACGCCGTCCGCCGGCAGGCGTTCATTGGGGCGGACGAGGACGATGTCGCCAACCACGAGGTCCGCCACCGGAACGTCGGCGGTCGCCTCGCCGCGCCGCACCGTGGCCCGATCCGGCGCCAGTTCGGCGAGCGCCTCGATGGCCCGCCGCGCGCGGCCCATGGCGTAGTGCTCGAGCGCGTGACCTAGGCTGAAGAGGAACAGGAGCAACGCGCCCTCGGCCCATTCGCCGAGCGCCGCGGCGCCCGCGGCCGCCACCAGCATCAGGGTGTCGATCGCGAACTTGCGCTGTCTCAGGTTGTCGAACGCCTCGCGCAGGGTGAACCAGCTGCCGAGACCATAGGCGACCAGGAACAGGGCCAACGGCTCCCAACCGGTCACGCCGGAGCGTTCGAGCAGCCAGCCGGCGAGCAGGGCCGCGCCACAGCCGAGCGCGAAGATCAGCTCGGTCCGCTCGCCGAACAGTCCGCCGTGGGCGTGATCGCCCTCAGCCTGCTCGCCTTTTGCATGGACATGGGGTTTGCCGCCGCTCATGGGGCGCTGTCCTTCTGGTTGTTGGCGTCCTTGAGGATGTCGACCCCGCCCTTCACCGCGATCAGCGCGACGAGCGCGCCCACCACGAGGTCGGGCCAGGGCTGCTTCAGCCAGAGGACCAGGCCGCCGGCGACGAGGATCCCGCCGTTGGAGGCGAAGTCGTTGAAGCTGAAGGTCTCGGCGGCGCGCATGTTGACGTCGTCGCTTCGGCTGCGCCGGATCAGGTCGAGGCAGGCGAGATTGACCACGGCCGCCACGGCCGCCATCGCCATCATCGTCACGCCGACCGGCTCGGCCCCGACAAGCCCGCGCCGCACGACGTCGGCAAGGACGCCCGCCGCGAACACCAGCAACATCACGCCAGAGACGCGCGCGGCCCGCCGCTTCCAGGCCAGGGCGCGTCCCACCGCCAGGAAGCTCAGCAGGTAGACGATCGCGTCCGAGCCGTTGTCGAGGGCGTTTGCGATGAGGGCGCTGGAGTCGGCCGCCACCCCCGCCGCCCCGAGCCCCAGGAAGAGCCCGGCGTTGAGGACCAGCACCACAAGCAGGATCCGCCGCTGGCGCTGGTCCGCCTCGCCGAGGCCGCTCATGGCGCGGCCTCCTCGTCATCGTCCACCCCTTCATCCTTGCGATGACGCACCGCCTTGGCCGCGAAGGTGGGCAGCACCAGCAGAGTGAGCGCCGTCGCCGTCAGCAATCCGCCGATCACCACGGTGGCCAGCGGCTTCTGCACCTCGGCTCCCGCTCCGCTGGCGATCGCCATGGGAATGAAGCCGACGATCGCGACCAGCGCCGTGGTCAGCACCGCTCTCAGGCGGCTTGTCGCCCCCTCGATGGCCGCCGTCACGGGTTCAAGCCCTTCGGTCAGCCGTTCGCGGATCGCCTGCATCAGCACGAGGCCGTTGAGGGTCGCGACGCCGGAGACGGCGATGAAGCCGACCGCCGCCGAGACCGAGAACGGCATCCCACGCAGGAGCAACGCCAGCGCGCCGCCGACCAGGGCCAATGGCACGCAGGCGAACACCAGCCCCGCCTCGGCGAACGAGCCCAACGCCATGAACAGCAGGACGCCGATCATCACGAAGACCACGGGGATCACGAGGCCCAGCCGTTGTTCGGCCCGCTTCAGGTTCTCGAACTGCCCGCCCCACGTCAGCGAATAGCCCGCCGGGAGCTTCACCTCGGCCTTCACCCTCGTCTGGGCGTCTGTGACGAAGCCGCCGAGATCGCGGCCCCGGACGTTGGCCTGCACCACCATGCGGCGGCTGCCGTCGTTGCGGCTGATCTGGTTCTGACCCTCGGCGATCTGGATCTTCGCGACCGACGACAGCGGCACCGTCACGCCCGCCGCCGTGGTCACCGGAAGCGCGTCCAGGGCAGCGGGATCGTTGCGGGCGCTGTCCGGCAGGCGGACGACCACGTCGAAACGGCGGTCGCCCTCGAAGATCTGGCCGGCTTCGGCGCCCCCGATGGCGGCCGAGACCGCCTCGGTGACGTCCGCCGCCGACAGGCCGTAACTGGCCGCGGCGAAGCGGTCGACGCTGACGGTCAGGGTCGGCAGGCCGGAGGCCTGTTCCACCCGCACGTCGGCCGAGCCCGGCGTGGCGCGCAGAGCCGCGGCGACCTGGTCGGCCGTCGCCTGCAGCTGGGCGAAGTCGTCGCCATAGACCATGACCGCGAGGTCGGTCCGCACGCCCGAGATCAGCTCGTTGAACCGCAGCTCGATCGGCTGGCTGAACTCGAAGCTGTTGCCGAGCTGCTGGGCCGCCGCCTTCTCGATCCGCGCGATCAGCTCTTCCTTCGGCAGCTTCGGATCGGGCCAGTCCTTGCGTTTCTTGAGGACGATGACCGCGTCGGAGATGTTGGGCGGCATCGGGTCGACCGCCGCCTCGGCGGTGCCGGTGCGCGAGAACATGGTCTCGACTTCCGGCTGGGCCTTGATCGCCCGCTCCAGCTTCATCTGCATGGCCAGCGACTGTTCGAGCGAGGCCGAGGGCACGCGCAGCGCCTGCATGGCGATGTCCCCCTCGTCCAGGGTGGGGATGAACTCCCGGCCCAGTACCGAGAAGGACACGACGCCCACCGCGAGCGTGGCCAGCGCCGAGATCAGCACGATCTTGGGCCGGGCGACCGCGGCGCGGATGGCCGGCTCGATCCGCTTGCGCGCGAACGTCAGGATCCGCGTCTCGTGCTCGATCGCCTGGCCCGCGTCGTCGACGTGGACCGTCTTCGGGTCGCGGACCCAGAGCGCGGTCATGGCCGGCACAAAGGTGAAGGAGAAGATGAACGCCCCCACCAGCGCCAGCATCACGGTCGCGCCCATGGGGATGAAGGTCTTGCCCTCGACGCCCTCCAGCATCAGCAGCGGGGTGAAGACGAGCAGGATGATCAGCTGGCCGAATGCGGCCGGCTTGACCATCTGCCGCGCTGCGGCCCCGGCGACGCCGAGGCGCTCCCTGCGCGTCAGCATGCGGCCGAGCTCCGCGCGCCGGTGACCCAGCATGAGCAGGGTGTTCTCGACCACGACCACGGCGCCGTCGACCAGCAGGCCGAAATCGAGGGCGCCCAGGCTCATCAGGTTTCCGCTGATCCCGAACCGGTTCATGCCGATGACCGCGAACAGGAAGCTGATCGGGATCATCAGGGCGGTGATGCTGGCGGCCCGGATGTTTCCGAGCAGCAGGAACAGGATCACGATCACCAGCAGTGCGCCCTCGACGAGGTTCTTCGCCACCGTCTTGATGGTGGAATTGACGAGCTCGCTGCGGTTCAGAACCGGCTTGGCGATCACGCCGGGCGGCAGGCTGGCCGCCACCTCCTCGAGCCGTTCCGCCGCCGCCTGCGCCACGGTGCGGCTGTTGCCGCCCGCCAGCATCAGCGCCGTGCCGATCACCGCCTCATGGCCGTCGCGGCTGGCGCCGCCGAGGCGCGGCGCCTCGCCGATCTCCACCGTGGCGACGTCCGCCACTCGGACCACCAGGCCGTTGCGGTTGACCACCGGCGCTTGGGCCAGGTCCTGGACCGTCTGAGCGAGCGCATCGCTGCGCACGGTCAGCGCCTCACCGGCCCGCTGGATGAAGCCGGCGCCGGCCTGCGTGTTCGCCCGGTCCAGCGCCTGGATCAGGTCGCCGAGACTGAGGCCGTAGCTCGCCAGCCGCGCCGCGTCCGGACGAACCGCGTACTCCTTCACATAGCCGCCGTTGACGTCGACGCCGGCGAGACCGGTCGTCGTGCGCATACGCGGCGCGATGATCCAGTCCTGGACGGTGCGCAGGTAGGTGGCGCGGGCCCGGTCCGTCGTCAGCCGGTCGCCCTCCGGCGTCAGATACGACCCGTCCGCCTGCCAGCCCGGCTGGCCCGGCCTGGCCGTCGTCCTGGGGCTGAACGGAACATAGTCCACCGTCCACATCAGCACCTCGCCGAGGCCCGTAGTGATCGGGGCCAGGCCCGGTTCGACGCCCTCGGGCAGCCGCTCCCGCGCCTGCGCCATCCGCTCGGCCACCTGCTGGCGGGCAAAGTAGATGTCGGTCTGGTCGCTGAAGATGACGGTGATCTGGCTAAAGCCGTTGCGGCTCAGCGAGCGGGTGCTCTGCAGCCCCGGAATGCCGGCCATGGCGGTTTCCAGGGGATAGGTGACCTGGCGCTCCATCTGCTCGGGCGCGAGCGCCGGGGCGACGGTGTTGATCTGCACCTGGCGGTTGGTGATGTCCGGCACCGCGTCGATCGGCAGCCGGGTGAGTTCGAAGAGGCCGATAGCGGCCACGAGGGCCGTGGCGAGCACCACGAACCATCGGAAACGGACGGAGGCCTCGATGATGGCTTTGAACATGGACGCCCCCTAGTGACCGTGCTCGGCTTCGCCCTTGGCCATCTCGGCCTTGAGCAGGAAGGCGTTGGTGGAGGCGACGCGCTCCTCGCCGGTCAGGCCGCGGAGGATTTCGGTGCGCCCCCCGGCCTGGCGGCCGGCGAGCACCTGGACGGCGCGGAAGCCGCGCTGGGTCTGGACGAACACCACGGACTTGCCCTCGACGGTCTGCACCGCCTCGCTGGGCACCGAGAGGCCGCCCTGCTCCTGGCCGGTGACCAACGCGCCGGTGACGGGGGAGCCGGCGGGCGGCAAGGCCGCGCCTTCCGGCTTAGCTCGGATCACGGTTGCGCCGCTGTTCTGGGCGCCGGCGTCGGCGGCGACGCCGGTGACGACCGCCGAGAATTCGCCGCCCGGTCCCGAGACCTGCATGCGCGCGCCCGGCTGCGCCTGGGCGGCGAGCTGCGGTGGCGCATTGAAGACCAACTCCACACGGGCCGGATTGGTGACCTCGGCGACGACACCGCCCTGGGCGACGAAGCCGCCCGGACCGACCTGCACGCTGGTCACCACCCCGGCGATCGGGCTGGTCACGTTGAGCCGGCCCGCGGCGTTGGGGCCTCCGGCTGCGGACGCCCGGGCCCGGGCGGCGCGAGCGCTCGCCTGGGCGCTCAGCGCCTGGGCGTGGGACACTTCGGCTTCTCGCTTAGCCACCACGCCCAGCTTGGCGAGATCCTCGTCGCGACCGTGCGCCTGTTCGGCCAGCACATAGGCGGCTTGGGCGGCGTCGGCCTCGGCGCGCAGGCTCGCCGCATCGCCACTGACCAGCACCGCGAGGGCCTGTCCCGCGTTGATCGATTGGCCCGGCGCCACCAGCACGCGCTCCACGCGGCCACCCACGACCGCACTGACGCTGGCCTTGGCGTCGATCACCGGCGCCACGCGGCCGGACAGACGCACTTCCGCCCCGCCGCCCCGCGTGACCGCCGCCACCTGGATGCCGGACGCCTGGGCCTGCGCTGGCGTCAGCGGAACCACGCCCTCTTCGGCCTTGGCGCTTTCGCCGCCCTTCGCGGCGGCCTGGCCATCATTTTCGTCGGCGTGCCCGTCCTCCGCCGCCGCGGGCGCAGGCTTGTTGAGAACCGTGGAGAGGCCGTATCCGCCCGCCCCAGCCAGGACGACCGCAGCCGCCACCGCGCCATAGAGGCGCGCCTTGTCCGTGTTCATTACTGCTCTCCGGGGGTGGCGAAGCCACCGAGCCGCGCCTGGGCGGCCTGCGCGCCGATCCGCTCGACGGCGGCGGCGATGGTTTGGGCCCGTGCGTCCGCAAGCGCGCGACGGGCGTTGACGAGTTCGACCAGCGGGAGCTTGCCCGCCTCGTAGCCGACCCGGGCGAGGCGATAGGCCTCCTCGGCCGTGCGTTCACCTTCGCGGGCCGCTACGACCCGGGTCTCGGCCGCGGCGATACGCGTCTCGCTCACGCGGACCGCAGCCTCGGCCTCGAGCCGCGCGGCGTTCAGCCGGGCGTCCGCGGCTGAAATCTCCGCCCGCGCCGCGTCGATGTTGCCGCGGTTACGGTCGAACAGCGGCAGCGGGACGGAAATCCCCGCGATCATCGCGGTGGCGTCGGCTTCCTCGAACCGGCGGAAGCCGAACGACACCGTGACGTCCGGCACGGCGCGCCGGCGCTCGATCTGCAGCCGTCGGGCCGCCGCCTCGCGCTCGGCCTGGGCCGCCACGAAGGCTGCCGCCGTCGCGGAGGCCGGGGTCAGGCCTGGCGCGAGCGGCGCCCTGCTGTCGAGCAGGCTGGCCGCCACGGACGTCAGCGGCGCCGGCGAGCCGGTGAGCGCCGTCAGATTGCCGAACGCCGTCGCCCGCGCGGCCTTGGCCTCATCAAGCCCGGCCCGCGCCGCCTGCACGGCGGCCTGCGCCTGCAGACGGCGCAGTTCCGCCTCACGGCCGGCGTCGACCAGGGCCGAGGCGATACGCGCATCCTCCTGGGCGAGGGTCAGCGTTTCCTGCGCCAGGAGCATCCGGCGGTCGGCGGCCTCGGCAGTGGCGTAGCCGACGGCGAGGTCGAAGGCGTAGTCCACCTGGGCGCTGCGGGCTCTCGCCTGCGCGGCGGTGACCTCGGCGCGGCCCGCTGCCATCCGGGCCTGGCGCTTGCCGCCCAGCTCCAGCGGCTGCTGCACCGTGGCGGTGGTCTCAGACAGGGTCGTGCCGCGGTACGGTCCCGAGCCCGAGAAATTCTCCATCTGGAGCCCCACGGTGGGGTTGGGGAAGACCGCCGCCTGGCGCGCGAGCCCTTGTGTCCGGGCGATGTCGGCCCGCGCTTCGGCGAGCCGGGGCGCGGTCGCTTGCGACTGCGCCAGGAGTTCAGCGAAGGCGGGCGCAGGATCGGCATGGGCCGTGCGCACGCCGACGCCCAGGGCGCACAGCCCTAGGGTGACCGCCGTGAGCGGTCGTCGGAAGTTTTGGGGGTACATGGACCTTCTCTCGAATGACGACAGGACGCGTGCGGGGCACGCGGGGTGTCGTCAGGCGCGAGGGGGCCGCTTCAGGGCGAACTTTCGGTCGAGAACGGCCACGCGGGAACGGCGGAGCTCGTGCCGCGTCGCGACGGCAGCGATGTCGCCCGGGGACCGGACCTGGGCCGGCACATAGCTCGCGCCGTGATGGCAGTGGCCGTGGATGCAGGCCATGCCGTCCGGGCCGTGATCGGAGAAATCACTATCCGCAGGCGCGGCGTCGACATGGGGTTGCGCCGTATCGACCGCCTCGGCGTGGACGTGCTCGGCGGCCGCGGCGCTCATGCCGGCATCGTCCCGGCAGAGCATGGCGTCGATCCCCGGACCAAAGGTCAGCACGGTGAGCACCAGCGCGAACAGCGCGGCTCCCAACCTTTGCCAGCCTGTGGAGATCGACGTCATGACCCTCGCCTATAGCTGCGATCAGCGGGCAGGAGAATGCGTTACAAGATCACGCTCGAGCTCGGCCCGCCGCTCGGCGAGCGCCTGTGAGGTGATCTGCCAAGCCGAGCGAAGGAAGACCGCAGCCAGCAGCACACCCACGACGAGGTCGGGCCAGCGCGAGCCCGTCAAGGTCACGGCGACGCCGGTCGCGGCGACAGCCAGGCACTGTACCAAGTCGTTGCGCGTGCAGAGCCAGACCGAGCGCACATTGGCGTCGCCCTCGCGGTAGCGGAGCAGCAGGAGCGCCGCCAGCAGATTAGCCGCCGCACCGAACAGGCCCAGGCCCGAGATCGCCATTCCCTCCGGCGCCACGCCGGCGGCCGCCCGCCAGATCGCGAAGCCCAGGATGCTGAGCGCCATGACCGCAAGGCTCGCGCTCTTGATCAGCGCCGCGCCGGACCGGGCCTGAACACTGCGCCCGATCGCCCAGAGGCTGAGGCCGTACGTCGCGGCGTCGGCGGCGAAGTCCAAGGTGTTGGCGGCCAGCGAGGCCGAGCCTGCCATCCAGGCTCCGACGCCCACGCCGGCAAAGCCGACGAGGTTGATGCCGATCACGGCCGCGAGGATGCGGCGGTAGGCCGGCGAGGCGCCGTCGAAGGCCACATCGTGGCCACAGCAGCCGGTCGCGGCGGGCGTTTCTGAAGAGGAACAGCTCGACATGACTGCGACCTTGCATGCTCTAGCGACTAGAGGATCAAGCGCTTATTTTTGGCCGGTCATCAGGAGGCCGCATGACCGCGCTCAGCATCGGCAAGCTGTCGAAATCCACGGACGTGAAGGTCCCGACGATCCGATTCTACGAGCAGATCGGCCTGCTGCCGGAGCCGGACCGGACCGACAGCGACCGGCGCGTCTACGGCGACCGCGACGTCCGGCGCCTGGCCTTCATCAAGCACGCGCGCCAGCTCGGCTTCACGATCGACGGCATCCGCACCCTGTTGGCGCTCTCGGACCAACCCGACCGCGACTGCGACGAGGCCAACCGGCTGGCGCAGGAACAGCTGGCCGCCGTCGAGAGCAAGATCGCCCAGCTCCAGGCGCTGCGGGGCGAGCTATGGCGCATGGTCGAGGCGCGTTGTCGGGGCGCGGCCGCCGACTGCCGCGTCATCGAGACCCTCGCCGACCATGCTCGCTGCATGCAAGACCATGTCGAGCCATCACCATTCGCCCGCTAGCGAGGGGCAGTTTGCGGGTTACCCAGCGCGGTGGAGCCGTCGCGCCATCGCCGGACATTGGACTCGGCAGAGAAGTCGACGTTGGCGCGCCTTCCCGCCTGTGACCGTCATCGCCCCGTGTCAGACATCGCGAGGAGCGCGGGACACCCGAGTGTCTGCGTCAGATCTCAAGCTGCTCGGACAGTTCAAGGGCGTCGTCGACCTCGATGCCGAGGTATCGCACGGTGCTCTCCAACTTCCGATGACCTAGCAGCAACTGACAGGCGCGCAGGTTGCCAGTCTTCTTGTAGACGAGCGCCACCTTCGTCCGACGCAGGCTATGTGTGCCGTAGGCGGCGGGCTCCAGATCGATCAAGGCCACCCAGCGATCGACGAGCCTCGCATACTGCCGCGTGCCGATATGGCCGCCGTGCCGGCTCCGACTCGGGAACAACCAATCGTCACCCCGCCGCCCGCGCCGCGCCAACCACGCGACAAGCGCCTCGCGGGTAGGCTCAGTGATCTCGAAGGGAACAGGTCGTCCGGTCTTTTGCTGAATGACGGTCGAGCGCTGCCGGAGAACACCACCAGGAGCGACGTCGCTGACCCGAAGTTTGACCAGATCACAGGCGCGGAGCTTCGCATCGAGGGCGCAGTTGAACATCGCCAGATCCCGGACGCGTCCCAGCGTCTTCAATTGCTGACGGATCGCCCAGATGTGCTTGGGCTTTAGCGGCGCCTTGGGGCCTATCAGGCGTCCGGCATTCCAAGGCTTGCGAGGCATTCGGAACAGGTCTGGTTGAGGCATCACCACCTCCGTGGGAGCACCCTTCAGCCCAGCCAAAGTATACGCTTCAGTCCCGAGACTTTGATGTCGCATTCTGCGACATCAAAGCTCCAAACCTGGGATGTGCGGGCGGGCGACCCAGGTGCGCCATGACCTGACTTTGGGATCACGTCCAAAAGCGGACTTCCATTGAGGGCGGGCCGACGGCGAGCTAACCAGCGGCATGCCTTCGCGCGACGCCAAACTGGAACTTGGGCGAGACGGCGCTGAACTGGCGCCGCTTGCGCTCGACGGCGACGCGCTTGCCGCACTGGAACGGGTAATCGCAGACCAGCCACGAGATGTTGCTGGCGTTAGGCTCTATGGCGTCGAGGGGCTAGCGCCGTTGCTTCAGGCCGACGGCCCGATTGGATTCGCGGCGGCACAGGCGCTCGGCATGGGCGCCCGCCCGGTACGCGCCATTCTTTTCGACAAGACGCCTTCTTCGAACTGGTCGTTGGCCTGGCATCAAGACCGCGTGGTGGCCGTGCGCGAGCGCAAGGACGTCGAAGGCTTCGGCCCTTGGACGCGCAAGCACGGCGCCTTGCACGTCGCTCCGCCGTTCCACGTGCTGGCTCGGATGCTCACACTGCGCGTCCATCTCGACCCAACGCCTGAGACGAATGCGCCGCTGCTCATCGCGCCGGGCTCCCATCGTCTCGGTAGGATTGCGGAAGCTGATGTTGCGAGGGTCGTCAGGGATTGTGGGATCGCAGCCTGTCTGGCCGAGGCCGGCGATGTCTGGATTTACGCCACCCCGATCCTGCACGCTTCTGAACGAGCTTCGGGAGCCAGGCACCCGCGAGTTCTGCAGGTGGACTACTCCGCCGACGACCTCCCCAGCGGCTTGCAGTGGCTTGGCGTCTGACTAGCGCCAGCAGAAGTCATTGGGATCGGTCCAGGAAGCGGACATTGCCGCCCTGGCGCGGTCACGCGATCCGAGATTGCCGCGCACCCGGCAACACGGTCGACGCGAGAAGTGCAAACAGCAGCGCGAAGCCGGCCAGGAACGTGAGCGGCTGGCTCAGCGAGCCGACGAACGCAGTCAGCGGATCGATGAGGTCGTACCTCGTCAGCAGGGCTCGGATCGCCTCGTTCAGAGGAAAGCAGAGAGCGGCGGCCAGGAAGGGCCATCCGCTATTCCGATCCCTCAGGAAGAATAGCGCGCCCACGGCCAGGCAGATCGCCTGTCCTGTCATGGCGGCTGTCTGGAACCGGTAGAACGTTTCCGGGCCCTCGATCCTGAACGGCGGCGCAAAGCTGATCAGGGCGAAGAACAGGGCGATGCCCATGAACAGAATGGCGGTGCTCATGAGCAGCGAGCCGTGAAGTCGCCGGTGCTTCTTCAGCAGGAAGGCCAGGTAGATCATCAGCGCCAGTTCGAGCGTGACCCCCACGTTCTGGATGATCAGGAAGTCCCCTTCTCCGGAAACCACGCCCTTGTGAGCCGAACGTACCGACAGCATGGCTGTCGTGGCGACCAAGAGCGGCGCGAGAGCCAAGACGGCCAGCCCGATCGTCCTGTGCGATGCGTACCCGCCCCGTGTGACGAGGATGAGCTGGGTCAACAGCAGTCCCAGCCAGATGAAGTCGGTGGCGAGATGAAGATGGTGGTGAGGCTGCACCGCGCCCTCGGCCCCGAAGTATATGTCCCAGAAGCCGAGGACGCTGATCAGAGCGACGGCGGCGATCAGCCCTGCCGAAGCCGAGCGTAGAGCGGCCTAACCCCGTCCACTTTTCCGGGGGAGGATCAAATTCAGTTGCGCCGCCTACGTGGGCCACCAGTCTAACGCGGCGATGCAGACCGTCAGCCTCAATCCGGCCTGGACCGGCGCGCCGCAGACTGGCGCCGGCAAGCACGGGGGCTGCACGCGGGGCAACATCGTCCACGAGCTGGGTCACGCGCTGGGCCTCGACCACGAGCACATGCGCGACGACCGAAAGACTTCGACGTCGACGCGGCCATCCAGGACAGCGACGCCAACTACGGGATCATGAAGACCGGCGAGAAGCACACCGACTACGACATGTGCTCGATCATGCACTACGGCGACAGCAAGGACGGCGCGAAGTGGTTCACGTTGACAAAGACGGGCCAGACCGAGCTCGACACCTGCAAAAAGACGCTGAGCAACACCACCGCGTCCTGCACCGTGGTGGGCCAGCGCTGTCAGATCAGTCCTCGCGATCTCGCCGCCATCAAGCTCCGGATGGCCAACGCCGTCGACCCCTGACGGCGCGCGCCGTCAGGCCGGCGGCATGAAGACCTCAGGATTCGATGCAAAGATGCAGTAGACCGTGCGATGGTCACCGTGACGGTTCTTCAGCACCGTCAGGACCCTGATCGTGGTGGGCGTCACGAGGAAACTCCGTCCGGATCGTCCGCCAGTCAGGCAGCCGCGCCCCGTCCCCTGCAAGGCTCGCGGCCTCCGCAAAGGCGCGCAGGTTGATGAACTGCCCGGTCGTCTCATCCGACCACGGTGGTTCCGCCCTCAGCATCTCAATCCTGAATCCGGGCTACCCGCTGCGTTCCTGTTTCCGGGAATGTTCCATCATCGTCATCTGACCTCTCAGCGAAGCCTGAGCGGGCTTAACAGAACAGCGCCACCGGGTTTATGCTCAAACAACACGCAAGGGGAGAATTCGGGATGCGTTACCTTGCCATCAGCGCCTTAGCGCTGTTCAGCGCGGGATCTGCGCTGGCGTTCGGCACGATTTCGCCCGGCGCTCAGACGGCCGAACATGAGCGGATTACCCGGCGCGCCCTCGCCTGCTCGACGTCATCTCCAGAGTTTTCCTGCCTCGGAGGCGACACGCTCACGCAGCTTGCCGGGACGGCCGGAACATTCGGAGCCATCGGCTATCCGGACTCAAGCACGGCCATATTCAAGGCCCGCGCGCATTGCGACGACGGTGATGTGCCCGCCAACCTCGACGCCTGCCGCGACTGGATGCAGACGCACATGGACGCGGCGGTCACGCGGGCCGGTCGCCTGCTCAGCGCCCAGGGAAGGGTCGATGCGGTGCAGGCGAGCCTGACGCCCGGCTGCGTGTGGACCGGCGACCTCAGCGGACGAGCCAAGTGTAACGTTCTCCAGGCCCTGGGGATCGTGATGCACGCGTCCCAGGACTTTTATTCTCACTCGAACTGGACGGACAGCCGCTCCGACACCAACCCGCTGGGCCTCGGCAACACCGCACCGTCGCCGTCCATCAGCCTGCGCAGCTCGACGCCCTTCCCTGCGGCGGTCGTGACCGGATGCTTCGGGGTGACCTGCGGCGCGCGGATACAGCACGCGGCGCTCAACAAGGATACCGGCCCCATCGGGGCGACCATTGGCCCGGGCACGACGCCCAGGGGCAACCACAACGACAACTTCGCCAGCGCCGTTCGCGTGGCAACGGCGGATACGGTCGACAAATGGAAGCTGTTCCGAGAGCTGGTGGTGGCGCGATACGGCGCGGCGAACGGCGGCCGCATCATCTGCGCGATGGCGCGCGACAACGCGACGACCTGTTGACGGCTCTGCCCAGGGGATCGTGAGCGCTGCAGGGTTGCGGACGCCGCAGCCTGCACGTGGATCTTGTATGCTGCCGGACAACCCAGCATGCTGGGTCAATGGCGCCAGGGCGTCGACGGGGGGGGGGGGGGTCCAGGATGCTGCAACGGCGCGAGATGCTCGCGGGGCTTGGCGCGTGCGGCGCGGTGAGCGTCACACCGGGCTCGGCCGAAGCTGCGGATGTTGCGCCGGCGATCGATTTCGCGGCGATCCGCGCCCGGGCTTCGGCCGCCGCAAGCACGAAGGCCTTCGAGCTCGACATCGCACAGGTCGCCGCCGAAGCGGTCGAACCCTTCACGAGACTGCTCGGCACCAGCATCCTCGCTCTCCGCAACGTCAGCGCGGTCTTTCCGAACCCTGACGAGATCGTCGTGCGCGGGGCCTTCCGCGTGGGGATAAAGATTGAATGCGAGGCGCGCTTCTACCGCGAAGGGGCAGGTGTGGGGTACGTCCTCAGTTTCGCCACGCGCAGTCCGCTGGATCTTCTCAAGGGGCCCCTGCAGGCCGTGGCCGATCTGGTCGACATCGACGGCGTCTGGTGGACCGCCGCCTCGCGTCCGGTGGCGGCGCTGGACGTGGCGACACGCGGGCTCGAGGCCAGGGCGCTGAGGATCCGCGAGGGCTTCGAGAATTTCCACGTCAAGCTCGACAACGCCGTCCTGAAGGCGCTGCAGCTGCGCAACACGGTCTTTGAAGTCGCACTCCTGCAGGACATCCCGTCGTTCTCGACGCCGCTCGACCTGTCGTTCAGCCTCAAGCCCGTCCTGAAGGCCAATTTCCGGCGCCTGACGATCACCCGGACGGGTGTGAAGTTCGACGCGGCGGTACGTGTCAACGTGCTCGGGATGAACGTTCCGGAGTTCCCCCTGCCGTTGGACCTGAAGCCCGATCGGGTGGAGCTGGCGTTCGACGTCCCGTTCGATCTTCAGCTGCCGCCTCAGTTGCCCATCCGCACGCTGTCCCTGCACCAGAACAAGGTCGCGATCGAGGGCAGCCTCAGGGACGCGAACTACGGCTTCAGCGGCCGCGGTGCGTTCAGGCTGCCCGAAACAGGCCACGGCGGGTCATACTATTTCAGTTATCGCGCGGGAAACACGACCCCAATCCCCGACGTGCTGGTCCTGACCGCCGAGACGCTCACGATCTCCGATGCCGTAAACCTGATCAGCCCGGTCGCCGTGGTGCTGCCAGCCGGCATGGACAGCGCCGTCACGCTGCGACAGGCCTTCGTCCACTATGCGGCCGCACCTGTCGCCGAGGGGCCCGACGGGACCCCGATTGCCCAGGGCGTGAGCCTGCGCTCAAGCGTCCAGGTGCTGGGCTATCCAGGATACCTGGCCGCGGACGTGCGCCCCGAAGGGCTTGGCTGCCGGGTGCTGATGAACCCTCTGGAGATCCCGAACGTCGTGAGCCTGCGGGGGGCCGGGGTCAGGCCCCCGAGGGACTATCGCGGACCACCTTTCAGGAAGGACGCCGTCGAGCTGCAGGTCGACACGGCCGCCGGTACGGCGCAGGCGGGTCTGCTGGTCGAGCTGCTCGGGCAGCCGGCCCAGCGGCTCGTCGGCGCCATGCGCAACGGCGCGCTGGAGCTGGACACGAGGACCACGCTCCCCGGGACGGACCTTCAGGTCACGGTCGCGGCGGGGGCTGCGAGCCTCGCGGCGAAGGGACGGTTCACGTATTCGGCGGACGTCGACCTGCCGCTCATGTACGGCTTCAACCTGCGCGGACTGGGGCAGATCGACGGCGTGGTGACGATCGACCAGCCAACCGGCCGGGAGCCCACCGGGTCCGTCAGCGCGACCTTGAAGGTCCTGGGCTTCTCCGTCAGCACGACGTTCGGCATCGACCCCGCGGATATCCGGAACCTCGCGCAACGTGCGTTCGACATGCTCGTGAACGAGGCTCGGAAGGTCCTGGCCGACGCCGTCAGCTTCGTGCGCGAGTTCCTCAGGGGCGCGGTGCAATTCACCCTGGCGACGGCGGATGCGCTCGCTCATCTGGCGACCGCGCTGGTCGAGCGCTTTGACGCGACCGCCCAGCAGATGGTCCGCATCATGAAGGACGCCGGGGCCACCGCGACGCAGGCGCTGGACCTCGTTCGCAATGGGGCCGAGGCGCTTGGAGAGTTCAGCTACGGCGCGGTTATCGCGGCGATGAGCGCGGCCCAGTTCGCCGCCCAGGAGATTCTGGGCGCGATCCGCGACTGGGCGCGACAGTTCGGCGCCACCGTGGCCGAGTTCGCCGAGAACACGGCGTGGCTGATGCGCGAGGGCGGATATGCCCTGCAGGCGATCGCCGAGGAGGCCTGGGCGCTGGTCCGTGATCTGCCTCAGAACCTCGAGACTTACGTCAACGCCCTGGCCTGGGGACGCTTCACGTCAGCTGAGGTCGGCCGACAGCTCGCGAACCTCGGCGTCGACGTCGACCGGGCGGGCCGCGTCATTGGCCCGATCTATGGCACCGACATCCTCCTAGCGGCCCTGACACCTGGCTATGGCAGCGTGGTCGCGGCGCGGGTAGCCGGCGACGTCGCGCGCGAGATGACCACCTTCAGCCGCAATGTTGGCGATGAGATCCGGCGCGGGGCGTGCCGGCGGTTCGGCTTCTGCTGGTGACCTAGGGGCGCGGCGGCAGGAGCACGCCCAGCGCCGCGCGGCCTTCGGGCTGGCTCGCCGCCACCTCGAGGACGGCCCGGTAGCGGTCCCGTTCGGTGCGTCGCAGCGCCTCAAGGTCAGTCGCGGATATGCGGCGGCGGTTCTCGTCACGATGCTCGATCAGGACCTGACGGATCGCGGCAGGGGTCCTGGCGGCGGCCAGTTTCCTGCGCACGTCCCTCGCCTCGACCCAGGGCCGTGCCTGCAGACGCAGGCCCTCGAGCGTGAGGACATTGCTGTACGCCTCCACAAGCTGGAGCGCGCGGTTGTCGCCTCGCTCGGCCTGTACGGCGGCCACGCGACGCTGCGTCTGATTGGCGAGGCTGCTGTAGGCGGAGCGATGGGCTTCCACGGCGGCCTGCAGGCGCTCGAGAACGTCAGCGCTCGCCCCTCGGGCCACCATCTCCTGCTGGAACCCGGTCAGGATCCGCAGCGCGCGCCTGCGGGCTTCCTCCGGCGCCTCCTTCGGGTCCGCGATCAACCGCTCAGCGGCGCGGCGCAGGCCCTGAGCCTCGAGCGGCGCGAGCAGGCTGAAGCTGAGGCGGCCCCGGCGCCCCAGGGCGGCCCATACGAGGAAGGAGCGCTCGGTAGCCTCACGCATCCCGGCCGCCGGCGCCGGCTGCAGCGGAGGATCTGAAAAGCCCGCGAAAGCCGCCGAGAGGGGTGTATCGCCCACCCCCAGCACCACCGGCGTCCCCAGCGGCACGACGCTGCCCTGGCCTGTAGTGGGGGCCTGCATGCGGACGTGGATCAGCAGCCCGGGTTCGCGGGTCCACCTGAGGTCCCGGAGCAGACGCTCGTCAGGAACCGCGGCGCGGGCCGCGTTTCGCACGGCAGCGTCTCGAAAGACCGGATCTGCGGCCTTCAGAAGGTCGCCGAGCGATTTCCACGAACGGGTGTCGCTGGACACGGGCTGCGGTGTCGGCTGCGCGAGGCCGCAGACCGGAGCCGCCAGTCCGAGGATGAGCGCAGCAAGGATCAGCCGAGTCCGCAGGCTCATGGGGTGACGATCCTGCGATGATAGCTGATGACCCTGTCGACCTCCGAGAGCAGCGCCATCGCTCTGCCGCAGGCTACGATGGCCGCCCGCGCGGCGTTGGCGTTGCGCACCGCCGCAATGATGCGCGCCCGCGCTGCCGCATCCTCCTTCACCCCCTCCAACCGGTCTGCGACCGCATTGGCTTGTTCGGACGACAGCACGGTGAGCGCTTTGCCGACGTAGCAGTACTTGTTCGCAATGCTGAGGCCATTGTCATCACGGGGCGCCGGAATATTCTTGGCCACGCCGCCAGGGCGATAGGAGATGAAGTGGACGCCGAGCTTCTCATCCGTGTAGCGCTGGATATCACTAAACCTGATGAGGATGTTCGGCGTCCCCGCGTTGTCCAAAATGATCGCACGCGAGTGCTCAGGCGTCGCGACGATGACGCGACGGTCATTGTCCAGGCCGGACCGTCCAAGGAGGACGCAGGGGTCGAAGGTCGTGCTGGATTTCTGATCGCCCGCAAGCAGGAAGTTCGAGAGTCCCAGGCGTCGGCCGAGGTGTGTTTCGGCCACGGTGCGCAGCTGGCCATCGTGGGCCGCTTCGGCTGAACCGAGGCGAAACAGGATGGAGCCGGGGTTGGCGGTGCGCATTCTGCGCGCCCACTGGTCGTAGTGATCGAGCGGCGCACGCTTCTGATGGAGACTGCTCTCCAGTCGCCACGCCGCTCCGAACTCAACCGCGAGGGCCAGCGTCAGAACTACAGCGCCTTCAGGACCAAGGCCTGCCGGTGACCCGGCAAGGCTTTCGCGATGCGCCTCCGCAGCGGCGCGGATGCGGCTGAGATCGAGGCTGGCGTCACGCCCCGTGATCCTGCGCCGATACAGTTCCGCCGTTTCGACGATGCCTCTGCTGATCGCGGCATCGAAATTGACCCGCAGGGCGCCACGCTCGCTTTCCGAAAGGGCCGCCACCGTCGCCTGTGCGGCCGCGATCGCAGCCAGGATCGAGCCCATCTGTTCATCGACGCGGCGGGTGAAGCCCGCGGACGTCGCCGGCACGACGAAGAGGCCGGCCCCGCTGTCCTCGGAAAAGACCATGGCTGCGTCGAAGACCGCGTCCATGGCCCGGAAAGCTCCGAACATGGGGTCGGGCGGTTCGTCCGCCCTCACCTTCGAGGGTGGCAGTAAAGCCGTAGCGCCGATTGCGGCGGCGCCCGCGGCGAACAGCCTGCGCCGCGTCACGGCCGCACCGCCTGTGGCAATAGGGCCACCCAGGCTCGGCGCGTCGCCCTGCGTCCCATGCACGGTCACTCGTATGGCGCCAGAACGCCTGCCGTACCTCATGGTCACCCCCCAACCGTCACGCGCAATTTTTGGCGGTCAGACGGCATATCGGGACGATGCCAGCGGCCGCGCAGGTGGGCTAGGTCGAAATCACTGGACCTTGGCCGCCGCGCTCTGCGACCAGCGCAGCCGCCTCGGCGGACGCCGGCGCAAGTGTCGCGGCACACGCGAGCGAAGAGGCCAACAGCAGTATCGGAGCGGAAGCCTGGGAATCCAGGGGCGGACTCACGCGGTCGGGAACTGCAAGGTGACCGCGACCACCCCAAGCTCGGCTTCGTAGCCCCGCACGCCCGGGAGCCGCGCCCGCAACTCACAAGCTGAGCGTCGCCTGCGCTCAGAAGGCACGTTCCGCGAGCATCGATACAGAAATAGCGACGGTTGTCAAAGCACCGCGCACCACCGATCACAGGCGCCGGGCTGGGACGGCAGGGGTGCGGGACCAAGGGCGCGGCGCGCCCCTGCCAGCGCACTTCGGGAGGCGCGTCAAGGGACCTTAGATCTCTTCGGCGAGGACGGTTCACGGCTGCCGGGGCGCCTTGCGGAAGAAGACGTTCAACTCGATCCGCCTGTTCAACGTGCGCGCCGCGGCGGTCGCATTGGCCTCATGCAGCGCGCGCGATGAGAATTCCGGCTGGTTGCGACGCTGCACCGGGTCGAAGTAGCCGTATGTAGTGACCGACATCAGCGTGCTGAGAGGATCGATGCGGTCGCTGCCGGGGCGTGTCAGCAGGTTGAACACGGCCAGCGCCCGCGCCGAGCCGAGCTCGAAATTGCGCACCTCTCCGCCTTGCGTGTCGGTGTGGCCAAGAATCTGGATCTCGACGATGTCGCTTCCCTGCCGGCCCAGGGCGCGCCGGACCAGACTGAGGACCTGCACGCCCTTGGCGTTCAGGCGATCCTCGTTGGGGCGGAACAGAATGCCTTCGTTGAACACGAAGGTCTGGAACTGCGGGTTGTCGAGAATCCTCAGGTCGCACCGCGCCGTTTTGATCTCCGTCGCCCCGGCAACCACGAACGGCTCAGCGCTCGCAGGCGCCCCGCAAACCGCACGGATCTGGGCCGCCAGGGCGACCTTCCGCTCGTGCAGGAAGGCGAGATTGGTATCGCCCGAGAGCAGGAGGGCTGTGGTCCGCAGGGCGGCCAGCATGACGATCAGGACGGCCAGCACGGAGAACACGAGATCCGCGCCGGGGCCGAAGCCCTCGTCGGCATAGTCCTCAGATTCCTCGACAGTTCGCAGACGCACCGTTGCTTGCCAGCTCCCCCTGAGGGAGCTTAGCCATATATCAGCTCGCTCTGGTAGTGGGCTTCAGGGGGACACCATGAGCCTTAACGCGCTGATCGAACGCGGCGAGAATGGCCCGATCGGGGTGAAGATCCTCTGGGGGCGAGGCACGGGCGCCGACGCTGCGGTCCTTTCGAAGCGCCCCCTGTTTGGACTCCGGGCGGAGCCTTACCAGTGTCATGTCGGCAGCATCGCGCTCGCCGACATCGCGCTGACGCTCACCGACACGCACGAAGTGGGCGAGTTCCGGATCCGGGTGCGCGGGGCGGCCCGGCTGGGCGACGAGCGCGCCGCGCTGCTCGGATCGCTGCAGCGCGGCGGCCTCGATATCGCCGCGCGGGAAGCGATCCGTCAGGCGCTGGTGGCCTGGTGTGGACCAGACCCGTTCATTCGAAAGCTGTTTCCGGAAGGCCAGGACGGCGCTGACCAGAGCGCGCGCGAGGCGGTCCAGGCCGGCCTGAAGACCGCCGGGCTCGTGGTCGACACGCCGATCATCGAGCCCGTGCCGGTCACCAGCGAAGAGGCGATCCCGCTTATCCTGGGACCGCGAAAGGTCCGGTGCCGGGACACGGGTAGCCTGAGCGTGACCGTAAACCTGCGCCTGCGCCCGAGTCAGAGCCACATCGCCGCGCGACTTCTCTCGCAGACGCCGGTTGCCGGGACGAACTCGATCCGCAGCGACCTGGAGGATTTCGTGTTCGAGTGGCTTGAGGGCCGTTACTCGCAGCACCAGCACACGTTCGATTCCGAACAGGTTGCAGCAGACCTTCGCTCGAGCCTCGACCTCCGCTGCGCGACGCGCTTTGGTCGCAAGGTCGACCTGCTGTTCCTTGAGAACGGCAGGGCGACGCGCGGCGGACCTGAGGGCGAGCACTTCGAATTCGAACGCGAGTACGCCATCGCTGCCAGCAAGGCGTCCGTCACGATGACCCACCGCTGCCGGATCATCGTGACCGACGTGGGCAAGGCGGCCGGGGGAACCGCCGAACGCTATGCGGAGGCCAGGGAGCGGATCCATGCCGCCGTCCAGACCCGCATCCTGCACTTCTCGGAGAACAAGGTGCTCGCCGAGTTGCACACCTTCCAGGACACCAACGCCAACGCCCTGTCCGAGTGGGCCGTGGCCGACGAGCGGCTTCGCAGCGAACTTGCCGTGCGCGGCCTCGCGCTCGAGGACCTCTTCATCTTCACCAACTTTCGGAAGTCGGTCCCGGAAGGCGGCGCCTTCCGGCACACGACCCCCTATCCCATCCGCGGCACGAGCCGCACCCTCAAGCTCAGTCATGACGTCCTGTGGGCCGTGCAGGATGATCGGCAGAGCCAGGCCGCTTACATTGAGCGCGGCGCGCCAGACCCGGAGACCTTCCAGACCGAGATACTCGGCCGCGAACTCGACACGCGCACCGCCGAGCGCCTGCAGGCGCGCCCCTTCGGGCAGATCGTCTTCGACTTCTTCCTGGATCAGCAGGCTGCGGAGGATGGCATCTCTGGCGACCTGCAGCGCGACCTCGCGCTGCTGGCGGAGAAGTACGGTGTTGTCGTCCGCGCGGTCACCACGGTCTTCGACCAGATCCCCGAGGCCCGCCTGCTGCGCGGCCACGTCGTCAACGTGCCACTGGCCTCCTACGAGCTTTCCGAGACGACCGAGCGCATTGAGTTGGGCGTGACCGCCCAGGTGCGCTTCCAGCCCGGCAGCGATGGCGCACGCCTAAAGGAACATCTCTCCGGCGACGACCCCCAGGCGATCTTCGAGGAAATCAGCGCAGGCATCCGCGAGCAGATCGCGTTCTTCATGGCCAACGTCGAGCCCTGGGACGTCTTTTCGATGCGCGACACGCCGGAAGCGCAGGGCGGAATCCGCGAAAGCCTGCGCGCGCGCGTTGACGAGTGGCTGCAGCGGGCCCTGGGCCTGATGCTGGACCCCGCCGAGAGCTTCGTCCTCCAGATCGGGACCTCTGCACTGCTCGATGCGCGACAGAAGCTTATCGGGCTAGAGGACGAGGTGGTCGTCCAGGGCGATCCAATCTCACAGCGCATGAGCGACATGATCGCAACGGAGGTGCGGGTCGACGTCAAGGTGACGGTTCCGTTCCGGATCGTCGGCGTCTGCAACAACGAGGACGATAGGCGCCGCTTCATGGAGGCCCTGCGCGCCGCGGGCGGCCCTGCGGGCGTGCATGACCAGATCAAGCGCATCATCGACCGCGCCATCGCCGGCCTCATGCAGGTGATGCCGCAGGAAGCCTTCGTAAAGGCCAACTTCTCGCTGCAGCCGTACCGCGAACTGATCGCCGACCTCAGCGCCCACGAGGTCCTGAACGAACTGGGACTGGAGATCGTCGTCTCACCGGTTCGCGTCCTGCCGTCCGTCGAGGGGGCGCTGGCGGCCCAGGAGGCGATGGAGCTGCAGGAGACCCTCTCCATCAAGATCAAGCAGCTGGAGACCGAGCGGCGGCGGCTCACCCCGATCCCAAGCATGATCGAGTCGCTGATAGCTCAGATTGCCGCGCAGAAGACCGAGATAGAGAAGGTCGCGAAGGAGCAGGGCGTCGGCGGCAGTCTCGACCAGAGGGCGATCGACGAAACCGCGGGACGCATCTTCCGCTTCCTGACGACCCGCAACATTCCGCGCGCGGCCCTCCCCCGCTATGTGGGCAGCCTCACCGCGCTCAAGGGGCCATCCGACGCCTGGGCCGATGAGGCGCCGGACGCCGGCGAAGGGGGCGCGACGTGAGCGAAGCGGCGCCGACGATCGAAGGCGAGCGGTTCCCCGATTCCGGCCGCCGGCGGGTCAGCGTTCTCAGCGCGGCCCAGGGCGGCGCAGGCCTCCAGTTCCTGGTCATCTACCTCGCTGGCGCGGCCTTCTCCGCGCCGCTCATCCTGCGACTGAACTGGTACACGAACGAGTTCATCACCGGCGTTGGCTTCGTGTTCTGCCTGGGCATCCTCGCCTTGCCGATGCTCGGCTTCCGGGCGGGCGGCAGGATGATACGGCGCTGCGCCGCAGTCTCGGCGGCGGCTGAAATCGTCGACCAGAGGACGCAGGCGCTCTTCGATGACCACGCCGCGCTGCAGGTCAATGCGCGCGAAACGCTGGCCGGCTGCTACCTGTCGACCGGCAAGACCGACGTGGCGATCGTGGAGGCCCTGCGCGCCGACGCGCTGCGCCGGGCTGTCGTCGACCGGTGGGAGCCTTCGAGCTGGCTTGTCGACGCCTACCGCGACGAACTCAGCGAAGGACTTGCGCTGGTGCTGATGCTGCAGCGTCTGGCGTTGCAGCTTGGCATCCTCTTCACTTTCATCGGCCTGGCCGTCGCATTCTCGAGTGACGCCTTCCAGATGAGTGGCTCGGTGCGGCAGATCCCGGACATGCAGCCGTTGGTATCGGCGCTGCAAGTCAAGTTCATGGCCTCCATCGCGGGTCTTGTGTCGTCGATCTCGCTGGTGGGCCTGGCCTGGGCGTGTCGCCGACAACTCGCGGCCGCGATCGCGCGCCTCGAGGTGATGACCGACAATGTCCTGACCCTGGCGAAGACCATGCGAAGTGACCCGAGTTTCGCCAGTGACTTCGCGCTCCTGCGGGAGGGCGTCCAGCGCATGGACCATCGGATCGACGGCCTCGCGGACGGCTACGCGAAGGTCGTCACCACCGTCCGCGATGGCATTGCGGACCTGGTCAAGGCCCGCGCCGACCTTGAGGCGGGTCTCGGACAGGTGCTTCAGGCCCAGGGGCGTGTGGTGAAGGAACTCGACGACTTCTATGGGCGCGTGGCGCCCGGGACCTTCACCGGCGAGGTGGCCAAGGCGGTCGAGGACAGCATGGCGGTGTTCGCGAACCGGCTCGACAGGACGGGCGCGGCGGTGGGCGAACTGAACGGCGCCATTCAGGCCCTCAACGAGACCGAGCGATCGCTCGCGCGCACGCCGCGCTTTGCAGGACCCAGCGCCGCGCTCGCGCCGAGCACCGGCATCTCCGAAAGCCGGTGGACATTCGGACAGGATGTGTCGGGCTGGGGCGAGCCAACGTCCTTCTGGGACAGGGTTCGGAAAATCGCCTCAGACATCAGCGCATAACCCACTGCGCCTGCAGCTCGGACCACCAGGCGTAGATGAGCTGAGAACGCTGCGCGATCGTCTGCAGGTGGCGCAGCACCAGGTCGTCGCGGGGCAGATCGGCGACAACGTCGCGCCATATCTCGAGGACCGAGTCCGTCGCATCGCGCGCATCGTGCACTGCAGTGGCGAGCGCTGACCAGGCCTCGTGATCGCCGCCAGGAGCCGGCATGCGTATCCGCACCTGCTGCGCCTCGGCGTCGGAGATCTCGGCATGCGCAAACGCCGCGGCGAGGACCGGTATGGCCGCCCGCAGGCGATACATGCACCCACGAAAAGCGCGTTCGCCGCGCGATGGCTGCGGATTCGCCCCATCCCCGGGCTCGCACCACAGAGTGGCCGCCACCACGGATACGTCGCCCGCTACACCAAAGCGCTGCACGAAGGTCTCGAGCGCCGTTTGGCGCTGGGCGAGCAGCTCTGCGTTCGCGGTCAGTGCGTCAAGGGTGCGCATCGAGGCCAGGAACGTGGCCTCGCCTGCGATCACCGAGCCTGGGCCGCCGAAGCTGTCGTCGAGATAGACCTCGGGCGCCTCGCGCCAGCCGCTCTGCAGGTGATCGAAGGCCGCACTCTCTATCCAGGCTGACGCCGCACCCTGTTCGTAGAGGTCTGAGGCCTCTGGCGACGTCAGCTCGCGCGCCGCATCCAGGAGCGCCTGAGAGAGCTCGGGCGAAATGGCGGGCGGGCCGCCCGATGACAGGCGCACCGCATCGCGGCCGAGGCGCAGGGCCAACAGCCGCCACGCCATGGCCGCGGCGAACGGCTTCAGGGCGGCTGGAGCCTCAGGCGCGAGGGCGAGTCGAAGGCTGGTCTGGAGAACCATGTCGAGGCGTGGAGAGGCTTCGTCCAGAGCCGCCGGTAGTCCAAATGCTCCTGTCAGGCCTGCAGATACCAGTGTCAGGACTTCGCCGGGTCCCTGATGCAGCGCCTCGACCAGGCTCTGCGCCAGATCTGGGGCGTCCACCTGGCCAAGCACGTGGGCGGCGAACGCCGCGGCCGCCGGCGCCCGCCAGGCGGCCTCCAGGCTCACTGCGCCCGACCGAGCCGCGAGCGCCGAGGCGGTGAGCACGAGAAGCTGCGACCTGTCCATTCCGCGCAGCGCCGCCACCGCGGCGCAAAGCTGATCGAGCTTCTCTGCGCCTTCGGCCGACAGCAGCGCGGCTCGCTCTGGCGGTGGCGCGTCTCCGTGGGCCCGATCCCCGGTCCAGTAGACAGCGATCCGATGGGCGATGGCGGCCGGGCTTGCATCGCCCTCTCGAAGCAGCGCCCGGCCCACGGTGTCGCAGGCCGCCACCCAGCGCTCCGGGCTGACAGCCCCGTGGACCAGACGGACCGACATCTGGTCGACAAGACGGGCGGTCGCGATCGGCGCGACCTCCGCCATGGCGGCGCGAACCGCCCCAAGCGGCGGCCCGCGCAAGACCGCCATCACCTGGCGCGAACCGTCCTGGCGACGCCGGTCCCGGAAGACCACGCCCACGGACCGCTGAACGCGGTCGTCGATGCGCGTGCGCGGCGCCGGCGCCGGCTCGCCCACTGCTGTCGGCGCTGGCGGCTCCAGCAGGTCCGGGGTCATGGCGAGGTCCTGGGCGACTTCGCGAAGCTCGCTCGGCGTCAGTTCGCCAAAGCACGCCATGGTGAAGGCGATGGCCGCGCTCGCAGGGTCGCCATCGAACATGAAGCGCTCAACAAAGGCTTCTGCGGCCTGCACGCCGGGTTGGGCCGAGCGGGCGCTGGCGACCCTCTGAGCCAGGTCGTCGGCCGCGCGGGAATCGAGATCGCGAATGACTTCGCAGATGTCGATTCGACCCGCTTCCACGAGCGCCTGCGCGTCGGCCAGGACATCGCCGTCCAGGTCGTCACACGCGCTGGCCAGCCAGGCGACCAGCGGCCAGGCGCTGATCTTCTGAACCTGCGCCGCACCAAGGCCAGGCGGGGGGGTGGCTGCCGGCGCGAGGCTGACGATGACAAGTGGGTGGCCACCATCCGCGCAGAAGGCGTCGAGCCGCGGAAGGTCGAGGTCATGCTCCCAGAATTCTGAGCCGCGTCCGCGCTCACCGGGATGCACCACCACGCAGCAGCCCGGCGTGAGGGCTGAGCGATAGGACTCCAGGATGATGTCGAGCCTGCGGTCGTCAAACCGCCCTTCCGCCTCGTTGTGCTCCAGGTCGAGCACAACGTCCTCAGGCGCGGCCTCGCGTCTCAGGCATTCAGCGATGGGTCGCAGATCCGCACATTCCACAAGGCGCACGCCAACGCGGCGGGGCACGATCGGCGCCTCTGCGCCGGCATCGCCGTCGGACGCCCGCCACGTCCCGAGCGGCGCGTAGGCCAGCGAAAGACGGGTCGATGCGCCGCCGGAGAACTGCGCGTTGATGCTTTCCGGCCCGCGTCGATCAGCGTCGGTTGACCGATCGTCGGAGGGCGCCCCGTCAATCGCCCCCGGTCGGGGACTTGGACCATTGAGCTCGTTGGGGGACGTCTTCTCGTCTGCCGCACCTGCCGAGGCGTCGCGTTCTTCAGGTTCATCAGGCTGCATGGCCGGTGCTACCGCTTGTAAACGACGTGCAGGGCGGCCGTCGGGGCGCTGGAATTTCCACCCACCACCACAAGCCGCCCCGAGTCTGCCCACACCCCATCCGAAAGGCTCCCCCGCAGGCCGAAAGGATTCGGACCGCCGCGTTGCCGGCCTAGAGGTGCGAGCGCGCGCTCGATCTCTGGCGCCGTGGGCAGCCGGAAGTCGGGCAGCATGGCCAGGGTCGACTCCACCGCGGCCGCCGCCAGCAGCCCCGAAGTCACCGGCTCGGCGCTCAGCCAGAAGTAAGCCGGGTCGAGGGCCGGCGCGGGCACGAGTCGACACTCGATCGTCTGCCCGACACCCTCCAGCAGCAGCGATGTCCGATGCGGTGAGCCGCGCAGTCGCGCCGCCAGCGCCGCCTGCTCTCGCGTCAGGACGGCCGTTCCCGACAACGTGCCGAAGCCGATCCGCCCGCCAGTGACCTCCGCCACGGCCTCCCCGATCCGATCGTAGTCATGGTCGAAATGACTCTCCCGCAGGGCGCAGAAATGCACGACGCCGATGCCACTCGCCCGAAGATCGCCGTTCGGACCCGAGCCGTAATGCTTGGCGAAGCGCGCAACGGCGCCGGCGTCCAATTCGACCGTGACCAGCTTGCCTCTCGAGCGCACGAGCTCGTCAAACGCCACGCTGCCGGCCTCCCGATCCGCCTCGTCGTAGCTGCGTTGCGAGATGAAGCCAATCGTGCAGGCAGCTTCGTCAATCACCGTCGGGAGCTGGGTTGTCCAGGGCTTGCCGCCAACCATGCTGCGCAGGAGGCCGCGCTGAATAAGGTCGATCGCGCGCGCCTGCAGGTCAGGCCCGAATTCACCGGTCCGGTCGATGAAGACCGCAACCCCTTCGTCCGTGACGCGCGAAATGAACCGCTCGAGCAACGGCTTGTCCGTCGCCCGATGTGACAGGAAGACGTACGGCCCGCGCGCCTCGGGTTGCATCAGGAACTCCGCCCCACAAGCGCAACCTTAGCGGCGGCCAGCCGGCTCGCCCAGTCCGCCTGTTGCGGGTCGCGAGCTCCCTGGTGGCGAACCACGCCAGGATCAGCCTCATGGGCGGCGGGTGGGTTGCGCACCGGGCCCGCACAGCCAAGACTGCCATGTGCGGCAGCACGCTGGTGGGGGACCGAGCTTGGAAGTTCACAATCGCGACGTCTTTCCGACGCCAGAACTGCGTCAGGTGTACGAGCCGATCGCCGGCCTTCTCGACAACCCGGTGATCGATGCAGCCTTCCGCCGCCATGAGGCCGCCGCCGTGCGCGCCAAGGCGCTCTACCACCGCCTGGGCCGGGCCGGGATGGTGCTGATCATGGCCAGCGCCGTCTTCACGGTGGCCGAGGCCCTCGTCCTGCCAGAGTTTCGGGGGCGCTCAGCGCTCAGCATCATCCTGGTGATGCTGGGCGGCCTTGGCATCGGTCTGCACGTCTACCTGATGGCGACGGGCATGAAGACCAGGTGGCTCCTCGAGCGCTTCGCGGCCGAGCGCCTGAGGAGCCTGAAATTCCAGGCCTATCCCCTCGCGCTCGCCGCAAGTTCAGACACTGATCTCGTCGCGCGCGTGCGGAAGTTCAGCACCGATGAGACTGCGCGGCTGGCCGCCGAACTCAACGCCGGCGAGGCGGCCTTGCGGCTCTATGCCCCGGCCCGTGGGCTCTCGGATCCCGCGGCGCCGAGGGCGCCGGCGTCTGCCCCCCTGGTGGCGGCGGCGCTGCGCGCCTACGCTGAGCTTCGGATCAGCTATCAGAAGCAGTTCGCAACCTCGGAGGTCGAGGCCCTGCGTCGCGCCGGACGCGGCAGCTACACCGCCGCCGACATCCTCTACCTCCTGGGCGCCGGGCTCACCGTCGCCGCGCTGGTCTGCAAGATCGCCCTGCCGGGCGAAGACCTGGCTTCGCGCTGGATCGACTTCCTCGCCGTCAGCGCCTTCATCTTGGGCCTTGGCCAGTCCATCATGGACAATGCCTCCCTGAGCGAGACCTCCGAGGCGCGGTACGTGAGCTACGTCGAAGCGATCAAGGACTGCGAGACCGCACTGGCGCAGGACCAGTCGAGTTTCCCCGAGACGGTGCGGCGCATCGAGCGGATCGCCCTGGAAGAACTCTGGCAGTTCTGCCAGGCCGCCAACCTGATCAGCTACCGCCTGTAGATCACCGCCGGCGCGTTGCGCTGATTCAGGGAGGCTCTGGGGTGGCTTCAGCCTCGGCGCGAAAAGTGTGCATGGACTGCGGCGCGGCACGTTCGAGGAGCAGGCGCCTGAGAGTCGTGTTGGTGGCCATCACTGGCCCCGCACCTCATCCCTTGGAGAGATCAGCCATAGGACGATCCGCCCAATGAGCGGCACGGCATCACAGTGTGCGCCACGAACCGCCATTGCGCCGACCCTCCGCCGCCCGCAGCTGCGCGCGGCCGTACTCCGCGAGCTGCTTGTAGAACTGAATATGCGCATCCAGCGCCGTCAGCGTGTCGACGGCCGCCACGGCCGATCTGGTTGCGTCGTCGAGTTCGTCGACGGCGCTGGTTTGCGCCAGCATGAGCTTGTTCTGAGCGAAGTCTTGGGCGATCTCCGGACGGCGCAGGAGGAACGCCGTGACGATCGAGGGCGCATCCAGTCGCAGGATTTCTGCGATCTCGAAGATGCGCTCCAGCAGCAGGTTCGTGGTCCCGTTCTCAAGGTCGCGGTAGCCGCGTTCCGACAGCCCCATGCGCGTCGCCATCTCCAGCGTGGAGACGTTGCGCATCTTGCGGAGCGGCTTGAGGATCAACGGCGCGAGCTCGGCGAGCCCGAAGCGATCCGGGTTCTTCGCAACCATAGAAGCAATCCCGCCACGAACGCGACTTAGCGTGGAGTAGGCGGGTCGCCGCTTGCGATCAAGCGATGTCGCGCCCAGGCCGCTCGCTCACCGGAAATGTTGCCGCGCCGCGGCAGGATGGCTGCCGCCCGATCAATTGATGATCCGGTGACGAGCGGTTCGTCGCCGTGCCACAGGTCGAGTGATTCGGGATTCCAATATAGAACCGGCAGAATTACCGCCGTTTCCGGAAGCGTGTATTCCGAGTGAGTAGTTGTCGACGATTTTGCGAGATTTCTGGCAGTCTTTCTGCTCCCATTCTATTTCCAGAGCATGGTTCCTGAGTGGGGATTTCAGGTTGGGGTTGGGTGTTCGCATCGCCGGAGCTGCAAGCGGTCTCTTGATCGGCCTGCAGGCCGCCACGCAGTTCGTGGGCTGGAGCTTCGCCTGGCATCCGGTCCTGGGACCGGGATTACGCGCTTCGCCAGATCTCGTGCTCTATCCGCCCTGGCGGGTCCTCCTCTGGCAGCGGGAACATCGGAGCGAGGCGCCGAGGGTCTTCAGCGCCTCGACCGCGCTTCTTCTGCTCGGCGTCGCGGGTGGTTTGGGCCTGGGCGTGGTCGCCGACGGCGCGGGTCGGAGCCCGCGGCGGAGGCGGGGATGGGGCGCGCCGGCGGACGCCCGACGGGCCGGGTTGGCGGCCGATGCCGGCTGCGTGCTGGGCGCGTTCCATGGCCGGACGCTGATCACCGCCGATCTCCGACCTACGCTGGTCACAGGCGGCACGCGCAGCGGCAAGGGCAGGGGCCATGTCGTCCCTAGCCTGCTCAGCTGGCCGGAGAGCGCCATGGTCCACGACCCGAAGGGCGAGCTCTGGCAGGTCACCGCGGGCTGGCGCGGCCGGTTCTCCCACGCCTTCCGCTTCAACCCCCGATCTCCCGCATCCGCCCGATGGAACCCCCTGGCGGAGATCCAGCCGGGACCGGGCGAGCTCGCCCAGGTGCAGCGCCTGGTCGCGATCCTGTCCGACCCGGGCGGCGTCCGCGACGAAGAGGCGATCTGGGACAAGTCGGCGTCGGAGATCCTGGAGGCGGTGATCCTCCACGTCCTCTACGCCGCGCCCGATCCCGACAAGACCCTGCTCAAGGTGCGCGAGCTGCTGGCGGACCTGGACGAGGCGGCGGAGGTGATGCTGCGCACCCTGCACCGGCACGGCGCTGACGGCGAGGGCGAGACCCATCCCTTTATCCGGACGGCCGTGAAGGGGTACGCGGCCATGCACGACCGCTTCCGCACGAGCGTGCAGGGGACTGCAAGGTCGTACCTGAAGTGGTTGGCAGGCGAGGACATTGAGCGCGCGCTCTCGACGTCGGACTTCGCGGTGGGCGACCTCATGTGCGCGGAGGCGCCGGTCAGCCTCTATGTGCAGGTGGCGCCGGCCGATGCGGCCGCGCTGCGTCCGCTCGTGCGACTCCTCTTCTACGCCGCCGCGCAGGCGCTCACCGCCCATGAGACGAGCGACGCCCACGGCCGGCCGAAGCGCCACAGGCTGCTCATGGCCATGGACGAGTTCCCGCTGCTGGGCCGGGTGGAGTTCTTCGAGAAGAGCCTGCGGCTGATGAGCGGCTACGGGCTGAAGACCATGTTCGTGGCGCAGAGCTTGAACGACATCGTCGAGACCTACGGACCCAACAACACCATCCTCGACAACTGCCACGTCTACACCGCCTTCGCCGCCCTGGACCCGCTGACCCAGGACAAGGTCTCCAAGCTCACCGGCACGGTGGCCGAGCTTCGGACCAGCCGCAGCGGACCGGCCGGCCTCGGCGCCGGCCGCAGTTCGGTGTCACGTTCGGAGGTGGAGCGTCCGCTCCTGGAGCCCGGCGAGATCCGGGCCCTGCCGGACGACGAGCAACTGGTCTTCGTGGCCGGCCAGCGCCCCTTCCGCACCCGCAAGGTGCAGTACGACCGGCGCGAGCCGTTCCGAAGCCGGGCGCGCCTCCTGGCCCCACCCGCGGCGCCCCTGGATGCGCCGCCGCGGCGTCCGCACCCCTGGACGGGCCGCAAGGCGCTCGGCGAGGACCGCAACGCCAGCCTGCCGCTCTTCAAGGAGGCGGCCGCGGCCATCGACGACAAGAAGGCCGCCGCCCGGGCGGCCGGCATCTACCATCGCGTCGCCGAGGAGATGGCGGCCCAGGAGGCGGCGCTGGATCATCTGCAGGAGCGAGGACGTGGCAAGTCGTGACGCGCGGCCGACCCCCCGGGTCCAGGTCTATTTCGAGAACCCGAAGATCGAGCTGGCGCTGCGCCGCGAGGCCCGCGCGGGCAAGCTCACGCTCAGCCGCGCCGCTGAGACGGCCATCGCGCGCGGTCTCCACCGCCGGCCGACGGCGGATCCCGAGGACCGGCTGCTGGCGATGGAGACCGCGCTCCGCGACCACATGCGCAGCGCCGCGCGCGACATGGCCATCGTCCAGGAGATCCTGGTGGAGTTCGCCCGCGCCTTCTTCGCGCGGCTGCCTGACACCGAGGCGGACGACGACCCCGTCCTGCGCGCCGCCGTCGAGGCGCGGATCGAGCGCCTGCTCGATGCGGCGGCCGCCAACATCGTCTCGCGCGGACCGCGGCGGGGGGACGAGGCCGAGCGCGCGGCACCCGAGCCGCGATCCTTCAACGGAATGGGCGGATGACCCCGGAGGCCGAGTCGGCGCTTCGCCGCCGGGCCGCCCTGGACCATGCGCTGGGCTGCGACATCCTGGGCGCCCTGGCCGCGCCCGAGGTGGTCGAGGTGCTGGCCAATCCCGACGGCCGCATCGTGCTCGACCGCCTGGGCGCGGGACGCAGCGACACCGGCTGGCGGATGGCCGCCGCCAGCCGCGAGCGGGTCATCCGCCTGGTCGCCGACTATGTAGGCGAACCGGTCACCCGCGAGGACCCGCGGCTCTCCGGCGTCCTGCCCACGGGCGAGCGGTTCCAGGCCTTCATGCCGCCGGTCTGCGCCCAGCCGGCGTTCAGCATCCGCAAGCGCCCGGCGGTGGTCTGGACGCTCGCCGACTATGTCGCCCAGGGGGTCCTCTCGCCCGACCAGGCCGACACCCTGCGCGATGCCGTCCGCCAGCGCCGCAACCTGCTGATCTCGGGCGGGGCGGGATCGGGGAAGACGACCCTGGCCAACGCCCTCCTGGCCGAGCCGGCCTTCGCGGGAGATCGGGTCTTCCTGATCGAGGACACGCCCGAGCTGCAATGCTCGGCCTGGGACCTGGTGGCGGTCCTGACGCGCCGCCATCCCAAGCCCATCGGCGTGGCGGACCTGGTGCGCGACGCGCTGCGGATGCGGCCGGACCGCATCGTGGTGGGGGAGATGCGCGACGGCGCCACCGCGCTCGAGACCCTGAAGGCCTGGAACACGGGCCATCCGGGCGGCCTCTCCACCCTGCACGCCAATTCGGCGTCCGACGTGCGGGCGCGCCTCGAAGATCTCCTGGCCGAGGTCCTGCCCCGCATCCCGGGCCGCTTCCTGGACCAGGCGGTCGATGTGGTCGCCCATATCCGGCGCACCGAGGCCGGCCGGCGGGTCGAGATCCGCGAGGGGCCGGCGGTCGGACGCGGAGGGCGGATCGCGACGGCGCCCGGTGAGGATTGAAGGGGATGGCGCGCCCACCAACCGCGGCCGGTCCCAGCCCGGTTGAAAGATGCGGCTGCGGGGATATACATATGGGATATCCCGAGGCCGAGATGACCCGCACCACGCTCTTCCAGTCGAACCGTTCGCAAGCTGTCCGCCTCCCGAAGGAGGTCGCCTTCCCCGAGGGGGTGCGGGCGGTCAGGATCCTGCGCGAGGGCAAGCGGCGGGTGATCGTACCGGCCGACGCCGTCTGGGACGATTTCTTCGACGCGCCCGGCGTGGACCTGGGCGAGCGCCATCAACCCGAGGCGCAGGCGCGCGACCCGTTCTGATGCTGCGGTATCTCCTGGACACCAACGTCTGCATCCGGGTCCTGCGGGACCGTCCGCCGGAGGCGCGGGAACGGTTCAATCTGGAGGCCGACAGCCTCTGTATCTCGGCCGTGGTTCTGACAGAGCTGCTGCATGGCGCGGCGAAATCGAACCGGCCAGAGCACCACAGGGCCGAGGTCGAGCGCTTTGCGGCGCGCCTTGAGGTGCTGCCTTTCGACGACATCGCCGCCGACCACGCGGCGGACATCCGCGCGACCCTCGAGCGCAAGGGTCAGCCCATCGGCGGCTACGATCTGCTGATCGCCGGCCATGCCAGGAGCCGTGGACTCACCGTCGTGACCGGGAACCTGGTCGAGTTCGGCCGGGTCGACGGGCTCCGGTGCGAGGACTGGCTCGCGCGAGCCTGACGCCAACCTTCGACTCCGCCCGGACGTCGTTTGGGCGCGCGGCGAGGCCATAGCGCGTCGCATCCGACGCGACGGGTCCGGCGCGCCTGCGCCGCAGCGTCGGGATGGCCGCGCTGGGCGACGATCCGGGCCGCCACCCGTCCGGCCTCATCCAGGATCCCGGCCGGCGAGCGAAGCCGGAAGAACCCGGCTTCGCGGCGACGGCGCTAAGGCGCCGCTGATCAAACAGCGGGCTCGGGGGGCGCCTGTCCAATGCCGTCTGGGCGAACGGCGCGAAGACGACGGGCGGGCGCGGCAGGCGCAGGCGAGGTCCCGCCCTCGCACAGTCACAAGTTGTCGAAGACGCGCCGGCGACGTGCCTGCAACGCGCGCACAAGTCGTGGAAAACTCATGTGAAAATATCCACAGAAGCGTGTTGACAAGTCCAAACTCGGCGCGCTTGCATTACAACCATAGCGCGATATCGCGCTGAGGATTGCAGAGATGCGCAAGCTGATTTCACGCGGCCTTCCGGCTGCGACGGCGATCTGCGGCCTGGTCGCCGCCACCCCGGCCCTGGCCGGCGGCGCGGGCATGCCCTGGGAAGGGCCGCTGCAGCAGATCGTGGAGTCCGTAACCGGACCGGTCGTCCAGGCCGCCGCGGTGATCGCCGTGGTGATCTTCGGCGCCGGCATCGCCATGAGCGAGAGCGGCTCCGGCATGCGGCGGGGCCTGGGCATCCTGTTCGGGCTCTCCATCGCCTTCGCCGCCTCGACCTTCTTCCTGGACTTCTTCGGCTTCGCCGGGGGGATGGAGGTGGGCTGATGGGCGATTCCCCGCATCGCGAAGGCTGGGACCTGCCCGTGGCCCAGGGTCTCGCCGAACCCGTCCTGCTCGCCGGCATGCCGCGCGAATACGCGATCCTCATGGGCACGGTGGCGCTCGTGCTGGGCCTGGCGCTCCGGATCTGGTGGCTCGGCCTGCTCTGGTGGGCGATCGCCCACGCCATCGGCCTCTACGCCGCGCGCGCCGACAAGCGCTTCTTCGCGGTGCTGCGCCGCCACCTGGCTCGCCCCGGCCACCTGGATGCGTGAGGCGACCGATGCGCTTCCTCGACGAGTTCCGCCGCCGCCCCGCCACCCTCGCCGACCACCTGCCCTGGGCGGTGCGGGTCGCCCCCGGCGTCGTCCTCAACAAGGACGGCTCGTTCCTCGCCGGCCTGCGCTTCCGCGGCCCCGACCTGGAATCGTCCACCGAGGACGAGTTGATGGCCGTCCGCGCCCGGCTCAACAACGCCCTGCGCCGGCTGGGGACGGGGTGGTGCGTCCACGTCGACGCCCGTCGCCGCCCGGCCTCGGTCTATCCGGACAGCGACATCGACGTCCCCGTCGCCTGGCTGGTGGACGCCGAGCGGCGGGCGGCCTTCGAGGGGGCCGAGCCGGCCTTCGAGACCGACTACCGCCTCAGCCTGACGTGGATGCCGCCGGCCGACGAGACCCGCCGGATCGAGCGGGTGATGTTCGACGGGCTGGCGCGCAGCGGTCGCGACTGGCGGGGCGCGCTGGCGCTCTTCCAGCGCGAGGCGGACGCCGTCTTCGACCTGCTGGCCGACACCCTGCCAGAGGCGCGCCGCCTGGGCGACGGCGAGCTCGTCACCTGGCTGCACGGCTGCGTCTCGCCCGCGGCCCATCCGGTGGACCCCGATCATCTCGCGCCGTTCCTGGACGCTGGACTCGCCGACGCGGCCCTGACCGGCGGGTTGGCCCCACGTCTCGGCGGGCACTGGCTGAAGGTCGTGTCGGTCCGCGCGCTCCCGGCCGCCACCCGGCCGGGCCTCCTCGACGCCCTCTCGTCGCTGCCCTTCGCCTACCGCTGGAGTGCCCGCTGGATCGGTCTCGACAAGGCCGACGCCGAGCGCGAGGTGCTGCGACTGCGCAAGCGCTGGTTCGCCAAGCGCAAGGGTGTCGGCGTCCTGCTGCGCGAGGCGATCACCAAGGAGGAGGTCCCGCTCCTCGACACTGACGCCGCGGGCAAGACCGAGGAATGCGACACGGCGCTCGCGGCGCTCGGCGCTGACGCCTGCGCCTTCGGCTATCTCACCCTCGCCGTCGTGATCCTCGACCCCGACCCCGAGGCCGCCGCCGGCAAGGCCCGGGCCGTCGAGGTCGCGCTCAACGCCCAGGGCCTGGTCGGACGGGCCGAGGACCTCAACGCCGTCGAGGCCTGGCTTGGGACCCTGCCCGGCGAGGCCTATGCCGACGTCCGCCGCCCGCTCGTGAGCACCCTCAACCTCGCCGACCTGATGCCGGTCTCGGCGGTCTGGGCGGGGCCGGAGCGCGACGGCGCCCTGGACGGGCCGCCGCTCGCCGTGGCGCGCACCACGGGCTCGACCCCGTTCCGCCTGGCGCTGCACGTCGGCGACGTGGGCCACGCCATGGTCGTGGGGCCGACCGGATCGGGCAAGAGCGCCTTGCTGGCCTTCCTGGCCCTGCAGTGGTTCCGCTATCCGGGCGCGCGCGTGGTCTTCCTGGACAAGGGCCGCAGCGTGCGGGCTGCGACACTCGCCGCCGGCGGCGCCTGGCGCGCTCTGGAGCCGGGCGCGGCCTTCGCCCTGCAGCCGCTGGCGCGGGTGGACGCGCCCGCCGACCGCGCCTGGGCCGCCGACTGGATCGAGGACGCCGTCCGCGCCGCCGGCGTCGAGGTGGGCCCGCGCCTGCGCGAGGAGGTCTGGTCGGCGCTGGGCGCCCTGGCCGACGCCCCCGTCGCCCAGCGCTCGCTCACCGTGTTCTGCGCCCTGGTGCAGGACCCGGCCGTCGCCGCCGCGCTCGAGCCGCTGACCCTGAAGGGGCCCTTCGGGAGCCTGCTCGACGGGACGCACGCCGACTTCGCGCCGACGCGGTTCGACACCTTCGAGCTCGAGACCCTGATGGCCACGCGCAGCGCCCTGGCCCCGGTCCTGGGCGCGCTGTTCCGCGAACTCGAGCGCGGCTTCGACGGCCGGCCCACCCTGCTGGTGCTCGACGAGGCCTGGCTCTTCCTCGACGACAGCCGCTTCGCGGCGAAGGTCCGCGAATGGCTGAAGACGCTGCGCAAGAAGCGCGTCGCCGTGGTCTTCGCCACCCAGTCGCTCGACGACGTCGCGGCCTCCTCGATCGCCGCCAGCCTGATCGAATCCTGCCCGACCCAGATCTTCCTACCCAATCCCCGCGCGCTGGAGCCGGCCTCGGCCGACCTCTATCGCGCCTTCGGCCTCAACCGCCGCCAGCTGGAGCTCATCGCCTTCGCGACGCCGAAGCGCGCCTATTACTGGCGCCAGCCGGAGGGCCGCCGCCTCTTCGATCTCAAGCTCTCCGGCGTGGCCCTGGCGCTCTGCGGCGCCGCCGCGCCCGAGGACCAGGCCCTGATCGACCAGGTCCTCGCCCGCTCCGGCCCGGACGGCTTCGCCCGCGCCTTCCTCGCAGCCAAGGGATTCGCCCATGTGGATGCCGTCTTCGACGCCGCCCAACCCGCCGCGCTCGCGGCGGAATAGGCTTCTCGGCGCGCTGGCGCCGCTCCTGTTCCTCGCCGCCTGCTCGGACCCGAAGCCGGCGCAGGCCCAGATGGTGGTCTTCGACCCGAAGAACCACCTGGAGAACGCCCTGCAGGCGGCCCGCCAGCTCGAGAGCCTCGCCAACGAAGCCCGCGCCCTCGCCAACCAAGCCCGCGCGCTCGCCGCCTCGCCCTACAGCCACCTCGGCGAGACCACCCAGACCCTCCGGGACATCGGCGAGCTCGCCCGTTCGGTGAAGGGCGTGGCCTCGGATCTGCAGGGTCTGCAGCAGGACTTCGAGCGGCTCTACCCGACCGCCGTGGAGGGGCTCGATCCGCGCAAGGCCCTGGAACAGGGCCGCGCCCGCAACACCCAGGCGCGCGAGACCGCCCTGGACCTGGCGCGGACCGCCGCCGAGCTGGAGCGTCTAAGCCGCGGGCGCACCGGACGTCTGGAGGGGGCGCTCAACGCCAGCCGAGGGGCCGAGGGCCAGACCGCGGCCATACAGTCCTCCACCCAGGTGCTGGCCGTGCTGGCCGAGGACCTGGGCTCGATGCGCACGCTGCTGATGGCGCAGTCGCGGCTGCTGGCGGCGGAAAGCGCCCGGCGCGCGGCGGAACGCGCGGCGAGCGCCGAGGCGCGACGGCAGTTCTGGGGGCGCGAGAGCCGCACGATCCCCAATCCGGATTTCAATCCATTCCCGCACGCGCGGAACTAGGCCGAGGCGTCGACTATGGCTGCCAGTCCCCAAACCGCGAATGACCTGATGACGGTGTTTTCTAACACCGTGTCGGCTGGCTTCGATGCGCTCAGCGGTGCGGTCAACGGTGTCTTCGGGCTGATGATCGCCCTCGTGGTGGCGCTCACCGGAATCCAATGGGCGCTGTCGTCGAACCGCGAGGTTCTCGCATCGGGCTTCGCGAAGGTCCTGCTGATCGGCGCGTTCGCCTACCTCATCAACGACTGGCAGGCCCTTTCTCAAACGATCCAGGTTGGCTTCATCGACCTCGGCCTCACCGCCGGCGGCGGCGGCCTCTCCCGGGCCGACTTCCTGAACCCCGGCGCGATCCTCCAGCAGGGGTGGGAGATCGTGAAGGCGCTGGGCGAGACGCCCGCCCCGGTCGACAATCCCATCGACGTGCTCGGCAACCTCACCGACGCGCTGATCCTCGGCCTCGCCATGATCGGCATCATGCTGGCCTTCGCGGTGCTGGCGCTGCAGATCATCGTCACCCTGCTGGAGTTCAAGATCGTCACCCTGGGCGGCTTCGTGCTGCTGCCGTTCGGGATCTGGTCGAAGTCCGCCTTCCTGGCCGAGCGGCCGCTGGGCTTCGTGGTCTCCTCCGGCCTCAAGGTCCTGGCCCTCGCCATCGTGGTCTCGGGCGCGCGCTCGGTGTTCGACGAGCTGCAGCCCTCCGCCGCCCCCGACCTCTACGAGGCCCTGGCGATCCTGGCCGCCTCGCTGCTGCTGGCGATGCTCGCCCTGTTCATCCCAAACCTTGCGTCCGCCCTGGTGACCGGCGGCCCGGCGCTCGGCGCCGGCTCGGCCGCCGCGGGCGCGCTGGCGGTG
>JBFMGV010000011.1:0-31001 GCA_040752615.1 Pseudomonadota bacterium | reverse complement strand
GGTCTCAATCATTGTGATCTCAGTCTCACACAATGTGCGCCCCGGAGCGGCGAACGTCTCAGCTAATGTGCGTCGAAAGGCGTCATGAATCTCGCGTCGAGCCGTTCACTATTGCGCGTCCCTACACGTATGATTGTTCATCGACATCCGAAAAATACGAGCGATAACTCACATTCCAAACTCGCATTCGGGACGCAAAAGGACATGGCCGCCCGCCCGCTTACGAAACCGAGGAAAAGCGCCTCTCAGGACCGATCGCGCGCCACGGTCGAGGCCCTGGTCGAGGCCACCGCTCGCATTCTGGTCCGCGACGGTTTCGACAAGGCCAGCACCAACCGCATCGGCCATGAGGCCGGCGTCAGCGTCGGCTCGCTCTACCAGTACTTCCCCAACAAGGAGGCCCTGGTCGTCGCCGTCATCGAGCGCCACAACCGTGATCTAATGACCCTGGTCCGCGGCGCCCTGGCCGGCGCCGCGACCCTGCCGGTCGAACAAGGCGTGCGCGCCCTGGTCACTGCGGCCATCGCCGCCCACCGCCTCGATCCCAAGCTGCACCGCGTCCTGGCCGAGCAGATCCCGCGCACCGGCGCCTTAGAGAACGTCGAGGCCTTCAGCCGCGAGAACTTCGGCACGTTCCGGGCCTATCTGGAGGACCACCGCGCGGAGCTGCGCGCCCTCGACCTGGACCTGGCCGCCTTCGTCTGCGTGACCTCGATCGAGGCCCTGACCCATACCGCCGTCCTGCACCATGCCGAGTTGCTCACCGACGAGGCGGCCGCAGCCCTGGTCGACGAGACGACCCGCCTCGTGCTTCGATACCTGCAGTAGAGGACGGAGGCAGGACGGTGAGCGATCTCGTCGGGTCGGCACCCGTCGACGGCGCCTGCCGTCCAAGATCGCAAACAAGCTCCGCGCCTATCGAACTCACCTCGAGAGGTCGCGCACGATCTCGACCGCTTCGCCGATGTCGGCAGTAACGCTGCATTCGTAGGTCGACGCCAAGGCGGTGTTCCGTCTTGTCGCCAGGTCCGTCAGCGAGCGCTCGGTAAGCAGGGCGTCGCAGTAGGGCAAAGCCGCTGCTGCATGGTTGAAATCGTAGAAGTCGTTTGGCTTTAGCCGTCTGGCTTTATCGAGCCGGATGTTGGCGTGATGCTCGCCATCACGTGCAACATGGGAAGTCGCGTGCGGAGATCTGGTTTTAGAAGGACCGCGGCGATCAAGTTTGTGACGATTTCCGTGGACCTCTTCGTGCCCGCGGCCGCGTCTTCGAGAGGTGCGACGCCCTGCTGTCGCGCCATCTCAAAAATGATCGCGAGCCCCTCCCGGGCCCCGAACGTCGCCGCCCCACGCGCCTCTTGAAGGTAGACGGCCTCGAAGGAGACCACCTCGTCGGCATGGTCCGCATTGCTGAGGTTAAGGTCGGCGGCTAGCCGCTCAAAAGGGCGGGGCTCAGCAGGCAGGCCGACGCCGTCTAGGAATTCGACAAGCGTCATGTCCCACAACATGTCGTTTAGCCTGCGCCGCACCTCGGGGGACCGGCCGTGAAGCTGCGCTGACTCTGGCGATCGCAGCCCGAGCGCATGGCCGACTCGTGTCCAAACGAGTTGGTCCAGGGGCGGGGCTTCGCTGTCTCTCCCAGATCGAGGCCGAGCCACGTCGGGTGGCAGCGGCGAACCGCCGGCTACTCACCTACTACCGCGGCGCGCTGCGTAAGGAGCGCGCTCGCCAATGCCTGCTCCAGGCCGAGCTGGGCCTCACCAAGATTCGGCACTTCGTCATCAGCCGCTTTCCGGTCATCACCGACAACCCGGCGATCATCCCATTCAACGCGTTGGGCCGCCTGCTGAGCGCGTAACTCAGGAGCCGAAGTGCTCGGTCTCCAACGCCTTCACGAAACGCAGCAGGTTGACCACGCCGTCGAAGATGAAGTGCGCCTCCGCGGGTGAAAGGATCTTGTTGTCATGCGCGAAGGAGGCGTCGTTGCGGACCTTGTTGAAGGCTTCGAAGGCCTCAACCGATCCCTTCATGATCTTGTCCGACATGAGCGACACCTTCCCCTCCCTCCGGAGCGGATTGAATAGCCGACCGACGCGGCCGTTCAGGGTGTCGTTGTCATGCACCTCCAGCCCGTTCGCCCGAAGAAGGTGGGCGAACTTCTTCATGCAGTATGTGTGCAGCCGGTCCAGCGCGGCCTGCGGCTTGCCCGCATCGATGTCCCGGTGAATCGAGGCGACCAACTCATCAAGCGTCTCGTCGGGAGCGAAGCGCTCGATGGCGTCGGTTCTAGGCCGATCGATGGTCCGTTCTACCCGCTCGACGACTTCGAAATAGCGCCGCTTGATGGCTTCGTCGTCGGCTGTCGGCAACCTGTGGTCGGGCAGGTCGCAACGATAGGTCCACAGCGCTCGCAGGGCGCGGGCCACGCGCGCCGGCGACTCCTTCTGAAGGAAGTAGCGGAGGCGCTTTCCTTTCGAACCGCCGCCTTGGGCGTAATGCTCCTCGTCGATGTCGACGCCGACCTCGTCACGGAAGAAGTCCCCGAAAGTGCGGTCGCTGAAATCCATGACGTAACCCGTCTCGAAACTCAGCGCCTGGGCCAGGAACCGCATATCCGTCGGCTTGATCACGTCGGCAGCGGGCTTGGCTGGCCCGCGGGCAACCGCCTCGCCGCTCGCGGTCAGGACAACATCATAGAACCAAGGGTCGTCGACGGTGCCGTGGACAGCATCGCTGTAGCGGATCAGCCCCTCATCCCTGAGCCAGATCATCGCACGCTCGAAGGCGACGTAGCCTTGGCTGTCGGCCTGGGTGGGTTGGTCGATATCAAAGCCAAGAATGTCCGGGCCGACGCTCTCGCGCGGGCCCGAGGCCAGCAGCCTCAGCAGCCGGTCGCGCAAGCTGGCGAATGCGGTATCGGCGACCGGGGCCATCGCCGCTAGCTTCTCCGCTGGATGCTAATGCGACGCATCCGCAACCCCGTCCTAACGCTTGCGGAATGGAATGACCGAACCCTCGCCGACAGACGGAGTGCGGTCGGCGGGCGCCTTGAGTCGCACCACTTCGGCTGCGTCACGACTGAACCAGCCGTTCGGAAGGCCGCAGAGGTTCTCGACATCGCCGGCGGTGATCGTGAACTCGACGGCCAGCAGGTCGGCCTTGGTGCGCACGCCTTCGTCGACGATGAGTTGCAGGGCGTCGCGCAGCACGCGGGGCTCGCTCGGCTCCCACTGACGATCCAACGGCTCCTCGCGCGACCAGCCCTTGGCGGAATAGAGCTTGTAGAGGTGGGTCGCGAACTCGGACGGGATGAGTTCGAGATCGGCGAGCCGACGGATTTGGGCTTTGATCGACACGCGCCAGCGTTCCTTCAGGGTCAGCAGAGTGGCGAGCGACGGGCTGCGGACCTCGATCGGATAGCTCGTCGACGGCATCAGGAAAGCGCTGGCCAAGCGGAAGGCCTGGGTCTCGATAAATTTCAGGTCCCGCGCGAACTCTTCCCTGGTGACGCCGCGGTGAAGCAGGGCGTGGGCCATTTCATGGGCCGCGTCCATTTGACGACGAGGAAACGACATCTTGTCGTTGGCCAGGAGGATATGTGGGCGGCCATCGATGGGCGACCAGCTACAAAGCCCGTCGAGTTTGGCCGTGCCCATCTCGATGCTGCCTACGACGAAACCGACCCGCTCCAGGACGCTGACCACGTCAGCGCAGGGCCCGTCTCCCATGCGCCAGTGCTGCCTCAGGCTGAGGGCGATGTCTTCGACGTCTTCGTCACGCAGCTGCCGATAGGTGGCGCCCCCCAGGACGTCTGGAATATCTAGAGCTGGCAGATCGACATAGTGCTCGAGCGTGCTGCTGATCTCCTGCAGCCAGCGCATCTGCGCGCGCTGATAGTTCAGGTCCCGAGACAGCGTGCTCGCCAGCGACCGGAAGAACACCGGCTGGGTGGCTTCGAACGTCGGGCGCAGAAAGAACTCCTGACGGACCCGCAGCTCGCTGGCGAGCCGCTGCAGGACATCGAGGTCGGGCGCGGCGCTGCCGTCTTCCCAACGTGAAACGGTGCTCGGATTGATCCCGAGCTGCCGAGCAAGGGCCGACATGCTCGGAATCCGTCTTGCGTCCCTGGCCTCCGAGAGTCGGCCGGGGACGAACCCAGGTGTGCCTACGCGCATGGCGTCGTTCCCTACTGCCCTCGGTCGGTCAGGACCAGGGGCGCCCCCCGGCAAAATACTAGGCGCCGTCGCCGCCGTGTTCGTCCGTCTTGTCTTGCTCCATGGTTTCCGGCGGCTTGAACGCCTTGCGGCCGGGGCGCAAGCGAACCAGCGGCGCGCCGTCGGAGCCGGGGTCATCGGGCGCCGGCGCGGGCGCGGGGGTCGGCGCATAGCTGGCCAGGAAGCTGTCGACCGGCTCGTACAGCAGGTAGGCCGTGTACTCGGCGTCGATGATGCCGACGGCCACCTCCTCGATCATTCCGGGGCGGCTGCGATCGCGCGCGAACAGGAAGAGGACGAAGATGTCGCCCGGCTTGGCGGTGACGTCGCCGAGATCCAACCGAGGCGTCAGGAAGTCGTTCAGGAGCACGCCGGCGGCCCGCGACTGGTTCTTGTTCGGTATATCCTTGACCATCGGCATGGAGGCGATGCCGAGGACAACGCCCGGCGCCTCGGCGCCAAAACGCATGAAGGGCTGAAAGGCCCGCACGCCCCGTCCGGGGATCATGCCGTCGGGCAAAAGCTGGCCGCCGTGGAGCTGACAGACGTCGACGAAGCCCTTCTCCAGCATGCGGAAGCGGGCCTGGCCGACCAACTCGCGGGCCCGCTTCTCGTCGAGGCCGAAGTGGTCGCGAACCCCTTCGAAGGCCTTGAGCGCCTGAGCGCCGGCCATATCGTAGAGATCAATCAGGAGATCCCGAGACAGGTGTGTCATCAGGTGGCTTTTCAGATCGTCGCCCATTCGAATCAGTCCCCGCCGGCTGTGCGTCAGGCATGATTTATGCTCGTGTTTTTTGCATAAAGCAACCGACGCGGACGATTTCTCTGCGCGCGGCGCTATCGGCGATCCATCATCACGTCCTCCATGTGCTGGTTCCAGCCATGCATATCGTCGATGGGCTCGGCCATCACTTCGTCTAGGGCCTCGATCTCCCGCAGGACGCGGTCGAAGATGTCCAAGGCCTGTAGGGACTCCTGCCTGTCGATCGAGGCCGCTTGTTTCCGCCACGACGAGAACGGCAGGCCGCGGTGCTTTGGGTGCCAGTCGGGCAGCAGCTTGCCGTTCAGCTCCACCAGGATCGGCATGCCGCGCGCCATCGACAGGACGGACTCGTCGAGCGGCTTCTCCGGCAGGCCGAGCCGGCGACGCTCCTTGTCTTGGTCGCGCCGGACCCGCACTAGCTCGGCCAAGGTGTCATGTTCCAGCTGCACACGACGCAGGGTGTCCCTCGGATCGTCCTTGCCGCCCCGTCCCGTGGCGATGAAGGCGAAGTCTTCCTCCGAACGCTGGATCCGGGCGAGGAGGTGGTCACGCAGGGCGGCTTGGAGGCCCTGAGCCGGCTCGGGGAGATCAGCCTGCAGGCGACGGGCGAGGTCGGCGATGTCGACCCGAGCCCTGTGTCTCGACGCCCCTGCCAATTCCGGAAGAAGACGTCTGGCGGTGTCGTCAAGCAGCGCGCCTTCCCAACGCAGGTGTCTTGCCACGCCGAGCAGGGGCGCCATCAGCTCGATGGTCAAGACGAAGTAGCGCCGCGCCAGATGGTCGACGACCGGGTCGTTGCGAAGACCAGCGTGGTAGAGCTGATTTCGGTGGCGATGGAAGATCGTGATGGCCCGGACCTGATCGTCTGCAATATGGCCAAGCCCCTTGAGGAAGGCGACCTTGCGACCGAACACCTGGCCACGGGCGTCGTTGCGTTGCGCCGGGCTTAGGCGCCGGCTCGCGCGGTCCCGCTCCAGGATCTCGGTCGCCTTTTGGTGACACATCAGCTCCAGCGCATTGTCGATCAGGATCAGGCCAATGCGGCCGTTCAACGGGCCGCCGACGAGAATCTCCTGACGCGCCCGGTCGAGCTGCTCGGCGACGGGAATGACTACCCTCAACAGGACCTCCTTGCCCCTCCTCCCGGCCCGGAACGAGGGCCAAAATTTTTTCGCGGACCCGTTTGGAGGGGTCGCCGACAGAAAAACGCCGCCTGAAGGCCGATTGCGGCTCCAAGACCCTGGATCGGTCGGCCCTGGAGACCGCTTAGGAAGCGGCTCTGGCGGATGGAGAGCTGTCGCCTAACCGTAGGGGGGGATGGATATCTACTGGTACGATTTCCGCTATTTTGAGAACGCCCGCGGCTCGAACCTGGAACAAAGCGCGTGCCAGGTGCAGGCCCCGACGCTTCTGCGGAATGCGTTCGAGCAGACCGATAGCTCCAAGGCGATCGCACGCCCTGACGATGCCGACTTTGGTCCAGCCTCCGAACGGGCCGCCGACGGCTTGCGACATGCCGAAGGCGCTGAGGCGCACCTGGGCATCCCCGCCCCAATAGTCCGTGACGAACATCATCAGCGCGAACGCCCGGGCGTCTCCGTCGAGGAGTTGGATTGCCGCGGCGACGTCTAGTCGGGTCACCAGGGGCTCAGTCAGCCGGTAGCGCGCGGCGTTGCCTCGCCCGCGCGAGCCAGCGGTCACCGGCCGCAGCACCTGCAGGGCGACCAGGCCCTGAATGGCGGCCTTGGCGTCGTGCGGCTTCCAACCCGGGATGGCGGCGGCGACCCGCGCCGGCGCGAGTTCCGTGTCGCGCGGATCGAGCCCGCTCTGGGACATCCAGGCCCAGAGGACCAAGCTTCTGACCTGCTTACCCACCCGTCTGAGTACGTCGGCGACATACCGGCGCTGGCGCAACGGGGGTCGATTGACCCCGGACAAGGTCCGCCCCCACACGCCGCTCGCAAGACGCGAAACCTCGGCGGAAGGAAGCGGCGGATCGCAAAGGGCGCTGTTGAGCGCGCTCGTGTGGTTGTCGAGAGCCACCAGGCCTTCCTCGCCGTCCCCGTGTCTTCGGCGGTAGTCGTGCGCTACGGCGCAGGCCGCCTTGAACAGCGTCTCGTTGCGCACGCCCTCCGGGATCGTCGCACCATTGAAACGCACAGTGTTGGACGTCGCCAAGCTAGGCGTTCGCACCTGAACAAGGCCGCGGGTCTCTCGCAGCAGGGCGCGGCGCGCACCGGGCGCAAGCGGTGGCAGGTCTTGGATCCTGCGGGCGAACTCCGCAGCATGATCCTCGCCATCGTAGTCGGCGATCCGGTAGATCACACCCTGGTTCTCAGACCCAGGGATCAGCACGAGGGCGCTTGTCCCCGCCGCCTTGATGTCGAAAGGCTGGCCACCGGGGTGGTTGGCGCCGGCGATCTCGCCGTACGGATCTCCGAAGTACCAGTGCTCGCCCCGTCGAGTTTCAACGCGCAGGGGCGTGAACCCGGCCTCGGCCTCGAAAAGGGCGATCGCCTCGGCGTCGTCCGCATCAAGGACGGCCAGACGTTCCCGCTTGGTGGGAAGGCCAAGATTGGCGCCAGGGAACGCTCGAGCCCACTTCTCGGTCGTGGCGGCGCTCGGCCGCCGGCCTGCCCACGCGGTGACGCAGGGGCGCTTTCCATCGACCGGAAAGGGATGGAGTCCGCCGTCGCGGTAGTCTGGTATCCATCGCCCGTAAGGCCCGGTCATGATCGCCTATATTGCGGTGCTGCACCGAGGAACCTACCACATTATGGGTTTGGAGTCCGACCCTAAGCCACGCTGTCCACAAGCGAGGCCTCAATCGCCGGTTCGAGCAACTTGAGTTCGGCCATGCGGTGATCAGCCGGCGCTTGGAAGTTCGACAGGGTGACGCCCACAAGTCTAATGCCGTTTGCCGGCGGGTACACCGACCGGATCAGGGCAAGAGACTCGGTATGGAGGGTGGCGCGATCGTTCACCACACCGGCCAGCGATCGGCTTCGCGTCGACTGCTGGAAATCGGCCCACTTGATCTTCACGGTCACCGTGCGGGCCCGGCGGCCGGTCTTCTCGCACCAGGCCCAGACGTCGTCGGCCATGGCCAAGACGCCGGCCTCGATCTTGTCTGGATCGACCAGGTCCTCGCTGAAGGTGGTCTCCGAGCCCGACGACTTGCGCTCCCGGTCGGGGCGTACTGGCCGCTCGTCGCGGCCGCGGGCGATCTCGTAGTACCACGGCCCAGACTTGCCGAAGTGGCGCTGCAGGAACTCCAGCGTCTGGGCCTTGAGGTCGGCTCCGGTTTGGATACCAAGCTTATGCATCTTGGCGGCCGTCACCGGTCCGACCCCGTAGAACTTGGTGACCGGCAGAGCCTCGACGAAGGCCTCGCCGGCTTCGGGCGGGACGACATATTGGCCGTTTGGCTTCCTGAAGTCCGAGGCCAGCTTGGCAATGAATTTGCAGTAGGAGATGCCGGCCGACGCGGTCAGCCCCGTCTCCTCCAGGATTCGCGCCCGGATCTCCTTGGCCGTCGCAGACGCGGTCTCGATCCCGCGCAAGTTCTCGGTCACATCGAGGTAAGCCTCGTCCAACGACAGCGGCTCGATCAGCGACGTGTAGTCGGCGAAGATCTCGTGGATCTGGGCCGAAACCGCCTTGTAGACGTCGAACCTCGGCGGCTTGAAGACCAGGTCCGGACACTTCCGCAGCGCCGTCACCGACGGCAGCGCCGAGCGCACCCCGAATTGCCGCGCCTCGTAGCTCGCAGCCGCCACCACCCCTCGCCGCTCGGGATAGCCGACCGCCACCGGTCTGCCCTTCAGGCTTGGATCATCGCGCTGTTCGACCGACGCATAGAAGGCGTCCATGTCGACGTGGATGATCTTGCGGATTCGCTCCCCGGTCATGATCGAGCAGCATAGCCTGTCGTGAACAAAGGAGAAACATCGCTCTCGACGTGGCGCCACGCAGGCGCCACCTTGGCTCCATGGAATCCGATTCGAAGACCGCGACGGTCCGCAGCCTGGACCGCATCAACCTTCGTCTGGCCGGCGACACGTTCGCGCAGATCGACCAGGCCTGCGCCGCCAGGCCCGGCAATGTGTCGCGCAACACCTGGATCGCCGAGGCGGTCGAGGAAAAACTCGCCCGAGACCGCGCCTTGCTTCCGGCGAACGCCAGCGAGCGCCGCGCCCATGGCTAAGTTCTATGAGTTCTTCGCCGGCGGCGGCATGGCGCGCGCGGGCCTGGGCCCCGACTGGACCTGCCTCTTCGCCAACGACTTCGACTTCAAGAAGGGCCTGACCTACCAGGCCAACTTTGGTTCGGGCGAGCTGAAGGTCGCCGACATCCGGGCGATCACGCCTGCGGACCTGCCCGGCGTCGCCGACCTGATGTGGGGCTCCTTCCCGTGTCAGGACCTCTCCTTGGCCGGCGTCGGCGCCGGTCTGAAGGGCGAGCGGTCCGGCACCTTCTATCCGTTCTGGGATGTGGTCAGGGCTCTCAAGACGGAGGGCCGCGCGCCGAAGCTGATCGCCCTGGAGAACGTCTGCGGCACGCTCACCTCCCACGGCGGCAAGGACTTCGAGGCGATCTGCCGAACCTTCGCCGACAACGGCTATCGCTGCGGCGCCCTGGTGATCAACGCCGACCTCTTCGTGCCCCAGTCGCGGCCACGGCTGTTCGTGATCGGCGTGCGGGCGGACGTCGCGATCGACCCGGCCCTGCTGTCGCCCGAGCTTCTCGCGCCATTTCACACGCGCGCGCTTTGCCGAGCCGTTGAGGCCCTGCCCAAGGCTGTGCAGGCCCAGATGCTGTGGTGGAATGTTCCGACGCCTGGCCATCGCGTGAGCACCTTCGCCGACGAGATCGAAGAGAACCCGACGAGCGTTGCTTGGCACAGCCCGGCGGAGACCCAGCGGCTACTGGCCAAGATGACTCCGCTGAACAAGGCCAAGGTGACGGCGGCGATGCGCGCCGGCCGCCGCATGGTCGGCGGGGTCTACAACCGCACGCGCCTGGATGAGCGTGGCGTGAAGGTCCAACGCGCCGAAGTCCGGTTCGACGACGTGTCGGGCTGCTTGCGGACCCCGGCCGGCGGCTCGAGCCGTCAGGTCATTCTGGTGATCGACGGCAAGAAAATTCGCTCGCGCCTGATCTCCGCGCGGGAGACGGCCCGGCTGATGGGCCTTCCGGACGACTACAAGCTGCCGAAGAACTACAACGAGGCCTACCACCTAACCGGCGACGGCGTGGTGGTGGATGTCGTCCGCCACCTGGCTCAGCACATCTTCGAACCGCTGCTGGCCGAGGCGGTTGAGGCGCGCGAAGTCGCGTGACGGACCTGTTCAGGCGCGATCCGGACGCGATCAACTTCCCCCCGTTCGAAACCGAGGATCTTCGCCAGAACCTGACGACTTTCCTCGACAGCCCGTTCGACGATCCCTCGGGGACCCGGCCGTTCGTTGGCAACTACCGGTGGGGCGTCTACGCCTTCTTCGATTACGACGGTGAGCCGATCTATGTCGGCCAGACCAACGAGCGCCTGCGCACCCGCATCCGCCGCCACCTCACCAACCAACGCACCGACGCCGTCGCCATGTCGGTGCTAGACCCCTTCGAGGTCTTCGAGATCGAGGTGTGGCCCCTCCCCCAGTTCCAGGAGTCGAACCGCGCCGATCTGGCCGCCCGCCAGCATCTCGACGCGCTTGAGCGTCTGATCACCGAACGCGCGATCGCCGGCTCGCAATTCAAGGCCATCCTCAATGAGAAGGACCCGCCGCCGGGAGACTTGAGCGTGGAGGCGCCGCCCTCGTTTCGCGGACGCATCGTCTCTGAGCGCGTCTACGACCTGCGCTCGCATCCCGACTTTCGGATCGCCCGGCGCTCGCTGATCATCTCGCGCCTGGCTCAGGTGATTTCAGAGCGGAAGGTCCAGGGCGGCCTGCGGCGGGTGCTCCTCACCCAGGCCAAGCGGCTGCAGTGGCTGTCGGCGCGCCGTTACGAGGCCCTCGGGGGCGCGGCCTCGGTGCCTGTCGAAGGGGAAGGCGACGAGGCCTAGTACGACCTCCTGAGGAGCCATTCTTGATTCAGAAAGGCGGAGTGGATATCTACAGCCTCGATCTATCGCGCAAAGCTATGATCACACTCGCAGACCTTGGCGCATGCCTTGGAAAAGCACCGGGGCGCAAGTCTCGGAAGCCGACGGTCGGAAACGACCCTTCGTCCGGTGGACGTCGCAGCTGGGTTTAGCCCTGCTGACCGGTTAGTGGGGGTAGTGACGGGCGGTGAGATCAAGGGTCGTCGGCCTAGATATCTAGGGAGCGGCCAATTTTCTCCCCCGGACAATGTCATTGGGGTAGATGTTCACGTAGGTCGCCTTGGATCGAACAGGCCCTCTTTGGGCGCACGCCAGGATAATCGCGTCCAGGGTCCGATCCTCTTCAAGCGGCACATCGTGATGGAAGCCAGCGGCGAGCGGGCAGCCAAACCGAAACGCGCCGCGCAGGAGCTGGCTGGCGTTCTCCTGCATGTCCTCGTCGTCAGGCACCTCGCGATTGGCCCCGTGATAGGCCAGCGGGTCGGCGCGAAGGAACACTAGGCCGCGGTCGTCCTGGTAAGCACGACGGTTCGCGCCCTTGTGGAGGTGCGGTATCCGCTCGTGGTCGAATTCCTGCGCCTCCAACCCCTCGATCGCCGCATCCCACGCCAGGTCGCCGCGTCGCAAAGCGGTGAAGACCTGGGCGATGGGCCTGTCTCGGCTGATGTGGAAATTGAGCGGCGGAAGCTGCAGCGCCTCGGCGTCTCGCAAGGCGCGCACCCTCTCCTGCACGGCCTCGAACACGCGCATCGTCTCGCTCTCGGGATCGAGGACCGCCTTGATCGCCGAACGCACTTCTTCTGGATCATGCCTCAGCTGACGCCCTTCGCGAAACGCGCTCAGGGCCGTCAGAGCGATGGGGAAGACGAAGAAGTCGAAGGCCGTGAGCAAGGGCTCCTGGGTTGGTCCCGGGACATAGAGCAGCAGGATCGACGAGGGGGCGGGCTGTTGGTCAGCGTTCCGCTTCTTCTGGGCGTACGCGATGACATTTCCGAGGATTTGGTCGACCTGGGCGTTCCGGTACGGCCGGTTGTCGTCGGGTGACGCCGCGATGGGGATGACGCGCACCGGCTTGGCGATGGCGTCGGCGACCCAGGCCTCGACCTGCCCGACGAGCGCCGGCGGCAAGCCGACGACGATGGCCAGTGCCTTGACCCCCGCCGGCTCGATCACGGCGCGAGGCGCCTTTCGCCGTTGAGGACGGCGATCGCGTCGTCCGGTCATTTGTGGCGGCTGAGCAGCGCTGCAATGTCGGCGGGAATGACGACTTGCGTGCGCAAGTCCGGGCGTTGGGCGGCGATCAACCGGTCCAGCGCCGACATCGTGCCGATAGCGACCTCTTCAGCCACGGGCTGTTCCGTGCTGGCGACTTCGCGCGTCAGGGAACCGAGATCGACCGCATGGGCGCCAGCCCAGCGCTGGATGTTCGCGCCAAGCTGGGCGACGTCGCTCGGGGCCATCTTGCTCGCGTTGGCCAGGCGCAGGCCGGGCAGCCGGAACTCCGGCGGGACGACGTGATAGTTCGCGCCGTCTTGCGGCGGCACCAAGGTGTATTTGAACGGCGGCTTGCGCGTGATGAAGACCGGGCCGTCTTCGGTTCCGCGAACGCAGAAGGCGAGCAGGACGGGGCGCGCGAGGGTGGCGAGAAACTCGGCGTTTCGCAGGCCAAGCAGGATCTCGTCGACACGTTGAGCCTTGGCGGGCGTTACGATGGCCACACGTGCGGGCGTGGTCTCGTCTTGAAGGACCGTGATGTCGGGTTCGAGGGTTTTCAACCACTCCTTCAGCGACCGCTTCTCACCGTCGATCGGCCAGAGCTTCCGACCCCGGAGCTCTTGCCCCACCCCCGCCAGGTAGAGCGGTTCGTCGGAGTCGCCGTAGTGTCGCTCGGCAAGCTCGAGCACCGCCTGTCGGGATTCTTCTGCCATCAGTTCTTCAATTCAGCTCCGAACACGTCCCTGTGCCGATACCGCGTCGAGCAAAGACCACAGAGGCTTTAATAATGAGGTCTGCGAGGGCGGCAAGGAGCCAAGCCTGAGGCCAGTAGCGGCCGGCCGACTTTGGCCAGTTCACGTCCGAGGCGCAATGATCACGCGAACCTTCAGAGGGCCGCTGTGCCCCTCCAAGTCGCGCTCGATACCGACCGGATTGCCGATCCGCCCTTCGGGATCATAGACAAAACAGACGAGCGCCTTGCAGTTCGGATGGACCTCATACCGGGCGCGGTCGATGATCAGCTGCTCGCCAAGTTCCCTGGCCTTCATGGACGGCCGTGTCTTCTTCACCTCGACGACGATCTCCTCGGTTTTGAGCAGGAAATCGACGCGCGAAGAGCCGCCGGCGTAGCTAGGCGTCCACTCCTCTGCACGGATGTCGTCGAAGTGCAGTCGCAGAATGGCGTGCAGGAGGTCCTGGACGTCGTACTCGTCCTCGATGGAAATGGTCTCACGACCGGCATGTCGGTGCTGAAGCTGCCGGGCCACGGCATGGAACCGCAGGCAGATCTTCTCGATCAGCGTGAGGTGGTCAGGCTCGTCCTCGGCGACGCCGCTCGCCAGGCCGAACTCCTCGATCTCGGCCACCATCGAGTCTAGCACGGCCGCCGCATTCGTCAGGCCGCGGCGATAGGCGTCCTCGAAGTCGGAATCTGGCGTCGAAGTCGTAAAAACCCCAAGAGAATAGCGGACATCCTGGAAGTCCTTGAGATTGCGCGTGTCCCCGCCGAAGACGCGGCTGATGATGATCTCCGTGTCGCGCTGCCACTTCTTGAAGTCGGGTCCCGACGAGTCCTTGCCAGCGAGTTCGCTCGTCAAGTCGCGCTGGCGCCTCAGCAGGTCGATGGACTGTTGCTTGTTCATTTGAGGGACGTGCCACACCACCGCCGTCGGCGCCAATCCCGTGGACGACGATCGCGCGCGCGTTGCGCCCCTAGGGGGGCGGCCATAACCTACGGCCAATGAGAAGCGGCGCTATACCCTTTCAGCTCGATGTGTCTCGGGTGCTGGATCAGTTCGCCCGCAATCCCGACGCCCGCACGTCCGCGGACCAACTCGACCTGCCCTTCCTGAGCGTTTTGGTTCACCTCAGCCCCGCGGAGAGGGCCAGCGCGCAGGCGTTGCTGATCAAGCTCAAGGATCGTCGCGTCTTGAGCCAACATGAATGCTGCGACGGCTGCATCAATGACGCCCTGCGCTCCTTGCAGGAAATCCGTTCGATGTTGGTCGCCGAGCAGATTGAGCTCGCCGGAGTAAGCGAAGGCGGCCTCTACCTCCTGCTTGAGCTGATGCTCGCCGCGATCCGCCAGTTCCTCACCTTCGAGCAGACTCTGGGACGTCCGCTGAAAGCTGAAGGGAACCCATTCGCCCAGCGACATCCTGATGACCGGCAACGCTACTTCGACGCGCTCGAACTGCTGCGAGGCCATCTCAGTCGGTGCCTTGGTCAGGTCGCCATTGTAGCGGCTCTCAAAATCCCCTCGGACGGGTTCGTTGACGGCTATCGGGGGCCTTGGCCCTTGGAAGCTTACAAGGCTCCGGCTGCCGGCCATCTGGAACGTCTCTCGCCAAAATGAAGGCTGCAAGGAGCCTGGCCGCCAGGCCATGGCGGGAAGCGCCGTCGAGCGGCTGGCGGCGCACCGCGCCCGAAGGGGCGGACCCGTAGGAGCCGCGGCACACGGCGGGACCGAGCACGCCCGCCAGCCGCTCTCCGCTTCCGGGGCGTTGCGGGGGTGTCCCCGCAGAAGGGGTCGGCCGAGACACCGGCTCGTCCGCAGGGGAAGGCCTTCCCCTCCCTGTCCCCAGGACGACGCAAATCCGACGAGCTCGGCTATTGTGCTCCGATGCATGCCGAGAACCCTCCCGAGACGGCCCCCAAGGACGGGCGCTTGATCAGGGGCTGGTTCCGCTGGCCCGGCGGCGCCGGCTTCATCGCCGTCGCCTGGTCGAAGGAGGGCTGGGTGGACCTGCTGGGCAAGGCCGTGCCGAAAGAGTTCACCCTGAAGGCTTGGGGCGATCACTGACAGCCAGCGGCGGCTGAGAATTCCAATCCGCGGGAGCGCGAACCTGTCCGCCTACTTCGGAGGCTTCACCAGCTGCTGGTAGGTCCCCACAAGTTCGCCTTTCGCCAGGACGTGACTCCTGGCGGCGGTGAGCACCATGTCGCGGTCCGCCCCAGGCGGCAGGTCCAGCATCGTATCCAGCGCGAGCACCTGGAAGTGATAGTGGTGCGGGGGATCGCCCACCGGCGGGCGCGGTCCATAATAGCCGGGCGAGCCCCGGCTGGTACGGCCCTGGAGGACCCCCGGGGGTTCGGTCAGCCTCAGCTGTTCCTGCAGCCCCTCCGGCAGCTTCCCGACCGAAGGCGGGATGTTGAACGCCACCCAATGCACGAACGGCGTGATGGGCTTGGCGTCCGGATCCTCAACGATCACCGCGTAGCTTTTCGCACCCGCCGTCGGCGTCCAGCGCAGCTCCGGCGCCACCCCATCGGCGTATTCGCTGAATTTGACCGGGATCGGCTGGCCCGACCCGAAGCTGGGTGAGGTCACGGTCAGTCGCCCGCTCGCCTGGGTTTCCGGCCTGGCCATCGCCAGCGGCACGCCGACACCCTTCATGGCCTGCTCCGTCATGGGCCCGGCCGGCGGTTTCATCGCCGCCCGCGCCGGTCCGCCCGCGGTGTAGGCGATGCGATAGATCACCCCGTTGGCGTCGTCGGCCATCAGGAGCGAGCCGTCCTTGGCCTGGGCCAGGCCGACCGGACGAGCGATGTGGGTCTTGCCGCCGTCCGTGAGGAAGCCGGTGACGAACGGCTCGATCGAGCGGGCTTGGCCGCCGTTGAACCGGACCCTGACGATCTCATAGCCCGCGGCCGGATTGCGGTTCCACGACCCGCGCATCGTCACCAGGGCGTCGCCCTCGTAGTCGGCCGGGAAGTTGCCGCCGTTGTAGAACACCATCTGCATCGGTGCGGCGTGGGCGGCGTAGCCCAGCGTCATCGGCGTGCTCATCGCTTTCCATTGCGCCTTAGTGATCTCGCCCACCGGCGTGCTCTGCGGGTTTTCACCCTCCTCGCCCCAGATGTGCGGCCAGCCGTACGTCTTGCCCTGTTCGATTTTGTTGAGCTCTTCGGGCTGGATCTGGTCGCCGAGGAAATCGATGCCGTGGTCCATGCCCCACAGCTCGCCGGTCCGCGGCTGCCAGCCGAAGCCGATGGTGTTGCGAAGCCCGGTGGCGACGATGACCCGGCTCTTGCCGTCCGGGGACGCGCGCAGGATCGTCGCGTTCTCCGGATTGCTCTCGTTGCAGGCGTTGCAGGTCGAGCCGACGCTGATGTACAGCATGCCGTCCGGCCCGAAGGCGATGGTGCGGTTCGGGTGCTGGCCGGAGTCCGGCAGGTCGCCGATCAGCAGGGTGAGCGGCCCCAGCCGGTCATCGGGCAGGATGTCGGCGACGAACACCTCTTTGACGGTGACCAGGTAAAGCTTGCCGTCCTTGATCGCCAAGCCGTGCGCTCCGGCGCGGTTGGCCACCGTGATCGGGGCGCCATCGGCCTTGCCGTCCCCATTGCTGTCCTTCAGCAGCAGCACGTCGCCTTGGTCGCGGCGGCTCAGATAGACCGCTCCGCTCGGCGAGACCGCCAGGATGCGCGCGTTCTTCAGACCCATCGCGAAGGCCGTGACCGCGAACCCCGCAGGCGCCTTAATCCCCGACATACGTGCAGGCGTCGGGTCACGCTTGTCGGGCTTAAAGACGTTGGTGGAGATGGGAACTTCAGTTCCGTCCCCCTGCTGGGCCCAGGTCGGCGCTGCAACGGCAAGGGCGGCGACAGCGACGGTCGCGACGAGCATTGATTTCATGAACAGCCTCCACGGCGTCCAACGCGGGGAGCTGCGAATAGTCTCAAAAGAACAGGCACGGCCGACACGAAATGTCGGCCGTCCGTTTGGGCCGAAGAGCCGTCCTAAGCTCAAGCTTTCTTGCGACCTGCTGACGCCGTTCGGCGTGGCGGTCAGCCGAGCTGCAGGTTTGTCGCCGATGTCTTGCCGGTGCGGCGGTCCTGTTCGAGCTCGTAGCGGATCGGCTGGCCCTCCGGCAGGTCGCGAAGGCCTGCGCGTTCAACGGCGGAGATGTGCACGAACACGTCGCCGCCGCCGTCGTCGGGCTGAATGAATCCGAAGCCCTTCTGGGTGTTGAACCACTTCACCACGCCAGACCCCGAGCCTGACGAGGCGCGATCGTTGCGGGACCCGAAGCCGTGCCCGCCGCGCTCAAATCCCCCTGAGGCGCGCTGAGGTCGGGCCGGGCGCGCACCCGCGGGGGCGGACCCGGTCACCTCCAGGTCCACCGCGGCCAGCTTGCCCGACCGACGATCCGTCTCGAGCTCGAACGCGACCTGATCGCCCTCCTCCAGCCCAGAAAGCCCCGAGCGCTCGACCGCCGAGATATGGACGAAGACGTCGGCGCCGCCGTCATTCGGCGCGATGAAGCCAAACCCCTTGGCCGGATTGAAGAACTTGACTGTGCCTGTCGCCATGACCGCCTCGTGGACCTCGATGGGCCCTGTTTAGAGGCCCTGCGCCGATCCGAGTAGAGGCTGCGCCGCCCTAGACGCGACAATGGCGACCATGGCGGGGAGGCGCCTCACGGAACCCGAGCCATGACGCCATGGCTCGGGTGAGGCCCCTCCCTCGCGGCCTTCAGGCGCTTGGCGAGTCGGAGACGAACGATCGGCTTTCACCGGCCGCGCCCCCGACGGGTGCGCCGCCGTCGAAATAGCGGCCAGCCTCTTCGCGATACCGCGCCGTGGCATGGGCCTGGGCGTCCGCCGGCGCGTCGCGCTTCATGTCCACGAACCAGTCGCTTTCCTCCTGGTAGACGTGGGTCTTCACCGCGCCTTCCAGATGACCGAGCTTGTCGAGATAGTCCTCGCTCATCGGGTCCATCGTCTCCAGCGCCGCCATCTGCTGCTTGGCGGCGACCTGCTCGGTGTAGGCGGTGTTGGCGTGACCCTGCTTTCCGGCCTGGGCCAGCGCCGGATAGATCACGGCCTCCTCCGCCATGGAGTGGCCCGTCAGAAGCGCGCCGAGACGCTTCTGCGCCTTGCGGCGGGCCTCGGCCGTGGTCGCGGCTCGGGTGTCGGCGAAGGCCTTATCGATTTCCTCGTGGTGATCGAGCACCTGCGAGAGCCAGTCGCCGGGCTCGGCCGCGGCGCGCGCCTTGGCGTGCGCTTCGGCGCGTTTTTCGTCGCTGACGGGCGGGGTTATGGCCGCGATGGCCTTATCGATGATGGACATGAGTTCCTCCTGCTGTTCTCGCTAGGAGGTGTCCGGCAGTCCTTTTGTTCCCGCCAAACGGGGCTGATCTGTGGGTGTCGTGGCACGCGGCAGGCCCGGGCACGCTGCCAGTAGCCGTCATTGTTATAACCGCTAAGTACCTTCTCGAAGTCTGGGCCGAAATCTGAAGACCACGTTCGAAGAAACGTCCTGCTTAAAGCACTCCATTCCAAACTCTACATATGGCGAAGAGTCGAGCGCGGCCTATAATCCTGGTCCTCGCCTCAGGCTTGATTGGACGTCGGGAATGTTGGCTCGCTCCCCCTCAAAGTTCCAAAGGCTCTTCTTCGTTGAGATGACCCTTACGGGGTTCGCGCTCGCCTTTGCGATCCGTTACGCCGGCATGCCCTACGGTCCTTTGGTCGTGGGCGCCGCCGTCGTCGCAACCTTGGTCAGCATCTTCGTCTCGCCGATCCAGCAGACGGAGAACCGGTTCATCAGGCATCTCGCGGCGGTCGCGCCGCCTTACATTCTGGCCGTGCCCTTCATCGCGTTGGCCGACGTCATCGCCGCACCGGAGCACCGCTATCTGTCGGTGCTGGTCGGGTATCTGCTGTTCGGCGTTGTGCTCATCCCCGGTTCCGCCCTCGGCAGGATGATCCTTCCCAGCGATCGGCGGGATCACTCTGCGTCCAGCCCGCAGGCCTAAGGCTGACGCGGCGTCGGCTAGACCGGGATCGTCTCGGCCTCCTGCGTCAACCGATCACAAACCTTGAAGTCCCGCCGGCGGAAGGCCGCCGCCGCAGCGCGCCGCAGAAGCTTGTGGGCGGCCGCCGGATATCGGCGGCGCAGTTTGGAGGCCCACAACTCCGCCTCGGCAGGGTCCAGCGGGCCGGCCTCCTCGCGGGTCTGGATCATTCGGCTGGCCTCGAGCAGGGCTGGCCAAGCCATCAGGAAGCGGAGCCCGCGCTCGAAATCCGCATGCTCGGCGGCATAGGCGAACGCACGCTGCTCGGCCTCGACGTCGTCGAACCCGTCGAGGCGCTTCGTGAACGCCCGAGCGCGCTCGACATCGAGCGTCCGCTCGAAGGACGCCCAGCGGACCGCCTGCGCCGCAGCCTCGTCGCCAGACTGCTGGAGGTAGTCGATCCAGGCGCTCTCCCAATCGAAGTCCGGAGCAGGCAGCCGGCCGGCGCGACCGGGTTTCGGGGCCGCCCCGCGTAAAATGTCGCCGGCCGCTTCCAACTCGCCCGCCGCCAGGTAGCGGCGCGCGACCTCGACCGAGATCTGCGGCGTCGCCAGGGCCGCCGCCGTGTAGGTCTGTCGAAAGGCCTCCACATCGCCGGCCGCGTCGGCAAGGTGGCGAATGGCCGTCTGCCAGCCGGGCGACCGCTCGCCCCTCGCCAGCGCGAGCGTCAAGGCGATGCGCGCCATCGCCTGGCCCGTGCCCGGCAAGGTCTCGGGCAGCCACTCGGCCCAGGCCTGTGGTCGAGCGGCGACCGCGTCGACCAAGGCGTTCGCGGCCAGGTGGGCGTCCTGGCGCCCTAACATTCGCCCAAGGTCGGCGGCCGCGCGGGCGTAGACCGCCGTGACCGCGCCGTCCCGCTCGCGGAACCGCTTCCCCACAGGCGTGGACGTCTCCAGGAACAGCCACATCCTTTCCAGGGCTGCGCCCGGATCCATGGGCGCCAGGCGCTCGGCGATCAGTTCGCGGACGGCGTCGAGGTCGCGAACCACGGCCGGCTTCTGACGCCAAGTCACCTGGCCGCGGCTGGTCTGGAGCGCGCCCAGGCGCTTGTCGATCTGCGGGACCAAATGCTGCGGCCCCTGCCCGGCCGCCACTTCCATGCGCAGGCGGCGCTTGAGATCGGCCCGGGTGTCGGCCACCCCGAGCAGGATCTCGGCCAGGCGCTCGGCGCCAAGCGCGGCCAGCGTCTCGGCCGTCAGGGGCTTGGGACGCGCTGCGGGCTTGCGGGTCATGGTCCAAAGCGGCGCTGCATCGCACCTTCAACGCCCAGCCGCAGGGCTGCGTTCATCGGTTGGCCCAAGGCTCCGCTTGGTGAGGCCTCAGCCGTAACTATCTAAACACGCTCAACTCTTTCGTGGAGACCCCATGGCCAACGGCTGGGCGCATGACGGCGCCGTCCTGGATCAGATCGAAGACACCGTCACCGACGGCGTCCTGACCGCGCGCGCCCGCCTGCCGACCGGTCCGGGGACGGAAGACTGTGTCGAATGCGGCGATGCGATCCCTGAGGCCCGCCGCCGCGCCGTGCCGGGCGTGACCACCTGCGTCGCGTGCCAGTCCGGCCGCGACAGCCGCATCGTCCAGGTCGGCATCAACCGTCGGGGCAGCAAGGACAGCCAGCTTCGCTAGCCGCCGAGGCCTGCAAACCACGCTGCGTAGGGCGTGTTGCGCGCCATGTGCCGGTTGAGGTCCGGCGCGCCGTCCGTCCACCACACCGGCCCGCGTTCACCGAGCGCTCGCTTGGCGCGATCGACGGCGGCGTGAGCCTGGTCTTCCGCCGCCGGGTCCTTCGCCAGGCGCGCGGTTCGGACGGCGCGGCGCGCGGCCATCAGCTCATCGACCAGGGCCTGCCGCACGTCCGGCGACAGCCCGGGATTGGAGGTCCGCCAGAGGCGGCCGCGCACCACGAAGTAGCGGCCATCGGGGGTGACGGGATACTTCGCCACGGCTACCGCGCCGGGCGGCCGGCCGGCCGACGCGGTTTGGTTTTGGCCTCCGCGGCCGGCTTGGGCCTGCGGACGACCGTGGTGATCTCCACCCAGGTCGGCGCATGGTCGCTGGCGCCCTCCTCGCCCCGCACGGAGCGGTCAACCCCCGCGGCGCGGAGCTTGGATGCGAGGGATGGGCTCAGCAGCAGGTGATCCAGCCGCATGCCCTTGTCGTTGGGCCATCGATGGCGAAGGTAGCCCCAGAAGGTCCATAGGGGGCCTTCCGGCTGGACGGTTCGCAGAGCATCGATCCACCCTTGATCGAGAAGCCGCTGAAAGGCCGCGCGCGTCTGCGGCTGCAACAGGGCATTGTCCTGCTCGCGATGGCCCGGCCAGATATCGGCCTCGGTTGGCACCACGTTGTAATCGCCGGCGAGAACGACCGGAATGCCGGCCTCCACAAGTGCGGCGGCGTGGGTGATCAGGCGCTCGAACCACGCGAGCTTGTAGGCGAACTTCGGGCCCGGCTGCGGGTTGCCGTTGGGCAGATAGATCGAGGCGATGAGGACGCCATTGACGGCCGCCTCGATGTAGCGGGCCTGGTCGTCCGACGGATCGCCGGGCAGCGCGCGGCGGGTCAGCACGGGCGTGGATCCGCGCGCCAGGATCGCGACGCCGTTCCAGGACCGCTGGCCCTGCCAGACGGCGCCGTATCCGGCGGCCGCCAGGGCGTCGACCGGAAACGCCCGCTGCTCGGCCTTGAGTTCCTGCAGGCAGACGACGTCCGGCCGCTCAGCGTCCAGCCAGGCCAAGAGGTTGGGCAGGCGCTTGTTGACGTTGTTGATGTTGAAGGTGGCGATCCTCATGTCGCCGTCCCGATCAGGGAAAGGGTCTCGTGGATCAGCGGCGCTTGCGAGGGAAGAATCTTCCGCAAGGCCTCCTCGGCCTCGAAATAGGCGAGGCGATCGATCTCGGGGAACTGAGCCTTCCTTCCCGACCGTGGCGGCCATTCCATCTCGAAGAGACCCGGGCTGAATCCGGACACCTCCAGGTCCGCCTCGACGGCCCAGCACAGGACCGTCTTGCCGCCGGCCTGCTTCAGCGCCGCGAGAGGTTGGCCGCCCAGAGGCGGCTCAAGACCGGTCTCCTCGCGAAATTCACGCCTGGCCGCGTCCAGCGCCGGCTCGCCCGGGTCGATGAGGCCCTTGGGGATCATCCAGGCCCCGACGTCCTTGCGGGCCCACAGGGGGCCGCCAGGATGACCCAGCAGGAACGACAGCCCTGACGTCGTTCGCCGATAGACGAGGAGGCCCGCGCTGATCGCGCCCATCGGTTCAGTCAGACCTTCCCGAGGCGCTCGATCGCCTTGGCCAGCGGCCGCTCGCCGTCGCAATAGTCTTCCCAGGCCTTCAGCTTCTTCACCAGGGGCGGGACGGTGCGAAGCGTGTAGGCCTTCGGGTCCAGGCCTCGCTTCACCTGGGTCCAGGTGACCGGCATGGAGACCGGCGCGCCCGGCCGGCCGCGGGGCGAAAGCGGCGCGACGGCGGTCGCCATCCGATCGTTGCGTAGGTAGTCCAGGAAGATGCGCCCGGTCCGCTCCTTCTTGGCCATGTTGATCAGGTAACGGTCCGGAGAGTCCGCGGCCATCACCTTGCAGACGTCGCGCGCGAAGGCTTTGGCGATGTCCCAGCTGAGGCCCTCTGCATCGAGGGGCGTCACCACATGCAGCCCCTTGCCCCCCGTCGTCTTGCAGAACCCGACGAGGCCGAGCTCCTCCAGGCGGTCACGGATCTCGCGCGCGCCCTCGATGACCAGCTCGAAAGGAACGTCGGGAGCCGGATCGAGATCGAACACGAGGCGCCCCGGCTGCTCGGGTGAGAACGGCTCGCTGTTCCAGGGGTGGAGCTCCAGGGCGCCGGTTTGGGCGGCGGCCACCAGCGCCTCGACCCGGTCAAACTGGATGTAGGGTTTGCGGTCGCCCCAGACCTCGACCTCGGTGATCAGTGAGGACTGGCCCTTGGCGGCGTGGCGCTGGAAGAAGTTCTGGGCGCCGTTGATCCCATCCGGCATGCGGATCATCGAGCACGGCCGCCCCTTCACATGGGGAAGCATCCACTCGCCGATCGCCTCGTAATACTGGGCGAGCTCCAGCTTGGTCACCGGGTTGCCGTCATCGGCGTCGGGCCACAGCGGCTTGTCGGCGTGGCTGATGGTGACGCCCATCACCACGCTCGACCCGCGCGCCATCACCGTCTTGGTCCGGATCGTCGTCGGCGCGGGCTCGGCCAGATCGGTCGTCGCCGCCGGCGCCGGCTCTACGGTGTCGACCTCCGAGGCGGGCTTGTCCTCGCGCAGGCCCTTGAATGACGCCTGCCGCAGCGTCCCGTCCGCGGTGAAGCCGGCGTATTGGATCTCCGCGACAAGCTCGGGCTTCACCCAATGCACGCCGGCCGCCTTCTTTGGCGCAGTCTTGCCCTTGAACGGGTTCTTGTCCGTCTCCAGCGCCTTCAGGCGGGGCAGGAGGCGAGCGACGGTGTCGCGTCCAAAACCCGTGCCGACCCGCCCGACGTGGACCAGCTCCCCATCGCGGTTCACACCGCAGATCAAGGAGCGGAAGTTGTCGCCTGTCGTCGTCCAGCCGCCGATCACCACCTCGTGGCCCTGGCGGCATTTTGACTTGCACCAGCTCTCGCTCCGCCCGGACTGGTAGGTCGCTTCGAGCCGCTTGGAGATGATCCCCTCAAGATCCATCCGGCACGCCGAGAGCAGGACGGCGTCCCCCGCCGTGATGAAATGGTCGACGTAGCGGATGTTGGCGGGCGCGCCCTCGACGTGGGCTTCAAGCCGGGCCTTGCGTTCGCCGAGCGGTAGCATCCGCAGGTCCTCTTTGCCGTCGAACAGCTGGTCGAACACGAAGAAGACCAGGTTCTTGGTGTTCGCCTCCGAGATCGCCGCCTGCAGGGCGGAGAAGTCCGGAGCGCCGGTGGCGTCCAGCGCCACCACCTCGCCGTCGATGATGCCGTCCGCCAGCCCTTCCCCCGAGGCGACGATCTCCGGAAACTTCGTCGACCAGTCCAGGCCCTTTCGCGACAGGAGTGTCGCCTTACCGCCGACGGTGCGCAGCTGCATCCGGTAGCCGTCGAACTTGATCTCGTGGGCCCAACCGGGGCCGGCTGGAGGCTTGTCGACCAGCTTGGCCAGCTGAGGCTCCACAAAGGCCGGCAGGCTCTTCACCGTCTTGGTTTTCGCAGGCGCCTTCGCCTTTGTCGGCGTGATCAGGCCGGCGGGCGCGCTGTCGTCGCGGTTGCTCTGCCAGACGGATCCGGCGGCGGCGCCCTTCGCCGTCATGAAGGGCGTGGCCGCCTTGCCCTTGCCGTTGGCGATCTCGGCCATGGTGCGTCCGGACGCCACCGAGCGGTCGTCATCCGTGGGACCCGAGGGGTTGCCCTCTTCCGCGCCCTCGTCCCGGTGCTTGATCAGAAGCCAGCTCGCCTTGCCCCGGCTGTCACGCTTGGTGCGCACGATCACCCATGAGCCATGCATGCGCTCGCCTTCCATGACGAACTTCAGCTCGCCCTTGGCCAGCGCCGCGCCGATCTTCTCGAAACCCTTTTCGGGCGCCCAGAAGCCGCGGTCCCACAGCATCACCGTGCCGCCGCCGTACTGTCCCTTGGGGATCGTGCCCTCGAAGTCGCCGTAGTCGAGCGGGTGGTCCTCCACCTCCATCGCCATGCGGCGGTCCTTCGGGTCGAGCGAAGGTCCCTTGGGAACGGCCCAAGATCGGAAGGTGCCCTCGTATTCGAGACGCAGATCGAAGTGCAGATGGCTGGCGGCGTGTTTCTGGATCACGAACCGCAAGGCTTCGGAGGGCACGACCTTGGCGTCGTCGCCCGAGGGCTCGGCCGTCGCGGTGAAGTCCCGCATCTCCTGATACTTGGCGAGTTTGCTCTCAGCCATCGTCGGTCCCACGCTGATCTTGCTTCGATCAACGAACGGCCTCGCTTGTCGATCCGGTCGACTCGGCGAATCCATTTTGGACGTCACGCGTTGTCGTCGGCGGAGAACCCCATGACCCAAGCCTCCCCAGAAACCCGCACCTTCCGTGTTCACGCTCGCCACGTTGATGCGCACCACGCGCGCACCGTGCAGGAGCCTTCGTTCGAGGCCGCGGCGGTGGCTTACGTCGAGGACCTGCACGAGATGCCGGGCGCCGATGAGGCGATTAGCGTCATCGTCCGCGAGGTCGAGAGCGGGCACGAGCATTGCTTCCGGATCGACCTCGAGACGGGCGAGACCGCGCCCTGTAGCTAGACGATCGGCGGATGGCGGCCGTTCATGGCCGCGGCCAGGGTGACCGATAGATCCAAGGTGAAGAGGACAAGGCCTTCGGCGTCCGCCACCTTCAGGGTCAGGCAGTCGTGCTCCCAGAACGCCTTGGGCTTTTCCCGCATGAATTCGCCGAGCGCCTTCGTGGCTTCTATGCAGGCGCTTTGCAGGTCGGGCAGCTCCGACCCCTCTTCGTCGGGAAAGCACTGCCCGTCTTCAGTGTGAAAGAAGTATCGCATCCTCGCTCAACGACCCGATCTCGCGCGGGTCTCCCTGAGGAAGAGGCGATCGGCGCGCTAGCCACACGCGCGGCCACGAGCACAGAAACGAATCGCAGCCGTCGTCGTTGAGTCGAGTCGTTACGGGGCGTCTGGGCTCCGCCATCACTGGATCAGACCATGGCGTATCGTCCAACCTGGCAAGGCCACCTGAAGCTCTCGCTCGTGACCTGCCCGGTCGCGCTCTACACCGCGACCAATTCGGCCGGCGACGTCCACTTCAACCTGATCAATCCCAAGACCAACAACCGGATCAAGATGATCACCACGGATCCCGACACGGGTCCGATCGAGCGCTCCGAACTGGTGAAGGGTTACGAGGTCTCCAAGGGCGAATACATCCTGCTCACCCAGGACGAGATCAATTCGGTCAAGCTGGAGAGCACCAAGACCATCGAGATCGAGCGGTTCGTTCCAGGCGACGAGATCGACCGCCTCTATTGGGACAACCCCTACTTCCTGGCCCCGGACGGCAAGCTGGCCCAGGAAGCGTTCGGCGTCATCCGGACGGCGATGGAGAAGTCCGGTCAGATCGCCCTCGGCCGCGTCGTCATCGGCACGCGCGAGCGCATCCTGGCGCTGGAACCGCGCGACAAGGGCATACTCGCCTACACCATTCGAACGGATGCCGAGGTGCGCAAGCCCGAGGAGATCTTCGGTAGCATCAGCGACAAGGCGGCTGATCCCGCCATGATCGCCATCGCTGAGAAGATTATCGAGCAGCAGGAAGGCCCCTTCGACCCCAGCCAGTTCGTCGACCGCTACGAAGAGGCGCTCAAGCAGCTGATCGAGGACAAGAAGAAGGGCCACAAGCCGGCAAAGGTCGACGAGCCGGAAGACACCAACGTGGTCGACCTAATGGCCGCCCTGCGCGCCAGCCTAAACGCCAAGGACAAGGCCGCGGCCAAGCCCGTCGCCAAGGCAAAGAGTGCGAAGGCGCCGGCGAAGAAGACGAGAAAAGCCGGCTGAACCTAGTCCTCGCCGCCGGCTCGGCGATAGGCGGTGCGCTCTTCCACGACCTTGGAGGTCGCGGCCTTTCGCGCCTCGACATAGGCGGCCTGGGCCTCCATCCTCCGCGCCTCGAACGCCTCGGCCTCGCGCCGCAACCGCGCTTCCTCGCGTTTGCGGCTTTCATCGAGATCCTTCAGCGCCTTTTCGGCGGCATCCAGCTTCGAGCGATCGGCGGGCGGTTTTGGCGGCGCGACCGGCTTGGCCTTGGCCTTCGCCTTCGGCGCAGCTTTCTTCGGCGCGTCAGGCACGGCCGGGAGGCCGGTCGGCTCCAGCGCGAACGGCTCGTTCGAGCCGACGGCCCGCCGCAGCGGGGTTTCTGGGTGCGCGACTGCGGCGGCGATGGCCGCTTCGTCGGTCGTGATCTTGGCCTCGCCGCTGGCGAACAGGTTCTGATGCGTGCCCCAGGCGCGCAAGGCGGCAGCCTGGCTCGGCGCGGCGACGACGGTGTCGTAGAAGCCGAACTGAGCTTGAAAAACCTTGAGCTTGCGCCCCGCCATCTCAGGCCCGCGCCGAGCCGTGGCCCAACAGGGCGATGGTCTGATGATCGGGCTCGCCCGCGCACCAGCGGTCCAGGGCGGCCTGGTAGGCCCCCCCCGGCTCAGCGATGGCGAACAAGGTCATCGAAGACCGGAACTTCAGGTCGTCTGGCGATCCGAACAGGGCGTTGAGTGAGGCGGCCTGACTGGCGTTGACCGCTTCCACGGCTGTCTGAAGTCGAGGTCCGAGGACCGGGTGTTGGATGTAGGCCGTCGCCTCGTCGAGCGACGAGATGCCGAAGGCCTGGGCGGTCTGCGACCGGCCCAGGCCCTTCAACTGAGGGAACACGAACCACATCCAATGGGATCGCTTACGCCCGGCGCGCAGCTCCTCGACCGCGACGTCGAAGACGCCGGCCTGCGCGCTGACAAAACGGGCCAGATCGTAGGGATCGCCGCTCACGGCGTGGTCTCGCCCCGCCTTACTTCGCGTGGTGGTCGCCGCGGTCGCCTTGCCCCGGCTTGGCGTTTGTTTTCGCCTTATGCCGGGCGTCGGCCGACAGGGATGCACCTTGCTCAACGGAGCTTTTGATCCGGCCATCGTCGTCACGGCGGATGTAACGTTTGTCCCCGTTGGGGGCGATCTCTTCGCGTTTGGACATGGTGGTATCCGTTTCTCGCTGAATGCGGAATCCGGGGAGAGTCTGTTGGTTCCGGTGCGCTATTTGGCGACGTGCTCGGGCTTGCCCTTGCGCTTGGTGTGGGCGAACTCCTCAAGCTGCTTTTCGCTCATGGACTTTTCCATCTGCTTCGACGCGCCCTTCAAATCCTTCTTAGCCGTGTCGCCGCGTTTGGCGGAGAGAGCAGCTCCGGCGGCTTTTTGTTGAGCGGCGGATTTGGCTGGCATAGCAGTCTCCTCTGTTTGAGGGGCAACGCCTACATCCGGCCTGCGGTTCGCCTTCAGCCATATCAAAGCCCGTGTCGACTTTCCCAATCTTCGATCGTCTTATGAGACACTGATCGATTTTGGGCCGCCCGGATGTGTAATCTCTACGCGATGATGGAAGCCCGGGCGGAGGCGGCGCGGATCGCGCGCGCCATGACCGACCGGAACAACAACAATCCGCCCATGCCGAGCGTCTATCCCGACGGCGAGGCCCCGGTGATCCGCATCGGCGCCGACGGCCAGCGCGAGATGGCCAACCTCCGCTGGGGCATGCCCAGCTCCAAGCGGGCCCTGATGGACGCGGCCCAGAAGCGGGCCGACAAACTGCGGGCCAAGGGCACGGAGTTCGATTTCAACGAACTGCTGAGAATGGAGCCCGACAAGGGAACGACCAACGTCCGCAACACCACCAGCGAGAAAACCGGCAAGACCAACGCCCACTGGGCGCCGTGGCTGGGCCGCGCCAATCGCTGTCTGGTCCCCTTCACCTCCTTTGCGGAGCCGGACCAGGACCACGAGGGCACACGCAAGAACGTCTGGTTCGCCCTAGACCAGTCACGGCCGCTGGCCTTCTTCGCTGGCATCTGGACGCCACACGCCTGCGTACGGATGAAGTCGAAGGGCTGGGAGGAGGTCGAAGCCTTCGGGTTTCTGACGACAGACTCTGCCGAGCCAGTGAAGACCTATCACAAGAAGGCCATGCCGGTGATCCTGACGACCGAGGACGAGTGGGACGTCTGGCTGAGCGGCGACACCTGGGAGCACGTCAAATCGCTGCAGCGGCCGCTGCCAGATGGGACGCTGAAGATCGTCGGCATGGGCGCGCGCTTAGACGAGACCATGCCGATCCGGGCGTGACCTTTAAGCGGCCTCGCACTTCTCCAGATGGATGCCGGTGAGGTTTTCGGCCTGAAGGGCGGCGCCCAGGGCGTCGGACAGGTTGGGCCCGCTCAGCATGAACATGTCGCACCAGGCGTGTTTGTCGCCGACCTTTTGGTTGCTGAAGACCAGGGCCCCGGGCGCTGCCATGTCGATATGCGGTAGAACGACGTCGCGCGGGTCCGGAGCCCGCCCGGCGATGTCCGATGGCGGACACCAGCGCATGCCCTTCACCAGGACCATGTTCGACCGTTCGCGGTGAACACTGTCGAGACGGTTGCCGGCGACGAAGATGTGCTGCCGGCCGAGCGGGGCGCCTTTGCGGTCGAAGTAGTCGACGGGGAGAAACTGATGGACCCCGGGCTCGATCACCTCGACGACGTCACGGAAGCGCTCGGCAAAGGTCAGGAGACCGAAGGCCTTGTTGGCGTCGGGGAGCGGCCCCTTCTCCTGATATTCGATCTTGGTCGGGACGAAGTCGGTCTTCACGGCGCGTCCCTGGTAGCAGGGATAGGTCGAGGCCGTGTTGAGATCGAAGCCGGCGTCCGGCGTCTTGTCCGCGACTTCAATCTTGGAGACGTCGCCGTCGAGAAGCTTGTATCCGGCGTAGTGGCCGAGCGTCGGTTTGGTCCCAAGGAAGTACACGCGCATCGCCCCATCCTACCGTGGGGCGCTTATGTAAGCTGACCGGTAAACTTATCCTGGATGGCCAAGCTTAAGATGGTGACGGCGGAATCCATTCGCCGTCATAGAGGTGCGGGAACACGGCCACCTCTTTCGAGCCACAGCCTTCCTGGCCTGTGCAGGACAGACGCGGCACGAGTTCGGCGAGCGGAAGGTCGAGCTTGGCGCCGAACTTGTCGACGAGATCCTGCGGCGTCCACTCGATCATCCGCGGGCAATGCTTGCAGCAGATGGCCAGCGAGAAGCCCTTGGCCACCAGCATGCGGATGGTTCGGTGCGGCATCTTGCTGACGTCGAACCGGTCGATCAGCTTCTGGGCCGGACGCTTGAGCGTCGAGCGGACGACAGTCTCGGTCATGGATCCTGTGGACGTAGGTGGAAAGCGCCGCTTGCGACACTGGCCCCCGCTTGACTCTTTTCGGACTCGCGCAGAACAAAGTAGGAACGACTTTATCCCCGCGCGTTTTCGGAGTCCATGCCTGCCCCCAGCCCCGCCATCGTCGATGCCCTACGCGCCGAGATCGAGCGGATCGAGGCCAATGGGCGGCCGCGCAAGGGCATCCTGCCCTTCGGCGTGGAGGCGGTCGATCGCCGGCTGCCCGGCGGCGGCCTGGTGCTCGGCGCCCTGCATGAGGTCGCCGGCGGCGGCGATGGGGCGGTCGACGGCGCCGCTTCCGCCCTCTTCGCCGCCGGCATCGCCGCTCGAACGCGGGGCAAGGTCTTGTGGTGTGTCACACGCACCGACCTCTTCGCCCCGGCGCTCAGTCAGGTCGGGCTGTCGGCCGACCGCCTCATCTATTTCGAGGCCGGCGACGAAAAGGCTGTGTTGGCCGCCTGCGAAGAAGCCCTGCGCCATGGCGGCCTCGGCGCGGTTGTCGGCGAGGTGTCGCGGCTCTCCATGACTGCCTCGCGGCGCCTGCAGTTGAGCGCCGAGGACACCGGGACCCTGGCCATCGCCGTGCGCCGTTGGCGCCGCCAAGCCGAGGCCGCCGACTTTGGACAACCGACCGCGTCGAACACGCGGTGGCGCATCACCGCCCTGCCCTCTTCTCCCCTGCCCTCGGCCGGGGTCGGGCGAGCGCGATGGATGGTCGAACTCCTCCGCTGCAAGGCGGGCGAGAGCGCCGATTTTGAATTGGAAGCGTGTGATGAGACGGGTCGTCTCGCTCTACCTGCCGACCTGGCCGACCGATCGATGGCGTCGCACCCTTGGGAGCGCCGCGCCGCCGGTTGAGGCTCCGGTCGCCCTCGACGGCCGGCAAGGCCGACGCCGCCTCGTGCTGGCCGCGAACGCGGCCGCCCAAGTTATGCGCGTCCGGCCGGGCCTACCGGCGGCCGAGGCGCGAGCCCATTGCGCCGAGCTCATCCTTCACGACGC